>NZ_BJZU01000159.1 GCF_007992195.1 Methylobacterium oxalidis | reverse complement strand
TTAACCGGAATTGCGAATCCGCTCGACCGGGGGATGTCATCGCCTACCTGCAAGCGCAGTCGGACCGACCCGATGACCTTCGGGACCGGCAAGGAGCGACACCGGCCGACCTGCAGCGTCCGCTACCATGAGCCGATCGATCGGGAGCGGTCCTTCCGTTGCCGGCCGAGGTTTCGGGGAACGGCCGCGGCGGTGCTGCTCCAAATGCGGACGTCGGTAGCGGGGTTCGGAGGGTCAGTCAGGAAAGGCAGTCAGCCGACGGCGAGTGCCCGCCGCGAGCCGGACGGTGCTCAGATGTAGGTCGAGGCGAGGGCCGGCGAACCTTCGAGGGCGTGGGCCAGCACTTCGAGCCCCTGGGAGATGTGCGCCCGGGTGGTGGGAGGGCCGAGGCAGAGCGATCGCCCGTCATAATGTTCAGCCTGTGAATGCCCGACTTGAAGCAGCCGCCTTCATCGACTGAATGACCAGAATGGGCGCGAAGCGGACGGCCTCACGGATTCACTTAAACGACGAAAGCGCTGCCTGCCGCCTGGAGCTGCGCTTCGCTGACGCCTTCAAGCGTGATCAAGAGTCCCTTGACTGCGATCACGGCATCTCCGCACTGATCCTCGCTCGTGACGGAAAGAATATCGGCAACGTCGAACAGCCCGAGCTCGCGTAGATCCAAGTGGTCAGCCTCCGAATCGAAGTCGGTGATCGTGTCCTCGCCCATGTCCTCGGAGTGGAACACAAACGTGTCCGCGCCTTTGCCGCCCCGGAGCGTGTCATCTCCCGAGCCACCGCGCAGGACGTCTGCTCCGGTGCCGCCGATCACCACGTCGTCGCCGGCTGCACCCTCGAGGTGATCGTCCCCACCACCGCCGGAGATCCGATTGTCCGCCCGGTCCCCGGTCAGCCTGTCGGCCGCGTGTGAGCCGATGATGTTCTCGACGCCGCTGATCACGTCGCCCTGCGCGTAGCCGCCGAGGCCCACGATGGGCTGCAGCACGATGCTGAGATCGACGGCCACGCCCTCCGAGGCGGCGCTGAACACGATGGTGTCGTTGCCCTCTCCGCCATCGATCATGGTGGGATCGGCGCCGGGCACGATCCGGTCGTCGCCGGAGCCACCGGACAGGAAGTCCTTGCCGGCGCCGCCCTCGATGACATCGTCGCCCGCGCCGCCGATCAGGTTGTCGTCGCCGCTGTTGCCACGGAGCTCGTCGTCGCCATCCTCGCCGTAGGCGAAGGCGCCGAGCGGGCCCGCTCCGGCCATCAGGACATCGTTGCCGGTGCCGCCGTGCAGGGCATCGAGCCCCGAGCCGCCCTGCAGGGTGTCGTCTCCTGCCTCGCCGTAGATCGTGTGATCACCGGCTGTGACAACGATCGTGTTGTCATGCGCGTTGCCAACGAGAACCACAGCCGCACCGGGGGTCGTCGGAAGGCCGTCCAACTCGTAGCTCCGATCCTCCGGGCCGAGCTCGATCGTCTCCGCAACCTTGAAGGCTGCGAAGTGCAGGTGCTCGAGCCCGGTATTGCGCATGATGATGTCGGAGAAGTGCTGGGAGCCGATATCAGCGAGGAGCAGCGGCGCATCCTTGAGCTGGTTGAAGTAGTAGAACCGATCACCTTCCTGCAGCCGGTCGAGCTGTTCCTGGAAGATCCAGGTGAAGGTCGAGCCCATCTGGCTCGCGCCAAATGGCCTCTCCGCGAGGCCGCCGACGAACAGGTCGACATCGCCGACGTGAACATCCGCCTCGCCGTACGCGGCCTTGAACAAGGCGAGGAGTTCGGCCTGCTCTTCCGGTGTGCCGCGCAGGTTGGCCCCGAACTCGGCCCACGTCCCGTAGGGTTTGAGGCTGGGCACCTTTTCCGGTTGCGTCGCCGTGTAGTTCGATGCCTGGCCAGCTTGATCGATGAGGCTGGAATTCTCGCTCACGTAGCGGCGGAAGGCGTCGAGGGTCGGCACCCCGGCCTCGCGGCCGCGCTCGATGTTGGCTGCGTAGAGGTCGAGCGGCAGCCCGAGAAGCTTGCTGCGGATCACCTCGACGATCTGCTCGTCGATCCGCTGGTGTGCGAACTGAACCTCGCCGGCGATGATGGAAGCCGCGCCGCCGACCCCACCCGTGAGCGGATCCCGCCCATCGAACATGGCCGGGTTCAGGAAGGCCGAGAACAGGGGCACCTCCTGCGTCGCGCCGTCGCCATCCACGAACGGAATGGTCTCGTTGATCATGGAGTGGCCGACGCGGTACATCGCGCCCGCGAACTCCTCCGAGATGCCGGGATTGACGGTCGGATCATACCCGCCGAACCCGTGCGACGGGCCGGGGATGCCGCCGGACATCCCGTCGGCGAATTCTGTGAAGACGGTGCGCTGGTACTCGGCCGTCGTGACGATCTTGGCGGCCTGGAAAACCTGTTCGGCGCTCCAATCCGAATGCAGCGCCCGGATCTGCTCCGCTTCGAAATTGTGCTCGCGGTGCCAGACCGTGTGGACGGCTGTTATCGCCACGTTCTCGTCGGCGCGGTGATCCCCGGCGATGTGGTAGGACAGAAGGCTCTGCAGATCGAATGTCGGGTTCGGCGTGACGCCGTCCGAACCGAACGGCGCTGCGAGCGCATCATTCTTGTCGCCCAGCATGATCGTGTGCTTGGCGTCGCCGATGTCACTTAAGTTCACGAAGCCCGGAACCGCCGTGAGGCAGGCCCAGGCATCGATGTTCGTGATCGTCTTGTCGGCGACGTCGGACAACAGTCGATCGATGACGTCGCGGGGCACGCCATTGTTGACCAAGATGTCGGCATAACTTGGCAGATTGCCCCGCGTGATCCCGTCCGGGCCCACTTCCTGGGCTCCGTCGAGCAGGCGATGTGTCTTCACCCAGCCGCCGTTTCCATCCGGGATCAGATCTCCGGCCGCGGTTCGCGCACTTTCGCGCAGGAGGTACGCCATCTTCGGCTCAGAGCCGTAGGTTTGGCTCTGGTCGACAAAGGGCGCCGTCTTGTTGAGATGCGCAGTCCCGGTGCTGTTGTTCATCATGGGCGCGCCGTCCGCGCCGAGTTCGACGGTTCCGTCCAGCAGGTCGAAGCGCCCGGCACGGCTGCCTGTCAGAAACTCGAATCCCGGCGGAGGGGAATCCCCCAACTGCTCGAGGAGGCTGTCCGTAGCATCGATCCGGACGGGCGGCAGCCCTTCGGCTTTGCGAAGCGAGTCGAGGCGGGTTTGTGCAGCGGCCAGCTGATCGTTCAGGTCGCCGATGGGCACGAGATCGGGGCCGCCGCCGCGGGCGTAGAAGTCGAGGCCGTGATCGAAAAACTGCCCGAAGGACATCAGCAGAAGGTTGCCCCCGAAGCTGTTCGGAAGGCTGATCGTGCCGCCGTCGGCATCGAGAGGTTGCTGGCCGATCAGGTCACTGACCAGCCGAGGGTTCGGGAGGAGAGACGTCCCATCGACGGAGGTGATGCGCACCGCGTTCGGGCTGGCCTGAGTTCCTGTCTGCTCGAACTGAGAGGGCGACAGGCGCAGGAACGGCTGACTGGCCGCTCCCCAGAGCTCCTGGCCGGGCGTGAGGTTGTTCTCGAACCCGTTGACGTTGCGGTGCAGGGTTGGGTCACTCGCCTGGGTCAGAAGCAGGTCCAGGTCCTGCGGTCGGAGCTCGATATGCTTCGAGCCTGCCGCCGGTGGTTGCTGCGTCGGATGTTGGTCTGCCTGCGCTCCCATCCTCTCGCCTCCTTCGCGATCTTGACCGCGGACGTGCGGGCAGCCCCTGCCCTTGGCCCCCGCTCTCACGAAATGGTTGGCGCCCGGCGTCTGACCTCAGGCCTCCAAGACGAGCCGGCGTCACGTCACGATCGTTTGCAGCCGGGACATCCTGTCGGCGGTGATCCCGGCGTCAGACACCTGCTCGATGCGGCGCCGAGCACACGATGATTCTCCTCGACGTGCCGCGAATGGCCGCCGAACTTGGCTCATCTAGCCTGATCCCGAACTCAAGACCTAAGTTAGGAAAATAACTGTGCAGACGGGCGGCTGGAGCGTATGGGCTAGGTCGCCGCCGTCGCGCCTGCATTTGTTAATAAGTGCGTAATTTACTTGATTTAACTCAAGATAATACTGTTGTCTCTAGCAATAAACGTGCCTACAAAGCATCCAGCAATCGCGCATGCGTACGGAGTCGCGGTTGGCCCGAATGTTGATGAACATTCCACTTCAATGTATTCTTTCTGATGACGTCTGTGGTGGCCTTCTGTAGCTGGGCGCATTCGATTTTACCTCAGACATATGGACCCTGATCCCGCAATTATCATTAGCGATCTCGCTAAGTATAGCTGCCGGTGAAATGACACGATTTCAGCTGCCAAGTTTCGGGTGGGCTATCGGTTGAAGGCAATACAGGCTTCGGCAAGCTTGGCTTCTGCGTCACCGTAGCCCTTCAAAGGCATCAGGCCCGATGCCGTAAACGACAACTCGGTTGTCGTTACTGAAACCTGTGGCTTCTCGATATGCGCTCGATCCGGAGCGGCAAGCCGGAGTAGGTTCGTCGTCACTCACAATGAAGGGCAGAGCGCAAGGTCTTGCGAAGCTGCCGGCATTGTCTGAACGGCTGAGCTGGGCACAAAGCTGCCGGCCGGATCTGGCCGGAAGCCGCCTGTCCGTTTCGGAACTCAAGCTGTAGGAAAGCGGGCGTTCGGCGCGACTCCGGTGACGGCCTCATGGTGCCGTCATCCGGATCTGCACGCACAACGCGTTAGCAACATGGGTGCTGGTCTGCTCGGCCTAGCTTTTTGCAACCGTGACCTGATCCGCGATGCCGTCTGCCTTGCGATTGAGACCCGGCACTTCACCGCGCTGTCGCAGACTGGTGAACCGGCCCCGTTCCTTCCCGGTAGCGCACGATCTCAAAGCCGTGGCCTTGCAGCGCAGCCACGCTGTCTAGCTCCTCGGCGGTTGCCATGTTGAGATCGAGCATCGGACCTGCCCCTAGCTATGGTCCGACCGCAATGCCGAGGGCTTGCTCCTGTTCCGGTCCTGACTTCATGGAACGGGTAGCGTTGGCATCTTCACCCAATCGCCTCCTCACTGGCGGCCGCGCTGGGCAATAGCCCCATCAGGGCCTGCAAGGGCGCGCTGACCTCACCAGACCACACGAGGTGGGTACGGTTGACCCGCAGATGCGGCGGCACAGGATGGCGCTCCACGGCCGTGCTCAACACGGCCTGATCAAGCACCTCCGCCGGCACGATCGCCGCTCCCGTGCCGCCTGCCACACAGGCCACGATCGCGTGGTATGAGCTCATCTCCAGAACCCGGTCCGGCGACGCGCCGCCTTCAGCCAGCCACTCGATGAGGCGCTGCCGATAGGAGCAACCATGCGGGAACGCCACCAGGGTCCGCCCACGTAGCTCGGCAGCTTTGCGGATCGTCGGCCCACCTTTGGCAGTAATCAGCACCAGCTCCTCGTCGAAGGCCGGAACCGATGAGAGGCTGCCCTTCTCGAAAGGCTCGGACACGAAGGCAGCCTCGACCTCGAAGCGGTCCAGAAGGCGCAGCAACGCGCGGGTCGTGCCGGTCTGCAGCTCGATGGTGACATCGGGGTGTTGCGCGTGGAAGGCTGACAGGATCGGCGGCAGCCTCGCGCCGGCCGCGCTTTCCAGAGAGCCCAGCCGCAGCACACCGCCGCTGCGCATCTCCCGCTCGGCCAAGTCTGCCATCTGCAGCAGCTTCTCGGCGTGGCTCAGCAGCGTACGACCTGCCTCAGTGAGAGTCAGGCTTCGACCCTGTCGGCGGAACAGCGTCACGCCCAGCCGCTCCTCGAACTGCTTGATCCGGGTCGTCACGTTGGATGGCACACGGTGCAGCAGGTTCGCCGCGCGCGTCACACCGCCCTCTCGCACTACGCTGCGGAAGATGTGGAGGTCGTCCAAGTTCATCGTTCTCATAACGAGAATGATAAGTCAGGAGAATTCATTTTCCAAGAAGGGCTCGCGGGTGCTTAATCGGGCCGTCCTATGAGCACAATGCATCCTTCACACCTACCGCCTAACCGTTCGGCTTGGCTGATCATCAGCAGCGGCGTCATCGCTCTCGCCGTCGCCATGGGCATTGGCCGGTTCGCCTTCACTCCGCTGATGCCGCTCATGATGCGGGACGGCAGCCTGAGCGCTGCAGCCGGCGCGGAGTGGGCAGCCGCCAACTATGGCGGCTACTTCGCCGGTGCCCTGACCGCCTCCTGGTTCACCAGCAACCCGCGTCGCGGCCTGCTGCTGAGCCTCTGGGGAGTGGCGTTGACGACCCTGGCGACTGCAGGTGCCGACGCCGTTCCGAGCGTCCTTACCGGGGCCATGCTGCGTGCGGCGGCCGGTGTGTTCAGCGCCTGGGCGCTGGTCTGCGCGAGCAGCTGGTGCATGGCCGAGCTCGCCCGGCGTCAGGTCTCGCAACTGGGGGCCTGGATCTACACCGGGGTCGGGCTCGGCATTGCGTTCGCGGGCATGCTGGCCTGGTTCGGTGGACGCCAGCCAGCGGCTTGGCTGTGGCTGGAGCTGGGGCTGATCGCCGGGGTGAGCGCGCTGCTTGTATGGCTGCAGTCACGCGGCAACAGCACCGTCACACCCGGAATGGAGGAGCTTGAGGGGACGGCGGTCGCGCCAGACAGCCAGAGTGGGCACCTGCCACTGGTGCTGTGCTATGGCGCCTTCGGGTTCGGCTACATCGTGCCGGCAACCTTCCTGCCCACCATGGCCCGCGAGCTGGCCCCAGATCCCCTCGTGTTCGGACTGACTTGGCCGCTGTTCGGCTTGGCCGCCGCCCTGTCGGTCGCGGCTGTGGCACGCTGGCTACCGGCTTGGCCGCGGAGGCGGATCTGGGCCCTGGCGCAGGCCAGCATGGCGCTCGGCACCGCGCTGCCCCTGGCTGTGCACGCCCTCTGGGCAATTGCCGCATCGGCGGTCCTGGTCGGCGGCACCTTCATGGTTGCCACGATGGCCGGCCTGCAGCTGGCACGCGAAGCGCGGCCCGACAATCCCACGCCGCTCCTGGCCCAGATGACCGCAGCCTTCGCTGCCGGGCAGATTGCAGGTCCGCTGATCATCCGCGCGATCGGTCCCGGCCACTGGGCCGGATGGGATGCGCTGGGCTGGACTGGCGCGGCGGCCACGCTGCTGCTGGTGCTCACAGCCCTGTGGCTGTGGCGCGATGCAGAACCTTCGTTCAAGAGCCTGAGGCAAGCCTGATGAGCCCGAACGGTTCCGCCAACGCCATCCCGCTCTTCCCGGAAGCCGGTCTATCTGAACGGCTGGGGCCACCGAACAAGCTCGGCGCAGACCAGCAGGCTGCTGCCGACGAGCTGATCAACGGCCCTCGCCGGGGCGTCTACGGCCCGTTTCGGCCGTTGCTGCACCGCCCGCCGCTCCTGCGGGCGGTCGCCAAGGTCGGAGAGACGCTGCGCTACGCAGGAACGGTGGACGATGCGTTGCGCGAGTGGACGATCTGTGTGGTGGCCCGTGAGGTGTCCAACGTGTTCGAGTGGGACATGCACCTGCCGTTGGCTGAAGCCGCCGGCGTGCCCGCGGCTGCCCTGGTCGCTGTCGAGCGAGGGACATCGCTACCGGACGACCTGCACAGCGACCTCGCACTTGCACGCACCGTTGTTGCGGAACTCATCAGCCAGCATCGCTTGAAGGAGGAGACCTACGCCGACGCTCTTCGGACTTGGGGCGAGGCGGGCACTGTCGAGCTGCTGACGCTGGTCGGGTATTTTGCGATGGTGTGTTGGCTGATGAACGTGGCACGGACGCCAGGGCCTGCATGCCCATAGAAGATCGGCATCACCCCTCGCGCATTTGCACGATTGTGGAAGAAATACCTTCCTTCGGCTTCGAAGAGCCCGCGAAACGCCTTCTCCGGCGCCGCGTGGGGCATATCGCCGAGCAATCTGGTCGGGACCGCGCCTACCTTGGAGAGGGGCGCTTGGTGCGTGGCCTTAGGCGCTTTACCGCTCACTGCGGTTCAGCGCGGCGAGCAGCCGATGCAAATCCCCTTGGTGATTGCGTCGTCCTCCTGCTGTTGCCGAGTGCGTCGCTGAATGCCGTCGGTCTCTTCCGGGTTGAGGGCGCCCGGCCGAGGCACAGTTTGGCCGGTTGCCGCCGTGTTGGGCGCTCTGATCGTTGAGGCAGGCCCGCCCCCCGTCCCAGGTTCGGCGGCACTCTGCGCTATGGCCGGCAGGGGTGCATGGAGGCTGACGAGCAAGCTTGGGGTGAGAAGCAACCGGATATTCATGTTCGCCTCCGACGTCACGCCTGCTTGAGCACCGACGTGGTGGAGCAGGCGAGGTCTCTCGGTTGTGGTGGACGGCGGCCAGCTGCGCGGAAATCTGACCTCAATCTGCCTGAGCGCTCCGGCGCCGGCGGCGGTACTCCGCGACCGGCAGGCCGCCCATGCCCCAGTTCTCCAGGGGCACCTCCTCGATGACGACGAAGGTCGCGTCGAGCGGCTTGCCGAGGACGTCGAAGAGCAGCTGGCTCGCGCCTTTGATCAGGGCCGCCTTCTCCGCGGCGGTCACCGCGTCGCGTGCGGGGTCGGACCCCTCGCGCGTGATCTGGATCGTGACGATCGGCATCGGGGCATCTCCTCACCAGCGGCCGGCGTGCTGACCGCCATCAACGTTCAGGATCTCGCCCGTCACGAAGGGCGCCTGCTCGAGGTAGAGGATGGCCGCCACGACATCTTCGACCTCACCCAGACGGCCCATGGGATGGAGCTTGGCGAGCGCTGCGAGCGCGTCCGCCGCGTGCATCGGGGTCCTGATGATCCCCGGCGCGACGGCGTTCACCCGGATGCCGCGGTCCGCGTACTCGATCGCAAGCCCGCGCGTGACCGCGGCCAGGCCCCCCTTCGTCAGGCTCGCGAGCCCAGCCGGCGCGCCGGCGATCGGCTGGTCCACCAGCGTCGTCGTGATCTGCACGACATGGCCGCTGCCCTGTTCGAGCATCTGCGGGACGACGATCTGCGTCACGTGGAAGAAGCCGGCGACGTTGACGTGCAGGGCACGCTCGAAGTCCTCCACCGTGTAGTCGGTGAAGGCCTTGCCGATGAAGATCCCGGCATTGTTGATCAGGGTGTCGACGCGACCGAAGCGGCCTACGGCCGTCCGCACAACCTGCTCCGCGACCGCGCGCTCGCCGATATCGCCCGCAACGGTGACGACCTCGGGATCCTGCCCGCCTTCGATCGCGCGGGAGTTCGCGACCACGGCGTAGCCGAGGCCGCGGTAGGCCTGCACGATGCCGGCGCCGATGCCCTGGGAGGCACCGGTCACGATGGCGACCTTCCGATCCGTGCTCATGGAAATGCCTCCGTTCAGCCTTGTCCGCCGCCCCGTAGGCGCTTGAGAAGGCGCTCGGCCGCCGGACCCGACGAGGCGGGGTTCTGGCCGGTAATCAACAGACCGTCCTCGACGACGTAGGGCTGCCAGTCGGCGGCCTTGCTGAACCGGCCGCCGAGACGGGTGAGCTCGTCCTCGACCAGAAATGGCACGACGGCCGTCAGCTCCACCGCGTCCTCTTCGGTGTTCGTGAAGCCGGTCACGTTCCGGTCCCGGACCAGCGGCACGCCGTCGTCGGTCGTGACGTGCCGCAGGACGCCGGGGGCGTGGCAGACGAGCGTCACGGGCTTGCTGGCGCCGAGCGTCGTCTCGATGAGCCGTCTTGAGGCCGGATCCTCCGCGAGATCCCACATGGGTCCATGGCCCCCGGGGTAGAAGACGGCGTCGAAGCCCTCGTGCGTCACGCCGGCGAGCGGCACGGTCTCAGCCAAGACCGCGGTCGCCTCAGCGTCGGCCTCGAAGCGCTGCGTCGTGTCCGTCTGGAAGTTCGGCTCGTTGCTCTTCGGATCGAGGGGCGGCTTGCCGCCCTTCGGCGAAGCGAGCACGAGTTCGGCGCCGGCATCCTTGAAGACGTAGTAGGGCGCGGCGAGCTCCTCCAGCCAGAAGCCGGTCTTGCGGCCGGTGTTGCCGAGCTGGTCGTGGGAGGTCAGGACGATCAGAACCTTCATGACGATCTCCTTCAGTCACAACGGCCGGTTCGTACTGTGCAAGTCGAGCGTCAGCGGCTCTCATCGCTCGCACTATGTCGGGCGACAGGCCGATCCGAAGGCGGCGAGAATCCAATCCGGTTGGCCCGAGCCGGCTCAGGTTCGGGATAGACCTACACCCACTCCCGGAAATTCAAGATTCCCACGCCTCGGCCGAGCGGAATCGCACGGCCGCGGATCTGGAAGGCCGGCGCTGCGCGGACGATACAACCCCGTAAGCTGGGCTGTAGCCATGACCGCTTTGGAGATGCCGTTTGAAAATCGTCTGAACGGCCGGAGTGGGCGCAAAGCTGAACGTCCGCTCTCGGGCGGTGAGGCACACCGGCCTTCCACCCTGAGCGGACGAGCGCCGCCCTCGGCGTGCCAAGGTCGTTCCAAGAGAGTGGCTTCGGGATTTTGGGCCACTCCGGAGAGGAGCGTCTTCGAAGCCGTGGGATCGGTCCAGTCCGGTAGTGCCGGCCACACCCCTTGTAGGAAGGACCGGGCCTCAGCCTCTCAGCCAAGTCGGCAGCAACTCACCACGCGCCGGTTCCAGGTTCTCGCTGATCGAGTCGGGCCAGCCGTGAGGGCCGCCGGCCCAGTCGCGCCAGGCTTGGGCAGCAGCTTCGCCCTCCGCGCTGTCGCCCGGCCTTTGGTCGGGCGAGGGTCAGGCGTGACGTGTTCGGACCTGCGGGCTCAAGCTCTCCCGGCGGGATCGCGAACCGGGACATCGGTCCGGCGCCACTCGACGATCAGGGCAGCGAGGGCGGCCTTGCCTGCGACACGGGCCTCGTCGAACGTCGCGTAGGTGTGGGCGGAATGGCGCTTCGGCTTTCCCCGCTCCCTGATCTCCCAGATGAACCGCTCCGCCAGCCTGCCGCAGGTCCTGAGGTTGAGGCAGAAGGGATGTGCGGTGCGCTCCGGTCGGGGGAGGTTGTGCGCGGCCTTCGCGGCGGCCGGGCCATCGCCCTGCGGCGGCATCGGGAACCGCATACGCTCCGCGCAGGACGCCCGACCTCCGGCATTCGCGCATTCGGCGGGGACCAAAGTCTTCTCAGGCACTTCGATCACGGTTCCACATTTCCCATGCTGATCGCCGACGCCGCGCCTACACGACGCGAAACGCACGGCGCCGGGCCTTCACGTCCTGGAAGGTCGACCGGTAGAAGTTGATCTGCGACACGGCTTCCGCCCTGCTCGCGAACCGGTTGCTCAGGAGCACGGCACCGGAGGCGGCGTCGGTGTAGATGACGCTGGTGCTGACCGTGCTGAGCCGCCCCAGCCTCCGGTCCTCGAACTCGGCGGCCTGGAGTCCGCCCCTCGGCGTCAGCTCGGCGATGCGTTCGGGGTCCAAGTGACGCTGTGGCTTCTGCATCGTCCCCTCCTTTGGCAGGGCAGCACGCACGTCACGAGCTTTTTGAGATATGGCCCCTCAAGATCATCATCATTTGTTAGCACGTCATCACATAGATCAATCTCGTACGTGAACGTACCGGTTAGGCTATTTGTACGTCGACTATCGACAAATCGATGAAAATTTCCACGAAATATATTCAAGATGGCGGCTTATTTTCCGTAATGCTGTCTCAATCTGCCGGTTGATCGGCCTCGAAAACGGCAGTATTACTTCTATGAATCGAGAGAATCGATAGGGTCTGACAGATCCCGCAACGCCCGCACCTTTGCGCCCGACGACCGTACCGGTCCAAGGCACCCTCCTGGGTGGTGACGGTGCCCCGCCCGAGGCTGCGTCCGAGTTGGCGGGCGACGGCCATCAGGGAGGTGACGAGAGGCGTGGCCGGCTCGCGCTGGAGAGCCACCAGTCCGATCATGTGCGTGAGGGTGGGCTCGACGATCGGGATGGCGCGCAGGCCCTCCTGAGCCGGCAGCAGGTCGGCGAGCGCCGCCGGCATGATGCTGGCCCAGCGCAAGGTGCGCACATGCGTCATCAGGAGGATCATCAAGTTCGTTTCGAGCGTCGGCGCGGGCTCTCGACCGGTCGCGCGGATCTGCTGATCGATGGTGCGCCGGTTCTGCATGTTGGGTGTCAGCAGGCAGAGAGTCAGCCGCCCGACCTCGGCCCAGGTGACGCGGGCACAGTCTCCACAGGGACCATCCGCGGCCGTGATCAGCCGGTACTCCTCCTGGTAGAGCGGCACCGCCATGACGCGGTCGAGGCGCTCGACGCGATCGTCACGCGCACGTCGGGATGCCGCGACCGGTAGGGCGTCGTGAGATCCGCCACCATCGGCAGGGCCGTCGGGATTGCGGCGATGCGCAGATGCCCGCTCAGGCCGCGCCGGAGCGTCGCGACGTCCTTCTGCATGGTCCGGCTGTCGGCGACGATCCGGCGTGCCCAGGAGAGCACCCGCTGGCCCTTCGGCGTGAAGCCGTGGAAGGGCGAGCCGCGCTGCACGAGCTGCACGCCGAAGCGGTTCTCGAGGTTTTTCACGCTGGCCGACAGCATCTGCGGGGTCACACGGCACGCCGCGGGCGCACGACCGAAATGCTGCTCGCGGGACAGCGCGAGCAGATCATCCAACTTTTCGATCACAGCCCGAGAACCGCCACCTGCGCGGCCATGCCGGCCATTGCGGTCCGTAGCATGATGATGGTGCCGACGTCTCAATATGATGGCAGGTGCCGGTATGACCGATCTTGGCCGAGCGGGCCGGATCACGAGCGTCGGGAGGCCATGCCAGGGTGTCTCGACGGCGTGCGACTTGCGGGATGACTCCGGAATCTCCATCGGAACGCTCCAGCACACGGCACAGGGTTCATCCTGTTCGTCCGATCCGCAAGCGGGGCGGGATCAGCGCCTTCGAGAGCGTGATCCGGACGCCGCAGGCGATCGGCAGGCCGACGACGGCCCTAGCCAGGACCGCCGACCCCAGGACCACCGACGCAGAGAGGCGGCCGAGGGCGGACGCGCGGCGATCACCGCTCGTTAGCGGCAACCGATAGTTGCGCTTGCCCCTCTCTATACACCCGCTTACCCACGGCGCTGCAGGGCGGCTCCCCGAGGTACACTCAGCCGCTTTCCCAATGTCCGAAGGTCTGTCCGCATGACGCCCACCACGCAGATCGAACCGCGGCTCCTCCTGAAGAGCCTGCGCGCCTTCCGCAAAGGGGATTTCTCGGTCAGGCTTCCCCTCGACCTCACGGGGATCGACGGCGAGATCGCGCAGGCGTTCAACGACATCGTCGAGCTGAACCAGGGCCTCGCGCGCGAACTCGACCGGGTGGCCCGCACGGTCGGCAAGGACGGACGCATCGGCGAGCGGGGCAAGCTGCCGGCCGCGACCGGGTGCTGGGTCGAGTGCATCGACTCGGTCAACTCGATGATCGGCGACCTCGTCCAGCCGACGACGGAAGTCGCGCGCGTCATCGGGGCCGTCGCCAAGGGCGACCTCGGCCAGACCATGCAGATCGAGATCGAGGGCCGCCCGCTCCGGGGCGAGTTCCTGCGCATCGGCAAGGTCGTCAACACGATGGTCGACCAGCTGAACTCCTTCGCCAGCGAGGTCACGCGCGTCGCGCGTGAGGTGGGCTCGGAGGGCAAGCTCGGCGGGCAGGCGGAGGTCAAGGGCGTGGGCGGCACTTGGAAGGACCTGACCGACAACGTGAACCTGATGGCGGCGAACCTCACCGGACAGGTCCGCAACATCGCCGAGGTCACCACGGCAGTGGCCAACGGCGACCTGTCCAAGAAGATCACCGTCGACGTGAAGGGCGAGATCCTCGACCTCAAGTCGACCTTCAACACGATGGTGGATCAGCTCAACTCCTTCGCCAGCGAGGTCACCCGCGTGGCGAAGGAAGTCGGCTCGGAGGGCAAGCTCGGCGGCCAAGCCCAGGTGAAGGGCGTCGGCGGCGTCTGGAAGGACCTGACCGACAACGTGAACATGATGGCCGAGAACCTGACGAGTCAGGTCCGCAACATCGCGGAAGTCACGACGGCGGTGGCGCGGGGCGATCTCTCCAAGAAGATCACCGTCGACGTGAAGGGCGAAATCCTGGCCCTCAAGCTCACCATCAACACGATGGTGGACCAGCTCAACTCCTTCGCCAGCGAGGTCACCCGCGTCGCCCGCGAGGTCGGCACGGAGGGCAAGCTCGGCGGCCAAGCCCAGGTCGAGGGCGTCGGCGGGACCTGGAAGGACCTGACCGACAACGTGAACATGATGGCGGAGAACCTCACGGGCCAAGTCCGC
>NZ_BJZU01000158.1 GCF_007992195.1 Methylobacterium oxalidis | reverse complement strand
CCGGGTTCAGCCCATGCCTCGCTCCAGTCGACCATCGGCTCAGCCGCAAAGCTGACTGTTGTCGAGAACGGCCGAGATGGGCCGACCCTGGGAAGCTACGAGCCTTACCCGTTCAAGGAGAGACGCAAAGCCGAGAAGCTATCTGCCTCTAGGATCGCATCTGAGCACCAGGGCAGCCTCATCAGCGGCAGCGGAGCTGCCATGGATGCCTGAGTAGCCCCAGAGGCAAAGCACGGCTGTACGAGCGACCTTTTCGGAGGCACCGAGGTCAAACATGGGGAGAGTACCGGCACACCTTCGCTGGCGCTCTTCCCCTTCTCCCCAGGGCAGGCTGTAAGGCTTGTATGTCCTCGCCCTTCCACGAGCTGCGCCGCTTTCTCGCTGAGCAGATGCGGGCTTCCGCTTACGTGCTGACTTCAGCCTCGCCTAGGGGCTCGATAATGAGCAGTCGGCAAACATAATGACCTCGCTGTATCCTGCGGTGACACTCACGGCTGATCCATTCCGTTGTCTCAAGAGTTCACAGTAGGACAGAGGCGAGTCGCGTCGTGCCATCGTTCTACCTCCATCTGTATGGCCCCTTGGGGCTGCAACAGGATGAGACGGGCTTCGAGCTGGAGAGTGTCGAGGCTGCTTACCTCCTGGCGTATCATAACGTCCCGAGGATGGCGGCTGAGCTGGCGAGACAGAGACTTGATCCTCACCAGTTCAAGATAGTGATCACCGATAAGAAGGATCGCTATTTGATGACCCTACCCTTCTCGGAAGCTCTCGGCGCGAAGGTGCAGTAAGCTGGTAGAAGTCTAGGGAGTACAGCAAAGAACTGAGCAGTGGGGTCGAACCCGTTGCTCTCTTCCTCAACAGCCCTCAGCGGATCTCACCAATCGTGCCCGCCGTTAGAAGCGCCGTTTGGTTCATATGTGTAGAGGCTTGGCTCAGGGCGGCTCACCGTCACCGGATAATAGTAGGTCTCGCGAGGCGGATTGCCGAACCGCATCCCTGCCGATCTGACCCCAGCAGTGTCGTCACGAGACCTCTGCCGGGCAACCTTGACGCCCTTATCTTGGCGCTTCGCTATGAGTGGATGGCTACGCTCGATGGTCACACGCGTATTTGCCAGACCCTGGGCCTCAACAAGGCTGAAGAGCGTGGCAGCGTTTCGGAGCGAGAGCCTGACGCAGCCGTGTGATGCCGGGCGACCAAGCTGCCTGCCGTGGGTCGTGCCGTGGATCGCATGCCCCTGTGCCGTGAAGAAGATCGCATGAGGCATCGGCGCGTTGTCCCACTCGCGCGAGAAGTGGGTCCGCTCCATGCGAAAGGGTCGATAGCTTCCGTTTGGCGTGTCGTACCGTGAGGCTCCCGTCGAGACCGGCCAGGTGTAGCGCTGCTGACCATCCACGCTGACGGTCATGCGCTGGCTGCTCTTGTCGACTTTGATCGCCACGTCTGCCCATGCAGGACGAGCAAGCACGGCCGAAAGCACCAAGCTCGACAGGGCGAACAGGAGACGAGAACGCATCAGAGGAAATCACCGTATGAAATTAGACGCTTCCGGTGATACTCCGTTCAAGCCTTGCGGTTCCCGCTTGAGCTAGCCAGTGGGTTGTGACCAAAGGCCTAAGTTCGTTCTGGCTACCAAGGCAGTGTCACGGCTATGCGAGGAGAGGCCGCCAAGGTGAAACAACTGGAAAGTCTTGTTGCTCTTTGCTCGCTGCTGCTATCCTGCAAGCCAAGCTAGAAAGTACGCAACCGCAAACTGAACCGGCAGAAAAGCACTTAGGAGAACGATAGGCGAATAGGGGTAGTACATAAAGCTACGCCGCCTCCAGCAATGATTTTTCCTCTACCTTCAAATAGACTGGGTTCATAGAGCGAGTCCGCTCTCGTACGAGGCATTGCCAGGTACGCACCCTGACCATGCGGGTAGTTGCTCAGTCAAAACTAAGGGGCAACCGAGGCTCAGCCGAGCGGCAGCAGAATGTTGGAGCCACCAATCAGCGTTCCGGTTCGATCATAGAGGGGCGTTGGATAGGGCATGAAGGGTTGGCGCGAACCATCAGGTCGCTCTAGCACTGCCTGAACACCGCGAACCGCTCGGCCTTCCTTGAGCGCAACGGCCATCGGGCATCGGTCTAACGGCAGGTGTGCGCCATCAGACGTGAAGATACGCCAGGAGCCACACCACCGAGCCTCGCCTAAGGTCGGTCGATAGCCCCACAGGCGTGCCGCGGCCTCGTTGTAGTACGTCAGCCATCCGTCCGCGTCAGTCGTGTAAAGCGGAGACCATAGTGATTTGAACAGTTCCTCTCGCGACGGCTCGAAGTTCCAATCCGCGTCGGGAGCATCGATCACGTACTCAGGGCCGGAATAGGTCACAGGTCACTCACACGCCGCAAAACGAGAGCGCCATTAGCGTATTGGCTTCGCCCTGACGTTAACAAATGCGAGCAGATCAGATGGAATATGAAACGGTCACGGCAATCGGACGCCATATGTCACCACTGTAACGGCTGAGGTTTTAAGCGATGCTAATCGTCTCGGGTTAGGAAAACTAAGGGTAAGGCATCGAAACGAACCCGCCTGTCGGAATCTTCTTTCATCAGCAAGGCATTAAGTTAGCCATAGCGCCCAAGCTCAGCTACTCTCAAGCAACGAGCTAGGTCAGGCTTGGCCACAGAAGCTTTGACACAGATTAATGGTAGCATCTTTTCGGCCCAATCTTCGGAACCTTGCCTCTCGACCAGCATTAACCAGCACACGGGCGCTATTGTCTCGGCCCCGTGCTTATAGATGGATTGAAATCTCCGACTTGCGATTACCGGGGATAGCCTCGCTTCTTCGTCTTAATCGGCGTGGAGGCGGGGCTATCTTCGTGTGGCATGCCCCGCTCAAGGCTGACCGACTGGAGAGCACGAGGAATCGCCTAGTTAGGTTGTCTTGGTGATCAGTGCGGCGGAGAAGGTAGTGGTCGAGGTTTCCAGCCCCGCTACGACGAACAAGGGGAGAACACGGTTGAGCAGAGGGTGATGCTCGGCGCTCTCCCCACTGATGTCTTCAGCCTAGATCGAACTCAGACCTCACCTCAGTAGTCACGCTCGCTGCTGCGGCTCATCTGGCGCGGGATATAGTCGCCTGAGTAAGACCGTTGGGCAAACAGGAGCCAGCCGAGACCAAACCCAATTGCGCCAGCCATCACCAAGCCAGCCATCGTCATCTCATCGGCGTTCCTGATCGCGCGACGCCCGCGGCGATAGTAGTGCGTGCCCTGCTCCGAGAGATCATCCCAAGTGTCGGACGCTCTGTCCCTCACGTCCCGCAGAGTCTCCCGGGCTTGATCAGCGACCCCACTCGCACCACCGGTTTGCTGTTGGGTGTTGCGTCCACTCTGACCGGCGGCCGTGCCAGATGCTCCACCTTGTCGATTGTTAGCCACAAGACCCTCCCGTTCGACAGCGTGTGAACTTCGCTCCCCAACCTCCGATCACCCTGTGGATCATGAGCGGGGGCGTAGGGTCTCAGCAACGTTCGGCAGCCTCCAAGCGATCCATCACGACCGCGCACCCCCGAGTCATTACCCTAGGTAGCCCGATCAGCGCTTACTAGTACTGATTAACTTAGATCAAGTACGCATTCCTCAGTGGGGTAACACAGATATGCCTCTTGCTCGCTCTCCCAAGGCGTGTAAACACCTCCGCCACGGGGGCTGACATGAACGTTATTCCGCCGATCGTCGCTTCACTGCTTACGCTGGCTGCAAGTGCGGCTTATGTCTCACTGCGGTATTCGGAACAGGAGGCCATATTGGAGAGCATCTCCGGGGCTCTTCTGATTGCCGGACTCGCGGTGTTGGGGTGCAGTATGCCCCTGTTTCGCTGACGTGCTTCTCACTCTCGTGGCCATTCGTTGCACCTTTCCTTCACCAGGGCACGACCACCAGCGGCACCCAGGCAGGACCCAGGGTTCAACCCCCGGAGAGCGTGGGGAAGGACTCTGGTGAGGCTGCCCTGGTGATCAGGAGCACGGCTGCTGGGCGCAGACGTTGAGCTTCATGCCGAATGGAAAAGACGTGAACGGCAGAAGGCTGAGATCATGAAGGGAGGTAGAGAAGTCGGGTTCCAGCCCTACCGGTAGCGGATCACTACAACGCTGAAGGGATGGCCTTGCTTCTTCGTCATCACTGGCGCCAAAGATGTGCCTTAGCAGAACCACGGCTTTACGAACGCACTTCCGCAGGGTTTTGCTTAGGCCAAACTTGGGGAGAGTACCGGCTCTGTGCCGCTTGACGCTCTTCCCCTTCTTTCCGAGGCGGGCTGTAAGTCTAGAATGTCTAGCGCAGCTTCTTCGGTCAGAAGCCAGGATTGTGCAGCCTCACGTGACGCAAAGTGCCTTCCGCATAGTCTTGGGGGTCAGCCTTCCTCTTACTGGAACGACAACCCTCCATTGCCCTTGGTGTTTGAGGACGTATGGAGCGGGCTGATGCATAGAGCGTCCCTCTGCGTTGCTGGGCCGATAGTCACCGGAGTTACGCTACTCGCCTCAATATCCCGTGTGACACTTGATCGTTCAGCGGCAAACTTGGGCCCAGAAGGCTCAAGGGCTCATGGTGCGGGAAGCTGAACGGCGGATGCTTGCTGATGATCTTCGGCACGACCACCGGCAGCACCAAGGCAAGTCCCAGGGCTATCCATAGACATCACGAGGAAGAGCTTTTGTGAGGCTGCCCTGGTGGCCGAAGGTGATGTCCAGAGTCACCCTCTCCTCACCATCAAGGTTGGCAGGATGTCAGGACAATCATGTTGAGCCATTTCTCGGGCGGTATTTGCAGACTCAGGCCGCTGTGGCGAGCTTACTAGCACCGTGACCCGTAACAGAGAGTTCGATGGCGCATGAAAAGACAACGCTCTTCGACTCATCGCGGACGCGCACTTGGAGCTTTCCTCGTGTGTATTTCTGCGGCTTGTCTGCGGCTATCTCGCAAGCTGTACGGAGCGCCTCTTCGAGAGCAGCATTCCTATCTGAGCATTCAGTGCCATCATAGTCATAGGCCGAGAAATCTGCGTCGCTAACGTCAAAGAAATACCGGGTCATGAACTGACCTTCCAACGATAGACTGCGATTTTTTGGAACTATACGCAGGGCCGAACGAATCGGGCACCCGGACAATCATATGAATGATGAACTCAGCGGTATCAACCTAGGCTGACCGTGCGGAATGGTACTGGATAAGGTGAGCTAACTCTTTCCAGTCTGACGACACACAGATGGTGCGGGTCAAAAATCGCATGTTCGCCATTGTGTTAGCCGGTTAGCGGTTGGCTGCCGCTTTCGCCATTACCTGATGCGTAAGGTGCGAGATGGCAGGTGAACGCATCCAGTAAGATGGCGTTTGTGGCGCTATGGTCACGCTTGCCAAACGTCAAATTCGGAGATGGTTGTCTGAGCATTCGCCCCATCGCCCAACTCGACGCGAGGGCACATCGGCATAGCGCCTTGGGCAGTCCCGGCTGATCTCATCCCGCACATGGTCGAGCGTAGCCTCAGCCCCGAACCGCTCAGCTAGTCGAGCAAGCCGGTAACGCCCTTTGCGCCAGGAACAGAAGATGCAGTCGAAGCGGACCACCACATACGGGTACTGGCTCAGCCGCTCCGGGATCCTCATTGCCAGGTTAAGTGGGGCCCAGATCGAGCGTAACCGTGGGTAATCAGGCGGTTCTTGGCCTTCTCCCGTTCGTCGGCCTCACTCAGGTCATCCAGGGCGTCGGAGATGGCATCGCTTGAATAGGCTTGACGGTCACACGTGGGTCTCACACAATGTGGCTCCAGGTTGCTCTTAAATCATTGTAATCGCTGACATGTGGTCGATTCCTCGGGAGTTCGATCCTCTCCACCGGCACCACGCGGCCCTGCCATCATGGAGCGTCTGTGTCCGAAGGGCCGACGGGCACGCTCAGATATTCACCTTCCGTTCAAGCACGGCCGTTCAAGAACATAAAGTCAAGCTTCGCTCAGCGGGGAGCATTACGGTCCCGCTTCGTAGTGTCTCTGGTTCTTCGGCCGCTGTTCCGCTGAAGATCCGATGAATGCTTCTTTCAGAACCAGTTAAATCCTTGCTCGCTAGCACCGCCGCAACACGGTGATGGCCTTTCCGCGCCGGCCGCCTCGGCGCGGCCCGGCGATCACGCAAGAGAGGCCGAAGCCGTCGCACTCTCTCGCAGGGCGGTGATGACGCGCGGACCCGACGACAGCCGATCCGATCCGAGCCAGGGCGCGCCGCCCGGTCCTCGCCGACGCGCGGGCCCCCTCGATCCCATCGCGCGCCGCCGCATCGGCCAGAGCCTGCGCACCCTCTACGCCGGGATCCTCGTCCAGCCGCTTCCGGCGCGCTTCGAGGCGCTGCTCGACGACCTTGCCGCGCGCGCCGGCACGCCTGACGCCCCGCCGTCCGAGCCCGAGGAGCCCCAGCGATGACGCATGCCGCCGCACCCGTGGGCACGCCGAACGGCGCCGATGCCGAGATGCGCGACCTGCTGCTCGGCGCGATTCCGGCGCTGCGGGCCTTCGCCTTCTCGCTCACCTACGATCTCGACCGCAGCGACGACCTCGTGCAGGACACGCTCGTGCGCGCCTGGAGCAAGGCCGACACCTTCCGCCGCGGCACGAACCTCACCGCGTGGCTGTTCACGATCCTGCGCAACCTGTTCTACTCCGAGCAGCGCAAGCGCAAGCGCGAGGTGGAGGACGCCGACGGCGTCCTGGCGGGGCGCCTCACCAGCCTGCCCGAGCAGGAGATCCGGGTCGAGATGCGGGAGTTCCAGGCCGCCCTCGACGGGCTGCCCTTCGCGCAGCGCGAGGCGCTGATCCTCGTCGGCGCGCAGAACTTCACCTACGAGGAGGCCGCCGAGATCTGCGGCGTCGCGGTCGGCACGGTGAAGAGCCGGGTCAGCCGCGCGCGCCTGCGCCTGATCGAGGCGCTCGGCCTCGAGGACACGAGCGACATCGGCGCCGACGCCCTGACGCGGGCGGCCCTCGACCCGCGCTGAGGCGCGGCCTCCGCCGCGCCGGACACGATCCGGAAACACGCCGTCGCGCCAAGTCGCAACGATCCGTTCACCGTTCCTCAACGGGTTGCGTCGTAGAGGGCGGAGGAGAGGTCGATGATGGCGTGGAAGGTCGGCGGCGCGTTGGCGTCGCTCCTCGTGCTGATCTGGGTGTCGAACTCGGCCGCGGTCGCTCCCGCCTCCGAGACCGCGCCCGCACGGTCCGCCGCGGCCAAGCGCGAGACCTGGCGCCGCGACTACCGCGCGCCCACCGCGATCCCCTTCCCGGACGCGAACCCCTACAGCGAGGCGAAGGCCGAGCTCGGCCGGCGCCTGTTCTTCGACCCCATCCTGTCCGGGGACCGCAACCGCTCCTGCGCGAGCTGCCACGTCCCGGCCCTCGGCTGGGGCGACGGGCGGGGGCGGGCGCTCGATCTCTCCGGCGGCGACATGGAGCTGCGCACGCCGAGCATCCTCAATCTCGCCTGGCAGGAGCGCCTGGGCTGGGACGGGAAGTTCCGCACCCTCGAATCCGTGAGCTTCTTCCCCATCACCGGGGCCGGCAACATGAACCTCCCGGTCGCGGAGGCCCTGCGCCGGCTGTCCGAGGACGCGGACTACGCCCGCGCCTTCGCCGAAGCCTTCGAAACCTCCTCGGAGGGCTTGCCGCAGGCCCAAACCCGGATCCCGTCGCGCGCCACCCCGGTCGTCACGCAGGAGCGGGTGGAGGCCGCGCTCGCCACCTTCGAGCGGCTGATCGTGTCGCGGCCCGCGCCCTTCGACCGCTGGATCGGGGGGGACGAAGGGGCGATCACGGAGGCGGCCAAGCGCGGCTTCGACCTGTTCAACGGCAAGGCGAACTGTGCCGCCTGCCACAGCGGCTGGTCGTTCACCGACGGCTCCTACCACGACATCGGCACCGCGACGGGCTCGGATATCGGCCGCGGCCGCTACTTCCCGAACGCGCCGGCCCTGCGCTACGCCTTCAAGACGCCGGGCCTGCGCGAGGTCTCGCGGCGCGCGCCCTACATGCACAACGGCTCGGTGCCGACCCTCGCGGCGGTGATCGACCTCTACGACCGCGGCGGCATCGACCGGCCGAGCCGCTCCGCGGACATCCGGCCCCTCGGCCTCAGCCTCTCCGAGAAGGCCGATCTCGCGGCCTTCCTCGAGACCCTCTCGTCCGAGCCCGGCCGGGTGCCGGCGCTCGCTGACCTGACCGCGGATACACCCCGCCCCTGAGGCGGGCGCACCGCCCGATCTCTGCGCCGACGCCCGGCGCTCGATCACCTGAACGTTTTCAAGTCAAACCGAACGCATCGGTTTGCACATGACTCACAGCGTTAACCTTTCGGTAAGCTTTGTTAACAAACCGTTGGCGCGCGCTGGAACTGCCAAGGTAAATATCTCGGACAGCAATCGTTAACTCTCCGCTGCCGAGGCGCCAATGTCTCAAATCAGGAAGGGCTTGTCTCAACTGGGGCTTGCCGCGCTCGCCGCGCTGCCCCTCGGGCTCGTCGGCACCGTGCAGGCGCAGGCCCACGTCAAGTGGTTCTGCGCCTTCAACGTCGCCGGCCAGCCGGAAGGGCTTGAGAACGTCCTCTGCCCGGACTTCGAGTGGCTCGTCGCGCTCGCTCTCCTCGGCCTGATGGCGGGCTGCCTGGCCGAGGGCACGGCCCTCGGCACCGCCCTGCTCAACAGCCTCGACCGGGCGACCGCGCGCCTCAGGACGGACACCGAGCTCCTCGTGCGGGTGGTCTGCGGCTTCTTCTTCGTGTCGCTGTGGAACCTCGGCGGCATCATCCTGACGCCGGAGCTGAAGACCGACGCCGCCTGGGTGTCCTGGCTGCAGCTCGGCATCGCCGCGATGCTGATCTGGAAGCGGACCCTGCCGGTCGCGGCCCTCGGCATCGTGTTCCTGTTCGGCCTCGCGACCTGGACCTACGGCGCCTTCCACCTCGCCGACTACCCCGTCTTCCTCGGCATCGCCGCCTACCTGGCGCTCACCGGGCTCGACCGGACCCTGTTCGGCATCCGCCCCATCGACGTGGTGCGGATCACCGCCGCCGTGACCCTGATGTGGGCCTCGGTCGAGAAGTGGGCCTACCCGGACTGGACCGCGCCGCTCCTCGCCTCCAAGCCCGCCATGACGCTCGGCGCGAGCCCCGAGCTCTTCATGAAGGCCGCCGGCGTCATCGAGTTCACCCTCGCCTTCGCGCTGATCTGGACGCCGCTGGTGCGCCGCACCGCAGCCATCGTACTCGCCGCCATCTTCATCTCGGCGGTGTTCGAGTTCGGCAAGCTCGACGCGGTGGGACACTCCGGCATCATCGTGGTGCTGCTCGGCATCGCCGCGGACGACGCCCGCACCCTGGCGACCCGCCGCGACGTGGTCCTGGCCCCGGCCTATTACGGCGCCGCGCTGGCGAGCTTCCTCGCCCTCTACTATGTGGGCCACGCGCTCCTCTACGGCAGCTACGCCGCCCTGCCGACGATCTGACGCGCGGGCCAATGGACATCCGGAACGCGAGGCGGGCTCCCGGGAGCCCGCCTCGCAACGTTTGCAGGGGTCGCGAGATCGCGCACCGCGAGGCCGAGGGGCCAAGGTCGAGGGGCAGGGGCGATGATCGGTAGGGTTCTCATCGGCCTCATGCTCGCCGGGCTCGGCTGCGCCGCGGCGGGCCTCACCCTCCTCGTGGCGCGGGGCGCGGAGCCCGGCGGCATCGAGGAGGCGTGGCTTCTGGTCGGGCCGCCCGATCTCGGCGCGGTCGATTTCCCGACCCTGCGGCGGGCATCCCTTCCGGTCGATGCCCTCGCCTGCCCGCCGGACCATTGCCGCGCGGCCGCCCCGGACCTCGTGCCGCCCGTCTTCCCCGTGCCGGGCGAGCGCCTGCGCGCGATCGTTGAGGCCGTGGCGGCTGAGATGCCGCGGACCGAGCCGGTCTTCCACGCCCGCTGGGCGGAGGAGGACCGCTACGTCGCCCGCTCGGCCTGGCTGCGGCGGCCGACCACGGTCAGCGTGGCGGTCATCGGCGCGGGCGAGGGGCGCTCGACGCTCGCCCTCTACGCGCGCAGCCAGGGCGCGCTGCCCGATCTCGGCGGCAACCGCGCCCGGCTCGCCCGCTGGCTGGAGCGGATCGCGGCGCGGGCGGAGGTTCCCTGATCGCCGCCGGCCACCGAACGGGAAGAACCCGCGCGGCGCGACCCTCGGCGACCGTGCGCCCAAGCGGCCGTCAGCCGGGGGAGGGGGCGGGCACCAGGACCCGCGCGGGTGCGAGGCGGGCGGCCCGCCGCACCTGCCGGACCGCGACCGGGCGGTAGAGCTGCTTCGTGGCATCGACCACGTGCAGCCCCGCGAAGGGGAGGGACAGGGCGGTGCCGAACCGCTCCCAGGCGCCCGAGGTCTGCAGCATCAGCCGCCCGCGCACCGGGGGCATGTAGAGGGTCTCGGCCCAGCCTTCCGGCGAGAACAGGGTGTCGCGCATCAGGCGCCCGAGTTGCGAGCGGCTGTAGGGCTGGCCGTGGCCGAAGGGCGTCGCCTCCCGGCGCGCCCAGACGCCGCGGCGGTTCGGCACCACGAGGATCATCCGGCCCCCCGGCGTGAGGATGCGCCAGACCTCCTGCAGCAGCTCGGTCGGGCTCTCGACCGCCTCGAGGGCGTGGACGAGGATGACGCGGTCCACCGCCGCCTCGGGCAGCGGCATCATGGTCGGGTCGGCCAGCGTCGAGCAGGAGCGCCCGGAGCCCGGCCAGTTCACCACGCCCTGCGTCGCCGGCATGAAGGCGAGCGTGCGCTCGGCGATGCAGTGGACCGGACCCAGATACGGCGTCGCGTAGCCGAGCCCGAGCACCCGCAGGCCGGAGACGGAGCCCAGGAACCCGTGGATGGCCCGGCCGACGAGGCGGTGCGTCACGCCCCCGAGGGGCGAGGCGTAGAAGGCGCGCAGGTCGGTGACGTCGAGACGCATGGGCGGATCGGGTACGCAAGGGCGGCTTTCGGGGGTTCACGCCGGGTTCCGCCGCGCGGAGCCCCTGGCCGAATGGCTCCGAATGCTTCAATGGGGTTGCCGAACGCCCGCGGCAAGCGGGCGAGCGCCTGCGGCCCATGGACAAGCGCCTGCGGCCCATGGACAAGCGCCCGCGGCGGGCAGGGAAGCGCCCCCGGCGAGCGGGCGGTCCGGAACCCGCCGCGCCGGCCCCGGTTCTCCGCGGGATTGTTACGGTTCACGAGGAGATCCGTCATGGCCGCCGCGAAGCCCGAGATCCGTACCTTCCTCTGCCGCAGCGACAACATCGGCGTGCTGATGCGCGATCCGGCGACGGGCGCCTGCGCGGCGATCGACGTGCCCGAGGCCGGGCCCGTGCTGCGCGTCCTCGATGAGACGGGCTGGTCGCTCACCGACATCCTCGTCACCCACCGGCATGCCGACCATGTCGAGGGCATCCCCGAGGTGAAGCGGGCCACCGGCGCGCGGGTGACGGCGCCCGCCAAGGCCGGCGCGGAGGTCCCCGAGGTAGACGTCGCCGTGGCCGAAGGGGACACGGTGCGGGTCGGCGACCTCGTCGGGCAGGTTTGGGAGACGCCCGGCCACTGCGCCGACCACGTGACCTACTGGTTCCGGGAGGCCGGCATCGCGTTCGCGGGCGACACCCTGTTCACCCTCGGCTGCGGCCGCGTGATGGAGAGCCCGCCCGAGACGCTCTGGCACTCCCTGTCCCGCTTCCTCGCCCTGCCGGACGAGACGCAGATCTTCAGCGGTCACGATTATGTTCTCTCGAACGCCCGGTTCGCGCGGGCCGCCGACCCCGATAACGCAAACTTGAAGGCGCGCGCCGAGGAGGCCGAGCGGGCGGGCCGCGAGGGCCGATTCCTCATTCCATCGACCCTCGGCGTCGAGCGGGCGACGAATCCCTTCCTGCGCAGCACCGAGCCGGCGCTGGCCCGCGCCGTCGAACTGAGTCCCGGGGCGGACCCGACCGCGGTGTTCGTGGCGCTGAGGGCGTGGAAGAATCGGTTCTGATCCGAACCATTCAAGAAAAATTTGTTGCCATCTCAAACGGAACTGAACATACGACATCGGCGGGGTTTTGAAACACGCCGCTGCTCGAGGCCCCCGGAGGGGGTGCGCACACGTCGTCAGAAGCGTGCCGCGGTACGCTTCGGCCGGTCAGATGGGGGTCCGTCTCGCCTTATCATCTCTCCCCCTCCCGCCTTCCTCTTCCCTTCGTGCAGCCGGAGCGCGACGCAGAACCCGAGCGGGCCGAGACGATCCGCGAGGGCAGGCTCGAACCGGTCGCCCTGGACGAAGCGCAGGGCCCCGCTCGCGCGCCCGGACGTCCCGCGGCCCGGCTGACCGGGCCGGCGGCGCGCGCCCGGCCGGCCCCGGCCTCCGCCGACGTGCGCCTCCTCGCCATCGCGACCGAGCATCTCGCACGCCTGGGGCCGAAGCGCGTCACCGTGGTGGCGGTGGCCGCCGAGGCCGGCATGACCCACGCCAACGTCTACCGCTACTTCCCGTCGAAGGACGCGCTCCTCGACGCGGTGGCCGGGCGCTGGCTGCGGGAGGTCGAGACGCGGCTCGCCGGCATCGCCGACGGGCCGGACCCCGCCGACGACAAGATCGAGCGCCTGCTCTCCGCCCTCTCGGCGGTGCAGCGGGACGCCCTCGTGGACGAGCCGAACCTGTTCGCCGTCCATCTCGACGCCACGGTCGAGGCGCGCCCCATCGCCCGGCGCCACCGGGTCCGGCTGCGCAGCCTCGTGGAGCGGATCGTGGAGGAGGGCATGGCGACGGGCGCCTTCTCGGCGCGGGACCGCGAGCGGGCCATCGCCTACATCTTCGACGCGAGCTACCGCTTCACCCATCCACTGGCGATCCAGCACGATTCCGACGTGCCGCGCGACCTCGTCGAGGCGCGCCTCGGCGCCGTGATTCACGCGATCCAGCGGGTGCTGCGCGCAGGCATTCTGTGAGTGAAGTGACAGGGTTTAACATCTGTCACTTCGCCACTCCGACGGCGCCTCGGAGCGGGCGGCGCGCCTAAATCCTTCGGCCTGCTGAGCTTTCGCGGCCGCCTCCTCGACGCCTGCCGTTCCCCTCTGGCCCGAAGCGTGCTTGCCCCACCTTTGGTCGGGTTGAAGCAGGTGGGCTTTTCCGCCACACACCCAGCCACGCGAGCGACCGTGACAGGCGCGCTTCTCGCCGATCCCGCGGCTCGACCGGATCGGGCCGTCGGCAGGCTTCATTCTGGCAGCGGAGGTTTCTTTACACATGGCACGCAGCAAGATCGCGCTCATCGGCGCCGGGCAGATCGGCGGAACCCTCGCGCATCTGGCCGGCCTGAAGGAACTCGGCGACGTCGTGCTCTTCGACATCGCGGACGGCGTGCCGCAGGGCAAGGGCCTCGACATCGCGGAATCCGCGCCCGTCGACGGCTTCGACGCCAAGTTCTCGGGCGCGAGCGACTACTCGGCCATCGCGGGCGCCGACGTGGTGATCGTGACGGCCGGCGTGCCGCGCAAGCCCGGCATGAGCCGCGACGACCTCATCGGCATCAACCTCAAGGTCATGGAGGCGGTGGGCAACGGCATCAAGAGCCACGCCCCCGACGCCTTCGTCATCTGCATCACCAACCCGCTCGACGCGATGGTCTGGGCGCTGCAGAAGTTCTCGGGGCTGCCGACGAACAAGATCGTCGGCATGGCGGGCGTGCTCGACTCCGCCCGCTTCCGCCACTTCCTCGCCGACGAGTTCCAGGTCTCGGTGGAGGACGTCACCGCCTTCGTGCTCGGCGGCCACGGCGACGACATGGTGCCGCTCGTGCGCTACTCGACGGTGGCCGGCGTGCCGCTGCCCGACCTGGTCAAGCTCGGCTGGACCACCCAGGAGAAGCTCGACGCGATGGTCGAGCGCACCCGCAAGGGCGGCGGCGAGATCGTCAACCTGCTCAAGACCGGCTCGGCCTTCTACGCCCCGGCGGCCTCGGCGATCGCGATGGCGGAGAGCTACCTGCGCGACAAGAAGCGCGTGCTGCCCTGCGCCGCCTACCTGTCCGGCCAGTACGGGATCGACGGCCTCTTCATCGGCGTGCCGATCGTGATCGGCGCCGAAGGCGTCGAGCGCGTCCTCGAGGTCACGTTCAACGGCGACGAGAAGGCGATGTTCGACAAGTCGGTCGCCTCGGTGAAGGGCCTGATCGAGGCCTGCAAGGGCATCAACGCCGCGCTCGCCTGAGCCTTCCGCGGGGGCGGGCGGGGGACCGTCCGCCCTCTCTCCTCCCGCCGCCCGCTTCATCCTACGAGGCTGCC
>NZ_BJZU01000157.1 GCF_007992195.1 Methylobacterium oxalidis | reverse complement strand
CCCTAGGCTGGCGCCGCCCGTCTCGACGGCTTTGCGCAGGGCAACCGGATTGGACATCAGCATCAGGGCGGGGCTCATCGCGTCCACGAACTGACGCAGATGGAAGTTGACGCGTTGCCGCTCCCCTTCCTCCATGTCAGCTGCCTCGCCCCGCTCCAGCAGCCAGTCGGAGGCGAGGAGGTACAGCTCCTTCAGCGCGAGATAGGCGGGGTTCGTGCGCCACTCGGGTGCGGCGAACCGCTTGTCGCCTGAGGACGCCCCCGGATCCTTGTCCATCGCCAAGCCGAACAGCCCGAGCCAACTCTGTCCCGCCTCCTGCCAGACACTGAGGAGCGAGCCCCAGAGCGCCTGGTTGAAGTCGATGAGCGACAGGGCGGACGTCGGCCTTCCGGCCGAGCGCAGCCAGACGATGCGCAACGCTCGGGCGATCTCGGCCCAGTCCACGGGAACGACTTCGCACAGCGGGTTTGCGTTCCAGATCTGATCGATGGAGCGAAGCAGCGGATCGTCTGAAAGGCTCTTGCTCAGCTGTTCGGGGCTGCTTGAAAGGACCGGAAGGCCGGGCGTCGCAGGCGTGTTCTGCCACTGCGGCCAAGCGATACTCGGTGCGGCTTGAGGCGAGGCGGAGAATTGCTCCATCCAAGCAGCCCAGAAGCCCAGCACCTGGTCCGGGCCCTGAGAGCCTATGCTGGCGCTGCCCTCACCGGGTCCGAACGCCTGCGTGTTTTTGCATTGACCGGACTGAGCTAGACCGCCGCCGCTGCTCTGGTCAGCCATGGGGTTCCTCCGAGGTCTTGTTGCCAGAAAGGCACCTGCGGCTAAGTTCGTGATGTGCATAGCCGCTGGGACGCCGGCAGCGTTTAATCAGGACAACAGCAATCCGAGACCGTTCGATCCGGTCGCGGTGACCCTGCCAACCTGTCTGGCTTTCGGGCGACTCGGGTCCTTCGTGTCTGAAGTGGCTCGGGCTCCGAGCTGATCCGAGGCGAGTCTCCTCTGCGCAACAGGTTGGCTAGGCGAATCCGCACGTCTGCGGAGAGCCAGCCGGTGTTGCCGTTCTGTTCTTGCGGTGCTCGCCAGCCTGCCGGATCATCGGCAGATGCGCGCCCTGCCCAGCTTCGCCTTAGCTACCACGCTCTGCCTGTTCCACGGCGCCGCTGCTGCCGGTCCCGAGTTGCCGAGGACTGACACTCCGGCGCAGTCGATGCTGGAGGCCCGGTGGCACCGCTGCGTGCGGCAGGCCTACGCTGATCAGCCAGCCACTCAGAGCAAGGCAGCCTCGCAACGCAGCGCTCTCGACGCCTGCAAAGAGCACGAGGACGTGTACGTGACAGCTGTTCTGGCGGCCCAAGTTGCCGAGGAAGAGGCACGCTGGCGCCGAGAGCAGCGGCCAGCCACCATCCGAGCAGGAGCATGGATGGCGACGGTCACCGCCTACGTCTTCGAGCCAGTCACTTCCTGGCTGAGTGCCTGGACCCGCTAAGCCGCCCTACACGGCAGCCTCCGCCACCTTCTTGCGGCTGCGCCCCTTGGCAGGCCACCCACTGGCTGCTGGTGCCTTCTTGCGACCGCCACGTTCCTTCGGGGGCATGGACACGGTCTCGGCAACGTCAGCTGCCTTCGCGGCCGGCGGCCGGCGCTGCTGGCCGAGACCGGTGCTCTTGGCGAGTGAGGATCGCTGCTCGGAGTAGGAGGGCGCCACCATCGGGTAGTCACGCGGCAGCCCGTACTTGGCCCGGTACTCCTCCGGTGTGAGTCCCATCCGCGTCAGGTGCCGTTTCAACGTCTTGTAGGGCTTGCCATCCTCGAAGCTGATCAGAGCGTCGTTCGTGATCGACTTCTTGATCTGGGCTGGCGTGGGCTTTTCGACAACAGGCTCGCTCGTCGTGCCTGCATTCTCAAGCCCAGTCAGCGCAGAGTGAACCTGCGCGATGAGGCCGGGCAGGTCAGAGGCCCGCACGCTGTTGTTGGACACGTAGGCGGAGATGATGTTGCTGGTGAGTTCGAGGTAACCGTTTTCTTGGGTCTCGGTGTTCTTGTCCATTGAAGATTCGCCTTCTGAGCAGAGGGTATGGCAGCTACTCTGCATCTACTAGAAAGCAGGAATCCGCCACAGGTTCGAAGCGGCATTAACAAAATCTTTTGCTTCGCTTCACCTGCTGGTGCGCAGAACGGCGTGTTTTCTGAAGCTGACGGGGCAGTGCTCTTGGCTGACCTTGAGAAGCTTCACTGGAAGCCGAGCACCCGAGACACGGCCGTGGGCGATAACGGAGGGCCACCGAAGGACAGCTTGACCTCTCCTGGTCGGTAAGCTCGGTCCAGCACCTCCAGCGGATTGCCCTCAAGGTCACACCGCAAGGCTGAGTCCGGCGTGTAGTTGATGATCAATCCGAGAGCCCGGCCGAAGAACATGACTGCCCGTCCGCCTCCGGAGCAAGCCATGGTCTTCTCAGGCAAAGCATCAACCGCCTGCCGGACGTAGGTCACAGGCGGGCGGGACAGATCGAAGGAGATCATGAGCCAGCGTCGTGCCCCACCCGTCAGCCCACAGAACGTGATCTGGGTCGGCACCGTGTGCTCGGTCTGGATGACGGCATGCGGTTCGAAGCTGGCTCTCCAGGCGGCCTCCTCCGCTTCCTGTGCGAGGCGACGCTCTTCCGCTGTCTCCCGCTCACAATCGGCGAAGAGCTGCTCGGCATCCGCCACGGCCTGCAGAACGAGGGCGGGAGAAACCTCGAGAGCCTCGGGAAGGCGCCAAAGGGCGAAGCGGCTCTTGGCGCTGAGTGGCAGACCGTTCGTGAGAGCGTGCACGCGGCCAGCGGCCTTGGCCGGGTTGGTGTAGCCGAGGCGGCGGCCGAGAGCCTCCTCGGTAAGCCCCAACTCCTGCATCCGGGTCCGGATAAGGTCGGCCAGCGGTGTCGGACGGGTCATGAGCGCCTCCGTCAGGTTCACGGCCGGAGGCTGGCACTCCCGCTATAGTTGCCGATCAGATCGGCCGCATCCCGGATCTCCGGAACCACCTTGCCGCGGAAGGGCAGGTTGGTTGAGGCGCCAGCCTCATCTCGATGCTTCAAGCAGAATGCCTGAGAGTGGCCGCCCCTTCAAGAAGGAAGACTACCGGAATGCCTGAGTACGCTAACGAGAAGCTACTTGATGAAGCCGGCATGAAGGTCGGCTTCGGCGTCGGCCTGGCTGTTCCGGAAGACCCGCCATGTTGAAGAAGCGGACGGCAGCAAGAGATCTGCTAGGCTGCGGCGCCAGCAGCAAGGGGAGGGCACATGCGGCCACGAGCACCACGACCGGACTCTCTGCAGAGCATCACGGTGCTGGAGATACTCGAAGCTCTTGATGCTCGGCATGGAGAGGCAGGCGTGCCGTTCAAAGACCTCGAGGTGGCTGCGGGCTCCAGGCTCTCGTTTCAAGCCCTGAAGGATGCCCTGAACGCCTTGGTCGCCGAGAAGGCGGTTGCACGTGTCAGTGATAAGCCTGCTCGCCTTCGGATCACCGCAGCCGGACGAGCCCAACTCGACAGTTATCGATCCTGATGCAGGTGCCGCGGCGACGCTGGCAGGTCGATCGCCCGAGCGAGGCGGGCGAGGGGAGGGGTGCCTGTGCATTGAGCGACGCGAACGCCTCCTGGCCGACAGGATACTGCAGAAGCTCAGCCTCAGCATTGCGTTCAACAGCGGCTTCGAGCGATGCACGAACTCCTGATCGGCTCGGGCGGTGTCGCCCTACTCGGCGCCCCTGTCATTGCGGCGAACAAAAATCGAACAATCTTCTGGTGACGGAGTGCGCAACATGATCGTCGAGCGTCAGACGCAGCAGTAGGCTGTCCTGCCCGAGGCACTGGATGCTGGCTGAGCATGTGAGATGAACCAGAGGGCGGCTCCGAGCCAATTTGACCGCGGTACGCCCGTCGAGACGCTCGCGGGCACGGTCGAGCGCGTCACCTTCCACAATACCGAGACCGGCTTCTGCGTGCTCAAGGTGCAGACCCGCGGCAAGCGTGATCTCGTGCCGGTCGTCGGGCATGCGCCCGCCATCGGCGCAGGCGAGTGGATCACCGCCACCGGCATCTGGTTCTCAGACCGCCAGCACGGGCTCCAGTTCAAAGCCGACACCCTGAAAGCCACGCCGCCGACCGGCGTCGAGGGCATCGAGAAGTACCTCGCCTCCGGCTACATGCGCGGCATCGGTCCAGCCATGGCCAAGCGCATCGTCGCGCTATTTGGCGAGCAGACCTTCGAGATCATCGAGGCCGAGCCGGAGCGGCTGAAGGAGGTTGGCGGCATCGGCCCCAAACGCGCCGAGCGCATCGTGCGCGGCTGGGCCGAGCAGAAGGCGGTGCGGGAGATCATGATCTTCCTACACGCTCACGGCGTCGGCACGGCGCGGGCGGTGCGCATCTTCAAGACCTATGGTCACGAGTCCATCAAGGTCATAACTGTGCCTCGATCCGGTGAGAGCGCTGATCTCCGCCCATCGGCTTGGGCGCGACGTGGCCCGCCCGGGCCAACTGCCCGCACCACCGGCTCGCACTGGCAAGGCTGACCCCAAAACGCTCGGCGGCTTGATGTCCCGACGCCCCGGCCTCGACGGCATGGACCACGCGCTGGCGCAGACCGACGGACAGGGCTGAGGACATCGGCGCTCTCCTTCGCCGACCAACCCCTCATCACCACGTTCGTTTCAGCCCACTCGGATGACGCTCTAGCGGGACATCACCTGAGCCGACATCGGCAGGTCGATCCGGCACAACACGCCACTCGGCACGAAGCGCACCTGCGAGCGCGCAGCGAGGTCCGCCGGCAGGATCTGCTCTAGTAGCTTCAGGCCGAACCCTGTGTGAGACGGCGGTGAGATCGCCTCCGACACCTCGCGCTCCGCCCACCTGAATACAAGGCAAGGAACGCGCTCGCTGAAGCGGAGCCGCCACCGCACCGAGACAGATCCACCCCGCTCCGACAAGGCTCCGAACTTCAGCGCATTGGTCGTGAGCTCATGAATGGCTAAGCCGAGCATCTCGGCGGCTTGAGGCAAAAGGTTAATCGGCGGTCCAGAGATACGCACGCGGTCCGGCATCTCCATCTCGAACGCCTGCAGTTCGTCGGCAACCAGCCACTCCAGGTCGATCCCGGTCGGTGGGCTTTGCAGCGAGGCACTTTTGAGGCGCTGCAGCGCGTCGATCCGGCTGTCGAGGTGCGCAGCATACTCCGCCGCTGCCTCGTGGGTCTCGGCAGTGCGGCGCGCGATGGAGCGCACGAGCCCCAGTGTCGTGCGTACCTGTCTCTGTAGCTCGCGAGAGGTCTGGGCTAGTTGGTCCATCAGCTGGCTCAAGTCAGCAGGTGCACCGATCGTGTGAGCCAGTCCCGCAACGGCTTGGTTCATGATCTCGCGGACGCGGGCGACGCGCTCCATAGGTTGGTCGCCAATCGGGTCACTGGGCTGGATCTCCCGTTGCAGAGCGACCCAGTGCGTCAGGTTTCCGGCCTCGTTGCGCAGCGGTGTGATGTGCCAGTGCATCGTGAAGGTGCTGCCATCCTTGCGGTAGTTGATGGCCGTGCCCTGAAAGGCCTCACGTGTTTCAAGGTCGGCGCGCAGATGGCCGAGGACCGCCCTGTCAGTCAGCGGCCCTTGCAGAATACGCGGCGTCTGCCCAACGGCTTCCGCGGCCGTGTAGCCGGTCATGCGGGTGAAGGCCGGGTTGACGTACTCGATGACTGGACCGGGACGTTCCAGCTCGGGGCCGGTGATGATGACAGCTTCGCCGATGCCGTCGAGGACTGACCGGAAGAGCCCAGATTGTCGCTCCGAAGCTGCTGGTGCTGGAGCGTCGCTCTGGAGCATGTCAGCGGTCGGGCTGATCATGACACAACTCATCAACGCTGAGTGTCGCTTCCCGCGGCCGGTGCCGCGGTTTGCAGCGCTAGAAGGCCATCGGACACATAAGAGTACTCGGGTAACCTAGCATACACCTCCCTTCGCAATGGGCCTATGCGGCCTTCATAACTGGCAGCCGGAAGAGGGTCGATCTGTCGGCATAGGTGACCTCAACCCAAGAGCTGCAGAACGGATACTTGGACTCGTCGCCTTCGTTGACCAGCACCTCAACGAGGCGCTTGGCCTCGCGGTAGGCCAGGCCGATGTTCTCGCAATATGATCCCTCAGGATCTACGATCTTTCTGCCGTCTCGATAAACGTCAAAGAAAAACCGAGCCATTTCCTCACCTGCTTCTCTTCTGTTGGCGGATGCTCTTGCGACACCTCACGCAACCTCGGGTAGCAAAGCCGCTCGGGCGCTGCCACTAACATTTGCATGATGCTGCACGTCTTTCCTGGCGGCGGAACTATAACGCTGGCGCCTCTCTCGCGCATTTGCCTTCGGTTACCTCCGAGGCCCTGGGCCGCATGTCAGCGAACTGCACACAGGCCGCTGCCCCGGACAGCGCTGAACCCGGCTTGATCTCCAGCTCCTCCAGTCCCGGCTGAATCTCACGGCCAGTCCGGTCCAAAGCCAGCCGGTCAGGTCACGACGTCGCGCGGATCGTGGCTGTCTCGCTGGGCGTGCCGAACCAATGCAGCGGCCAGCCCAGCTGCCATCACGTCTTCCGTCAGCCCGCGTGCCAAGCCGGAGGTGGAGCGTGTCGTGCCCCCGCGCGCGGCACGGCCCAGCAAAGTGCCGGCGATAGCACCCGCCATCCCGGCAAGGGCAGCATTGCGCCTCAAGGCTCTCGGTTCGGCCAACGCTACACCGCCTGCGGCTCCGATCGCGAGCCGTGCCGCGAAGGAGGGCGGAATGCGCCGGTCCGGTGCAAAGGGCATCTTGTCGCCGGCCATCTCTGCCAAGGCGAGCGCCGTGATCAGGCCGCGTGCTCCGGGGCCATCGGGGATCCAGGTGACGCGTGTCCGCCGCTGCGAGGCGGCCCAGCTCAAGGCAGCACACGCCGTCATGCTGCGAAGGCCGGCCACGAAACCGATACCGAACGATGGTCCGAGCCTTTGCATCCTATCTCCTCTGCGAGCGTGACGGGGTCTCTGCCGCCTGCTCTGCGTGGGGCTGCCTGGTAGCCACCTATGCAGACCCTGAACATCGTGGAACTGCTACTCGCCGGCCGGTCTGCTGCATCAGGCTCGGCTTCTGCGGCGCGGCCTTTGAGAGAGCAGCAAGGCAGCCGTGGCAGCCAGACCGGCAGCAACGCTCACCGTTGCCAGCGGATGCAGGGTCGCCCGGGTGTAGGCGCTGCTGCGCATCACATAGACCGGCGGATCGCCGCGTTCCCGACCGGCCCGTGCTGGTGCGTGCAGGGCGCCCTCCGGGTTCCTGGGCGGCTCGGAGCGCTTCTGCAGGGCGATGATGGCGGGCGCGAGCTCGTCGTAAGCGCCGGGCGCGAACTCCTTGCCCATCACGAACAGCTTGCCAGCTCCACCCACGAAGATGTCGCGCTGCGGGTGCACGGCGGCGTGCAGGATGGCGTTCGCCACCTCTTCCGGCGGGTAGATCGGCGGCGGCAGCGTCGGCTCGCGATCCATGTAGTTGCGGGCGCGCTGCGGCAGCGGCGTGTCGATGGAGGTTGGCTTTACCAGAGTGACGGAGACCGGCGCACCCTCGGCAATTAGCTCCATGCGCAGGGTGTCGGTGAAGCCTTTCACCGCGTGCTTGGAGGTGGCGTAGAGGCCCTGGAAGGGGAAGGCGAGGTCGGAGGCGACGCTGCCGACGTTGATCAGCGCGCCGCCGCGCTTCCGCAGGTGCTCCACAGCCACGAGCGAGCCGTTCACCGTGCCCCAGAGATTGGTCTGGATGAGACGCTCATGGTCCTCGTAGGCGATCTCGCGCAAGGGCCCGTAGACGGTCAGGCCGGCAACGTTGACCCAGGTGTCGAAGCCGCCGAACGTCGCGATGGCTTTGTTGGAGATGGCTTGCACGTCCTCCCTGCGACCAACGTCGGCCCGCACGTAGGCGATGCGGTCACCGAGCTTGTCAGCCAGCTTAGCGAGTACGTTTTCGCTGCGGGCGGCGAGCACCACCCGGGCGCCGCGCTCCGCAGCCATGCGGGCGGTCGCCAAGCCGATGCCGCTCGACGCGCCGGTGATCACGATGATCTGCTCGCGCAGAGGCTTGTGCTTCATGTCCGGCAGCTCCCTGTCGCTCACTCAACTCACAGCGACGGCAGGGCTACGCATGAAGTGCCGAGGCGTTGCGGCCTGCGCGGTTTTCTCGCGCGCAGGCGCTAAGCTTTCGTTGCCCCGTGCGCGAGCCCATGCACTGACATCGCATCGACTGAGGCTGACCTCCGAGATTGGGAGGTGGTTCATTCATCCGGGCATCAGTCCCACCAGGCGAACGGTGAGCGACAAAAACGTCTGTCAGGAACTTCGCCGGGCACCTGCCAATTGCATCTGAAATCCTCAGACCCGGACTACCAGCATGAACAATGAGATCTTGATCATCGTGCTCGCCGTGGCCACGCTGGCGCTTGTCATCGGCGCCGCACTCTGGATGCGCGCGCGTGTAGCGCAGTCCAAAGGTGACCCGAAGCGCTCTGCCTTCACCCAGCGGCACGGCGAAGCACCGCGGCCGAACCGGCCCGGCACCGAGCACTAGGCTTTCCTAATCGCATGGGCAGCGAGGGCGTGTTCCTCAGGGTCTCTGACGCTCAATCAGGTCCAAGATGAACAGGCCCAGCTGCCCACCAGCCGAAGCCAGGGCGACGAACAGGGCGATCAGCAGGATCACCGGCGGATTGACCCTGTCGAGTACGCCGGCCCCGATCAGGCCGACAACGGCGGCCAGCGTGAACCCCACCGTGCTGCCAAGCCAGACGCTGAACTGCTTGTCGCTCATGACCTCAGTAGAACCCGTACATTGAGCCCTCACGGCGCCGCCGCAGCCGCGGCGACGTTGAGAGATCAGAGGCGGGTTCTATCCTTCATCACCGACGCGCGGGCAATGCTGCAGGTGAGGGTGAGGCGGTGGCGTTCTTTCTGGGCATCGGCGGACCTTGGATCGTCCTCATGATCCTGGACCTGTTCTGGACCAAGCAGAGCCTGGAGCTCTCGCACTCTGAGCGGTCCCGCGGGTGGCAACAGCGCCTCGAACGCCTGCTGCAGAGGCGAGAGGGGAGGCCGGTTCCGATCCCTGTGCGAGAGCCGCTGTCGCGGAGTGAGCACGGCGACGAGCTGCTCTCACGATCAGAGAGCTACCTCTTCCGCCAACCGGCTTAGGTGGCTCAATCCCGTTCACCAGATCTCCTCAGCCAGCCGCGAGGCCACGCGCTACCTTGCGCGCCGGTGGGCATGCGATCTGAGCGAAGCTGAGTTCTCGGCAGCGGCATCCGGCGGCTGAGCGACACACAGCCGCGCTCACGCCACTAAAGTCGAACTTTACACGCTGCCCGTTCCCAACTCTCATACGCAAAACAATTGCGCAGTGCTCGGCTAACCGCAGCGCTGCCAGCAACGATAATGCGGGATTGGGGGGCGATGCGGAACCTCGATTTCCTTGCCTCTGGGCTGGCCGGGCTACTGACGCCGGAACCTCCGGAGGCGGCAGACATTCGCCGCGCCTACGCGCGAAAGCGCGCCGCCCAAGAAGCACGCGAGCGGCACCTAGCCTTGAGCGACCTGGTGCGGACCGAGATCATTCCTCGCTTGCGCCTGCGTCACCCGACGCTCGAGCAGGCGATAGTGAGGTCTGCACCCAAGCTAGACACTGAGTTCATTTCCGAGTTCACCGTGCTCATCCTCGCTCAGGATCCTGTTCCGGCGTTCAGCACGTTCTCAGAGCTGTTGGGCGCGGGCTACGCAGCCGGTGACCTGTTTCTCGACCTGCTCGCTCCCTCTGCCGCCCTGCTCGGCCGCCTGTGGGAGGAGGATCTCTGCGACTTCATCGAGGTAACCGCAGGAGCGGCTCGCCTTCAGCTACTCTTGGCGGGCTTCCGGATCGATGGTGTTCCGGCCGCCACAGAGGAGAGGCGCCGCGTCCTGTTGATCGGCGCTCCTGGTGAGCAGCACAGGTTCGGCATTGCCATCGTCGAGCAGTTCCTGCGCACAGCTGGCTGGGAGGTCACCTGCGGCTTGGATCTGGAGCCGCAGCAGATTGCTGCGCTCGTCCGGTCGGAGTGGTTTGGCGTGGCGGGCCTGACGCTCAGCTGCGAGACGCACGTGGACCGACTGGCCGCCGTCATCCAGGATGTTCGCCGCGCCTCCCGCAACGGAACCATCGGCATCATGGTGGGTGGTCCAGTCTTTCTAGCAAAGCCCGAGCTTGTCACGCAGATGGGAGCTGATGCCTCAGCTGCCGATGCTCCGACAGCCGTTCTGCTGGCGCAGCGGCTGCTCGATCTTGCTGCTCAGGCAAACCGTTCTGACACGTGATCGGTTTGATGGGCGCTCGTGCTGGCTCGGCTGAGCCCTGATCTGATCAGAGTGGCTTGGGCTTCCGCATGCTCAGAAGGTTGAGCACGGCAAGCGCAAGGTATGGGCCTACGAAAGCGAGAAAAAGCAGGAAGCTCATCGTCGTTCTCCTCCATGTTATGACGACAGCACTGAGGCGGTGAAGCGGACCCGACGGCATTCGTGGCGGAGCGGGCCCGAAAAGATGTCTCCGCACCAGCGCGGCTCCTTCGCGGTAAGTCTGGTTCCCGCGCCACGCCGACGTGTGCCATGCTGACGCATTCTCTGCAGAAGCGGCAGTTAAGCAGCAACTACGCCCTCCTGCTCGTGGTTGCGCTTCTGCATGGGCCTGATCCGAACAGCGCCGTTCGCGCAGGCTGATCGCCCAATCCTCAGGAGGAATCGCCATGGACCGCCGCCGTGCTCTCACCGCTGTTGCAGCTGCTGTTTCGATGCCAATCTTCGCGTTCTCAGCGTTCGCGCAGAACGCCTCGAGTTCAGTGTCCGAGAAGAGCGGCAACACCGCCGCCGCCATGGGCGAGGCGGAAGCCAAGCACGCCGCCGATACCTCGACGGCCGGCCTGATGTCCCTCGAGACCAGCCGCATCGCCCTGAAGAAGGCGCAGAACCCGAAGGTGAAGGAGTTCGCGCAGTTCGAAGTGGCGGAGCAGGAGACGATTGCGGACGTGCTCAAGTCCATGCGCGACCAGAGCACGCCCGCCAGCGGCCAGGTCAAGGCTCCCTCGGCCGAGGTGACGCAGACGAACCTCGATGCCAAGGGCAAGCAGATGGTGGAGAAGCTGCAGAAGGCCGAGGCCGGCGCCTTCGACCGCGAGTACGTTCAGGGCCAGATCCAGGGCCATCAGCAGCTGCTGCAGATCCAGGAGACCTACCTGAAGAGCGGCAAGGATCGCGAGAACCTGAACGTGACGAAGCTGATGCGCGGCCAGATCAAGGAGCACCTCGCGCTCCTGCAGGACATCGAGAAGCAGCTCGGACGTGGCTGAGGCCGCGCTTGCGCTCGCCATCCTCACCCGCGGTGCGGGTGGCGAAATCTTCGGGAGGGTGAGGATCCGTGGCGCTGTTTCGATCTGAAGATCCGCCCTCGCCGGGCGACATTCCGGTCGAAGCACCGCCGCCGTCGGACAGGCCGACGACCGCGATGCTGAAAGCCGACATCGACAGCGGCCGGACGGGCGACAAGGTCGAGCATTACGACGTCGGGATGGCACAGCTCGGTACCTGCGATGAGGTGGCCGGGACCCCGCCCACGCTTGAGCGCATCGCTCTGGCGCGGGAGACGGAGGCGGCATCCCGCAAGGCGCGGGCCATGGCAGATCCCCACGGCAGCCGCTGGTGGGTGCTGCCGGGGTTCGCGGGCTTCATCGTTGTGGCCGCGGCGAGCATGGGCCTCGCGCTCTGGCTGATCCCCTGATCAGCGAATGTCCAAAGCTTGCTAACCGCGCCGCTCTCAGCCTGAGCCTCAGCTTGAAAGGCTGGCTCGCCTCGGAGCAGACAGGGACTTGGCAGGAGAAGCTATGGGCTGGTCGCTCCCGATAGGCGTGGTGAAGGGCACGGTCATCCGCGTCCACATCACGTTCCTGCTCTTCCTCGTCTGGATCGGCGTGGTCGCCTTTGCCCGAGGTGGGCAAGGTGCCGCTTTGCAGAGCGTGCTCTACATCGTGCTCCTGTTCCTCTGCGTGCTCCTGCATGAGTTCGGGCATGTCTTCGCGGCCCGCCGCTATGGCATCCAGACGCCCGACATCACGCTCCTGCCGATCGGGGGCGTGGCTCGCCTCGAACGCGTCCCGGAGAAGCCCGCTCAGGAGCTCGTCGTAGCGCTGGCCGGGCCTGCGGTGAACATCGCCATCGCCCTGCTGCTCTTCCTGGCTCTGGGCGGCTTGGCCTCAGATGCCGGAACGGAGGTGGCCAACCCTGGGGTGAGCCTGCTGGAGCGACTGCTGTGGGTGAACCTGTTCCTCGTGGCGTTCAACCTGATCCCGGCTTTTCCGATGGATGGTGGTCGCGTGTTGCGCGCCATTCTCGCGCACCGCCTCGGCTACGCTCGAGGCACGCAGATCGCCTCGCGGGTGGGGCAGGCGCTGGCCTTCGCGTTCGGCCTGTGGGGTCTGCTCGGCGGCAATCCGCTGCTGATGTTCATCGCCCTGTTCGTCTATCTCGGCGCCGCCTCCGAGGCTCACGCGGTCCAGATGCAGCAGGTGTCGCGCGGCCTTCTCGCCGCGGACGCCATGATCACGCGCTTCGAGAGCCTACAGCCCGGCAGCGTGGTCGAGGATGCCGTGCGCTGCCTCATCGCCACGACGCAGCACGAGTTTCCGGTCGTAGACGGTGCGGGGCAGTTGCGGGGCGTGCTCACGCGGGACGACATGATCCGCGCGCTGCGCGAGCGCGGCCCGGAGACGCCGGTGCTTGAGGTGATGCGTCCTGACGTTCCGGTCGTCCGGGACCGCCAGCTACTAGAGGATGCTCTGCGGCTGATGCAGGAGAAGCAACTGGCGGCAGTCGGCGTGGCGGATGGAACAGGCCGGCTCGTGGGCCTGATCACGCCCGAGAATGTCGGTGAGATGATGATGGTCTTGTCCGCACGCCCTGAGCGGCGCTCGCCGATCGTGCCCCGGATCCGACCTTCCGCGTGACCGAAGGTGCTACCGCTTGCAGGCCACTGGTGATCGGTGCCGCCCGCGACTCCCTCCATGACGCCGAGGAGACAAAAAATCCGCCGTTGGGGCGAGGATGGCCAAGGGCCGGCTGCTTCCGATAGGGCTTGCCCGAACGGAACGTCCCAGAGCCGTTACAGGAGAGTGACGTCGAGCCACTGAATTGCGCTCCGTGGACACGTCTGAGCCCATCAGAACGGCCCAGTTTGGGTGGGCCGTGAGGATGATGCTCTCATACATCCGGCTGGACGAGAAGGATTATAACCTCAAGAAAGCCAATGAACGCCGCAACAGCGATCTTCAACCCTGCGGGAGCTTGTCGTTGGTTGTCGTTGCAAGCGCCGGGCAGGTCGCAGGGCGCATAGGTCACGTGCGGAAAGCCCACAGGAGCAGTTCGGAGGAGTCCCTGCATCTCGAACTACCGTGCGCACAAAAACGGGTGAGCGAGGTGACAAGGAAACTCGACCGGGGTCAACGCGACGGGTTGAACCAGCCGATGAGCAACGATCGCCGTCGGCACGCCAAGGCCAGTATGGCGATGATGATTGGTACCCCCAAGGCGGCCGGTAGCAGCTGCTTCTGCCCATTCGCGTCCCTCGGTGGGTTCGCTTAGCCGTTGAGATCGCGGCAGGCGCGTGGAGCTGTGATCCCGCTCGTGGCCCGTGAGAACCGCTCCCGCGGCAACGCCGTGGCACGGGTTGACCGCGAGCCAAGGCACGCTCAGGCTTTCGACGGATGGCGCGATCCTGTGTGAGCAAACCATGAGCGAGCCGTGGCTATATCAACTCCGGATCTGTCTACCGGATGAGCTCGTCGAGGCCGCTCGGACGGATCTGGGCAGCCCAGAACTCGCTCCGCTTGCCGGCATTCTGGCCAAGCACCATGCGAAGATGCTGGCGCAGTTCGACGCGTTTGCAGGTTATGTCGCCGAAGCAGAGCGGCAGGGCGTTGAGGCGTACCCGCTCTACGCCTGGACCAAGGCGACCCTCGAGGACCCGGAGAAGCGGGCAAAGCACCTCAAATCCTTCGCGCTTCATGTGGATGGACGGGAGATTTACAGCAGGGACGAAGCCGATGCGCTCGAGGCGGACCTGCGGCCGCTCGTGGGAGGCACCATGATCGAGCGGTTGTCAAAGCATGACACAAACCCCGCGAACAACCCGCAGCCGCCGGAGAAGTACCGCCCGCGCAGCGTCACCTAGAGCTTCAGCAGGCATTGACCCGATCGATTTTTTGGATCGGGCAGATGAGCGGCTGCCTTGCCGGTCAAGCGGGCTGCCGTGGCGCTCCGTCTCTCGGAATGGCGTTGAGGATGGTGTGCAGTCAGAGCGACGAGCTTTGGCTTCTATGAAGAGCGCCGCGCGGACAGGAGCGCGACCGCCCGCGATGAATCTC
>NZ_BJZU01000156.1 GCF_007992195.1 Methylobacterium oxalidis | reverse complement strand
GCACCAGCGCGGCGAGCCAACCCGCCCGCAGGGGCCGGCGGCGCGGGTCTCCGCTCTCCGGCATCACGGCGCGAGCACCCGGGCGGCCTCGGGCGGGATGACGAGGCGGACCGCCGCGCCGGGGCTCGGCCCGGGATCGGCCGAGACGGGGCCCGTGACGCGCAGGAGCGTTCCGTCCCGCATCCGCACCTGCCGCCGGATCCGGTCGCCGAGATAGGTCTGATCCGCAACGACACCCTCCGGGCCCTGCCCCGACCCTGGCAGCAGCGCGACGCGCTCCGGGCGCACGGCCACCACCACCGGCGCGCCGGGATCGAGCGACGCCTCCGGGGCGGCGGCGGCGAGCGGGCCGAAGCCGGTCTCGACCGTGACGCGCCCTCCCCCCTCGGATCCGGCGAGGCGCCCCTCGATCAGGTTCACGTCGCCGAGGAGTCCGGCTACGTACCGGCTCGCCGGGCGCTCGTAGAGATCGGCCGCCCCGCCCGTCTGGACGAGCCGCCCGCGATCCATCACGCCGATCCGGTCGGCCAGGGTCATGGCCTCGGCGGCGTCGTGCGTGACGACGACGAAGGCGGTGGAGAGCCGCCGCTGCAGGGCGCGCAGCTCGCCCTGCGTCTCCTCGCGCAGCGCCCGGTCGAGGGCGCCGAGGGGCTCGTCGAGGAGGAGCACCCGCGGCTCGCGCGCCAGCGCCCGGGCGAGCGCCACGCGCTGGCGCTGGCCACCGGAGAGCCTGTCGGGCCGCCGCTCGGCGAAACCGTCGAGGCGCACGAGGCGCAGGAGGGCTGCGACGCGCTCGGCGATCTGCGCCCGGCCGAGCCCGAGCCCCTGCAGGCCGTAGGCCACGTTCCGCGCGACGCTCATGTGCGGGAACAGGGCGTAGGACTGGAACATCATGTTCACCGGCCGCCGGTGCGGCGGCAGGCCGGTGACGTCGGCCCCGTCGATCAGGATGCGCCCCGCATCCGGGCTCTCGAAGCCTGCGACGAGCCGCAGAAGGGTGCTCTTGCCGCAGCCGGAAGGGCCGAGCAGGCAGAGGAAGGCGCCGGGCTCGAGGTCGAGGGAGACGTCGTCGACGGCCCTGTGGGCGCCGAAGGTCTTGCTGACCCGGTCGATGCGGATGAGGGGCTCGGGGCGCTGCAAAGCGCTAGCCGTCCTCGCGCAGGGCCTCGGCGACCCGCGCCTCCAGGAGATCCGGCCGGCGGATCACGAGGGCGCCGCGGGTGCGGTCGACGAGACCCTCGCTCGCCATCACCGTGAACTCGCGCGTCACCTGCTCGCGGCGGCAGCCGATCCGGGCGGCGAGGACGTGGTGGTAGGGCGGCGGCGTCACCACCCGCTCCTCGCCGTGGCCGGCGCGCGGCACCGAGAGGCGCAGCAACTCGGCGTAGAGCCGGTGGCGCAGGTCGAGGAGCGCGTGCTCCATGAGCCGCGTGTTCAGCTCGCGCACGCGCTTCGTCAGCAGCCGGAACAGGCGGTCGGCGATCGCCTCGGAGGCGAACACGATCTGCCGGAACACGGGGGCCGGCACCACGCAGACCTCGCCGCGGGTCAGCGCCGTGACGTTGGCCGAGCGGCCGATCCCGTCTAGGGCCGAGAGCTCGCCGAAGAAGGCACCCGCCCGCATCTCGCCGAGGATGACCTCCTTGCCCGATTGCGAGCGGTTGAGGATCCGGACCTCGCCGGCCGCCAGGAAGTACACGTCGGTCGAGACGTCGTCGTAGTCGACCAGCACCTCGTTCTCGTCGAAGCGGCGCCAGTGGCAGCGCGTCTCGAAGGGGCCGAGCTCGATGCCCGGTTCCTTGAAGAACGGTATGGTCCCCAGCCGCCCCATGTTCGAAAGCCCCCAGGATGCCGACCGGGATCGCGGCGCGGGCTGCCCGGTCCGTCCCTGCCGTGTCCGTCCCTGCCGCCGTCGTCGCGCCTCGCCCGCCGAAGGCCGGACCCGCGGTTGAACCGGAAAGACGAAATCGTCAAGCTCGGCCGGAGCTTGCCGGCCGTCCCGGGACCGGTCAAGTCGGCGCCTCGCGATGGGCGTGGATGGCGGCGGGCGCGGCGCGAACGGGCATCGCCTGCGAAGTGATAACGAAGCTTTGACTTTGCTTCCGGGCGCACGCCCGGCAAACCGGCTGCCCGGCCAGCCGCGGCGGCGGCCGGTCCGCGGGTCCCGCGCTCCTCCCGTCGCGCCGACCGCCATGCCGACCACCGCCCCCCTCCCCCGACCTACCGAATCCGGCTTGGAGGCCGAACCCGCACCGCTGCAGGCGACGCTGGCCTCGGCCTTCGCCCGCACCGGGCGGGGCCTGCACACGGGGCGGCGTGCCACGGTGCGGGTGATCCCGGCCGAGGCCGGAACGGGCATCCTGTTCTGCCGGAGGATGCCGGACGGGACGAGCGCGAGCGTGCGGGCGCTCTGGCAGTATCAGGTGCCCCAGCCCCTCTGCACGGCGCTGCAGACGCCGGAGGGGCCGCTCGTGCGCACGGTCGAGCACCTGCTGGCGGCGCTCAGCGCCTTCGCGATCGACAACGCGCGGGTGGAGATCGACGCCGAGGAGTTGCCGATCTTCGACGGCAGCGCCCTGCCCTGGTGCGCGGCGATCCGGGAGGCGGGCCGCGTCGCGCTCGCCGCCCCCCGCAGCCGCATCCGCGTGCGCCGGCTCGTGGAGGTCCGTGACGGACGCCGCGCGCTCAGCATCGCACCGGCCGATGCGCTCAGCGTCGAGGCACGACTCGTCCTCGCCCATCTCGGCGAGATGCGCTGGACGGGCACGATCAGCCCCGAGACGTTCGAGGGCGCACTCGCGCCCGCGCGCAGTTTCGGGCGGCTCAAATGGGCCCTGCCCCTGAAGCTCTACGCCTTCACGACAGGCCGGCCGATCCTGCGGGGAGCGGACTTCTCCAGCACGGCGGCGATCGTCGGCAGCCGCGTCGTCGGAGGGATGCGGGGCCCCGCGGAACCCGTTCGCCACCGCGTCCTCGATCTCATCGGCGACCTGTCGCTCGCCGGAGGGCCGATCCTGGGACACGTGCGGGCAGCCCATACCGGCCACACGCTGAACCACGCCCTCGTGGCGAAGCTGATGCGAGACCCGAGCGCCTGGGAGCTGGTCTGAGCCGGTCCTGCCGGAGGTAAGCCTGCCGGCGTCAGGATTCGTAGCGGCCGATCAGCCAGCGCTCGATCGCGGCGCGCAGGGCCGCGAGCCAGCCGCTGCTCCGGCGGATGCCGGCGAGTGCCTCGATATATGCCATCGTCCGGGACCGTGGGCACGCCGTGCGGCGCGCCTTGAGGGAGCCCCCCCGGCGAGCCGCGGCGCGAACGGCGCGCGGCCGGCTCCTTATGACCCGGCCGGCTCCCTGGCCGCAAGCCGAGCCTTCAGCGGCGTGAGGATTTCTGGCCGGGCGTCCGGAAGTCGCCTTTCCAGCTGCCGGTGAAGTCCGTCTTCGAGCTGTAGGCCACGTCGAACGTGCCGCTGCCCTTGATGCCGGCGAGCTCGCCCGTCGCCTCGCTCGTCTTGAAGGTGCCGCGCCCTGTCACCCGGCCCTGCGCGTCCGTGGTGACCGTTCCCTTGTAGGCGCTGCTCGAGGTGCCGGTGGGCGTGATGAAGGTGATGGTGCCCTCCACCGGACCCTGCCCGTTCGTCAGCGAGACGATCTCGTTCCACTGCACCTTGGCGCCGTCGAGGGGCGTGCCGGGTCCCGCGTTCAGGCCGGTGGCGGTCTGCTGGACCCGGACCTGGTTGGGGCCGAGCATCTGCGGAACCTGATTGTCGACGCGTCCGCTGTAGCTGCCGCCCATCGGCATGGCGAGAGCGGGACCTGCGAGAGCGAGCGCGACGGACACGATGATTGCAGTCGGCGCGTGCGAAGACATTGGCGTCTCCTCGGAACGTTTGTATTGTTCTGTGTTGCGGCTCCATTGTCGAGCCAATTCGAGATGTGCGCCGATCGAATGGCCGCGTCAATTCGATCAGTTCTGATTATCGGGAAGCGTTTGCTGCCGCACCGTCACGGGTCGGCAGCGGGTGGTTTAGAGATCTTCTCGCGGTCGCGGCGGATGCTTGGAGCGCAGGGCCTTCCTGCCCTCCCCGGCTGCGAACCGGACGGCGTCGCGAAGCTTGCCTCCGCGCCCGGCTCTCGCCAGAACGCGCGCCATGCTCCGCGTCAACGACCTCACCTACCGTATCGGCGAGCGCCTCATCCTCGACCGCGCCACCTTCGCGATCCCAGACGGGGCGCGCGTCGGGCTCGTCGGGCGAAACGGGGCCGGCAAGACCACCCTGTTCCGGGCGATCCTCGGAGAGTTGCCGACGGATGGCGGCACAATCGGGCTGCCGAAGGGCATGCGCGTCGGCGCCGTCGCCCAGGAGGCGCCGGCCGGCCCGGAGACGCTGCACGCCGTCGTGCTCGCGGCCGACACCGAGCGGACCCGCCTGATCGCGGAGGCCGAGACCGCGGAGGGCCTGCGCCGGGCCGAGATCGAGACGCGACTCGTCGATATCGGCGCGCACGCGGCGCCGGCCCGCGCCGCGGCGATCCTGCACGGGCTCGGATTCGACGCGGCTGCGCAGGGCCGGCCGTGCTCGGACTTCTCCGGCGGCTGGCGCATGCGCGTGGCGCTCGCCGCCGTCCTGTTCGCCGAGCCCGACCTCCTGCTTCTCGACGAGCCCACGAACTATCTCGATATCGAGGGCACGCTCTGGCTCTACGACTATCTGGAGCGATACCCGCGCACCGCCGTCATCATCAGCCACGACCGCGACCTGCTCGACACCTGCGTCGACCACATCCTCCATCTCGACCGGGGCCAGCTCACGCTCTGGCGGGGCGGCTACACCGCGTTCGCCCGCCAACTCGCCGAGAAGCGGATGCTGCAGGCCAAGGCGCGGGCGAAGCAGGAGGCCGAGCGCGCGCATCTCCAGAGCTTCATCGACCGCTTCAAGGCCAAGGCCACCAAGGCGCGCCAAGCCCAGTCCCGCATGAAGCGGCTCGCCAAGATGGAGCCGATCGCGGCGTTGATCGAGGACGAGATGCCGGTGATCCACCTGCCGAGCCCGGAGCGGCCGCTCTCGCCGCCGATCGTGGCGATGGAGCGGGCGCAGGCGGGCTACCCGGACCGGATCGTGCTCTCGGGCCTTAACCTCAGCCTCGCCCCGGACGACCGGGTGGTGCTGCTCGGGGCGAACGGCAACGGCAAGTCGACCTTCTGCAAGCTCGTCGGCGGCCGCCTGCCGCCGCTCGGCGGCGAGGTCCGGCGCTCCTCGAAGATGGAGGTCGCCTATTTCGCGCAGCACCAGCTCGACGAGCTGAACCCGGCCGAGAGCGCCTACGCTCACGTCCGCTCGCGGATGCCGGACATGCCGGAGGCGAAGGTGCGCGCGGCGACCGCCCGCCTCGGCTTCCCGGCCGCGAAGGCCGACACGCCGGTCTCGCAGCTCTCGGGCGGCGAGAAGGCCCGCCTGCTGATGGGGCTCGCCGCCTTCAACGGTCCGCACCTGCTGATCCTCGACGAGCCGACGAACCACCTCGACATCGAGAGCCGGCAGGCGCTCGTCGAGGCGATCAACGACTACGAGGGGGCGGTGATCCTCGTCAGCCACGACCGCTTCCTGATCGAGGCCTGCGCCGACCGGCTCTGGCTCGTCTCGAACGGCTCGGTGAAGAGCTTCGACGGGGACATGGACGATTACCGCCGCCTCGTCCTCGCCGGCCCCGAACGGGAGGAGAGCCGGTCCGAGCCGAGCGGCGGCCAGAAGGCGGTGGAGCGCCGCTCCAACGCCGAGCGGCGGGTGGCGCTGGCGCCCTTGCGCAAGCGGCTCGACGGGATCGAGGCGCGGATGGGCAAGCTCTCGGAGGCCATCACCAAGATCGACGCGGCGCTCGCCGACGGCACCGCGTTCCAGGCGAACGCCGCCAAGGCCGGCGACCTCGCCCGGATGCGCGCCGAGGCCGCCACCGCCCTCGCCGCGGCGGAGGAGGAGTGGCTGAACCTCAGCGCCGAGATCGAGACGGCGGGCTGATCCGATCGGCCGCCGTCACGGCAGCGGCACTGCGGCGAGGACCGGCACCAGCGGGGCCAGCACTGCGCCGAGGCAGGCGGAGAGGTGGCGCAGGCCCTGCGCGATCGCGCGGGCCGGCGGCAGGCCGGTGCGGCCGATCCAGCCGCGGAGCCACTCGGCGTGGACGAGCCGCACCTGAACGGGCACCCGGGGCAGCCCAAGCCGCTGCGCGATGGCGGTCCGGTGATGGCCTCCGCAGAGGCGCAGCAGGGTGCCGTCCGCGTCGACCGCCACGCCGATGTCGCGCTCCAGCCGCTCCGCCTTGCGGCTGCGCACCCGCGACCCGAAGAAGGCGCGGGCGGTCTGCCGGTCGACCTCGGTTCTGGGGCGGAAGCCCTCCTGCTCGATGCTGCGGCGCAGGGCGTCGTAATGTGCGAAATAGGCCGCGATCGTCGCCCCGTCGGCGAGGCTCACCCCGTTGCGCACCGCCGGCGCGCCTGATTCCGCCCGGGCCAGCAAGGCGGCGAACGCCGCGGACTCCTCGATCCGGCCCGGCGCGGAGAACAGCGCTTCGATCTCCGCCGTGACCTCCGAGGCGGAGAGCGGCATCAGCGCCCGGCTCCAGTCGCCCCGGTCGAGGAACCAGTGCGAGAGCCGCGTCCGCTCGGCCACGCCGCTGACGACATCGAGCAACTGATGCGAGAGACGGGCCGGATCCGCCAAGATCCGCAGATCATCCGCGAAGATCCGCTCGGCGAACTCGACCCGGACGGCGCGCTGCGACAGGCCGGCCTCGATCCGGTCGAAAGCGCGGGCGAAGCAGGCTTCCAGCCGAGGCCCCGGCCGGAGCAGGGGCGCGGTCGCCACGGCGAGCTTGCGGCCGAGCGGCATGGCCGGCACGGCGCGGATCTCCGCGACGTCGATGAGGGGCGTGTATCGCGGCCTGCCGGCGAGGGCCGCACTCGGGAACGCGTCTGTCATGGACCGATGCGGTACGCACTCGAACACCCCTACCCGGGTCAGAGTGGGGAACGGTATCCGGCAAAGCAAGGCGACCCCGGCCGCGGATTGCAACCTTTTGCAACCGTTGCGTGCCGAGCACAGAGCGCGACCGGCCGGCTTCGCCACCGAAGCGTCGCTGCGGACGCAACGCCGCCCAGCCTCTCACGTTGTCGCCGGCAGATGCGAGGTGTCCCGATGCAGCGCCGACCCCACAGTTTCCTCCCGCACCTCGCCGGCCGCGCGGCGCGCGGCCTCGGGCTCGCCCTTGTCGGCGGAGCGGCGGGCTGGATCGCCTACAGCCGGTTCGGCATTGACCACCGGCAGCCCCTGCCGCCGGCCCTGCCGGGGCGGCTGCAGCGGCTGCGCACGGCTGCGGGGGCCGTGAACCTCTACGACGACGGGCTGGAGAGCGGCGTGCCGCTCCTGCTGATCCACTCCGTGAACGCCGCGGCGAGCGCCTACGAGGTGCGCCCGCTCTACAGGCACTACGCGCGCTCGCGGCCGGTCTACGCCCTCGACCTGCCGGGCTTCGGGTTCTCCGAGCGGCGGCGCCAGGTCTACACGCCGGGCGTGATGGTCGAGGCGATCCACGCGGTCGCTGCGGAGATCCGGCGGCGGCACGGCGCCGTGCGGATCGACGCCATCGCCCTCTCGCTGTCGGCGGAGTACCTCGCGCGGGCGGCGCTGGAACGGGCGCAGGACTACCGGAGCCTCGGCCTTATCAGCCCGACCGGGTTCGACGCCCGTCTCTCGGGCCGCGGGCCGCTCGGCGGCAACCGCGGCAACGACACCGCCCGCGCCGCCCTCGACCTGCCGCCGTGGGGCCGCCCGATCTTCGACGCCCTGACGAGCCGACCGAGCATGCGCTATTTCCTGGAGAAGACCTTCGGCTCGCGCGACATCGACGAGGGGCTGCTCGCCTACGGCTACGCCGCCGCTCACCAGCCGGGCGCCGAGCACGCGCCCTTCTCCTTCCTCGCCGGGCATCTTTTCCCGACGGACGCGACCCGGCTCTACGACGCGCTCTGGCTGCCGGTCTGGATGATCCACGGGACCCGGGGCGACTTCGTGGACTACCGCTACGCCGACGCCTTCCGGGACCGTCCGAACTGGACGATCGAGACCCTTCCGACCGGCGCTTTCCCGCATTTCGAGCGATTGAACGCGGTCACGCGCAGCTACGACCTGTTCCTGGAGGATCTCGGTGGCGCCCACATGCCGGATCCCGCCAGCAGGCGAGCTCCGGCCGAGGTCTGAGTCTGTTCCTTCCCGGTTACGGCACCCGCCAGCGCGAGTAGCCGACGAGGCGGGCGAGGCCGGCGACGCCCGCCTCGGAGAGGTCGGCGGGGATCCGGCGCCAGGAGGGCGGCGTCACGAGTCCGAAATGGCTGATCGCCTCGGCGACGAGGCTCTCGATCTGCCCCTCCGTCTCCGGTGGGATCGGCCGCGTCGCGAGCTCGTTCGGCGGTCTCTCCGGGGCCGGCCGCACGACGTCGGCCCAGGGAAGTCCCCAGACGGCCCGCGCGAAACGCTCGTTCGAGGCGCCGTAGACCGCCTCGACGCGATCCCGCATCTCCGGAGCATCGCCCCGCAGCGGCTCCGGATCGAGTCCCCGGCTCCAGGCGGCGTCGTCGAGGAAGTGCCCGACGAAACGCGGATGCATCGGCACCTGCCGATGCGCCCGCATGCGCCGCAGCCGGCGGGAGGCCTCGGCGACCACCGGCCCCGAGCTGCGGTTCGTGACGAAGCGGTACGCTTCAGGTCCGCAGAGCGAGCCGATCCTGTCCGCGAGGCCGAGGTCGCGGAACATCCGTTCGAGGAGCGGCGTCTCGGAGCGGACGTCGCGCAGGGGAATGCCGGTGACGCGCCCGTCCGCGGCCAGGCGCCAGGGCTCCAGCAGGGCGTGGTAGGCGTAGCGGCCCGAGCCGCAGAGGGCGCGGGCGTAGGCGCGGAACGGACGCGTCTCCTGGATGAGCTGGATGCGGTGCGCGTAGGTCGAGTTCATCTGCTCGATGACGGGCTTGACCACCATCGCGACCTCGAGGGCGTATCCGTTCCGCTGGAAGACCTCGCGCAACGCCTCGGGCGCGCCGAGCGACGGCTTCTGGATCGCGAAATCCTCGTAGGAGATGAGCACCGTGTCGGCCGGCGTCTCGGTCAGCACCTCCGACAGGCGGGCGAGGCTCCACCGCCGCTCGGAGGCCGGGCGACGCCCATCCAGCGCCTCGCCGAGGGGCTGGTGGTTGACCGCCGACCCCGCGCGCGAGCCCGGCGGCGACAGGTCCGGGTAGAGGATGCCGGCCTCGGCGAGGCGCGGCCGCAGGTTCGTCAGCACCGCCTGGAACGAGGTGGACCCCGTCCGCGGCATTCCGATATGGATGATCCCCCGACGCATCGTGACTGCCGTGCTCTCCCCGTTCCCGGCGTTTGCCTCAACCAGAAGCTGCTCTCTAGACGATAACTCGATCTCTGGTCGACGCAGCCCGCCACCCGTGAGACCCCGAATGACCGATCTCAGCCTCGCCGCCGCCCGCACCATCGTCGACACGGCGCTGGCGACCGCCCGCTCCCGCGGTCTCAAGCCTCTGGCGGTGATCGTCTATGACGCGCGCGGGTCTCTGAAATGTGTCCAGGTGGAGGACGGCGCGTCCCTCCGCCGGGCGGAGATCGCGCTCGCCAAGGCGAACGGCGCGCTGGCCCTCGGCCTCGGCTCCCGCGCCATCGCCAAGCGCGCCGAGGAGCAGCCGCATTTCGTGGCCGCGGTGAGCCACGTGGTCGGGCCGGCTGCCCTGGTGCCCGTTCCGGGCGGCGTGCTGATCCGCGAGGGCGAGCGGGTGGTGGGCGCGGTCGGCGTCTCGGGCGACACCTCCGACAACGACGAGATCTGTGCGGTCGCCGGCATCGAGGCGGCGGGCCTCCGGGCCGATACCGGCGCCTGACGCCGATGCGCCCGCGCCGCAGGGACTGCCTCGCGGGCGCGGCCGCCCTCCTCGCCGGGCTCGGGCCCGGCCGCGCGGCAGAGCCCGGCCTCTACCGGCGCGGCAACGACGCCGACCCCGAGACCCTGGACCCGCACAAGTCCTCGACGGTGGCCGAGGCGCACATCCTGCGCGACCTCTACGAGGGGCTTCTCACCTACGACAACCGCGGCGCCATCATCCCCGGCGCGGCCGAGAGCTGGACCCTCTCCGAGGACGCCCGCACCTACACCTTCGCCCTACGTCCCGACGGGCGCTGGTCGAACGGCGACCCGGTCGTCGCCGAGGATTTCGTGTTCTCACTGCGGCGGATCCTCAGCCCCGCCACGGCCGCGAAGTACGCCGAGGTTCTGTATCCCCTCCGCAACGCCGCCGCGGTGAACCGGGGCGCGCTGCCTGTCGAGGCCCTCGGCGTCTCGGCGCCCGATGCGCGCACCGTGGTCGTCGCCCTGGAGCAGCCGACCCCCTACCTCCTCGAACTCCTGACCCACCAGACCTCGATCCCCGTCCACCGGGCGAGCGTCGAGCGCTTCGGCGACACCTTCACGCGGCCCGGCAACAGCGTCTCGAACGGGCCCTACCGCCTGCGCGACATGGTGCCGAACGACCGTATCACTCTCGAGGCGAACCCGCATTTCCGCGACGCGGCGCGTCTCGCGATCCCCCGCGTCGCCTTCATCCCGACGCCGGATCTCGCGAGCGCCGTGCGGCGCTTCGCGGCCGGCGAGGTGGATTCCCTCGCGGATCTGCCGGGGGACCAGATGGCCTCCTTGAAGCGGCGCTTCGGCCCGCAGGTGGTGCTCGGGCCCGCGCTCGGCCTGTACGCCCTGGCCGTGAACACCCGGAAGGCGCCCTTCGACGATCCGCGCCTGCGCCGCGCGCTCTCGCTCGTGATCGACCGGGAGTTCCTCGCCGCCGCCGTCTGGGGCGAGACCATGGCGCCCGCCTACTCCCTCTGCCCGGCCGGCCTCGACAACTACGGCACGCCGCCCGAGACGCCGGGGCGCGAGGCCCTGCCCATCGACAACGAGGAGGAGGCCCGCCGCCTGCTCGCCGAGGCGGGGTTCGGCCCTGGCCGCACGCCGCTCCGGATCGAGTACCGCTTCAACACGACCGACAACAACCGCAACACGGCCATCGCCGTCGCCGAGATGTGGCGGGGCCTCGGGATCGAGACCCGCTTCGTCTACACCGACGCCAAGACCCACTTCGCCCACCTGCGGGACGGCGGGGACTTCGACGTGGCGCGGATGTCCTGGATCGCCGACTATTCCGACCCGCAGAACTTCCTCTTCCTCCTCGCCTCCGGCAACGACGGCATGAATGCGGGCCGATTCAGTGACGCCGCGTACGACCGCCTCCTCGCCGAGGCTGCGGCCGAGCGCGACCTCGCGCGCCGGGCGGGGCTCCTCGCGCGCGCGGAGGGCATCCTGATGCGGGATCTGCCCTGGATCCCCCTCATGCACTACCGCTCGAAGGCGCTGATCGCCCCGCGCCTGCACGGCTACCATCCGAACCTGCGCAACACCGCGCCCACCCGCTTCCTCAGGCTCGACGCGTGAAGCGGCGTCGACAGCCCGCATGATCGGCTACGCCCTCCGCCGGCTCGCCCAGGCCGTCCCCACGCTGCTCGTCGTCGTGACCCTGAGCTTCTTCCTCATGCGGCTCGCGCCGGGCGGCCCGTTCGACCTGGAGCGGCCGTTGCCGCCCGCCGCCCTTGAGAACCTGCGCCGCGTCTACGGCCTCGACCAGCCCCTGCCCGTCCAGTACCTCGGCTACCTTGCCGCGCTGGCGCGCGGCGATCTCGGCCCCTCCTTCTCCTTCCGGGACCTCACGGTCGCCGACCTGATCGCCCGTGGCCTCCCGGTCTCGGCGACGCTCGGCAGCCTCGCCCTCTTCCTCGCCCTCGCCCTCGGGATCGGCCTCGGCAGCCTCGCGGCCCTCAGCCGGGGTGGGGTCGCGGACCGGGTCGTCGGGCTGCTGGCCGCCGCGAGCCTGTCGCTGCCGGGCTTCGTCGTCGCGCCTCTGCTGCAGATCCTGTTCGGCCTCACCCTGCGCTGGCTGCCGCTCGGCGGCTGGGACGGGGGCGCCCCGTCCCATCTCGTCCTGCCGGTGATCACCCTCGCCCTGCCGCAGATCGGCGCCATCGCCCGGCTGACCCGCACCTCGCTCGCCGGGACCCTCGCGCTGCCGCACGTCCGGACCCAGCGGGCGATGGGCCTCGGCCGCGCACGCGTGCTCGCCCACGCGTTGCGCGGTGCGCTTCTGCCCGTTGTCGCGATCCTCGGGCCGCTGGCGGCGGCGCTGCTGACCGGCTCGGTGGTCGTCGAGACGATCTTCGGCCTGCCCGGCATCGGCCGCTACTTCGTCGACGGCGCGCTCAACCGCGACTACACGCTGGTGATGGGCACCGTCGTCCTCGTCGCCGCGCTGGTGATCCTGTTCAACCTCGCGGCCGACCTCGTCTCGGCCCTGCTCGACCCGCGCCTGAGGCTCGGGCGGTGAGCGGGACGGGCGCCCCGATCCCGGCCGCCGCGCCCCGGCGGCTCGCGCCGGGACGCCTCGCGCTCGGGCGCCTTGCCCGGAACCGGGGCGCGATCGGCGCCCTCGCGCTCCTCGGCCTGATCGCGCTCGCCTGTCTCGTCGGCCCCTTCCTCACCGGACACGCGCCGGAGCGGAGCTACCCGGACCTGCGACAGCTGCCTCCGGGCCTCGCCGCGCAGCCGGGGCCGGAGCGCCTGCGCCCGGCCCTCGACCGCCTCGCCTTCCGGATGCGGGCCGAAGTGGCGGAAGCCGAACGGGAGGGCGCTACGTTGCGCCTCGTTCTCCGGGCGGAGCGGCCGGTCGATCCGCGCTCCCTCGTCTACCTGCCCCGCTCCGACCTGTTCGGGGAGCCGCGCATTCTCGCACGGGAGGAGGACGGACGCCGGCTCGTGGTCGAGGTGCCGGTGCGGCGCCTGCACTTCCTCCTCGGGACCGACGTGCACGGGCGCGACCTCCTCACGCGCAGCCTCGTGGCGGGCCGGGTCTCGCTGCTGATCGGGCTCACGGCGACCCTCGTCGCACTCCTCGTCGGCGTCGCCTACGGGGCGGTCTCGGGGTTCGCGGGCGGTGCGACGGACGCGGTGATGATGCGCCTCGTGGACATCCTCTACGCCCTGCCGTTCGTGTTCTTCGTGATGGTGATGGTCGTGTTCTTCGGCGCGAGCCTCGCGCTGATCCTCCTCGCGGTCGGCGCCGTCGAGTGGCTCGACATGGCCCGCATCGTCCGTGCCGAGACCCTGGCGCTGCGCCGCCGCGACTTCGTGCGGGCGGCCGAGGCGCTGGGACTGTCGGCCTTCGCCATCCTGCGCCGCCACATCGTGCCGAACGCCCTCGGGCCGATCGTGGTGGCGGCGACGCTGCTCGTGCCGCGGGTGATCCTGCTCGAGAGTTTCCTGTCCTTCCTCGGCCTCGGCGTGCAGGAGCCGGCCACGAGCTGGGGCGTGCTGGTCGCGGAAGGATCGCGGGCGATCGAGTCGGCGCCCTGGATGCTCGCCGGACCCGCGAGCTTCCTCGTCGCGACCCTCGTGGCGCTGAACCTCTTGGGCGACGGCCTCGCCGACGCTCTCGATCCGCGGCGCGATGCCTGAGACCGGGCCGCCGGCCGCCTCAGCGCGCCTCGACCAGGGCCGGGTAGACCATCCGGACATTGCGCCGCGCCTCCGGGATGCCGGTGGCGGGACGGTCCCGCGTGCTCGCGTCCGGCCGCACGACGGCGAGGCTCACCTGCGTCGGGCGCAGGCTCCAGACCTCGGCTCCGCTCAGGCTGACCGGCGGCCGCTCTCGCCCGAGCGTTCCGTCCGCGCCCTGCGTCGGCGCGGCCGCGAGGCCGACGAGCGTCGTCGTGGCGAGGAGGGCGAGCCGCAGGCAGGGATGGAGAGGTGAGGGCTTGTGTGAGGTCATGGGAGGCGCAGCCGTTCGAGCGCCCTAGATGATCCCCGCAGCGGTGAAGCCCCGATCGCGCGAATCCGATTCGCACAGGCTCGCCAACAGAGATCGCGAGGGAGGGTAAACGGTCGATGGCGAGCCGAGCGGAGGGGAAGGCCGGCGCCCAGGCGCCCGAGCGTGTGCCGATGGGCACGGTCATCGACACCGATATCTCCGCCCGCCTCGACCGGCTGCCCTGGGGACGCTTCCACGTCCTCGTCATCGTGGCGCTGGGCATCACCTGGGTGCTCGACGGGCTGGAGGTGACGCTGGCGGGCTCCCTCGTCGGCGCGCTCCGCCAGCCCCCGATGTCCTTCTCGGAGTTCGACGTCGGGCTCGCCGCGAGTTCCTACCTCGTCGGCGCCGTGACGGGAGCCCTCGGCTTCGGATGGCTCACCGACCGGATCGGGCGCAAGAAGCTGTTCTTCATCACCCTCGCCCTCTACCTCGCGGCGACCGCCGCGACGGGACTGTCCTGGGATATCTGGAGCTTCTGCCTGTTCCGCTTCCTCACGGGCGCGGGAATCGGCGGCGAGTACACGGCGATCAACTCGACCATCCAGGAGCTCGTCCCGGCGCGGGTGCGCGGCTGGACCGACCTCGTGATCAACGGATCGTTCTGGATCGGGGCTGCGCTCGGATCCTTCCTGTCGATCGTGGCGCTCCGCCCCGGGCTGATCGACCCGGCCTGGGGTTGGCGCGTCGCCTTCTTCGTCGGCGGCGGCATCGGCCTCGTGATCCTGCTCCTGCGCAGCTGGATCCCCGAGAGCCCGCGCTGGCTCGTGACGCACGGCTACGTGGCGGAGGCCGACCGGGTGGTCACGGGGATCGAGAAGCGCTTCACGGACCAGGGCATCACCTTGCCGCCGCCGGACGAGAGCAAGCGCCTCAGGCTGAAGACGCGCAGCCACACGCCGCTCTCCGAGGTGTTCGGGGCGATGTTCCACACGAGCCGGCGCCAGACATTCGTCGGGCTGGCGCTGATGATCGCGCAGGCCTTCTTCTACAACGCCCTGTTCTTCACCTACGCGCTGGTGCTGGAGCGGTTCTACGGCGTGCCGGGCGACCATGTGGGCTGGTATCTCCTGCCCTTCGCGCTCGGCTCCTTCCTGGGCCCGCTCGTCCTCGGACGGCTGTTCGACACCGTCGGACGGCGCCCGATGATCGCCTTCACCTACGGCATCTCGGCCCTGCTCCTCGCCGGCGCGGGCTACCTGTTCCAGATCGGCGTGTTCGGCCCCATCGGGCAGACGGCGGTGTGGATGGTGGTGTTCTTCTTCGCGTCCGCCGCCGCCTCCTCGGCCTACCTGACGGTGGCCGAAACCTTCCCGCTGGAGATCCGGGCGCTCGCCATCGCGGCCTTCTACGCCATCGGCACCGGGATCGGCGGGGTCTCGGGCCCGCTTCTGTTCGGGACCCTGGTCGAGACCGGCTCGCGGGAGATGGTCCTCGTCGGCTACCTGATCGGCGCCGCGCTGATGGCGGTCGCCGCGATCGTCGGAGGCCGCTACGGGACGGCCGCGGAGGGCAAGTCGCTGGAAGCGGTCTCGAAGCCGCTCGCGGCCGCGTGAGTGCGACGGCGAGCCGTGACGTGCGGCCGGTTCGATACGGCGGCGATTCTGGCCTCAGTCC
>NZ_BJZU01000155.1 GCF_007992195.1 Methylobacterium oxalidis | reverse complement strand
TCTCCCGAACGGGAGAGGGGACCCGCGCCCGATGGTGTCAGGTCCGCGCAGGCGTGGCCGCTGCCCCGCCTCTCCCGTTCGGGAGAGGGCGCGGGGCGCGGCAGGCGTCAGTCGAGCCCGTCGATCGCGAGCCGCAGGTGCTCGGGCCCGCGCAGGGCCGCTCCCGTGCGGTAGGGCGGCGGGTCCTCGCACAGGCGCGGGTTCCTGAGTCGGCGGCTGAGCGCGGTGAGCGCCGCCTCCGTCTCGAAGCGGGCGAGCGGCGCGCCGACGCAGTAGTGCAGGCTGCCGCCGAAGCCGAGATGGCGGATGCCGCCCCGCTCCGGGTCGAACCGGTCCGGGTCCGCGAACACCGCCTCGTCCCGGTTGCCGGAGGCGAGCAGCAGCACGACGTCGGCCCCTTCCGGGATCGTGGTGCCGGCGACCTCGATGTCGGCGAGCGCCCGGCGGGTCCGGAACTGCACCGGCGGGTCGTAGCGCAGCATCTCCTCCACGACGCGCGGCGCCCAGGACGGCTCGGCCCTGAGCCGCGCCAGCGCCTCCGGATGGCGCACCAGCGCCAGCGTGCCGTTGGTGATCAGGTTGACCGTGGTCTCGTGGCCCGCCACCAGCATCAGGATCGAGGTGGCGATGAGGTCGTAGTCGTTCATCCGGCCCGCGCCCGGCGCGTCCTCGTTGGCGAGGCCGGACAGCATGTCGTCCCGCGGATGGCGCCGCTTGTCCCGGATGAGGTCGGCCATGTAGGCCGAGATCTCGTCGAAGCAGCGGCTGTTCTTCGCCCGGATCTCGTCGTCCTCCAGGCTGTCGGGCTCGAGCGCGGTGGCGAGCTGCGTCGCCCACCCGTGAAATTTCGGCTCGTCCTCGGAGGGCACCCCGAACAATTCGCAGATCACCGTGACGGGCAGCGGGTAGGCGAGGTCGTCCACGATGTCGATCTCGCGCGTCCCGCACATCTTCTCCAGGAGGTCCGAGACGAGCCTGTCCGAGCGGGCGCGCATCCGCTGCACCCGCCCGGTGCTGAACTGGTTCATCACGCAGCCGCGCAGGCGGTCGTGGTCGGGCGGGTCGCGGAAGATGAAGGGCCGGTGCGCGTCGGTGATGCGGTCGCGGACGGGCTTCACGATCCAGTCCGTGAACGGGTTGCCGGTGAGGGGCCGGTCCGCCGGCGGCAGCGTCTCCGAGCTGATCCGCGGGTCGCCGAGGAGGCTCGCGATGGCGCCGTGCGTCGCCGCCACGTAGGTGCCGTCGTGCTGGCGGGAGACCGGCGTCCGGCGCAGCCGCGCGAAGAGCGGGTACGGGTCCGCCCGGTTCGCCTTGTCCTTCACCTGATCGAGAAGCGTCGGGTCGGCCATGCGGGTCCTGAACTGGGGGCTTCGCGGCGCGGGAGCCGCACCGGGGCGTCAACCGGGCAGCCCGCTCAAACGATCCCGGTGAGGTAGTAGACCGCGATCACCGCGAACACGGCGGCGGTCTTGATCAGCGTGATCGCGAAGATGTCGCCGTAGGATTGCCGGTGGGTGAGGCCGGTGACGGCGAGGAGCGTGATCACCGCGCCGTTGTGGGGCAGCGTGTCCATGCCGCCGCTCGCCATCGAGGCGACCCGGTGCAGCACCTCCAGCGGGATGCCGGCCGCCTGCGCGCCCTGCACGAAGCGGTCGGCGAGCGCGCCGAGCGCGATCGAGAGGCCGCCCGAGGCCGAGCCGGTGACGCCGGCAAGGACGGTGACCGTCACCGCTTCGTTGACCAGCGGATTGGGGATCGCGGAGAGCGCGTTCGAGATCGCCTTGAAGCCCGGCAGCGCCGCGATCACGGCGCCGAACCCATACTCGGTCGCGGTGTTCATGCCGGCGAGCAGCGAGCCGCCGACCGCGGCCTTGGAGCCCTCCGAGAAGCGATCGCGGATGTTGCGGAAGCCGAGCATCACGGTGGCGAGGATGCCGAGGATCAGCGCGCCCTCCACCGCCCAGATGGCCGCAAGTGCCTTCACCGACACGGTAATCGGGTTCTCCGCCATCTCCGGCGAGAGCGCGACCTTCGCCTCCGCCCCGTAGCCCGCGTTGATCGCGGTGAGGAGGAGCTTGTTGCCGATGCCGACGATGAGGAGCGGCACGAGCGCGATCGCCGGGTGGATCGGGGCGGTGTCCTCCCGCACCTCCGGCTCGTTGGCGTGGCCCTCGCCGTAGCCCTCCCCGGCCGCCGCGGCGGCGCGGCGACGCCACTCGAGATACATGACGCCGAGGACGAATATGAAGATCGCTCCGATCACCCCGAGCCAGGGCGCGGCGTACGCGTCCGTCTTGAAGAAGGAGGCCGGGATGATGTTCTGGATCTGCGGCGTGCCCGGCAGGGTGTCCATCGTGAAGGTGAAGGCGCCGAGCGCGATCGTGCCGGGTATGAGCCGCTTCGGGATGTTGCTCTGCCGGAACAGCTCGGCGGCGAAGGGGTAGACGGCGAAGACCGCCACGAACAGCGAGACGCCCCCGTAGGTGAGAATCGCGCCGACGAGCACGATGGCGATGATCGAGCGGCCCTTGCCGAGCACCCCCGTGACGGCGCCGACGATGGAGCGGGCGAACCCCGAGATCTCGACGAGCTTGCCGAACACCGCGCCGAGCAGGAAGACCGGGAAGTACAGCTTCAGGAAGCCGACCATCCTCTCCATGAAGAGGCCGCTGAAGATCGGCAGCACGGCGGCCGGATCGGTCACCAGCACGGCGCCGAGGGCCGCCACGGGCGCGAACAGGATGACGCTGAAGCCCCGGTAGGCGATGGCCATCAGGAAGACCAGCGCCGCGAGGCAGATCACGAGGTTCATCGGCGTGCCCGCTCGAACGTCCGGACGCCGTCAGGCTGCGCCCAAGCTCGAACATGGCGCAGCACACGCTGTCGGCGAGGATGCGCGGGCCCCTCACGTTCGCGTCAGGCCGGAACGGGTCAAGGCCGAGGCCGGTTGGCGTGCGGGCCGCGCGGCCCGCCCCTCCTGTCGTTCCCGGAGCCCGATGTGATCTTCCCGGCCATCACCGCCTTCTACGCCGCCCTGCTGGCGCTCCTCTTCGTCGGGCTCTCGAGCTGGGTGGTGGCGGGCCGTCTCTCGTCGGACGTGCTGCACGGCGACGGCGGCAACAACGCGCTCCTCAAGCGCATCCGCTCGCAGGCGAACTTCTCGGAATACGTCCCCTTCGCGCTCCTGCTGATCGCCCTGCTCGAGTCTTCGGGCGGCGGCCAAACCCTCGTGCGCGGCCTCCTGATCGTGCTTCTCGTCGCGCGCCTGCTGCACCCGGTCGGCATGCTCGCGCCGAAGAACTCGCCCCGCCAGTTCGCCTGCCGGGGCGGCGGCATCGTCGCGACCTTCCTCGTGACGGCGGCCGCCGCCATCGCGCTCCTGCTGCGGGCGGCCTGAGGCGTTGAGCGCATGCGCCCTGGAGCGGCCCTCTACCGCTGCGGTTTCTCGGGCAGGCCCGGCGGCAGGATATCGAGGCCCGCCGGCTGGTCCGTCCCCCTCCGGATCGGCGGGAAGGGAGCGCGCTCGGCGATCATCGCGGCGTAGGCCGGCAGCCATCGGGCGCAGTCGATGCTGACCGCCGCGATGCAGCGCCCCTGCCTGCCGTAGAGCGCGAGGAAGCGGCCCTCCTTCGGGGAGCCCTGCGCGATGACGAGGCCGTCGGCCCCATCCGTCAGCCCCACCGACTTGATGTTGATGCCCCCTTGCGTCGACCAGAAGGTCGGCAGCGCGCCGTAGGGCGCCTCGGACGGGCAGCCCGCCAGCAGCCGGCCCGCGTGCTCCGCCTGCTCGACGGCGTTCCCCCAGTGCTCCAGCGCGACGCGGCGTCCGTCGTAGAGGGGGTGGGGGAAGCGGGCGACGTCGCCTGCCGCCGCGATGTTCGTGTCCGGCTCGCCAGCCTCATCGAGGGCGTGGCCCGTCCCGTCGCAGTCGAGCCCGCCGGGATCGGCGCTGAGGCCGGAGCCGGCGAGCCAGTCGGTGTTGCGGACGGCTCCGAGCGCCACCACCACCACGTCCGCCTCGATGCTGCCGCCGCCCGCAAGACGGGCGCGCGAGACGTGGCCCGCCCCGTCATCCTCCAGCCACTCGACCTCGGCGTTGCAGCGGAGATCCACGCCGCGGGCTTCGTGCAGGGCGCGCACCACCGCGCCGAGATGCGTGCCGAGCACCCGCGCGAGCGGCGTCGCCGAGGGCTCGACGAGGGTGACGGGAATGTCGAGGCTGCGGCAGGCCGAGGCCACCTCGCAGCCGATGAAGCCGCCGCCGATGATCAGGACACGCCTCGGGCGCGCCGCGAACGCCGCGCGCAGGGAGGCCGCGTCGTCGCGGTCGCGGATGCTGTAGACGCCGCCGAGCCGCCCCTCGTGCGGGTTCGGCCAGGGCCGTGCCCGCGTGCCTGTGGCGACGAGGAGCCGGTCGTAGGGCAGCTCCGCGCCGTCCGCGAGGCGGAGGGTGCGGCGGTGCCGGTCGAGCCCGGTCGCTGCCGTGCCGAGCCGCCACGTCGCGTCGAGATCGACGAGGCTCGGCAGGCGCGTCGCCTCGGCCGGCACCTCCCCGGTGAGCACGTGCTTCGAGAGCGGAGGGCGGTCGTAGGGCGGGTGCGGCTCGGCGCCGACGATGGTCAGCGACCCCGCGAAGCCGGCCCGGCGCAGGGCCTCGGCCCCGCGCAGACCGGCCAGGGCGGCGCCCACGACGACGGCGCGGCCGGACGCGGCGGTGCGGGTCATGGCGCGCTCCGCTCCGGGTCCTCCACCCGGATGGCCTGGACCGGGCAGGAGATCCGGGCGCGCTCGATCGCGTCCCGGTCGGCGCCGGAGGGTGCGGGATCGTAGAACAGGGCCTCCCGGCCCTCGATGCGGAAATGCCGGGGGGCCGCGTAGCAGCACTGGGCGTAGGCTTGGCAGCGGTTGAGATCGACGCTGACGCGCAGCGCGTTCTCGGACAAGGCGGGCGCCTGTTCGGGGGGAGTCTCGGGCATGGATGCGGAAAGCCTTGGCCGCTGCGGGGGTTCCCGAACCGCTGCCCGCTCGCTCACGCGAGCAGGCCGAGCCGCCCCCAGCCCGGCAGCTTCAGGGCCGGCCGGCGCAGGTCGAACCCGGCCACGGCCCCGAGCAGGTTGATCTCGACGCCCTCCACCCAGCCGAGGGTGAGCCCCGCGTAGCCGCGCAGGCTGAGGCGGATGCCGGTGCCGCTCGGCGTCACCTCGGCGTAGCGGCCGGGCGGGGTCCAGTCCTTGCCGAGCGCCGTCGGCGGCAGGGTGATGCCGCTCTGCGGGATGCGGGCGAGGATGTGGGCCGCGAAGGTGTTCGAGTTCGGTCCCGGCCACGCCTGGTAGGAGCCGAGCGATCGGTGTGGATAATCGGCGGCCGCGGCGCGGATCGCCGGAATCGCCCGGATGGCCGCCTCCCCGTCGAGGGCGAGCACGGTCTCCGGCGCGTTGCCGAACCAGCGGCCGTCCGGCGCGAAGGCGTCCGTGCGCACGGGAGCGCCCCAGCCGACCACGTCGTAGCGGGTGTAGCGGGCGGCCCCCGCCTCCTTCACCACGATCCAGGAATGGTGCGCGAGGATGCCTCGCCAGCGCCCGACGCGGGCGGCGTAGATGCGGACCAGCGCGTCCGGGGCGCTGCGGGCCAGCGGCAGGATGCCGGCGCTCGACCAATCCGCCCCACGCCAGTCGGCGGCGCGTCCGCCGCTCGCCACCCACCAGAGCGCGTAGGTCGCCAGCGGGAGGAGGAACAGGGCGAGGAAGGCGACGATCAGGTGGCGGAGGACGGCGAGGAGGACGGCGGACATGCCCTCCGGATGTCAGGGGCGACCGCGCTCGCCGCAAGCGGAAGCGTGGTCGCAGGGTTCCTCGCCGCGTCTCTTCCCGTCAGCAGGGCACGCAGGCGGGCGCGGCCCGCTCGGCCCCGTCGGCCGGGCCGAAACTGAGGGAGCGGCGATTGAGGGCGATCGCACCGCAGCACTCGCAGGCCGCCATCTGGAGGCGGCCCCGGTCGAGGAGATCGACGCGGCCGCGGGTCGAGCGGATCAGGCGCTCGCCCTCAATGATGTGCAGCGCCACCGTCACGCTCGCGCGGCGCACGCCCAGCATCTGCGCGATGTGGTCGTGGGTGAAGGGCAGCGTGTCGCTCTCCAGCCGCTGCTGCGCCTGAAGCAGCCAGCGGCAGAGGCGCTTCTCCAGCGAGTGCCGGCTGTTGCAGGCGGCGAGCTGGTAGGCTTCCTCCAGGCTCATCCGCACGTAGCGCAGGAGGAGCGACCGGATCTGCGGCACCGTCTCTATGAGGCGGCGCACCGAGGCGGCGGGCGCCCGGTAGGCCGGGGCGCCGACCTGGACCACGGCGCGGTGGGCGGCGGGCTCGGCCCCGAGGAGGGCGGCGGCGCCGACGAGATCGTGCCGGCCCACCATCGCGACCTCGACCTCGGCGTTCGCCGCCGGGCCGCTGCGCACCAGAAGGGAGATCAGGCCGCCCATCGGGAAGACGATGTGGGCGGGGCTGGCGCCGGCCTGTGTCAGCGTCTCGCCCGGCGTGAGGGTGACGAGTTCCAGCTCGTCCGACCACGACGCGGGCGCTTCGGAGAGCAGCCCGTCGAGGAGCGGATTGCAACCTGTAGGCACACGCGGCGCCGCGAGCGATTGCGAGTCCATGGGCGCCACGAGCCCGGAACCATTCAGGAAGGCTGCGCTGGATTCGGGAAAGCGCACCCGGATGGGATTCTCGTTCATCTCACTGCGACTCCCCTCAACGCACAAGCACGCGTGGAATGCCCGTAAGCATCCGCAGAGCACGCATGGCCGGCCTGGACCGGATCCTCGTTGTTCGAGCCGTTTCGGCTGCGGTGTTTTCGAGGAGACCCGGATCCTTAACGTGGGAGATTTCGGCGCAGGTGGTGCGGAGCGCCAATAACAAATGATGGTACTAGTGATTCGCGGAATGGCCTTAGTACTTCTTTCACGCCGTATGTTTCGACTTGTACAGTCTCAAAAGGCTATAATTTGTGCAGTTCGGCGGAGGGCGCATCGGTTCGCAGGAACCTTGGGAGACCACTTTCTGGACTGCCGGTTCCGGTGCGAAATGGGCTTGTCGCTGCGCTCGGTTGTGGACGGCCGGTGCGCGCTTGGCTAAGGTTCCTTCCTGCGCGTGCAGCGGTCCCACCCGTCGCCGCGCGACCCGTTCGAGGGCGATCCGGCATCGCGGACGATCGCGGAAACCGGGAGGGCGTCATGCCGTGCGGTGTGCGTAGCAGTCTCGCTGGAATCCTGCTCCTGGGCCTCGCGGCCGGGGTCCTGCCGGTCCGCGCGCAGGACGCGGCCGCACCCTCGCAGAGGCCCTGGACCGACCCCCCGGTGCGCGGCAGCGCCGCGGCTTCTGCCTCCGCCCCGAAGGCCGAGGCACCTGCGAAGGCGTCCGCCAAGGCCGTCACGGCTGTGCGCGAGTCCGGCGCGGCCGAGTCGCCCCCCGCCCGCTCCGTCGGCGGCCGCAAAGCCGTGCGGGTCGCCGCCCCGGCCCGCCGTCCGGTCCGGACGGTGCGCGCCCCGGAGCGCGCCCGCGTGGCGGTGCGGACGGCTCACCGCCAGCCGCACGCGCCCCTGCGGAGCGTCCGCGTGATCCGCTCCGTGCCTTACGCCGCCACGCCGGTCCGCTACCCCTACACGATGCAGGGGGCGGTGCCGGCCGGCTACGGCTACACGGCGTCGGACGAGCGCCTGCGCCGCATCCGCGAGGCGCAGGCCGCCGGCTACATCGTCCTGCGGCAGCGCTCCGTCGTCTTCCCGGACGGGCGCTCGCTGCGCACCTACCGGCCCTACGAGGTCGAGGACGACGAGGAATAGGCCGCCTCAGGTCAGGGTGAAGCGCAACTCGCCGAGACCCTCCAGGCTGCTCACCACCTCGTCGCCGGCCTTCAGCCACGCGCGCTCGGCCCGGGGCGTCTTCTCGCCGAAGATCACGCCCTGCGGCGTGCCGGTGTAGAAGATGTCGCCGGGCTTGAGCGTCATGATCCGCGAGGCGAAGCTGATCAGCTGCCGGCAGTTGAAGATCATGTCGTTGGTGTTCCAGTCCTGTCGGGTCACACCGTTGACCACCGTCTTCAGCTTGAGGTTGTTCGGGTCCTTCACGAGGTCGGCACAGACGAGATGGGGGCCGAGCGGTGCGAACCCGTCCGACGTCTTGCCGATCATGAACTGCGAGGTCAGGTACTGCAGGTCGCGAGCGCTGAAGTCGTTGCCGGTGGCGTAGCCGGCCACGTAGTCGAGCGCCTCGGCCTCCGGCACGTCGCGGCAGGTCCGGCCGAACACGATCACCAGCTCGGTCTCGTAGTCGAACTCCCGCGCCACGGCGGTCGGCAGCTTGATCGTGCCGCCGTGATGGTTGAGCGCGTTGTTGTACTTGTTGAAGAGCGGCGGGTTCTTGGGGATCGGCGTGCCCGTCTCCTCGGCGTGCTGGCGGTAATTGAACCCCATCATGACGATCTTCTCGGGCCGCGTGACGAGCGGCGCGTAGGCGATCTTCTCCTCGGCCAGCAGGAAGCCGGGATCGCGGCTCTTGCCGGCCGCCTCGACCAGGGCGGCGAGCTCGTCGCCGCGGCCGTTCTGCAGGAGGTCGTCCATGTCGGCCGGAGCCGGGAGCCCGAGATTCTCTGCGGCCGCGCTCACGTCGAGGATGCCGCCGTCGAGCTTGACGCCGAGGCCATAGCCCGCGCCGCGGCGCATGTTGATGAGGGTGAGGCCCCGGGGCATCGCGGGCTTTGCGGGTCTGTCCCGCGGCCCGGCCGTCGCTCCGGCCGCGGTCCGCGTTCCGGCGGCGACCGCCGTGCCGGCCACCGTGGCGGAGGCGAGCCCGGTCGCGGCCGTCTTCAGGAAATTCCGTCTGTCCTGGCTCATGCTTTCCTCCGATCCTCCTCCCCCGCCGAGGGCAAGTAGGGCGGACCGGGCCCGCGGACCCTCCTCAATCCGGCAGGTTGTCGGGCTGCATGAAGCGGAAGCTGACGTCGGGCCGCTCGGCCGAGGTGGCGCCCGCCCGGATGATGCTGGTGCGGAAGGCTGCCCCGCCGACGAGGATCGCGAGGGCGGCGAGCGTGCCGAGCGCCGGCGGCCGGCGGCCGGCAAGCCGGGAGGCGGCGTAGAGGGCGAGGGGAAGCGCTGCGCCGAGACCCGTTCCGACGACCTTCTCGAGGGTGCCCGCAGGACCGGCCATCGCCGGTGCGACGCCCTTGCGGCGATAGGCGATTGCCGACACCGCGTCGCCCGCGAGGTCGACGGCGAGTGCTGCGGCCGCCAGGGTCTCGAGGCGGCGCGCGAGGCCGCCGTCGCGCTCGCCGAGCCAGAGGGCGGCGGCGCCGCAGGCCACCGCGGAAGCGCCGAAGCGCACGGCGAGCGCCCGCGGCGCGGCGGCCCAGAGAGGCGTCGAGGTCGCTGCCAGGAGTGCGGCCGTGTAGGTCGAGAGGCCGGCTCCGAGGACGGCCGCGGGCAGGCTCGCGGCCCGGGCGGCGGCGCGGGCGGTGCGCGGCGCCGCCCCCCGGTCGGAGGCGTACTGCGCCGCCGCCGTGAGGGCGGCGCATCCCGAGAAGCCGACCAGGATCCAGGTGCCGATCGACATCGGTGAGGTCGCCTTGGCGACCCGGAACATGTTGAAGAAGCGCTCGGGCGTATGCAGGTCGTAGACGAGGAGGGCCGAGCCGATCGTCGGCGCGAGGAGCGCCGTGTAGCGGCCCCGGCGCACCGCGCCCGCGGCCCTCTCGCCCATCGTCACGTCGGCGACCGTCGCGATGAGCGCGCTTGCCCCCGACAACCCGGCGAGGAAGATGTAGCCGCCGACGACCTCCGCCTCGAAGGGGGCGGGTTTGAGCGCGGGACGCCCGTAATAGGTCGGCCCGTCCCAGGAGCCGTCGTGGCCGGGCGCCGGCATGTTCCGCTCCGAGGCTGAGCCCGGCCGGGCGGGCGCGTCTTCCGGGCCGCGGCTCGCCACCGGGTAGGGCACGCTCATGCGCGGCGCTCCGCGTCGGAGAACAGGAGGGCGGCGGCCAGCGTCAGGCCCGCCACGGCGGCGAGGCCCGAGAACAGGCTCGGCGCCACGCGTCGCGAGGGCCGGCTCGGCGCCGAGGGCAGGTTGTAGACCTCCGGCCGGTCGATCAGCAGGAAGAAGGCGTTGAGGTGGCTCATGCCGCCGGTGGCGCCGGGCGCGCCGGGCGTGCCGTAGAGGTAGGCCTGGGGGACGCCGCGGGCGTGCAGGTCCGCGACGCGGCGTCGCGCGCGCCCCTGGAGGTCGGACACTTCTCCGAACTGGATCGAGTCCGTCGGGCAGGATTTGGCGCAGGCGGGCTCCAGGCCGCCCTTGAGCCGGTCGTAGCAGAGCGTGCACTTGTGGGCCTTGCCGTCGAGCTTGCTCACCTCGACGACGCCGAACGGGCAGGCCGGCACGCAGTAGCCACAGCCGTTGCAGATGTCCTGCTGCACGACCACGGTGTCGAACTCGGTCTTGAACAGGGCGCCGGTCGGGCAGGCCTCCATGCAGGGCGCATGGTGGCAGTGCTTGCACACGTCGCTCATCATCAGCCAGCCGCTCTGGAAGGGCTGCTGCTCCTGCGCGCGCACGCCGCCCGCGCCGCTCTTCTCGACGAAGGCGACGTGGCGCCAGGTGTTGGCCGAGAGGGCGCCGGTGTTGTCGAAGCTCTGGCCGCTGAGGCCGAGGTTGTCCGCTGGCAGGTTGTTCCACTCCTTGCAGGCGACCTCGCAGGCCTTGCAGCCGATGCAGACGGTCGTGTCCGTGAAGAATCCGTAGGATTTGCCCGGCTCGATCCGCACGCCCGCGGTCAGTTCCGATTCGTTCGGGATGACGCGGTCGAGGCTCGACTGGTGGTGCTCGGCCGCGCGCGGATGCATGTGGAAGACGTTGTCCATCTCAGATCCGCTCGATGCGCCGGGCGCGGTAGCCGAGGATGTTGCGCGCCGGCTCGTAGGTGACGCGCACCCTCGCCTGCTCGCGCTGGAGCGGCTCAAGGTCGTCGTCTTCGGCCAAGGCGTGGGGCGAGAGCAGGAAGAGGTGCGAGACGCCCTTCTCGTCGGTCAGCTGGAAGCGACTCTCCTGGGCGATCGTGACGACGCCGCTCATCGTGGGCATGGGGGCTCCGGGCCTGCCTCGGACCGCGCGACCGACCCGCGCGCCAGCTTCGAAACGTTCCAGACGAAGCCATGTTTCCGCGCGGCATCGCGGTTCGGAACCCGCCCCGCTCCCCACGGTTGCCGCTGTGAGCTGAAGCCGTACAGCGTGAGGGACGCGGGGCACATGGCGCGGGACGGAGGGAACGGGCGGGGCCATCCCCGGGGCGGGCGCGGCCGGGGCGTCGTCGGCAAGGGGCTCGGCGCCCGCGTGGCCGGGTTCCTGCAGGACTGGTCCCTGCCCCGGCAACTCGCGGGCGAGGACGTGCAGTCCACGGCCGCCAGGTCCTCGACCTCGGAGCGGCTGCGGCCGCGCTTGGAGCAGGCCGACCGGGTCGGCACCAGCATCTGCCCCTTCTGCGCGGTGGGATGCGGCCAGCTCATCTACGCGAAGAACGGAAGACCCATCCATGTCGAGGGCGACCCGCGCTCGCCGGTGAACGCGGGCACCCTCTGCCCCAAGGGCGCGGGTACCCTCGGCATGCTGCTCTCGCCGGAGCGCATCACCCAGGTTCTCTACCGGGCTCCGAGGTCTCGGTCCTGGGAGGTGCGGACACTCGACTGGGCGATGGAGCGCATCGCGCAGCTCACGAAGCAGGCACGCGACGAGACCTTCGCGGAGAAGCTGCCCGACGGGCGCATTGTCAACCACACCTTCGGGATCGGGTCGCTCGGCGGGGCGACCATGGACAACGAGGAGAATTACCTCATCAAGAAGCTGTTCGGCGGCGGTCTCGGCATGCTGAACATCGAGAACCAGGCCAGGATCTGACACTCCTCCTCGGTGCCCAGTCTGGGTATCTCCTTCGGACGCGGCGCCGCCACCATGGCGCTGTGGGACCTCGCCAACGCCGACTGCATCATCGAGATGGGCTCCAACATCGCGGAGAACCATCCGATCGCCTTCCGGTTCGTCACGGAGGCGCAGCGGCGCGGCGCGACCATCATCCATGTCGATCCGCGCTACACGCGCACGAGCGCGCTCGCCGACATCTACGCACCGATCCGCTCGGGCACCGACATCGCCTTCCTCGGAGGCATGATCCGCCACATCCTCGAGAACGACCTCTGGTTCCGCGACTTCGCGCTCGCCTACACGAACATCGCCCACATCATCGAGGACGGGTACGAGGACCCGGAGACGCAGGACGGGCTGTTCTCCGGCTTCGACGCGGATATCCGCGCCTACAAGCAGGACACCTGGCAGTACAAGGGCAAGACCGTGCCCTCCTCGATCGCCGAGCACCGGGAGCAGACGAAGGAGCAGGCCGGGGGCGACTACGAGAGCATGACGGAGGGCCCTCCCCCGCAGGATCTCACGCTCCAGCATCCGAACTGCGTCTACCAGATCATGCGCCGCCACTACGCGCGCTACACGCCGGAGATGGTCGAGCGGGTGACGGGCTGCCCGAAGGAGACCTTCCTCAAGGTCGTCGAGACCCTCGCGAAGAACTCCGGCCGCGAGCGCACCGGCGCCTTCACCTACGCGGTCGGCTGGACCCACCACTCGACGGGGGTGCAGATCATCCGGGCCTGCACCATCGTCCAGGCGCTCCTGGGCAATGTCGGCCGGCCGGGCGGCGGCATCATGGCCCTGCGCGGCCATGTCAGCATCCAGGGCTCGACCGACATCCCGACCCTCTACAACATGCTGCCGACCTACCTGCCGCAACCGAACGTCTTCCATGACCACGCGACTCTCGCCGGCTACCTGAAATCCGAGACGCCGACGACGGGCTGGTGGGCGAACATGCCGAAATACGCGGTCAGCCTGCTCAAGGCCTGGTACGGCGAGGCGGCGACGAAGGCGAACGACTGGGGTTATCAGTTCGTCCCGAAGCTCACCGGCGACTGCTCGCAGGAGCCGATGACGATGGCGATGATGGACGGCGTGATGCGCGGGCAGTTCATGCTCGGCCAGAACCCGCTCGTCGGCGCCGTGAACGCCGATTTCGTGGAGCGGGGCCTCGCCAAGCTCGACTGGCTCGTGGTGCGCGACTTCGCCATGACCGAGACGGCCAACTTCTGGCAGAAGGGCCGTCTGATCGAGCGGGGCGCAGCGGCGCCCGAGGAGATCGATACGGAAGTGTTCTTCCTGCCCGCCGCCATGCCGGGGGAGAAGGAGGGCACCGTCACCAACACGAGCCGCCTCGTGCAGTGGCACGACAAGGTCTGCGAGGCGCCCGGCGACAGCCGCTCGGACCTCTGGTTCGTCTACCACCTCGGTCGCCGCCTCAAGGAGCTCTACGCCGACAGCAAGGAACTGCGCGACGGGGCGATCCAGGCGCTGACCTGGGACTACCCGACGAAGGGCGCGATCGCCGAGCCAGACGCCGAGGCCGTCCTCGCCGAGATCAACGGCTACACGGTCTCCGACGGGGAGCCCGTCGCCACCTACAAGGATCTCAAGGACGACGGCTCCACGGCCTGCGGCGGTTGGATGTACTGCGGCATCATGCCGAAGAAGGGTCACAACGTCGCCCGCTCGCGCAAGCCGGACGGGCCGGACGGGCCGGGCTCGCATCTCGGCTGGGCCTTCGCCTGGCCCTCGAACCGGCGCACGCTCTACAACCGCGCCTCGGCGGATCGTGCGGGCAGGCCCTGGTCCGAGCGCAAGAAGATGATCTGGTGGGACGAGGAGGAGGGGAAGTGGACCGGCCTCGACGTACCGGATTTCGTCGAGACCAAGCGGCCCGATTACAGGCCCGACTGGTCGAAGCGCCCGCATGGCATGGACGCGCTCGGCGGCGACGACCCCTTCATCATGGAGGCCGACGGAAAAAGCCAGCTCTTCGTGCCGACGGGCCTGCGCGACGGGCCGCTGCCGACGCACTACGAGCCGATCGAGAGTCCGGTGCGGAACCCGCTCTACGGCCAGCAGATCAACCCGACTGCGAAGCTCTGGACCCGGCCCGGCAACGAACTGCATCAGCCGGAGGATCCGCGCTTCCCCTATGTCTTCACCACCTTCCGCCTGACGGAGATCCATTGCGGGGGCGTGCCGACGCGGGTGATGCCTCACACCGCCGAGCTCCAGCCGGAAGCGTTCGTCGAGGTCTCGCCGGAGCTCGCGGCCGAGCTCGGCATCCGGCACCTCGGCTGGACGGTGCTGTCCTCCCTGCGCGGCGAGATCGAGGTCCGCGCCATGGTGACGGAGCGTGTGCGGCCCTTCTCCATCGACGGGCGCATCGTCCACCAGATCGGCATGCCCTGGGTCTACGGGCGGGAGGGCTACGCGCGCGGCGCCGTCGCCAACGTGCTCCTGGCGATCACCGGGGATGCCAACACCAGCATCCACACCACCAAGGCGCTCACCGTGAACCTGCGGGCCGGGCGGCTGACGCAGCTCAAGCGGGAGGCGCGCCGTGCCCGGTGAGACGGTCGCGACGCGGGACCGTGACCCCGCTCAAGTTCGGCCAAACGGGCGGCCCGGCCACGAGGCGCTCGCCGCGCTCGATCAGGTTCTGACCCATCGGCCGAAGAAGGACGACCCGGCCTTCAGCCACGCCACGCTCTGTCTCACCGCCTTCCGCGATGAGCTGATCGAGGGTCACCGGCGCCAAGCCTGCACGCGCGAGCGCCTGACCCACCTCAACGGGGTGATCAGCGTGGTTCTGGCCGGCCATTTCCCACTCGGGGACGTGCCCTGGGACGAGATCGACAGGGCGCGCGGCTGGCTGGCCGAGCTGGTGGAGGCGGTCGAACCGGAGTGATATCGAGGCCGGGCTCGCCCTCAGCGGATGCGGCCGGGACGGGTCGGCTCGAACACGATGCGGCGGTGGAACGCGCACCAGCTCTTCCCGTCCGCGACGGGTGCGCCGCAGCAGACGGCGCGGTCGTTCGGCTCTCCGATGATGAACTTGCACACGAACGCGCCCGACTGCGCGAACGGAACGCGCAATTCGGCGGAGGGCTCTTCGATCTGCTCGGCGTCGCCGATCTGGGACATGCGGACGAGTTGATTCATGAACGGCGGCTCGTGGAACGTGATCGCGCGGGTTCGAAGCCCGGCGGATTATAGTCTTGCGCAGGATGCGCTGAGCGGACTGGCCCCTGCCCGCACGCGATCCTGTGCCTGAGCGGGAACGCGATCCGCGCGGCCCCGAGGCAGGGCGCAACAACGTCATCGTCCTGTTATAACTGGGGTTCTGAGCCCGATAAACAAGTCCCGCATGCGCGCGGCGCAACCGCGCACAGACATTTCGCACCGGCCGATCCGTATAGTTCGGGATCTGACGAGGCATTCGCCAGAGCCCTTGGTTCGATGCGCCACGTCGCGCACGATGCATCGAGGGCGGCCGCGAGCCGATAGCTTCGCCGCACCCGTCAGAGCCGAGTTCCGACGGCAGCGGCCATCGGTTCGATGCCCCTGCGCGGAGGGGCGATTCGCCGTCGAGCCTCGTGGACGTGCCCGTCGACGCGGTGCAAGAGGAGATCCGGTCTCGGAAGGGCGG
>NZ_BJZU01000154.1 GCF_007992195.1 Methylobacterium oxalidis | reverse complement strand
CCGCGCGGGGGCCGCGAGCCCCCGCTGCCGAGCCCACCTCCGGGCGGTATGCTCGCGCATGATCCGCGCGCGCTCCTCCATCCTCGTCGTCGGTGCCGGCCTCGTCGGGCTCGCCGCCGCCCGCGCCCTGGCCGAGCGGGGCCACGAGGTCGTCGTGGCCGAGGCCGGCGACGGGATCGGGACGGGCATCTCCTCGCGCAATTCCGAGGTGATCCACGCCGGCCTCTACTATCCGCGGGGCTCCCTGCGCGCGCGCCACTGCGTCGAGGGACGGCGGCGTCTCTACGCCTACTGCGAGAGCCACGGCGTGCCCCATGCACGGGTCGGCAAGCTCGTGGTGGCGACGTGCGAGGCCGAGGAGCCCGCCATCGCGGCGATCTTCGAGCGGGCGCGTGCGAACGGCGTCGAGGGCCTGCGCCTGCTGTCGGGGGACGAGGCGCGGGCATTCGAGCCGAACCTCGCCTGCACGCGCGCCCTCCTGTCGCCGGAGACCGGCATCATCGACAGCCACGCCCTCATGCTCGCCCTCCAGGGCGACATCGAGGCGCGGGGCGGCGCCCTGGCCTTCCGAACGCCGGTCGAGGGCCTTCGGCGCGACGGCGACGGCTGGGTCGCGCTCGTCGGCGGCGCGGAGCCGGGCGAGATGACGTTCGACGCCGTCGTCAACGCGGCGAGCTTCGGTGCGCCGGCGCTTGCCGCACGCACGCAAGGTTACGAGCAGGCCCGCGTGCCCCGCCTCGTCCTGGCGAAGGGAAGCTACTTCTCCTTCGCGGGCAAGCCCGCCTTCCGGCACCTGATCTACCCGGCCCCCGTCGAGGGCGGCCTCGGCATCCATCTCACCCTCGATCTCGCGGGCCGGATGCGGTTCGGGCCGGACGTCGAGTGGACGGAGCGCATCGACTACACCGTCGATCCGGCGCGGGCCGACGCGTTCTACGGCGCGATCCGCCGCTACTGGCCGGCCCTGCCGGACGGCAGCCTCGCGCCCGACTACGCGGGCGTCCGCCCGAAACTCACCGGACCGGGCGAGCCGGCGGCCGATTTCCGCATCGACGGCCCGGAGGAGCACGGCCTCCCGGGCCTCGTCCACCTGTTCGGTATCGAGAGCCCCGGCCTGACCTCGAGCCTGTCGCTGGCCGAGGAGGTGGCCGATCGCCTGGAGCGCACCTGATCCTGTGATCCCGTGACGCAAGGTTCATAATATCCCTGGACGATCGCCCAGCCCCTCCCCTACTTGGTCTCGGCGACGTGGACCCCCGTCCAGTCCTCCGGCGGCGGCTCGCGCTCGAACCCCGCGACCCGGGACGCGTAGAGGTCGTAGAGCGCCCCGAGGCGGTGATCCGCGCCGAGGACCCGGCAGGTCTCTATGCGGCGGCGCGCCTCGTGCCAGTCGCGTCCGCGATAGGCCGCAAGCAGGCCGGCATGGGCTGCGGCGAGCTTCCGGAAGGTCTCGGAGGCGCGAAGCACCTCGCCGCCGAGCAGCGCCGAGATCGTCTCCGGCAGCGCCTTGCCCTTCACCCGGATGCGGTCGATCTCGAGGAGGGCGAAGCGGTCCGCCACGGCCGCGGCGGTGGCGTCGCCGAGGATGATCCGGACGCCGTAGGTCTTCGATTGGCCCTCGAGCCGCGAGGCGAGGTTCACCGTGTCGCCGAGGACCGAGTAGTCGAAGCGCTGGGCCGAGCCCATGTTGCCGACGACGCACTGCCCCGTGTTGATGCCGATGCCGACCTCGAGGGGCAAAACGGGGAAGCCGCCCGCCTCGGCCTCTCCCCGCCGCACCACGTTGAGCGCGTTCATCCGGGCGATCATCTCGAGCGCCGCCGCGCAGGCGTTGGCCTCCTGGTCCGGATCGTCGAGGGGCGCGTTCCAGAACGCCATGATGGCGTCGCCCATGTACTTGTCGATGGTGCCCCGGCGCCCGATGATCGCGTCGGTGAGCGGCGTCAGGAAGCGGTTCATCAGGGCCGTGAGGCCGGCCGGGTCCGCGCGGTAGAATTCCGAGATCGACGTGAAGCCGCGCACGTCGCTGAACATGATGGTGAGGCACCGCTCCTCGCCGCCGAGGCGCAGCTTCTCCGGCGAGGCGGCGAGCTCGTCCACGAGGGCGGGCGAGAGGTACTGGCTGAAGGCCGAGCGGATGCGCTGCCGGCCCACCTGCTCGCGGGTGTAGTTGGTGAAGACCAGCACAGCGTAGACGCCGAGGCTCGCCCCGAGCGGGAAGGTCGGGTCGAGCAGGATGCCGAGCTCGGTGAAGCGGAACCACGAGATCGCGGCGATGAACACCGCGACCACGGCCCCGAGCAGGAGCAGCCACGCCGCTCCGAGCACCGGCGCGAAGGCGATGATTCCGGCCGAGACCGCCACCGCCAGCAGCACCTCCACCACCACCGCGTAGCTCGGATAGGACAGCGTCGCGCGCGTGAGCACGCTCTCCAGCACCTGCGCGTGAACCTCGACGCCGGGGATCGTGCGGTCGACCGGCGTCGTCTTGTTGTCGAGGAGCCCGATCGCCGAGGTGCCGATCAGGACGATCTTCTGCGCCACGCGCTCCCAGTCGAAGCTGCCGTCGAGCACGGCGCGCGCCGGGATGAAGCGGGCCGGATCGTGGTGGTTGAAGTGGAGCCAGACGGCGCCGCTCGCGTCGGTAGGAACCTCGAAGCCCGGGAGAGCCGCGCCGCTCACCCCCGCCTCGTCGCTGCGCAGCATCACGGCGCCGCTGCCGGTGAGCACGCGCAGGATCTCCAGCGACAGGGCCGGCACCATCCGCCCCTCGGCGACGAGGACGAGGGGCACGCGCCGGACGATGCCGTCGCGCTCCGGCACGATGGTGAAGAGCCCGCGGCCGGCGGCGGCCCGCTCCAGCTCGGGCACGTTGCGCAGGAGGCCGGGGAAGTGCGCGATGTGAGCGGAAGCGTCGGGCCCGAGCTGCGCGAAGCCGGTCTCCGGCAGGGCCGCGTCGTTGCCCGAGGGCTGCGCCAGGGCGGTCTGCCCGAGGATGACCCGCCCGCCGGCGACCGCCTCGGCGAAGATCCGGTCGTTGCTCGGGAGCCGCGCGAGGCGCTCGCGGCTCTCCGGATCGAGCCCGGCGACGCTCTCCGCGACGAGGGCGGGCGACAGGCGGTCCGGCTCGGGGAAGACGGCGTCGAAGGCGATCGCCGCCGCGCCGGCCTCGCTCAGGCGGCGGACGAGATCGGCGACCCGGGTCCGTGCCCACGGCCACTGGCCGAGGGCGCGTATGCTGTCCTCGTCGATGTCGACGATGGCGACGGGCCGCAGCGTGACCGGCCGCGGCCGGAGGATCTGGAAGGTGTCGAAGGTCCGCAGCCTCAGGGTCTCGACGAGCGGCGGGTCCCACAGGCGCAGGAGCACGAAGAGGACGAGGACGCCCGTCGCGATGATGCGGTCGAGGCCGATGCGGGCGGCGAGCCCTCGCCGCGGCCCCGGCGCGCGAGCGAGGGCGGCCGGCGCGCCCGTTCGGCCGGCCGGTCTCACACCAGCGGGACCTGCGTGGTCAGGCGCGCGAGGTGGTCCGTCCAGATCAGCGTGACCTCGGCGGCCGAGTCCGCGGGAAGGTTCGGGAGATCCGCGAGCGTGTGCCAGGACGTGCCCGAGCCGTCGCCGACCTGCAGCGCCAGATGACCGTCCGTCGCGACGATGCGGGCGAAGGCGCCGAGGTTCTCGTGGACCACGTCCGAGCCGAACAGGCCCGTGAGGTCGATCGCGTCGCCCGCGGCGCCGGCGGCGAAGTCGGTGATCCGATGCGAGGCCGCGGCGCTCGCGAAGACGAAGACGTCGCGGCCGCCGCCGCCCGTCAGGCTCTCCGTGGTCTCCGCCGCGACCAGGATCTCGTCGTTCGCCGTGCCGACGAGATCGGTCGAGGCCGACCGGTTCACGACGGCCTGCACCGCCTGGGCCCCGTGCTCGTCCCGGAGCGTGTAGGAGACGTGCTCGCCGTTGCCCGTGCCGGTGAGGAGGACGCCGTCGCCGGCCGCGGACAGGGGCGCGCCGGTGACGCCCGCGACGCTGAGCCTGTCGCCCAAATCCGGATCGGAGTCGTTGAAGAGGAGCGCGCTCTTCGGGACGAACAGCAGCGTGTCCGACGTGCCGAGGATGTGGTCGTTGCCGCCCGTCGGGGCGTCGTTGACGCCCGTCACCGTGAAGGAGGCGGTGGTGGTGGCCGTGTCGCCGGCGCTGTTGGCGATGGTGTAGACGAAGGAATCCGTCGCCGTCTCGCCCTGACCGAGGTGGAAGTGGGCGGTGCCCGGATCATAGGTGATGCTGCCGTCTGGGTTCAGCCTGACCGAGCCGCCCTGCGCGCTCGTGCCGGCCACCGAGACGAGGTGGATCGGCAGGCCGCTCGGATCGCCGTCGTTCGCGAGCAGGTCGGCCGCTTGGATGACCAGGGGCTTGTCCTCGCGGATGCGCGGCACGACGCCCGCGTAGTCGATGACCAGCTCTGCGCCGACGACTTGGCCGAACGTCGAGTCGTACGAGCCGACTTGGAACTCGATGTAGTAGCTACCGGCAGCCGGCAAGACGAACGTCTTCGTCTGAAGACCGGTCGTGCCGGAGACGTTGCTGTTCTCTTCCAGGACCGTTGCGACGATCTGCCCGTTCGACGCGTCGCGCAGGTATCCCCGGCCGCGGGCATGGTCCTCGCCGCTCGACAACTGCCAGTCGAATTTGATCTCGTCGCCGGCCTCAGCCGTGAAGGTTGCACTGCGGATCGACGGTCCCCAGGCCGTCCCTCCCGCTGTGTTGATCGTTCCGGCGAAGGCGAGGACGGCGGCGGCATCCGCCCCGGAAAGGTGGGTGCCTGTGCGATCGACGAAGACCTGAGGCGAGTAGAAGCCGGGAAGAAAGTTTCCGGAATTCGCCGTCGAGGTGGTCCAGCCGGCAAAGTCCGGTGCAGCACCGAAACCGCTGTTTGTCAGGAGGCTCGGGCGCAGGTCCGGATCGTCGACGGCAACCGGCCCCTCGCGCGAGCCCGTGAGGGTGACCGTGATGGTCTGGCTGACCGATCCGCCGTGCCCGTCCCCTATCAGGACCGTGTAGGTCTGCAGCCGGGTTTCCCCCTCATCCAGGAAGTCGAGGGCGCCGTCCGCCACGGTGAAGGTCCAGCCGACCGTGCCCGATACTTCGTCGACCGAGCCGAGCGCGAGGCTGCCGAGATAGCCGGCGTGGTCCGGCGTCAGCGTGACGGCGTGCACGTCTCCCGCATCGGGATCGGCGAAGGCGATCGTGCCCGTGCGGGTGTGGAGGACGGTGCCGGCGCCGGGCGCGTTGGGCCGCAGCTCCGTCACGGCGGCGCTCGCACCGGTCGCGTCGGCGCGGATCACCGGAGCGTCGTTGACGGGGGTGAGCGTGAGTTGCGCGGTCTGCGCGACACTGCCGCCGTGTCCGTCCGCGACGGCGTAGGCGAGCGTCACGGGCCCGTTCGCGTCCTGCGCGGGCCGGTAGGCGAAGCGGCCGTCACCGAGATCCTCGATCGTGCCGCCGCCATCGGCAACGATCAGGTCGGTGACAGCCAGCGGATCGCCGTCCGCATCGCGCGCGCCCGCGAGGAGGTCGTCCAGGCGAAGGATGCGCGCCGTGTCCTCGAGGACCGAACCGATCAGGGCTGGCCCGGACACCGTGGGCGCATCGTTGACCGGCGTGACATCGAACTGCACCGTCTGGGCAACGCTGCCGCCGTGCCCGTCCGTGATCGTGTAGCTGAGCGTGACAAGTCCGTTCTCGTCCTGCGCGGGCCGGTAGGCGAAGCGGCCGTCGCCGAGATCCTCGATCGTGCCGCCGCCGCTCCCGACGCGCAGACCCGTCACCTGCAGGGCATCGCCGTCGACGTCGCTCGCACCGGCCAGCAGGTCGGCGCGGGAGATGAAGTGGACCTGATCCTCGCCCGCGGCTGCGAGGGCGACCGGGCCTGCCGAGACCGGCGCGTCGTTCACGCCGGTCACGTCCATGGTGAGCGTGGTCGTGGCCGTAGCGCCGGTCCTGTCCTGCACCCGGTAGGTGAAGACGTCGGCGCCCTGCTGGCCCTCGGCCAGCGCCGCGGCCTTGTCGGCGCGGTAAACGTAGGTCCCGTCCTCCCGCAGCCACAGCGTGCCGTAGCGGCCCTGCAGCGTCACAGCGCCGCCCGAGAGGCCGTCCATCGGGGCTTCAGCTCCGGCGCGGGCGGCGACGATCAGCGCGGCCGTCGCGCCGAGCACGCCCTGGCCGACCGTGGCCGCTACGAGGGCGTTGCCCTGCACCACGGTGAAGGTGTGGGGTGTCAGGACGAGGGAGTCGGTCTCGGTCGAGCCGCCCGGCAGGCTCGGCCCGGTCAGCGGCGTCTGCGGGGGCGCTGAGCCGGAGCCGCGGGAATCCGTGCCGGAGAGCGGATCGACGGGCGGCGTGCCGTTCGGTCCGTTCGGCGTACCCGACCCGGCGGGCGGCCCGGAATCCGGCTGCACGATGTTCGGCTCGGTGCTCGAGCCTCCGCCTCCGCCCGTCGAGGGACCCTGGAAGACGGGAAGGCGCGGCGCCTCTGCGATGGTTTTGAAGAGGGCCTGGACGATCGCCGCCTCGGCCTGGAAATCGGCCGGGGTCTTGGCAAACTGCTCGAACTTCACCTGCAGCGGCCCGTTCGGGCTCACCACGAAGGCCTGACCGGGGTCAGAGACCGTGAACAGGAGGCGGCTCGGGTCGTCGCGATCGTAGACCTCGAAGCGGCCCGTATGCCCGTCCGGCTCGGTCATCACCGAGAGGCGGGTGGTGCCGTTGTCGGCGTCGATCTGCACGGAGACCGCCGTGCCGCGGATCCCCATCGTGGCGACGGGCGTGCTGACCTTCATGTCGCCGGTCTTGGCGACCTTGCCGGCGACGAAGGTGATCGAGCCCTGCACGAGGCTGAACAGCGCCGAGTTGCCCTCCCCGTCCACCTTGTAGACCATGTCGTTCAGGAGCATCCGCGCACTGGCGGAGAGGCTGAACAGGGTGCCGTCGAGGAACGAGATCGCCAGCGAGGAGCCGCGCTCGGTCTGGACCACGTCCCCCTTGAAGACGAGGTCGCCGACGTGGAGCGTCACCGTCACGCCGTTGCGCACCACCGTGGCGGTGCCCGTCACGGTCTGCACGCGGCCGATGGCGGGCGAGGCGTCGGAGGCCTGCGGCGCGCCGGCCTGGGCGTGCTGCTCGCCGCCGAGCGGCAGGCTGAGGGCGGCGATCACCGCGTCGGAGAGAGTGGCGCCGTCCGGCGCGACGAGCTTCGGGCGGCGGCCGACCTCGAAGTAATCGTGCACGACGAGACGGTGGCTCTCGTCGCTGACGATCAGGTCGGAGCCGTCCCGGACGTAGTGGCCGCGGAAGAGGAGCGCCGCGTCGTCGACCCGGATCGTGCCGTCCGACTCGGCCGTGATCTCGCGCAGATCCGCGAAGCCGAAGCCCGGCCCCTTCGGAAATGCCCTGATGTCGGCGACGGTCTTCACGGTTCGTGCACCAGGTTCGAATGGAACGCCTCGCGGCGCCGGCTCAACGCTCCGCTACCGGACGTGTCGGAGTGTGTTGGTGCGCCCGATCACATGAAACCGCGGCGCGAAAAGGTGCATCGACAGGTTTTCGGCCCGGCGGGGTCCAAGAAGATCTGAAACGCCTGAATCAACCCCGTCCGCGTCCGTACACCGCGCTGCCCGTGCAGGTTCATTCGAGCCTCCGGCCGTTTTCAAGTGCCGCGAGAGCACAGGAACGGAAATTCGCGAGCCCGCTCACCGCTTTGCCGGCGCGGGGCCGCCGGCGACGCTCAGGGAACGAGGCTCAGGACCAGCGGTACCAGAAGCGCCGTCAACAGAGCGTTGAGGCCCATCGCGATTCCGGCGAAAGTCCCCGCGACCTCGCTCACCTGGAAGGCGCGGGCGGTGCCGACGCCGTGAGCGGCGAGCCCCGCCGCGAAGCCGCGCGCCCGCATGTCCCGGATCCGCAGCGCGTTCATCAGGGGCGTGACGAGGATCGCGCCGGTGACCCCGGTCAGCATCACGAGGACGGCCGTGGGCGTCGGGTCGCCGCCGAGCGTCTCGGACACGCCCATCGCGACACCGGAGGTGATGGATTTCGGGCTGAGCGCTGTGATGATGGGACGCGGCACGCCGAGGAGGAGCGCGAGCCCGACCGCCGAGACGAGCGCGACGACGCAGCCGACGGTCAGCGCCGCGAGCATCGGCACGAGCGCGCGCATCACGGTCGCCCGGTGCTCGTAGAGCGGCAGGGCCAGCATCACGGTGGCCGGGCCGAGCAGGAAGTGCACGAACTGTGCGCCCTGGAAGTAGTCGGCGTAGGGCGTGCCCGTGAGCGCCAGCACGGCGGCGGTCAGCGACACCGCGATCAGCACCGGGTTCGCCAGCGGGCTGCGACCGGTCGCCGCCGAGATCCGGTCGGCGGCGAGGTAGGAGACCAGCGTCACCGTCAGCCACAGGAGCGGCGTGCGGGAGAGATAGACCCAGACCGCGAACTCGCCGCTCACGGCGCGCTCTCCGGCGGGCCGGGCGTCCGGCCCGGGTCGAGCCAGCGCGCGACCGCGACGAAGGTGAGGGCCGTGGCGGCGAGCGCCAGGAGAGTCGACAGCACCAGCACGAGAGCGAGCTTGGCGGCCTGCGCCTCCAGCACATCGAGCCGGCCGACGATGCCGGCCCCGGCAGGAACGAACATCAACGACAGGTTGGCGAGAAGCCCCCGCCCGGTCTGCTCCAGCGTGCCGTCCGTCAGCGGCCGCGGCAGGCGGCGCGGCAGAGCGCGGGGCCCGCGGTCGCGCAGCACGAGGAAGAGCAGCATCAGCACCATGCCGATGACCGGCCCCGGCAGGGGCAGCCCGCTGCTGCGGGCGAGAACCTCGCCGGCGAGCTGCGCCAGCAGGACGAGGGCGAGGCTCGCGATCATGCGCGACGCTCCGCCGCCTGCGAGGACCGCCTCACGCGCCGGCCGCCGCGCCTTCGCGACCCGCGAGCCCCTCCTCGCGTGCCCGGGTGATCGCGCCGTCGGCGAGGCCGAGCAGCGAACCGAGGCGCCAGACCAGCGCCTCCTCGAACTCGTCCACGGACCCGTCCGCCCCCGCGATCGACCAGGCCATGGCGAGCAGCCGGACCCGCTCCGCCTCGCCGCCTTCCCGCCCGATCAGCTCGACCAGCATGGCGATGTCGCGGGTCTCCGCGTCGAAGGCCGTCGCCCGCGCGATCAGCGCGCGCGCGGCCTCCTCTGAGTCCGCGTAGCGGCCGCGCACCAGCCGCGACAGGCGCTCGGCCTCCGGCGCCGCGAGGACCCCGTCGGCGCGGGCGACGTGCACGAGAAGGGCGGTCGCGGCGAGATGCTCCTCGTCGGCCGGCGCGTCGACGGCCGGTGCTCCGCCGAAGGCGTCGGAGGCGTAGGCCCGAAGGCGCGCGATCAGGGACATGGGGGGCCTGTTCGAGAATTGCGCCCGACAGTCCCGGCTGCGCCCGGCCCCGTCAAGCGCGGGGCGCAGTCCGGCCGCGCGCATCGCCGCCGCCGTGGCACGCCTGCATCGGACGCGCGACGCGAGGCGCCGCCCGCCTTGCCAAGGGGGAGCCAGGCGGATATGAGCCTCCCGACGATCACGGCGCGCGAACCGGCGCTCCGATCGGGCCGCAATAGCTCAGCTGGTAGAGCACCTCATTCGTAATGAGGGGGTCGGGGGTTCGAATCCCTCTTGCGGCACCATCACTTCATCAACAAAATCAGCAACTTAGCAAGCACAGCGCGGCAAGCTATCCTAGCGGACATCTGCCGTGGACAGCACGCTTCTGAGCTTTTCCAGAGCGGATTTGCGACAGTCTGTCGCAGCCCTCGCGGCTCCTGCCTAAGGCGGCACTTGCCATGGTGAGTTGCTCTGCAAGGGGAGCCCATGAGCGTTGAGAGCGCGCTCCTCAACAGCCTGCGCGAACGCGTGGCCGATGCCGAAACGCCCGATCGCCAACTGTTCACCGACGTGTGGTTTACCTGCTCGGGTAAACAGTCGCCGAATATGAAGTTTCACGAGCCTCTTACGAAACCGATTGTGGCGCGTTGAGGAGAGATGGCGAAACCGCTCCTTCCCGACGGCTTATGGGCGGTGATCGCCCCGCTGTTGCCGCCTGAGCCGCCCAAGCCAAAGGGTGGCCGCCCGCGGCTGTCCGACCGCGCAGCGCTGACGGGCATCCTGTTCTTGGCTCGCGCTCGGGCGCGCCCTGGGAGTTGCTGCCCCGGGAGCTGGGCTGCGGCTCGGGCATGACGGGCAGGCGGCGCCTGCGCGACTGGCAGAAGGCCGGGGGTGTGGGACCGCCTGCAGCAGGCGCTGCTCGACCAGCTCGGACGCCAGAACGGCATCGACTTCAGCCGCGCCTCGCTCGACAGCACCTCGGTCGCCGCCGAAAGGGGCGCCCGAATCCGACCGACCGGGGCAAGCCGGGCACGAAGCGCCACGTCCTCACCGATGCGAAGGACCTCCCCCTCGCGCTGAAGCTAACGGGGGCCAACGTGCACGACAGCCAGATGCCAGAGGCGGTCGTGGATGCCGTCCCGCCCATCCGCCAGTGCTGGGACGGCCGCGCAAACGCCCCGCCCGGCTGTATGCCGACAAGGCCTACGACCAGCGCCGCTGTCTTCGGGCTTTCACCCACCGTCGCATCCAGCACCGCATCGCCTGCCGCGGCATTGAGAGCAGCCACCGTTTGAGGAGGCACAGGTGGGTCCTCGAGCGGACGCTGGCCTGGTTTGCCCAGTTCCGCCGCCTCACCATCCGCTATGAGCGACGGCGCGAAATCCATCTCGCCCTCACGACACTGGCTGCAGCCCTCATCCTATGGCGCTTCATCGAACGGTGGTCTTGTTAGACGCGCTTAGGTGCGCTCCGCCGAGCACCGGTCTGGTGAGGACGTGACGCCCTTGGCCTACCCATTCGCTGCCGGGCTTCCACGCGTCCTCATGGTTCGGGTGCGGCGTCGGTGGTCCTCGCTGCATGAGAATGCAGCGCAAAACCCAAGAAAACTGAGAGAACCAGCGACTTAGCTTGCCGTCGCCCAATAGTCGCTGCCGCCTGAGAGTTTGGCGGTCTTGGGGCGCAGCGTTCCGCACACATAGCCCAGCAGTCTGGAGCCGCGGTCGCGCTGCCCCTTCCGCCCCAATCGAAGCGGACCGCTCATAAAGACCTGCTCAGGTAGGCCATTCCTATCGTCCCGCTGCTATGCTGAAGAGAGCGATCTCATGAGGGGTGAAATCCGTCGAGATGCTCGTCAGGGCTTGATGGTGCAACAAAGTGATGACGATCACAGCTAAAAGAAGCGCGGATCCGAGTAAAATTGGCGTCAATGTTGCGATGAAACGTCCAGCCACGTCGACAAAAAGGCAGCCAATTGCGAACGCAATGAGCCAGATCGGATCGAACATTTTCGATCTCCGCCAGTGAAGAGCAGCCAATTTTCTACTCACTCCCACTTAGGAAAACGGGCGGAAGGTTATCTTTCATCCCCGCATCAGGGTTAGAGTTAGACTCGATCAGCACCAAGAAGCGATGACGGCTGCCAGAGCGACGCCTAAGCCGCAGTTACGGGCGAGTTTGTCGTGGCGGCCGGTGCTGCGGCCGAAGTCCGTGAGGCGGTTGACGATCGGCTCAATGCGCCAGCGTTCACGGTAGCGCCGCTTGTCGCGGCGGATCGCTTTCTTTCGATCGAGCGTGCCCGGGATGGCGGGCGCAATGCTCTTCGCGCGCAGGTCAGCCCGCAGCCAATCGGCGTCGTAGCCATTGTCGGCGCTCAGGTGGCAGATGCAGCCGGGCGCCTCGGCCAGCACGGCCGGAGCGGCGGTGACATCGCTGGCGTCGCCGGAAGTCAGCAGGATGACACCGGATCGGCCGAAAACATCGGTGAGCGCGCGGACCTTGGTCGTCTGGCTGCCCTGGGAGGAACCGGTTCCCTGCGCCTTTACTTCCCTTTACTGCCCTGAGCCGAGCGATCAGGAAAGCCAAACGCTTAGGCCAAAGCGGGCGCAACAGGCGTCGTCGCCAGAGTCAATACCGCCGCGCCACTTCTGAATGACATGACCGCTGCTCCTGATATTTGCCGCCTTAGTAGGCGCAATCAGCGGGCATTCTCCAAAGCGGATAACATGTCGTACTCATCAGCCTCGGCACCTGGGTTGAGTAAGGCTTCCACGGTGATGCACACGAGGGCGACTGCAACCAAAGCCACTAACAAGATTTTTGTCAGACGCAGCGCGTGCCGGCGCATCCTGTGAATCGCGATACACCCGAGCGTGAAGGCCGCGGCTTCAATCAGAGCCGCCGCTGGCACATGCATCGCGCTCTCCTCGTGTTCTTTCGCTTCTGGCTACGAACATTTCTCCTGATCTGAATTGGCCCGCTTGAGCGCCATAGTTTCGAGCCATCCAGCCAGATCGATGAAGCTTGACTGCTCCGTCTTGAAGGGAGCTGCGCGCCTATTGCAGCTTGGCGAAAAGCCGAACGGGCCCGGACAGTGTCCGAGCCCGCCGTTTATAGTCAGCAATGGCCGATGCCGGCTCGAGACCTATCGAGCCACAGCAACGCCAGCCTCAGCAGGAGCAGTCACGTCGGCTCGGGCATTGGCGACAACATGCTTGCGCCAGGGCTTGAGGACCGCGATCGCCAGAACCGAAGCCAGGACGTTGGCACCGGCGGCAGCCAGGAACACGTTGTCCCAGTTGCCCGAACTCTGCTGCATGTAGTTCGCCACCGGCACGAGCAGGGCTGCCGTTCCCTTGGCCGTGTAGAGCAGCCCGGCATTCGTGGCGGCAAACTTGGAGCCGAACGTGTCGGTGCAGGTCGAGGGGAACAGCGAGTAGATCTCACCCCAGGCGAAGAACACGAAGCCTGACAGGAGGACGAACCACAGCGGGTCGTGGCCCCAGAGGTACAGCATGTAGATGCCGACACCCTCCATCGCGAAGGCGATGAACATCGTGTTCTCGCGTCCGATCTTGTCCGAGACCCAGCCGAAGAAGGGACGGGTCAGGCCGTTGAGCACACGATCGATTGTCGCCGCAAACGTGATGGCAACCATAGTGACGCCGAGAATCGTCACCGGCACCTTGTCGACATGGATGTCGGCGGCAATCGGCTTCAAGTTGGCGGTGATCATCAGGCCGCCCGCGCCGACGATGACGAACATAAAGTACATCAACCAGAAGATCGGCTGACGCACGACCTCGCCCGGCGTGTAGTTACGCCGCGACTGGATGTTGGCTGCATTATTCGCGACCTCGGGGACCTGACCTTTCTTCGGTGCGGCCAAGAAGAAGGCGAGTGCAGCGACAACGACCCCCTGCCCGATGCCGAAGTAGAGGAAGGCAGCCTGGAAGCCCTTGTCGGCGATCATCCACTGGATGGGTGCCACGGTGAGAGCCGAGCCAGCCCCGAAGCCGGCAGCTGTGATACCAGCTGCTAGACCGCGCTTGTCCGGAAACCACTTCAGAGCGTTGCCCACGCAGGTTCCGTAGACGGCTCCAGCCCCGAGGCCAGCGATGACCTGGCCGAGATAGAACATGTTGAGGGTCGACGCGTAGGCGTTGATCACCCAGCCCAGTCCGCAGAGCACGCCGCCGAATAAAACCACGGCCAGCGGTCCGTACTTGTCGACGAACCAGCCCTCAATCGGCACGAGCCATGTCTCGAACAGGACGAAGAGCGTGAAGGCAAACTGGATCGCGGCTCGATCGAAGCCGAACGTCTTCTGAATTTCGGGAACGAAGAAGGTCCAGCCGTATTGCAAGTTGGCGATCATCACCATGCAGACGACGCCAAGAACGAGTTGCATCCAGCGATAGCCGTCACTGACACGCTCAGTAGACGGCACTCCAATCGTACTCATTGATCACCTCCCGACGCTCCCTGGGGAGCAAAATTTCTTTGACGGCCCAACTTCTTGAGGCTGCCTGATGCGAGTCCAATCGATGGTTAGGCGAGGCGAGAGCGGCGTTCCAATCGGCCCGACCAGCAAAGCTCACGGCAACCACAAGTCGAGCTCGGCCCTTTCACAAGCCGTTGCTCAAAGCGATCTGCTGCGTTCGAGCCCAAGCGCAGGCTTGAGCACGCGTATCAACGAGATTTAATCCCTCGTATTTTGTATGCCAACATCTTCGGCGCGAGCCGGCCTGTCAAGGGACATCGAAATAAATTTCATTGTGCGACGCACCATTTTGCATGCGCTGCCACAGCAGCGGCAACATGGCATTTTCAGTGGCTCGCTCGGGTTATGACGCCTCTGTCAGGTAAGGTATGAGCAACGCAGGCTGCCGCGCTGACCTCAACGCGGGAGGAGCCGACGAAAGTTCGGCACGCTAGGCGAGAGCGGTCCGGATCCGGCGCATCCTCATAGGCTCCTTACGCCAAGCGCCAACTCAGGCAAGCAGGCCGCTCCTTCAGGTCATTCTGTTGATGCTTCAGTTCAGCCTATCCTGAGGGACAAGCACTCGGCCCAGGCTCGCGCCCTTCGGCACGCTTATCATCCAACCTTTTATCGGCTACACCATTTCTGCTGCTCGCCTAGATACAGTCGGCCTAGTCGGGGTCGAACTATTTGACAGAGATTAGCTCAACGGCTTTCGCGCTGCGGATGTAGCTCTGAAACTTGAAACGGTACTCAGTTGGACCAATCTCCTCGTGCCCAAGCGGCTGTAGGAGGGCGCCCTCACTCCGGCCTCTCTTGCCCGCCTTGATGCCCGTCAACGGTCGCGCTGAGGGTTCTCGGAAGCAAGCTCGACAAGAATGATGGCAACGCAAAAAACCCACCCGGACTTTCCGGATGGGCCGCAGTTAACTCGATCAAGAGTAGGTTCAAGATAACTCGTTCATGACAACGAAGATAGGTGGAAATTTGTGCGCCTCTCTGCCTCCGGTATACGCTGGGCGAAATACGCACTGCAGCCTCGACCGGCAATGCTCGCCGAGCGTACTGCCGAGCCTACGGCATGAAGGTAAAGCGGGCTCATCGAGTCGTATGCCAATGGCTGAAGCTAAGCCCGCAGCATCGCCACGAGAAAGCCAGCCTGCTTGTCGGCGTCGCCTTGCCGAAATCTGGCCCTGCACGAGGCAGCAGCGAGCTCGGGGTCAGAAACACCTCTCTCCGCGTCCCTCGTACACCGAGTTTTGGTTTGACCATAGACCGTTCGTGGCAGACCGGCGCCGAAGCCGCCTGCGAGGAGATAGAGCAGTTACATCAGCGGGTTGAGCCGCCGACAAGCTCACATGTGCCTCCGAGTCGCACCTCGATCGCCGCCAGGGCGCCGTCCAGCGAAGGATAGAGGATTTCAATACCGTCGAGGCGACTTCCTCGTTCTGGAACGATCGTGAAGGGCTCGTTTGGCCATTGTGATTTGCGGATCAGGCCGAGATGGCGTCCGAGACGGTCGTACAGGCTCCATTCGGTGCCGGCCGCCCCGATCGGGTTGACGATAACGTCCATGGGCTCACCTCCAGACGGAGATCATGCGCCTCTTCCAACGCATCGCTGCACGTATTTCATTCAGGCGGATAGGTGCGGCGGCATCGCCGCACGATCCTCAAATGACCTCAAGCAGTCAGCCGAGCAATCCTGTCAGAGCGTAGCAGGCCGCAGAGATCAGCGCGGCAGCCGGGAGCGTCAGCACCCAGGCGGTCACGATGTTGCTGGCGATCCCCCAGCGCACGGCCGAGGTTCGGCGCGCGGCGCCAACGCCGATGATCGCCCCGGTGATGGTGTGCGTCGTGGAGACCGGAATCCCGAGCCAAGTCGCCGTGAACAACGTGATCGCTCCGCCTGTCTCGGCGCAGAAGCCCTGCATCGGGTTGAGCCGCGTGATCTTCGAACCCATCGTGTGAACGATGCGCCAGCCACCGAAAAGCGTGCCAAGGG
>NZ_BJZU01000153.1 GCF_007992195.1 Methylobacterium oxalidis | reverse complement strand
CCTGCCCGCCATGAAGGGGTCGAGCGTGTGCTCAGCCGCAGCAGTGAGGGCGACGAGTGCCTCCGGTTCGAGGCCGCGGTCGACGGGCTGACGTGGTCGAGCGTGGTCAGGGCGGTGCTCGAGGCGAACGACGGCACGCCGGTCGGCTATGCGGATGTGGAGGGCCAGATCCACAGCAACCCGCCGCCGCAGGCGCCGATCGCCGCGACCGCGCTGTTCATCCTCGTCGACGAGACGCAGAAGCCGACGAACAGCACTCTTCAGAAGCTTCTCAACCGAGGATAACCTACTGGACTGCAAGTTTGCCTGAGCCGTCACGGCATCCACGCAGCCCCGAACGCGAAAGCCGGGAAGGCAGCATGTCTCAGTCTGCTTCGGTCCTGAGAGGCGCGATCCTCGGCATAGCCCTCATCATCGCCGGGCCCGTGTCGTCGGCCGAGCAGCCTTGGACCGTCTTGCCGCCGACCCCCGAACTGCCGCCCGCGACCGTGTCAGGTCGGTTGCCCGTCAACGACATCGAGATGTGGCGGGCCGAATTCGGCTCTCCTGATGGTAAACCCATCCTCTTGGTCCATGGCGGCCTGGCAAACGCCAACTACTTCGGCGCGGTCATTCCCCTGCTCGTCGAGGAGGGCTTCCGCGTCATCGCGGTGGACAGCCGCGGCCACGGTCGCAGCACGCGATCGGCGCAACCCTTCAGCTACGGGCTGATGGCCGCCGACATCCTGGCGATGCTGAACGCTTTGCAGATCCCGAAAGCGGATCTGGTCGGATGGAGCGATGGCGGCATCATCGGCATCGTCATGGCGATCCATCATCCCGAACGCCTGAACCGCGTCTTCGCCTTTGGCGCCAACACGGTCCCAGACGGCGTGATCGCCGACTTCGACAAGGCAGGCGCGTTCGCGGAGTTCGAGAAGCGGGCCAGCGGTGAGTACAGGAAGCTCTCGCCGACGCCGGACGAGTACGACCGCTTCCTGAAGCAGATCCACGACATGTGGGCGACACAGCCGGACATCACCACCGAGCAGCTGAAGACAATCCGTACCCGGATTGTCATCGCGGACGGTCGCTATGACGAGGCGATCAAGCAGAGTCACGACCGCTACATGGCTAGCACGATCCCGGATGCCCGCCTCGTGATCCTGCCGGGCGTCTCTCACTTCGCGATGCTCCAGAACCCGCCTCTGTTTGCCAGGGCCGTGCTGGATGCGCTGACGGCCTCCTGGGACGATTAAGCAACCTGTCGCAGGATAAATTCGAAGACATTCACGCGGGCGGAAAGCGTGTGGCAATCTCGTCTCGCCGGTCCGGATTGGCCGCTGAGGAGCGTCCATGCAGCCATTGCTCGCCGTCCGAGGAGAGGTGACCGTCACCTGTACTTGACGCTCCGATACTTCAAGGACGGTGCGATATCAGATGCGACAGCAGCCGAGGCGACGGCTGGTTTCACGGGCCGCCATCCGGTCGATTCAAGGCCGTCTTCGACGCGTACGACCAGGTGGGTTGCAGGCCGATGCCGGAAAGAGCGGTCAAAGATCGATGCCGACGCCACCCGCACATCTACTCGCGATCCGTACCTCGAAGGGCGTTCTCGTGCTCTTGGCTGCCCTCTTCTGCCTGCTCGTGGGCTACAACAACATCGTCGATTACGGCTCGAACTACACCTTCGTCCAGCACGTGATGTCGATGGACACGACTTTCCCGGAAAATCACCTCAAGGACAGGGCGGTCGCCTCGCCTCTCCTGCACCAGATCGCCTATGGGCTCATCATCTCCGGCGAGTTGGCGGCGGGCCTCCTCTGCCTCGTCGGAGCCTTCACCCTGCTCCGTCACGTCCGGTCGGAGCAGCACATCTTCGCCGCCGCCAAGGCGCTGCCCATCGTCGGCCTGACGATCGGGATCTCGATCTGGTTCTTCGGCTTCATGACGGTGGCGGCCGAGTGGTTCCTGATGTGGCAATCTCAGCAGTGGAACGCTGTCCAGCCCGCTTTTCGCTTCGTCATGTGCCTCGCCGTGGTTCTGATCTACCTGGTGCAGCCTGAGCCCGATGGCTGAGTTGAAGCTGCCTGGCGTGCAGCACCCGATCTCAAGCCTGCAAGAGACCTTTCTCGGATGCGGGCTTGGCTTGTTCGGCTCGCTTCTCGAGCGCCGCAAGCGCTTCGGTGAGGCGACGTTTAAGGTGGGCGGCGCTCTCCACCTCCAGAGCATTGACGTCAATGAAGACGTCGATGCCGCGGCCATGTTCGCTGAAGACCGTCTCCTCACCCGATGGGGCAGCGAGATCGCCCTCCACGGCGTACGGCACCACCTCGCGGCTGATGCCCTTCATGCGGATCGCCTCCTGCGGCCGCGCTCGCACGATATCGTTGACCAGAGCATAGGTCTCGTAGCTCATCATGATGCCGTTTGGCGCGGCGCTCGACTGCAAGCGGGCGGCGAGGTTCGCCTCGGCGCCGATGATGGTGTAGTCCATCCTCTCCTCTGAACCGAAGTTGCCGACGTTGCAGTAGCCGGTGTTGATGCCCATTCGCGCCTGGAACGGGCACTCGATCCCGCCGCGGCGCCAGCGGGCATTGAGTTCGCCGAGACGGCGCTGCATGGCGATGGCCATGCAGACGCAGGCGCGGGCATCCTCACGCACGCCCTTGGTTTCGGGGTCGCCGAAGAACACGAGGATCGCGTCGCCGATGTATTTGTCGACTGTGCCGCCGTACTGAAGGGCGATCGCGGTCATCTCGGTGAGGTACTCGTTGAGGAGTGCCGTCAGTTCCTCGGGCTGCAGCCGCTCCGTGGCGGCGGTGAAGTCCTTGATGTCGGAAAAGAAGATCGTCAGCTTCTTGCGCTCGGTGGCGACCGACACGTTACGCTCGCCGCTGAATATACTCTTGTACACCTGAGGAGAGATGTACTTCGCGATTTGGACTGAGATCGATGCCAGGAAGCTGTTGGACTCAACCAGCTCCCGGTTCATCCGGTCGATCAGCCGTCTCTGGCGACTCTGCAGCACCAGGAAGGTGGTACCGGCAAGCGCCGCGAAGACGAAGTAGCCGAGCAGGTATTTGAACGATAGCACGTTGGCGGCGATCGGCTGGCGCAGGACGATCTCCTGAATGCCGCGGACGTCGCCAACCTTCCAGTCCGTCTTCGGACTCAACGGGTGGGTGTTGTGACAGCGGACGCAGGCCACCTCCATGTGGATCGGTGCGGCGATGCGAACCTGCCGATCGAAGATGGAGCCGGATACCTCGACGTCTGACGCGGCCTGTGGATTTGCCCGAAGATGGGCGAGAGCCGCCTGCTCGAAGGCATCGAGCTCGTGGGGCTTGCGGTCCTTGAACGGTAGGTCCGAGATGAAGCGGTATTTGACCGAGCCATTCTCGCCGCTGATCCGGGCGCCGAGCTCCAGGGAGAGCGTCGCCGGGATCGGAATGGCGTTCTGGATCCCCTTGTAGTCGTGCCGCGTCTCGATCTTGCCGGTGGCGGTGTTGATCGCCTGCACGACGTCGCTGGCGTAGAAGCTGCGCATCGCGTCGATGATGCGGCCCGTCTCCCGTGCCTGCGACTCTAGTGTGCGCTCGGAGAGGTCCCGCAGATCGAGCCAGACGGCGACCGGCAGGCCGGAGAGCCCCAAGAGTATGGCGCAGACGAGGAGCGGCCCCATGATCCGCTGGTGACTTGCGGTCCGTTCGCTGAGGTTCGACATCCCGCATTCCCGCGACGTGGGCCCAGCCCCTGGCGGGCGATCCTATACCGGATCGAAGCAGTTGCGCGCACCGGCTACGCTAGCGTCAAGACAGGGGCACACGAGCCGGCGGACCGTTGCGAACAAAACGCGAAACGTGGCAGTGACCTGACCGGCATTTTGGACCGAGTCGATTGGGAGGCTACTGCATGGTGGCGGCCATGGGTAGCCGGAAGGCCAGATCCGGGAAGGTGACGGGCGCAGGTGGCCGGTCGCCCAGTAACGAGTGCGGCCGGATGCGGTTGTAGGTGTTTTCCCATAGACTGATCACAATCTGCGCCTCCCTCAATGAGTAGAAGATCTCTTAACGTAGGCACTCGTCACGATAGCTCTGCTCGGAGATCTCCGCCTCCTTGCACGCCAGCGCCAAGCTCTTGCCCTGCGCCGTCTGCACCTCAATCTGCCGCAGCTTCAGGATAACCTGTTCCGCGCTCGTCTTCTGACCTCGCCGCATGCCCGACTCCTCTGGTCCTTGCTGATCCTCTCAATCCGCCCGGTCCAAAGCCAGCCGGTCAGGTCAGGCACCCGTGAAGGGCGAGGTGTTGTGACTGATGCTGCCGCACACAGCTGAGGAGTGGATGGGGGCGTCCCTCTCAGCGGCCGGCGGCGCGTTGCGGCCAGCTACTTCGTGATCCGCTTCGGAGAGATTGGGTCACTGCCGGGAAAGGTCTCTTCGACAGCTTGATCCAAGAGCTTGTCTTGGCGTTTGGCTAGGTCTTCACCAGGAGTGCTCTGGTCAGGTGCGGCACCAGCGGCCTGATCCGCCTTCGTCTCCGGTATGCCGCGCTTATCCTCATCATGGCTAAGCGCCGAGCCCGCACCGGTATTCTGCGCGTCCAACTCCTGTTCAGCCTCCACCCAGTGATCCATCTCGTGCCCTGCGGGGGATCCTTCCCGCTCCCAAATCTCGTACGCGCGGGCCCTGATCCTCTCTTCTCGGTCATCACCCATCATGATGCTCCCGAAGTTATTGTGGCCTAGACGCCTGCTCGAACGAAACGGGCCGCGAAGTCGCTGGGATCGTATGCGCGTCCCGTGATGTCTGAGATGACGACCTGCGCTAGACCTTCCTTCTGCAGCTGGTGAGCCTTCTCCAGCGCCCCGCTCGGCGAGCGTTGCTGGAAGGAGATGACCCGTCCTTGATGCTGAGCCGTTACGATGAGTTGCACGTCGCGCTCCTAGAGTGATCCGCTTCAACATCAATGGAGCCGAGGGCGCTCCTGACGCGCTGCCAAGCAGGCGATCTGATCCCAATCGACACGAAGGACGAGATCGCGCAGCCGTCGAATCTGCTCCCTGCTCGGCGCCTGCGCCTGTGTTTTCAAGCGCGCGACAAAGGCAGCATCTGTCTCCATCATGGCAGCACCGTTCACCTGATTGGCAGCCCCTGCGCCGTTCAACGAGGATGAAGATGCTCGGTTGCAGCTTGGCATTTGCGATTGTTTTACGCTGCCTTCTACAGTGTATCTGAACGTACTATTGCCGAGCGAATGGTCACGCATTGGCTGAGGCCGCACAACGTTCGCCGTGGATGCTGGCTGGTGTTGTTAGAGGCTGTTACGGACCTGTGGCCCGCTAAATCATTGATTTTGCTTACCCGGACTGCGGGCACATTTCAGCAACTCAGCAGATGGCGCCGTTCTCGAAGCTTTCGCCGGGCAGCGCCTCCTGGTTGAGCACGCATTCGGAAATATCAGAGTGCGATGTGCGTCTGCTCGGCCAACAGTTGTTTGCCGGAGGTCCGTAACAGCCTCTAGTTTAGCGCCGCTCCAAGGAAGCGGAGATCTCCGAGCAGAGCTGCGCGACGATTGCCTACGCCAAGAGATCGTCTCCTCGCTGAAGGAGGCACAGGCTGTGGCCGCTAACTGGCAGACCACCTGCAACCGCGTGCGGCCGCACGCGTCCTCGGGCTACCGGCCGCCCGCGCCCGTCAGCTTCCCGGATCGCGCCATCCGCCTTACCCATGGCCACTACCATGCAGGAGCCCCGCAAATGGCACGGTCCAAAGTACTATTGGCTCACCGGCGTTCTGCAGCAGCCAAATTCAACGATCCACTCTCGGCATCGCGACGAGAAGTGCGCTCTTGCTGGGCACCCCTCCTCCGGCGCTTGCATTTGAGCGCTGGACGAAGTTTGCGTACCTGCTCGGTCTGTGCTGAGCGGGCCCGAACGAGCAAGGTCGGGAAGTTACCGAAGGATCTGTGGCCAACCTTGAGAGCGATCTGCGTCCAAATCAGTCTTTCCGTTAGATCCCCGTTCGCCCGGGCACGCCGGGCTTTCTCGCAAGCCTCGCCAAAGGCGGCGTCGCCGTAGGAGTCGATCAAGTTCGTTACATCCAACCTGATCGCCTCGCTCGCGAATTTTTTGCGCGTTACCGGCGACGTTTTCGAGACGAAGCATCAAACCCTCCCGATTGCGCTGCAGCCAGGAATCCGATGATGACGCGAGCTACGAAAGGAGGCATCCTGGATTGAAGGTCTGGTGAGGTACGCATCTCGCCGCCAAGAGGGCTTTCACATGTCGGGCCACTCGGTTCACGTCAAGCTAGAAGGCCGAACCTATTCTGGCACTTACAAGGTTGACCGAAACCTCATGACGGTCATCGCGCCCTACGGCAAGAAATCAGTTCAGGTTGACAAGGCACAACACGCCACGCTTGCACAGAGGCTTTTGCAAGAGCTTGTGCAACAGGAAAAGGCGCGCAAGGGATCGACACTCTAACGAACCTATCACGCTGGACGAGCCGTTTTGTAGGGCCCGCCCCTTGGGCCATTTCAATTTTGATTGAGTGTTGCGCTACGCTCCAGCACGCGTTGGACGGCTCGCAATTGTTCCTTCGAGCTGATCTTCTATAATGCCGCTCCCCGAGCCCAGAGGGCGCCATGATGTGGTCAGTCGCTGACGAGCTTGCCGTCACGAAGCGCCACCTCGCCGAGGAAGAAGCACGCTGGACCGTGCAGATCGCACGCGTCGCGGAGCAGATCGCGTGTGGCCAGAACCCCGCCGCGGCGAAGCAGGCACTGCGGGAAGCCGAAGCCGCCCTGGTGACGCTGCGGGCGCGGCGATCGTCGCTCGAAGCCATGCAGAAGCATCCGTGACAGAAGCAGCGGACCGGCTCGATAGTCGGTCGGAGGAGGACGCCGATTTCGGCGGAAGACCGCCAAGCTCACTTTGCTTGTCTCGCTCTCGACACCTACGCACGCGCGCAGGGTACCTGCAGCCAGTCCAAAAGGAGCTCGCGTGAGGGGGATGTGACCCGATCCGACATCGTCGATCTCATGACCGACTTGCTTCTATTGGCCCAGTTAAGCAGCTACGACCCAAAATCAGTGGTCAGCAGAGCTGAGCGGTACCCGTATGCTGAGACTGGGCATCAACACGGACCCTGAGCTGAGCTTTTGTCTGTGCATCATTGTGGGTGAGGGTGGGAACGGCAGACCGTGAGCCGCGGGCTGCGCTTATCCAGATCGAGAATTGATTGGAGGGCCAGGGCGCTCTTCTAAGCTGGAACGCGCGCCGTCAAGCCAGTCCGATGCGACGCGCGTTCTCGCTCGGCCGAGCGGCTTCCAGGCGAGCGGTGAAGCGCAGAACTGCTTCGGCCAGAAAGCGCCGCTGCCGTGCGTCGGCCCCACTCGTAACCCGGTTGGCATCAATGAAGGCACCCGCTGTCGTTAACAGGTCGGAAGCTGCGGCTTCGATCCCGGGATGTCGTTCGATCAGGATGCGGAGATCGTCCAGGTAGCTGCGCAGTGCGCCAAGCACGAGATCGATATCGTCACCGTTGAGGATCCGGGCCACAGCGTGCTCAATGGCCCGACCATGAGATTGCACTGCCTCTGCGAAGGCGGTCGATGGCTCGAGGGGCTTGTCGGGCATCGGTAATCTCTGGCCTGCCCTTGGCGGTCCGCCATCATCTCACGTCGGCGAAACCGGCGGAAGTGCGTGTTGATCCGTTCGATTTTCGTGCCGACTGGCATGTGCGGGCTGATCGGGGCCTCGGCGACATCGAGATGCTGCGAGCTCAGCTCCCTGGCGTTGAGCACGAACGTGACGGATGGCGCCGTGCGGCGGGCCGGCCTGTCGTGACCTGACCGGCTGGCTTTGGACCGGGGTGACTGAGAGGATCAGCCAGGACCGGAGGAGTTGGAAATGATGAGAGGACAGAGGCCGAGTGCCGAGCAGGTGGTACTGACGCTGCGCCAGATCGAGGTGCAGACAGCCCAGGGCAAGAGCATCGCGGTTGCCTGCAAAGAGGCGGGCATCTGCGAGCAGCTGCGCGACGAATGCCTGCGCCAGGAGATCTTCTACTCGCTGAATGAGGCACAGGCTGTGATCGGGCTTTGGCAAAACACCTACAATCGCGTGCGGCCGCACTCGTCCTTGGGGTATCGGCCACCCGCCCCTGTCAGCTTCCTGGATCTGGCCTTCCGCCTACCCATGGCCGCTACCATGCAGTAGCCTCGCAAGTGGCTCGGTCCAAAATGCCGGTCAGGTCAGTCAGCTCGAGGGCCAAGCCGCTTCGGACACGAAGTGCTGCGCCACCACACCGCCAGCCAGATTGCCGAGACTGCACCGACCGGATCGAACGGTCCCGGATCACTGTTGTCTTGACTAAACGCTGCCGGCGTCCCAGCTGCGATGGCAGACCACGAGCTTAGCCGAAGGCGTCATTTTGGCAGACAAAGACCTCGGAGGAACCTCATGGCTGGACCCGCGACGGGACCCGCGCCTACCGCTTCGGCCGGGCGATCCAGGCGGGCCGCGTCTGGACGAACTGCTACCACGCCTACCCGGCCCACGCGGCCTTCGGCGGCTACAAGCAGTCCGGTATCGGCCGCGAGACCCACAAGATGATGCTCGACCATTACCAGCAGACGAAGAACATGCTGGTGAGCTACTCCCCGAAGAAGCTCGGCTTCTTCTGAGAGCCTCGCCCCGCACGAGGAGCGCCCCGGCCGACAGGCCGGGGCGATCTTGCATTGAGCAAGGAAGAACGATCCCGGCGGTAAGAGCACCGCCAGGCTCGCCCGCGCGGGCTCCGCTGTCGAAAACAGCTGCGGTTATCGTCTCGCCCCCGAGCTGGCGTGGTAACCTGCAGCATGGGAAGGAAACCGTCGTTGCTTCGGGAAGCAGGTCTGAGTGTTCGTCGGTCCGTGAAAGCGAGCCGACCGATGCAGGGCAAGGCCCTATCATGACGACCTTGTACCTCCACCACGCCGCAGCTCTGAACCACCTGGCTGAGCCCGGTCATCCGGAGCGGGCGAACCGCATCCGGGTGATCGAGCGCAGCCTCGAGCAGGAACGCTTCACCGCGCTCGCCCGCGAGCAGGCGCCCTCAGCTCCTGTCGAGCCCATCCTCCAGGCCCATGACGAGCGCTATGTCCAGATGGTGATCGAGGATCTGCGCCGAGGCGGACCACTCCGTGCAGACGTCGACACGCCTCTGTCGACAGGCACCTTCGAGGCAGTGCTTCGCAGCATCGGAGGTGCCCTGCAGGCCGTAGACGAGGTCATGACGGGCCAGGTGCGGAACGCCTTCTCGGCCATGCGGCCGCCCGGCCATCATGCCGAGCGGGCCAGAGCCACCGGCTTCTGTTTCTTCAACACCGTCGCCATCGCAGCGCGCCACGCCCAGGCCGTTTACGGAGCCGAGCGGGTCGCGATCCTCGACTGGGATGCTCACCACGGCAACGGCACGCAGGACATCTTCTGGAACGACGCCAGCGTGCTCTACTGCTCCACCCACGAGATGCCGCTCTACCCCGGGACCGGAGCCGCAGGAGAGCAGGGTGAGCACGGCACGATCCTCAACGTGCCGCTCTCCGCCGGCGATGACGGGGCGGTGTTTCGCGAGGCGCTCAAGGCTGCCGTGCTGCCGCGGCTGGAGGCATTTCGGCCCGATCTCATCCTGATCTCGGCTGGCTTCGACGCGCACTGGCGTGATCCGCTGGCCAACCTTAACCTGACCGAACGGGATTTCGGCTGGGCGACGCGGCAGCTGATGGAGGTTGCGGCGCGGGTCTGCGGCGGACGCATCGTGTCTGTGCTTGAGGGCGGCTACGATCTGATCGGCTTGTCCACGTCCGTAGCGGCGCACGTCTCGGCGCTGATGGAAGCGTGAGAGCGGGTCCGTGGCGATAACGCTCCTCAGCGCGTTCGGCACAGAACCTTTCGTGGTGGAGGCGAGGGCTGTGCGCAGATCAAGGTCTCTCTGACGCGACATGCCCGCGTGCGCCCGAACACTCAGCTCGCGCCGAAGGCCGATTGTCGCGTCTCCCACGGACAGCCAAGACAAGCGAAATGGTGTGCAGCGCACCATATGATGGTAGCGCGGCGCCTATCTTCGTCGGCTGCCCGTCAGACACACGTGAGTGCAATGAGTTTCATGTTTTCACCGGCGCCGCGAGCTGAGGCCAGGCTGGCCAATCATCTTATCGAGCAGCGCGGCAGTCGGTTCTGCGTTGTGGCCGCTGCCACCGGGCAGGTGATCTACACACCGCCGGACTTCCTGAAGACCGCGATCACGAGCCACACTGACCTGCAGCTTCTGGCCCAGGCACTCGACCGCGGCGAGCGGTACATCGATGCCGTGACAGCTTTCGAGGCTGATCGCGCTGACGAGCTTCGCGCCCGTCACGCCATCTCAGCGGCGCTCAGGTCGCTTTGACCCGTTAGCTGAGCGGTCTGCGCCGAGTGCCAGCCGATGGGCCGAGGAAGCCGCACGACCGCAGTGCTTCGGCTAGGCTTCGGAGCCGCTATCGGTTGCAGCGGACAGACGCGTGGTGTTGGCCGCAATATGCTCGCGGTAGCGCGCGATCACGGCCTCGGGGGAGCCGCCGGTGAGCAGCGTGCCCGCCGCCTCGATTGCGGCACTGACCTTCTCGGCGATCATCAGCTGCGCCTCTGCTTGAGCCTCAAGGCCGCCCCAGGCCAATTTGACCAGCCGGAGCTCAACGACTCGCTGCGCTTCAAGGGCGAGCAGGGCGCTGCTGTAGCAGGGTCCGAACATAGATCTCTCTCCCGCCGAGCTGGCGGCTGCCTCACCCAGGAGGCCGCACGTCGTGAGGCAGCCGCGCACTGATCACCGGTGCGCAGCGCTCGCTGAAGATGGCGTCAGGCCTTGGCCGGACGGGCCAAGCTGGCAAGCTCCTTCGTCTGCGCCTGCAGCGCGGCCAGTTGGTTGCGGGCGAACTCGGCCTGGAGCGTGATGGCATCTTTGAGGCTGCGCGCCTGCACCAGCTTCTGAGCATGGTCGAACCCGGCTGTGATGTTCTGCTCGGTGAGTTCGAGCCCCCGGGCCAGCACGGCCTTGCCACTGCTGTGAGCCGTGTCAGCCGAGCTCTGCAGGGTATCCGAAGCCTTGCGGGCGTTCGCCACCAGAGCGCCGAAGGCGCCGCGTGCCTGCTCGACGCCCTTCTCGGCGAAAGCGCGCAGCTCTGACGCGGTCTGGTGAGGCTGACGGGTGCTCATGACGATCTCCTGTGACTGCGGAAAAGGGGACTCGGTTGCGCGTTGCGCCCGGTTATGTTGCACCGCACAATACGCGTCAAGGTGCGGTGCGCAACGGAACCGATGAGGCGAACGCCCAGTTTGTTGTGCATCGCACAAAGTTCGCAAGCCCGAGCCAATCGGGTTGGAAAGGGGCAGCTCACATGCGGAACCAGCACCCGCTGACACACCGGCCGGCAGCGCTGTGGAGGCCTCCTACCAAGGCTCTCTTCACTTCAACCGCGGGCTGGGCTGCGGCTGGCGGCTTCTGGGCCGAGTTGATCAAGGCTGCGGTGGCCACTTTTGATCCGAGCCGATGGGTTTGCGTCCGCTCTGTCAGTCCGAGCACGCCTCGCTTTGGCTTGAGGTGGCAGGGCGAGCGCTTCATCGTCGCGGACACGATCTCTGGAGCCGTGATCTACACGCCGCCTGACTTCATTCTGGCTAAGGACGAGGGAGAGTTCGCATCACTTCTCGCTATCCTCAACTCAGGCGGTGACCGCCTTGAGGCCGTCCTGGCTTACGAGGCAAATGCTGCTCGTTGTGAGGACAAGAGCCGCTATCTGCAGCGCTACGCCCCTTCGTGCTCGCTCAAGGCTGCAGCACAACGAGCGTGAGTTCGCCTGATCTCGGGCCACGGGCTCGTCGCAGTGACAGCTCTGTAGTTCATTTCAAGCTGGCATTCTGACCAGCCCCCAACCTCGCATCCGGCTTTCGAACCGGCTGCCCAATAGGCAGACGGCGCGACACCCGACCACTGCGTCGCGTTCTGCTCGTCGGGAACCGCGCCCCAAGCCTTACACGCTGCTGAACAGGGCACACCTGCGTGAGGTGCGCGTTTTCGGAAGTGGGCGCGCCCGAGACAACATCTGGCGCGCCGTCCTCCTGTATACTCTGGATCGTATGATGGCCATGCCACCCGTTCCTCCGATCCTTCAGGCTGCTGCCTTCACGCTCGGCTGCGTCCTCATTCATGCCTTCCGGCGGCATCCTGAATGGGTGACCAGTGTTCTGACGCCCATCGCGTTCGTGCTCCTCCTCACTGTCGCGGTCGCAGCGATCCCTGCTCATGATGTGGCTGCGGGGAGCGAGGCGCAGCAGGGGATCTCCCTCGGGTCAGCGATGCAGTAGCCAAGCGCAGCGTCAGTGAGGCGGAGTTCGACCACGCTGTGGCTTGCCCAATGCTGGCGTGAGCCGCTGTTCTAAGAACGAATCTACAGTCACGGCATTTTCTATTCGGGCACCACCGGACGCTTCCCTCGCTGTTCCAAGCTTTACGCATGTTACGAATGACCCGACGAGACCGAGAGGCAGATTATTGACTGGCGGCTCGTTGCCGATTCGATACCTTTTCTGGTCAGCGAGGAGCGGGTGAGACATGCAGAGCTTCGACACCTTGAGCCCGCCTTTTGACCGGCTGACCCACGATGAGGCTGAAGGGCTGAAGCGGTGCACTGATATTGGGTATTTCCGCCCTGGCCAGCCTATCGTCAGCCAGGGACAGTCATCCAAGTACCTACATGTCTTGATTAAGGGGGTTGTTGAAGTTCGGGAAGGTGCGTCGCTGCATGCGGTGCTCGGGCCGGGCGATACCTTCGATGCACGCGCCGTTGTCCACAACGAAGCGGGTGAGGACTTCGTCGCGGCTGAGGAAACGCTCTGCTTCCTGCTACCCCGAGACCACATCCTCAAATTGGTTCATCAAAATCAGGCATTCGCCGCCTTCTTCTACGCCGAGCTGTCGCAGAAGCTCGATGCCCTTGCAGCGCCGCTTGACACACGTGGCATGGACTCGGTGCTCAGCACTCGCATCCGCAACGTCCGCTACGGTGCGGCCGTGTTCGTGAATGGCGGCGATTCGCTCGAGCAAGCAGCCCACGCAATGCTCGATGCCGACATCGATGCCCTCTACGTAAACGATGACGACCGGGTCGGTGTGGTGACCGGGCTGAAGCTGACCAGAGCCAGCGTCATTCAGCGCCTGCCGCTTAATACTCCGGTACGTGAGATCGCGCAGTTCGAGGTCGTCTCGATCGATGCCGACGACCTCGTGGTCGACGCATTGCTGATCATGACACGATGCAACAAGCGGCGGATCGCCGTCAGAGCAGATGGCAGTTACATCGGAGTGCTGCGCGACCTCGACATCCTAGGTCTATTTGCCGGCAATTCGCAGCTCATTCCGGGGCGCATTGCGCGGGCAACCTCAATCGAAGACCTCTCTAAGGCGGCGCACGACATCCAGGAACAGGTGGAGGGGCTGCACCGTCAGGGCGTGCGGATCGATGTAATCGGAAGTATTACATCCGACTTGAACAACCGGCTCCATGCCAAGCTGTTCGAGATCGTAGCGCCGCCCTCTATTCGCGAGGCCGGTTGCCTGATGCTGATGGGATCGGAGGGGCGCGGCGAACAGACCGTGCGAACTGATCAGGACAACGGCCTCTTGTTGAGGCACGCAGTACCGCAAGCCGACCTGGAGGCGTTTCGCGCCGCCTTCTCGCGAGCTTTGGAGACGTTCGGCTTCCCACTCTGCCCTGGCAACATCATGGTGGGTAATCCTGTCTGGTCGCAGCCGCTCGACGGCTTCCTAGGGCAACTCCGTTCCTGGGTTCAGGCAGCCGACGGCGACGCGGCAATGAACCTGTCTATCTTCGCGGATGCTGTCGCTGTAGCCGGCGATGCCAATGTGCTCCGCCAGGCAAAGGACGCTCTGGTCGCGAGGCTTCAAGGCGAGACGCGGCTGCTGGCACAAGTCGCGAAGCTGATCGACCTCTTCCCGACGAGCGACGTTGGGGTTCTCGGCACCGTCTTCGCGACGATCGGCCTTCGGCAGAACCGCATTGACCTTAAGCGCGAGGGCACCTTCCCACTGATTCACGGTGTGCGGGTGCTGTCCCTTGAGCATGATACGCTCGCCGGATCGACAAGCCAGCGCGTTCAGGCGCTAGTCGCTCGGGGCGCCCTCGACGAGAATTTCGGCAAAGAGATCACGAGCGCCTTGCTGATCTTCATGAATCTGAGACTTGGCGCCCAGATTGAGGCGGGCCGACGCGGCGTCATCAATGCAGACGCGATCGTTGATGCTGCAGCAATGACAACGGTCGATCGCGACATGCTGCGCGATGCTCTTCGGATTGTCCGCCGATTTCGCGAATTGATCCGCCTGCGCTACAACCTCGGAAGTGTTTGACATGCTGCGCCGATTGCAGCGTCTGGTCGACCGGACGAGATTGGCCGATCCGCGTTATACCTTCCTGTTTGATCCAGAGCCACCCGACGAAGTGGTCGCCCTCGATTGTGAGACGACGGGCCTCAATCCTCGCCAAGACGAGATTATTACGATTGCGGCCATTCGGATCCAAGGAAAGCGAATTCTGACGAGCCAGCCCTTTGAGGCTGTCGCACAAACGAAGAGGAAGTCGCATCCCGAGGCCATCAAGGTCCACCGTCTTTTGGACGCGGACGTTCAGAACGGGCGGCCGATGCGTGAGATTCTGCCTGATCTTCTGCACTTCATCGGTAGTCGCCCTATTGTTGGGTACTACACAGATTTCGATGTCAGGATGATCGATCGCTATTTAGGAAATTTCTTGAAAATCCGCCTCCCGAATCGTCGAATTGATGTATCGTCATTGTACTATAAGTGTAAATATGGCGACGCGCCAGACCATGTCATGATTGACCTTAGCTTTGCAGCCATATTGCAGGATCTGAAGATTCCCCAGCTCGCTCAGCACGACGCCTTCAATGATGCCCTAATGACGGCCATGGCTTACGTACAGTTGCACGATATGCTAAGACGCGGTGTCCGCATCGCGCGCAACCGTGCCGGAGCCGTCAGCGATCTCGGGATCGGTGCCTAACCTTTGGGCAGTGGAAGGCGTGTCAGTGCAATCTCGCAGTTCTCCCAATCAACTTTGCAATTGAGGTCGCGGTCGTCTTTCACGTTTTCTCCGACCGGCCGCGGACGGCAGCGGCCGTTTCGATCGCTGTCGACGCACGTCGCCCAGCCTGCGCTGTCCTATCGTCTTGCCACGAACGGGGCACCGCAGCAGCGGCAGTCAAGTCTAGCAAGTTTTCTGAGCTCGCCCTATCCCTCAGGACCACCATGTAGGATTTTGCCCTCAAAGTTTTAGCGTCGACCAGATACTCCGCGCAACTTCGTCGACCTTGCGCATGCCGTCTACTGGCCGCACAAGCTCTCTTTCCGCATAGTACTTTGACAGGGGCGCGGTTTGCTTCCGATAGGTCTCAAGCGGTGCTCTGAACGCCTCCGGATTGTTATCGGCGCGGACCGGCTCGCCCCTTGCTCGTGTTTCGGCGACGCGATTGGCCATGCATTCGACCAAGGCGTTCAGGTCAACCTGCAACTCGAGGACAGCATCGAGGGCAAGGGCCCTCTCCTCCAACATGGCATCGAGAGCTTCAGCCTGGGCGACCGTGCGCGGAAAGCTGTCCAGGATATAGCCCCGTTCAGCATCAGGCTGCTGGATCTGACCAGCGACGTGGTTCAGCACGATCTCTTCGGAGACGAGCTCACCACATTCCATCATCGCTTTGGCTTGCAGTCCGATCGCGACGGGGCCGCAACCGCAGCCCGGAGCATGTCGCTGGTCGACAGCTGAGGAATGCTCAAACACCGATGAGGCACGCAGCTTGCGTACCCTTGCTGGCTCCAGGGGGACCAAGAAGGATCAAGCGCATAGATCGCTCATCGCTAGGG
>NZ_BJZU01000152.1 GCF_007992195.1 Methylobacterium oxalidis | reverse complement strand
CCCTAGGGCTCAGTAACAGCTTCGTCGTGGGCGGCTCGATCGATGTTGCCGACTACAGCTTCAAGTCGTCAAGCACGCTCGGCGTCATCAACCCCAATCTCAGGGTGACTACGGACCCGAACAACCCCTTCTACGGCAACATTCCTGGCCTCGGCACCGACTTCCTGCGCACGGCAGGGGCGCTCGGCATCGCGCCATCGAGCGTCCTTGGCTCGAACCTCTACATGGGCCTCTACACCACCGACACGGTCGACCTGACCGATGCGCTCTCGTTGACGGCCGGCGCGCGGCTCAACTTTGCGCGCATCACCAGCCAGGATCTGACCGGCTTCTCGCCGGACGTGACGGGCACGCACTACTACAGCAAGATCAACCCGCTCGCCGGTCTGACCTACCGCTTCACCCCGAACCTCTCGCTCTACGGCAGCTACTCGGAGTCGAACCGCGCGCCAACTCCGCTGGAGCTCGCCTGCGCCAACCCCGACCGGCCTTGCCTGCTGCCGAACTCCGTGGTGGCCGACCCGCCGCTCAAGCAGGTGACCGCGCAGACCTACGAGGTGGGCTTCCGGGGTGCGCTGCCGGACTTCTACGACGGTGGTCTCGTCAACTGGAAGGTCGGCGCCTTCCGCACGGATCTGGCGAACGACATCCTGCAGCTCGCGACCCCCGGCAACGCAGCGCGTGGCTACTTCGTCAACGTGCCGGCCACCCAGCGCCAGGGTGTCGAGGTCGGCGCCGAGTACGTCTCGGACTGGCTCTCGGTCTACGCGAATTACGCGCTGATTGACGCAACCTTCCAGTTCACCGGCACGCTCACCTCGCCGAACAACCCGCTGGCCGATGACGGCGCGATCTTCGTTCGGCCGGGCAACACGGTGCCGCTGGTCCCGGCCCACCAGTTCAAGGTCGGCTTCGACGTCGAGGTGCTGCCGCGTTGGCGCGTCGGCATGGCGCTGCAGGCCTACTCCTCGTCCTACTTCCGGGGCGACGAGTCGAACATTAACCCGAAGCTGCCCGCCTACTACGTACTGAGCCTGAACACGAGCTACCGGGTGAACCCGAACCTGGAGCTGTTCGGCTACGTGACCAATCTGACCAACAACCGCTACGCCACGTTCGGCACGTTTGCAGAGCGGGGTCCAGTGGCGGGTAACTTCGTGATCAACGATCCGCGTACGACGACGCTGGCGCAGCCGCTCTCGATCTACGGCGGTGTCCGCTACACCTTCGGCGAGGCGCCGGCTCCGATGCCGGAGCCGCTGGTCCGTAAGTTCTAAAAACATTCGGCCGAGGAGGGCCGACGATGGCTCTCCGCCGAATGGCCGCCTGCTTGCCGCCGCCCTATCGTCGTCTTCTGGATTTGGCTCATGTCAGTGTGCCCGCGCCAGCCCCATCGGGCAATTGCGCGAGCCGCGATGAACGTCTGCTTCTGCAGTTCAGATGCCGAAAGCCGCCATTCTGTTGTCGGCCAAAGTCAGCCGTTCGGCATTGCGCCCATCCCAGTCGTTCTGAGTGATTGATCGCCTGCCTTAAAGCAGACGCCTCAGCGTCACTGCTGGATGAGATTGCTTCAGATGGCTCGAAATGCCGTCGCCATCGGGCTCATCCTTCGAATGCAGCTTGTCCGGCTGATAGCGCCGCCGTCAGCGCGGTTACCACCGTATCGATGCGCGCGGCCCGCCGCAGATCTGCGTGCGTCAGCACCCACAGCGCGGAGCCGAGTCCAGTGTCGCCGCTTGTGGCAGGCGAATGAGGCCGTGCTGCTCCGTACCTCAGCGCTGCCGAGCTCCTCGCTCTCTGCCTAGAGCCTCAATGAAGTTGCGCAGCTCCGTCAGCCGCTTGGCCGCGTTGGTGACCTGCTCGTCAAGGCCGAGCCGCCACGCCAGGTCGCGCCTGCGGGGTTCACGATGCAGCGCATCAACCTGATCCGCGTACGCCTCTACCTCGCCTTGACTCCGGGCAAGCCCCGCATCGAGCAAGCTGTCCGTCTGTCGGAGCAGGGCTCCCGCGACCTCATCGAGCCCGAGTTCTGGATGGTACTGAACGCCCCAGAACACGCCCGCATCAAAGCGGATCTCAGCCGCTTGCACCGCGGTGACCCGGTTGCCGGCCAGCAGCAGCGCCCCCTCCGGCAGTGTCTCGACCTCGTCCGTGTGGACCGCGGGCGCGTCGTAGGCGGCAGGCCGTCCCGCCAGGAGCGGGTGGCTGCGCCCGTGCTCGGTCAGCGTAATGCGGCGGGCGAACCCGGCCTCGTAGCCGCGCACATTGGGGCGCACTGTGCCTCCGGCCGCAACGGTGGCGACCTGAAGCCCAGCGCACGAGCCGAAGGACGGGATGCCGGAGGCGAACACCGCACGCATGAACTCGACTGTACGCCGCGTCTTCGGCGTTTCCTTGTAGAGGTGGAGCGGTGATCCGGTCAGGAACACGCCGTCGTAGCCTGCCAGGGACGCTCCGGCAGGTAGTCCGGCCCCGGCATCCGCCGGCTTGATCCGGTCGCAGCGCGCTCCCGGTGCCAGGCTCAACAGCGTATCGAGATAGGTCTCTCCCGAGGAGCGGCCGACACTCTCGCGGCGGCTCTCGCGTGCCTCAGGCGGTTCACTCTCGGCCACGAGGAACCGCAACACAGAACTGGAGTGAGGCACGTTTGCTGTTCTCTTGCCGTGATGCAGGCGGATGGGGAGGCGTGAACCGGCCGCCACAAGGCGAAGTTCCAGACAGGGGCTCTGCGCCGCAGGGTACCGGAACCAGCGCAGGTCAAGGGCCGTCCTTTCAGGCGGGTCCTTCGGAACGGGTAGGATGATGACAGAGCCGTGGTCCAACGCGGTGGACGGGCCGCTCGACTGCGTGATCGTCGGTGGTGGCCCGGCTGGGCTGACAGCTGCGCTCTACCTGGCTCGCTTCGGGCGCCGCTTCCTTGTGGTGGATGCAGGCGACTCCCGCGCGTCCTGGATACCGACCAGCCACAACATCCCGGTCTTTGCCGAGGGCATCTCCGGGCAGGAGATCCTCAGCCGTCAACGCGAGCACATCGCGCGATACGGCACCCCGATCGTCAACGGCACCGTCACGGCGTTGCGCAAGGTCCAGGAAGGCTTCGCCGTCAGCTTCGAAGAAGGAGCGCGGGTTCCTATCTCACGTGAGGTGCGGGCGCGCCGGGTGCTGCTCGCGACGGGTGCGGACGACGTGGAGCCGGATCTGCCCGATCTGCCTGACGCGGTCCGTCGGGGTCTCGTTCGCTACTGCCCGATCTGCGATGGCTATGAGGCACGCGGCAAGCGCATCGCGGTGATCGGTCACGGCGACAGGGGACTGGGCGAGGCGGTGTTCGTGGCCCGCACCTACTCGCGGGACGTGACGCTGCTGACGCTGGGCCAAGGCATGGACCTCGATGCGGCCGAGCGTGAACGTGTCGAGAAGCACGGCATCCAGGTTGTCCACGAGCCAGTCAGCAGCCTCGACATCGAGGAAGGCGAGATCACCGTGCTGCGCACGGCTGGCGGCGAGGAACACCGGTTCCAGGTACTCTACTCAGCCCTCGGGCTGAAGCTTCGCTCCGAATTGGCTCTCGGCTTGGGCGCCGAGCACGACGGGACGGGTGCCCTGATTGTCGACGAGCACAACCGCACGACGGTGCCGGGCCTCTACGCTGCTGGCGGCGTGGTGCGCGGGCTTGATCAGGTGGTGGTCGCGATGGGCCATGCCGCCATGGCGGCCACGGACATCCACAACCGCTGCGAGTTGCCGACCGAGGAAGAGGTTGGCGGAGCCGAACGGCGGCCTAGCCCTGCATAATCTGTATCGCGGAGGAGAAGCGGACTTGAGTGGTGGGAGCGGCGCATCCAAGCCCACGTTTCGGCGTTGCTGCATCTGTTTCCACGGCCCTGGCAAAATGGAGGGCCGGCCAACACCACGAGGATCATTCGAAAGATTTGGAGCGCGGCGGCGTCATCATCGGCATTCACGGCTTGGCCAACAAGCCGCCGATCGACGAGAAGACACGATGGTGGAAGGCGGCCATTGCAGAAGGTTTGACTCGCAACGAGGGACTGATCGCTCCAGAGTTCCTCTTCGAGTTGGTGTACTGGGCTGACCTCCGGTATGACACACCATTGTCGGTGGATGACAACCGGGAACCGTATCGCCCCTATGAAGGTGCCGGGCCGCTACCCACAGGTGAGGAGGCGCCCACGACCACCGCGAAGGATGTGCTGGCCCCGCTATATGCGGGCATCGACCGGGTCGAGGAGGCGACAGGTGTCACGCTCGTGGACGACCTGATCCTGGAACACCGTTTCGATGATCTCTGACACTACCACGCTGAACAAAGCTTCGCTCAGAAGGTGCGGGACCGGCTAAGCGAGCGCCTGCAGAGATACAAGCACCACCGCATTCTGCTCGTCGCGCACTCAATGGGTTCGGTCATCGCTTACGATGTACTGCGGCTGCTGGAGCGCGACGATCCATCGTTGCAGGTCGACCACCTCGTCACGGTCGGCTCGCCCCTATGCTTGGCGAAGGTCAAGCTCAAGTTCGAGGCCGAGCACTGGGCCCTGCGAGTGCCGAACAACGTCGCGGCCTGGAGGAACCTTGCCGACGGTTCACCAGCGTAAACAGTGAGGAAGCAAATCCGAGGCCTGCCTTAAGCATGCCAGGACCGCAGTAGCCAAAGCGTCCTTCATCATCGCCGCTCCCGCCTATGAACGTGGCTGTTCGGATTGGGTCTGCAGTGCGCATCGGCGTCGTGCCGATCCGGGCCTGCAAGGGTGGCTTGGACTAACCACGGCTCCGCAAAGCCATAAACTCGGAACACTACGGCCCCCGAAGGCGCAGGCGCGACGCCGCGACATTGACACCCGAAGATATATGCCCTCTGCACCTTTGGATGTGCGGGCGTACCCTGTGCCCCTGGTGGACCGTAAGCGGTGGGCCAGCCGATTAAACGAGGCCGCTAGGAAATTTGCCAGGATGCTCCACGCTGGTACCCACGACTTCGTCCTCGTCGCGCTCTCCATCCTGATCGCGGCTGCCGCTTCCTACACCGCACTCGACCTTGCCGCACGCATGCGCGCCTCCTCCGGATGGCCCTGCCGCGCGTGGCTCGCTACCGCTGCTCTCGCCATGGGCGGAGGCATCTGGGCGATGCACTTCGTGGCCATGCTGGCCTTCAGCCTCCCGGGCCTGGAGGTCGGCTATGATCTTCGCCTGACCCTGCTCTCGCTCATGCTGCCTATCGCGGTCACGGGGCTAGGCTTCTTCGTCGTCAACCGCCCCGGCGCAGGCCCTCTCGGCCTCTGCCTGAGCGGCCTCGTCATGGGGCTCGGCATCGCTGGCATGCACTACACCGGCATGTCTGCGATGCGCATGCCTGCCGACCTACGCTATGACCATCTCTGGGTCGCCATCTCGATTCTCATCGCCATCGGCGCAGCCATCGCAGCGCTCTGGCTCGCCTTTCAGCAGACCAGCGTCAGCGTTCGGCTCCTGGCGGCCGCGATCATGGGCTTCGCCGTATCGGGCATGCACTACGCCGCGATGCAAGGCTCCGTGTTCAGCGCTCATGCTTCCGTAGATCATGCCCATGGCATCGCGAGCGTAAACCAGACCTACCTCGCGCTCTGGGTTACCGCCACGACTTTCCTGATCCTCGTCCTGGCGCTAGCAGCAGCCATGTTCGACCGGCACCTCTCGCAGGCATCCGAGCATGAAGCGGCGGCTCTACGCGCGAGTGAACAGCGCTTCCGGCTGCTGCTCCAGGGTGTGACCGACTACGCCATCTTCATGCTCGACACCGAGGGCCGGATCGCCAACTGGAACGCGGGTGCTGAGCGCATCAAGGGTTACACGGCCGAGGAGATTGTCGGCAGCCACCTGTCCCGCTTCTACACGCCGGAGGACCTTCAGGTCGGCGTTCCTGCAACCGCGCTTGAGACCGCAGCCCGTGAGGGGCGCTTCGAGGCCGAGGGCTGGCGGGTTCGCAAGGACGGCAGCCGCTTCTGGGCCAACGTGGTGATCGATGCGATTCGCGACGAGCAGGGTCAACTTGTCGGCTTCGCAAAAGTCACGCGCGACATCACCGAGCGCAAGCAGGCCCAGGAAGCCCTGGAACACGCCCGCGAGGCGCTCGTCCAGGCCCAGAAGATGGAAGCCGTGGGCCAACTCACGGGGGGCGTCGCGCACGACTTCAACAACCTGCTCATGGCTGTTCTCGGCAGCCTCGAACTGCTCAGAAAGCGGCTGCCGGACGATCCCAAGCTCACGCGTTTGCTCGACAACGCAGTGCAGGGCGCGCAACGCGGTGCGGTCTTGACCCAGCGCATGCTAGCCTTCGCGCGGCGACAGGAGCTTAAGCCTGAAACAGTTGACCTGTCCGATCTGGTTCGGGGCATGGCAGACCTGCTCCAGCGCTCGATTGGTCCGCTCGTGCGCATCGAAACCCGTTTTCCGCTCGGCCTGCCGCGCGTGATGGTGGATGCGCACCAGTGTGAGCTTGCGCTCCTTAATCTCACAGTGAACGCGCGCGATGCGATGCCGGAGGGCGGCACGATTACGATTTCAGGCCGCGAAGCGGCCGAGACGGACGCAACCGTTCTGCCGGAAGGCCGCTACGTCTGTTTATCGGTGGCAGACACGGGCATGGGCATGGACGCGGAGACGCTGGCCCGCGCGCAGGAGCCGTTCTTCACCACAAAGGGGGCAGGCAAGGGCACAGGGCTCGGCCTTCCCATGGTGCAAGGCTTGGCCGCGCAGTCACGTGGGCGCTTCCTGCTCAGAAGCCGCCCCGGCGAGGGTACAACGGCGGAGATGTGGCTCCCGATGGCCGAGGGGTCGGCCACAAGGGAAGAGGCTCCGAGCGCCGTACCCCCACCACGTGCGCCGATGCGAGCCCTGACCATACTGGTCGTCGATGATGATCCGCTGGTGCTGGAGAACACGGCGGCGATGCTGGAAGACTTGTGTCACCGCGTTGTCAGGGCCCGTTCAGGCCAGGAGGCGCTGGAACTTCTGCTTCGAACGCAGGGGCTGGACCTCGTGATCACTGACCAAGCCATGCCGGGCATGACTGGCACGCAAGTGGCGGAGCGGATTGGGGCCGAGCGTCCTGGGTTGCCGGTTATCCTGGCGTCTGGTTACGGCGAGGTGCCGGCGGAGATGCATCAAACCCTCCTCCGGCTGAAGAAGCCCTTCGATCAGGAAACCCTCACTCTTGCTGTGGCCGATGCACTTGCCGCGGTTGAGGATGCCAGCAAGGTGGTCGCTCTCCACTCTCGGTAGGCGAGTTTAAGCAGTCAGAAGCATACGAAATGGCTCACGCGCGCCCCGCGCCAGCTTGCCTCTTCGCGGCTTGACCATCGGCGTCGCTGGCGCTCTCGGAGCCGGCTCTCGCGGGTACCTCACCGTCCTACGGTGGCCGATTCAGCATACCCACCATCGAGCCAATCTGCCGCGCCGATCCTCCCAGTCATCCTCCTCCTTATCATCGGGGCCATTCGGTATCCGACCGGACACGCCGGCTGTAGGTCAAATCGTTGACCTAATTGAGGTCGCGCACCGCCGCGAGCACGTGCGTGCTGTCGGTGCGCTGACGGCCTCGTGCCTTGAGCAGGCGTTGATTGCGCGCGGCGTTGATGATGCGGGTGAGCAAGCGTTCGCTGGCCGCGTGCTGCAGGGCATGTTGGTCCAGGGGCGCGATGGTACTCAGCGCGAGGAGTTGGAGTGGATCGCCACTGTTCGGCGCCTGGCTTTCAAGGGGCGCCGAGTTGACAGAGGAGGCAGACCCAAATTCTGCAAGGGGTCGCTATGAGACTTTCGCCGCGGCCGTATCGAAGGTCCGCCTGTTACAGCCTGCCGTTGCAAACACAGCCAGCGCAGGGGCCGCATCATACAAATCTTGAGTGTCGCGAGTTGGCATCGAGGACGTCTCTGCCGGGTTAGATCATCGCTACCATGACCATCAGCCCCACTCCCGCAAACCGCTGGCGCTTCCTTAGACGCCAGCGGCGCTTTCCAGGCTCACCGCTCGCCTTCCTCCTGCTCGCACTCGCATTGGCAGCCGGGGGCTGGAACTACCTCGCGGGCGCTCGCACCCAGGCCGAGGTGGCAAGGCTGAACGGCATTATGGCGCTCAGCGAGCGTGTTCTCTCAACCATCAAGGACGTGGAGACCGGTCTGCGCGGCTATGCTCTGACCGGGGGCGAGGAGTACTTGGAGCCGTACAATGCGGCCCTCGCTCGCCTCGGCGCAGAGTTGGACAGGCTCGATACGTTCACCGTCGACCCCAATACACGCAGCCAGCGCAGGGAGTTGATCGAGGCCGAGAAGGCCTATGCCGCGCGCGTCATCGCCACGCGCAGGTCGGCCGGCCCGCAAGCCGCCAGAGAGTTCGTGGGTACAGGCGAGGGCAAACGCAGCATGGATGCGATCCGTGGTCTGACACGGGACGTGCAGGATCAGGCGAGTGCGGACCTGGAACATCTTGCTGCAGCCGATCGCCTGCGCTCGCCGCTGCTGCCTCTGGTCACGCTTGCCTCAGCCCTGGCTGCCGTCGGCTTGCTTGCCTGGCTCGCCTTGGTGCGCCGTCGCGAGAGCCAGCGCATGGCCGACCTTCTCGAGGGCGTCCTGGAGAATGCGCCTGTCGGCCTCGGCTTCCTCGACCGCGACCTCAACATCCGCCACATGAACCGCGCCCTGGAGAACATGAGCGAGCGTGGCTTCGGCGCGGACATCGGCGCTCCGATCTGGGCCCTTCTGCCCTCGCTCCATGACGAACTCTCACCCAAGCTGGCGGCGGCGCGCGACCAAGGACTTGTGACCGCAAACGTCGAGGTTGGAGTTCCTACCCCGAGTGCTCCAGGCGGAGTGCGTCACTTCCAGATGAGCTTCTTTCCGCTTCGACGCATGAGCGGTCGTCATCGGGGGCAGGCAGATGGCGTCGGCATCGTCATGGCCGATGTGACCTTGAGCAAGCTTTCCGAGAGCCGCCTGGCCGAGAGCGAGGAGCGCTTCCGCTCGCTCACGGAGGCCACCTCGGCTGTTGTCTGGACCACGATGCCGGACGGCGAGTTCCGGCAGGTCAGCTCGGAGTGGACGCGCTTCACCGGCCAGACACCGGCTGAAGCAGCCGGCCGCGGATTCCTGGAGGCCATCCATCCCGAGGACCGAGCCGCGACGCGGGAGGCATGGGAGCGGGCGGTCGAGAGCCGCACGCTCTACGCTGTTGAGCACCGCCTGCGCCGGCACGATGGCATCTACCGCTACATGGAAGCGCGCGGCGTCCCGATCCTGGAGGAGGATGGGCGCGTGCGCGAGTGGGTCGGCGCGCACTTCGACATCACCGAGCGCAAGGAGGCTGAACTGCAATTGGAGGCCGCCAAGGAGGCAGCCGAGGAGGCGAACCGGGCGAAAAGCCAGTTCCTGGCCAACATGAGCCATGAGCTGCGCACGCCGCTCTCGGCGGTGATCGGCTATTCCGAGATGCTGCAGGAGGAGATGGAGGATCTCGGCGAGGAGAGCCTGCTCGCCGACATGCGCAAGATCGAGTCGAACGCGCGCCACCTGCTGGGCCTCATCAACGACGTCCTCGACCTCTCGAAGATCGAAGCCGAGCGCATGGAAATCTACCCTGAGGACCTCGACGTGGCCGACACCGTTCGGGAAGTGGCCACGACGGTCGATGCCCTGGTCGCCAAGAAGGCCAACACCCTGAATGTTCACCTCAGCGATGGGCTCGGCGCTGTGCACACCGACGCAACCAAGCTGCGACAGTGCCTGATCAACCTCCTGAGCAACGCGGCCAAGTTCACCGAGAACGGCCGCATCACCCTCTCGGCGGAGCGCGAGCATCGGAACGGCACCGATTGGCTCCGCTTCGGCGTGGCCGACACCGGCATCGGCATGAGCGAGGAGCAACAGGCCAAGCTGTTCCAGCGCTTCACGCAGGCCGATGCGTCGACCACGCGTCGCTTCGGCGGTACGGGCCTGGGTCTCGCCATCACCCGCGCCTTCGCGCGCATGCTTGGCGGCGAAATCACGGTTGAGAGCAAGGAGGGAGCCGGCACGACCTTCACGTTGGAGGTGCCCGCGCGCTACGAGGAGCGCCCCTCTGCCGAGCTCGCCAATCAGGCTGGGCAGGACCTGCCCGCAGCGCCAAGGGACGGACCGGCAGTCCACGGCGACGCCGACCTTGTCCTTGTGATCGATGACGATCCGGCCACACGAGACCTGCTTGCCCGCTTCCTGCAGCGGGACGGGTTCAAGGTGGCTGCGGCACCAGACGGGCACGCGGGCTTGGAGCAGGCGCGAGCCTTGCGCCCGCGCGTCATCCTGCTCGACGTCACGATGCCACGCATGGACGGCTGGGCGGTGCTGCGGGCCCTGCGGTCAGATCCTGAGTTCGGGGCAACGCCGGTGATCATGGTCACTGTGCTCGACGAGCAAAACCTCGCCTTCTCTCTGGGCGCGACCGATTATCTGCAGAAGCCCGTCGAGTGGGGACAGCTGAAAGAGGCGATGGAGCGCTTTCGGCCGGCCATACATGAGGGACCCGTGTTGGTCGTTGACGACGATCCCGATGTCCGCGAGCGCATGACTGCGCTGCTGACGCATGAGGGCTGGCGGGTGACCTCAGCGGAGAACGGCCGAGCGGGCCTGGAAGCAGTGGGTGTCCGCCGGCCGGGGCTGATCCTACTCGATCTGATGATGCCGGAAATGGACGGCTTCGGCTTCTTGCGAGAATTGCGAGCCAAGCCCGAATGGCGGGACATTCCGGTTGTGGTGCTGACGGCCAAGGATGTCACGGCGGATGACCGGCGGCGGCTGGCGGGTCAGGCCGACCGCATCCTGCAGAAGGGTGGCCTAAGCTTGGCCGATCTGGCCGCAACCTTGCGCTCGCTCATGAGCCCAGCTCTCAATAGCGGGAACGGCGATGAAGAGGAGGTGCCAGCGAGGGGCTCTGGCGGGCGGCCTCAGCTTTGACGAAGGTCATGCTCCATTGAACAGAGACCCATCGCGCCGCGAATGAAGGCGTGCCCCGGAGACTCATGCAGTCAGCTGATGAGCGTGTTAGAACCGCGCTAGGCCACTGCGGCATTCGTAGATGGGCACTCTCGCGGAATATCGGTCCTCAGCTAGCGCCTCATCCGGTTTCCAAGCACGAAGCCGAACAAACCCATAAGGATGATGCCTAAAGCGCCTTGCAAACCGACGAGGAGGTTCGTGACGCGCCCGATCGGTTTAATGCCGATCTCTGGCGGATTCGCAGTCATCATGTTGAGCGCGCTATAACTGACAAGGTCAACAAAGTTGCGCGTTGGGGTGCCATCACTGGCCTCTGGGATGAGACCGCCCGTGATCGCGTAAAGTGCTCCGAACAACAGGATCAGAAGGACAAAGGCGCGCACGATCCGTGACAGGCTCTCGCCGTAGTCGCAAAGCCATTCAACGAAGCGGTCGGCCCCCCAGCGATAGCCATGTCTTACGAGAGCTTTTAGGTCGCGTACGCGCCACGCGCTCAAAGCCTTTCGTCCGGACTGGTAACGGCCCATCCGGCGACCGCGCTTATAGGCCCAACTCGCCTCATGGTGACTTCCTATGCTCTTTAGGTTCTGCTCAAGGGCAAGGTAGCTTGCCTGAGCTGCCTCGTACTCGCCTGCAATCTCCTCACCGACAGCTCCCCCGAGTTGCTCGATCCTGAAGCGCGTTCCGTTGATCCAAGCTCCTGCAAAACGTGCATGGCGCAAGTTGCAGCTGGAGAGGTTGAGCCGGACGAGATCTGTGCTGGACAGATCGGCTGCGGATAGGTCTGCTCCATCGAGCTTTGCTCCAGTGAATCTTGCTCCACGAAGGCGTGACCCTGAGAGGCTTGCCTTGGTCAAGGTGGCTTCCTCGAAGACCGCGTAGGTAAGATGAGCGTCGCTTAGATTGGCTTCATCCAGGCGTGCACCTTTGAAGTTTGTGTAGTCGGCGTCAGCGCCAGCGAAATTGGCACCCCAGAGATCTGCGACAGAAAAGTTCGCTCCATCGAGGAGCGCATCTGCAAATTGCGCGAACCGCAGCGCAGCATTGGCAAAGTTGGCATCCTCCAGCATCGCTGCCGTAAATTTTGCTTGGCCGCCTGCTACCGCAGTGAAGCACGCGCCACTCAGGTCGGCTCTACTGAAATCAGCTTCCTCCGCGAGTGCTTGGTGAAAATTGGCAGAACGGCCCAGAGTGCCTGCGAGATTTGCCCGCGCGAGGTTTGCTCCTGTGAGATCAGCATTTTCCAAGTTGGCTTTGTGCAAACTTGCGTCGGCAAAATTCAATCCGGCTCGTTTACTGTCCCACCAAGAAGGCACATGAACTGTGCTGACCAGTGACTGTAGAACATCCCGTCCGAGTTGAAGACCGCTTAGGTCCATTGGCACATTGTTGATGCCCATGTCTTTAGACCTGTGAGTGGCAATCTTTTCGAGAATCGTGATGTGCTGAGCGGTTGGTGCGGTCAGCGGCGTGCCTCCCTCATCGTTCCGCATGATCGGCTTCGACCTTCCCAATTGTTGCAATGAGGGTCTCGTGAACGCGCTGATGGCATTGTGTGAGCATTTGGGACAAGCTTTGCGCGGCCGAGCAGGGAAATTTGGTGCGCAGCTTCCGCAATGGGGCTTGGCCGGTGCCGTTCCATGATCCTGTCGTCTGAAGGGGCTTGGGGCGTAACGATCTCCCGAGCGGTTGCGTTCTGCAGGGCCGCTCCTTCTCGACGTCAAACTCGGACCGGACGCGGCAGAGACGGAGAGATCGGCGTGCCTTTGCGGTGGATTGTCGGCACCGGCCTCGGAATACTGGCTGGCTTGGCCTTGACCGGCTCCCTAGCCCGGCGGCCTGACGCCCCGGAGTGCAGCGCGCGCCTCGGTCAGCTTGCCACGAGGCGAACCCGCGTGAATGGATTGACGATGTTCGCCCGAGTCTCGGTCGACCCCGTGCCTGGCGACCGCCTGCCCGTGATCCTGGTCCACGGCCTGGGCATGTCCAGCCGCTACATGGTCCCACTCGCGAGGCATCTGGCTCCGCACGTTCGGGTCTATGCGCTCGACCTGCCGGGCTTCGGCCTGAGCGACAAGCCTCGCCAAGCACTCACGGTTCGCGAGCTGGCCGATGCGCTTGCCGCCTGGATGCAGGCGGTCGGAATAGAGCGCGCGGCTCTTGTCGGCAACTCGCTGGGCTGCGAGGTGCTCGTCGAATTGGCGCTAGCTCACCCTCAGCTCGTCGACCGCCTTGTGTTCCAGGGGCCCACACCTGACCCGGAGGCGCGTAGCCTCGTTCGGCAGGTCGTTGGCTTCGTCGCCATCGCACCGTTCGAACGCTGGTCGCTCGCCTGGGTGGCTCTCGCTGACTACGCCCGCGGCGGCATTTGGCGCTACGTCCTGACCTTGCGTAGCATGATCGGCAATCGCATCGGCGAAAAGCTACCTCACGTCCCGCAACCCACGCTCGTCGTCTGGGGCACGCGTGACTACATTGTCCCGTATAGCTTCGTCACGATGCTCGCAGGCCTCCTGCCTCGCGGCCGTCTTGTCGTCCTGCCCGGTGCAGCCCACGGGATCAACTACTCGCATCCAGGGGAATTCACTGCCGTCCTGCTCCCTTTTCTGCTTGCCGCACCTCAGATGGCGGCCGCACGCACCGGACCTGAACCCGGCGACGGACGCAGGCTCACAATCTGCCGACAGCTGTCATAGCCGTCGCGCCGCGGTTCTCGCCCGAGGCGACGTTACCGGGTGTCAGCGGTAACCGGCAGGGATCGAGAGGCGCACCGGACCTTCCTTCCGCTCGGCGTGCCAGACGGCCAGGAGATCCCCGCCCGGTTTCAGGTTCAGCTCCAGCCAGTTGCGCGCGCGCAGATAGCGCTGGCTCGAACCGGGAAGCGGCACCAGCTTCGCCGTGATGCACGGTTCGAGCCGGAACTCGCCCGCACTGGCCCATTCCAGAGCCCTGGTGGCCAGTGGCGGGGGCGGCGGGTGAACAATGCCCGAGGACGTGAGCTGATGGATGCGCGCGCCCTCCCCCTCGATCACGCCCAGCGCTCCGAGGTGGATCTCGCCGGATAGCGCCGTCACGCGGGCGCCGGTCCGCCCCGAGAAGCGGAGCAGCGTCGCGAGCAAGCGCGACCATTCCTCCCAGTGCGCCAGGCTCACCCACTGGTCGATGAGGTCGTCCTGCCAGGACTGATGGCCGGGGACGAGCTCGAAGAACCTCTCCAGCAAAACCAGGCGGGCGTGGACCAGGGGCACCGTGGAGATCAGCACGACATGGCGGCAATCCGCCAGGCCGTCCAAAGCCGCTGTGAAGGCACGCCATCCAGCCTCGCCCATCACCTGCTGACGGCTGCGCTCGGAGCGCAGGTCCGGCGCGAGCAGGCCGACCTCGCCGACGCGGTAAGTCCAACCGAAGTGCTGGCCATCCCGCGCCATGAAGCCCTCGGGCAACTCGTCGGGTCGCGCGCCAAGCTGGAACAGGGCGAAGTGCTCGCGCGCTGCCGACCAGATGCCTTGGAGCACCGGGCAGTCCTCCCACTCGGGCGGGTAGCTTCCCCAGCCGTCCAGGATGTCGTGATCGTCCCACATCATCAGCGAGGGAACGGAGGCGAGTACCGGCGCGAGCTGCGGCTGGCCCCAGAGGCGACGGTAGCTCTCGAAGTAAAAGTCCGCCACGGCCTCCATCATCTCGGGCGTGAAGGGTGTTTTCCGCCGCTTGCGCCAAGGCAGCCGGCGCCAGGCGGAGAGCGCAGGGACCTTGCGCCAGATCGAGTCGGCATAGAGCTGGTCGCCGCCCTGAAGGAGGAGATGGAACGGGTTGTGAGCATGCTCCTGGGCGAGCCGAGACCATAAGGCGTTGCGGTCGCCAAGGTCCGCCCAGGCGTCACCACGCTCGTTGCCGTTGCACGCTGTGAAGGCAAGGCGGAAGCTGTCGCTAGCCGCGGGAACACGGACCCGCCAGGACTGCTCACCCAGCCGGTACTCCCGATCACGAGAGACATGGTCGACCGGCAGCGAGAAATCGTACCGCCAGAGGATCCGACCATCGCGGCGGGCGAGAGGGCTGGGCGGAGCACGAACCGAGGCGACGCAAAGAGGAGGAGGCTCGTCGCCGGATGGGGCCGTGACCATGGCCGAGAGGCGCCAGCATCCGGAATGGCTGCCGCGGAACACGAGGACAGGGCTCATGGCCTGCATCTGTCTTGGCTCACGTGGCGAAAGTCGGACGGGCCGCACACGCGTCCTCCTCGGTGCCGCTGTGCATGGCTCTGGTCTCCACCGCCAACCGATTAGGAATAAGGAACGAGCAGGCAGTTTACGCCACGACAGGATCGCTCTTGCGGCGTGGCGGATGGGCCCTCATCTCACCGCCGCGGAAGCGTAGCCGTGGAGGGCGCCGTGCCGAAGAAGCCCGCTTGGATTATGTCCGAGACCGACGCCTTCGACCTTCTGAATGCGATTGATGAGCGGCTTGCGACGGCACGCCTGGGTCAGCAGCAGCACGATCTGCTTGTTCGGCTGCAATCGCTTCTGGAGGACGACCTCGGGGGCGAGAGGGCGATGCGCACGCTCCTCGGCTGACGAACTCGGTCGCATGCTCCGCCAGACGGCGAAGCGCGGGCGCCCTCACTGAATGCACGAGCACACTGTGCCGTCCGCCAGCCAAAAGGAACATGTCCCAGCGAAATCAACGTCCTGCGACAGCTTCCCAAGCTGAATGTCGTCGGTTCGATCCCGATCGCCCGCTCCACCTAACTCCCTGATCCTGCTAATGTTCTCGTGTCGCGACCGGCCGAGATGTTCCTCATGTTCCCCGTGGTGTTCCTCGCCGTTCCCCTTCGATGTTCGGGCTCCACTCTGCGGATCACGGTCGCATGACCCAGCTGCGCAGGGCCTTCTTTGACCCGCCGCCATCTGACACCAGCTCACGATCTATGGTTCAAGGATCGCCACTTAG
>NZ_BJZU01000151.1 GCF_007992195.1 Methylobacterium oxalidis | reverse complement strand
TTGTCACCTACTACCGCAACGTGCCTGGCCGGCCGATTGGCATCCCGATCTGGGAATTTAGGTGGTGAGCAGCGGCGTGGTCTCGCCGAGACGGCCAAGAGCCTAGCGACTCGCTGCGACCGCGCACTACATCGCTGACAGGCCAGTGGTCCCGCCGCCGGCAGCGAGGATGGCGACATGGATTTCCAGACAACGAGCAGGAGCCTCGCGCTGGAGTATGAGGCTGCCGGTTGGCCGAAAGACCATGCAGACCGCATAGCCAGAGGCCAGACCCTTATTGCGAAGGTCGAGAACGCCACCACGATTGATGAGATGCGGGACGTGCTGCGCGATATGATCAGAGATCTCTACGCACTGGGTCAGCCGGTCCCGCGGCCTTTCCCAGACCAAGACGAGCGGCAGGCCGCCGTCAGAGTCGCCGCGGTCCGGCGCTGACCATGTCTGAGGCCCTAACCATCGGCGAGCTCTTCAAGGCGAAGGCGATCACGGACGACGACGTGCGTGCAGCAGTGGACGCCTACATGGTCGATCCGAGCGCGACGCTGTTCGTGATGGGCGATGGCCACGGGCTCAATCTGGCGGAGGCCGTGCAGTCTCACGAATGGGCGAAGGCCGCGGTAGAGCATCCGACGGCTATCGACCGCCTGAAGCGTGCAGCCGTGCGCACGGCGATCCTTCTGGCGCGACCGGAGAAGCGATGACCGACGCTCTGCCCTGGCGCGAGATCACGACCGACGATTACCACCATGACCGCGCCTTCCCCGACCTCGATCCGGTCCGGGCTTGGATCGCGTCCGAGGCGCGCGTGAAGGAGTTGCTGCAGGAGCAGCACGACGGCCGCTGCCGGCTGCGGCTCGTGATGCGCGAGGCAGTCGATCTGAGGCGGCACCCTATGGCCAACCCGCGCTGGGTCTACGACTACAACATCGGTCAGGGCATCGTGACGATGGCCGAGGAGATCGTGATCGAGTTTCGCAACGGCCGGCGCGAGGTGGTGCCGGTGCACCGCGAACCGAAGGGGCAGGTGCAAGGTGCGGGATGGTCTGGCGGGCGACGGTAAAAACTCCTCTGCCGGTCAGACCCGCAGGGTTCTGGAAGCGCTCACCGACGAGCCCATGACGGCGGCCGGTCTCGCGATCCGCGCCGGGCTGCCGAGGCGAGAACGCACTTCCGCGGCCGAGCGGATCTGCGAGGCGCTGGAGCGGCGCGGGCTGGCTGAGAGGGGCGGGACGAAGGTGCTGCCGAAGTGGCGGCGCTTGGGACATCGGTGAGCTCGCCATGTTGGTCGGATAAGGGGTACCGCGGCGGGCTCTGCGAGAGTGATCGGGAGGAACGCTCATCCCAGGGGATGCAAGCGGAGAGCCAGTTCCTCAAACCCAGTGCCAGCTAGGCTCGACCGGAGATGGTGACGTGAGGGCGGCTGTGGCCGCGGCCCGATGTGGGTGCTTTCGACACCTAGGCTGTGGTGCCGCAATCGAAGATCTAGTACTTCAATCTAGGACTAAGATCTGGAACGCCAGAGCTAGGTACTCCGCCGCGAAAGTACGATTGGAACCATTAAGGCTTGGCCTACTTTATTGCTCAAATGGATCAGAATTTTCCATTCGAGGGGGCCAAAATGTCGTATATCGTTGTTCCGACAGTGGTAGTCGCCGCAAGCTCATTCACGCGCGAAGGTATTAGGTCTTATCTTTCTGGGTCACGTTTCGATGTCTTGAATATCGATCAAACGCAAGGACCCGAGAATGCAAACAACATAGCACTTATCATAACTACGCCGAAAGATCTTGAAGAATCCCCAGCTATCGCGAGCATCCTTTCGTCCAATCCCAGCGTTAAGACATTTTTGCTCTGCCCCATCGAGGCAGCCAAGTGCCTTAAATTAGAGACTGTTCGCTCCGTAGCAGGTATAATCGACTGTGAGATCGACGGAAAGACGCTCATCAATGCACTCGACTTGGTAATGGATGGCGTGCGGGTTCACTCAGCAAAAATAATGGAATTTGTACTAGATCAACCAATGTACTTTGGCAATTTAATCTCGGTCGAGGCACCTAGCGGAAAGAGAGAGGGTGAAGGGTGGGCTCCTGAGCGGGATCTCTCCAAGGCTCGTTCTCTGTCTCCCAGCGAGTTGAAAGTTCTTAAGTGCTTGGCTGGTGGATCCTCAAACAAGGCAATAGCTCTTCAGCACTGTCTGGCAGAAGCCACTGTAAAAATTCATGTAAAGAACATTCTTCGCAAACTCAGTGCGCAGAACCGAACTCAGGCAGCAATCTGGGCTCGGGAGAACGGCGTTCATTTTGCCTAACAGCGCGAGACGCTGGAACGACAAGGTGCGGATCGCACCCGGTCAGCATCCGGTTTGAAACCAGGACACTGTTCGGTCAGTCGGTTAGCCGCCTGCGGTACTTTGCGCTCGTAGACGCGTTCTCCTTCACAGTCTCAGGAGGATGCCATGAACGCCCGTGTTTATCCCGATGTGAACACAACCTCGGCTAGCAACGCCCCTGCTAATGAGCCTCGTCATCGGCAGGGACAGGATATCGACAGTGTCGATCAGCTGAGCAGCATCGTGCTTATGGGCCTTGCGATCGCTGGAGGAGTGGTGGCGATCCTGCTCATCGCGCTGCTTGTTTGAGAGCGCTGAGCGAGCCAACTTCAAGGCCATGGTTCCGCATCCGAGCGAAAAGCCCCGCGAGCCGTGAGGCTGCAGGGCAGGATGTGTGCATGCGGTGGCTACGCCGGCATTGATCGGGGATGGGGTTGACGTCCACCAGCGGGGCCATGTCGGGTGCAGATCCCGACCCAGGAAACTTCTGCGACACCGCCCCTGGCAGCCTTTGCAAAAGTGAAGTGCGAGGCGCACAGAAAAGCCCGCCGGGGCGAGCCGGGCGGGCTGAAGTGGAAGGACCATGCAGGACAACGAGCGACCAGGAAGGCAGTTCAATCTGCCGTGCGCGAGCGCGCAGCACGTCATCGCCAGTTCGCGCCCACTCAGCACCCAGTGTCAGCCCTGGCCACCCCGCAGTTCAGCGCGCACCCGCATTGCGACGGCGCTGATGACCTCTCGGCTGTCCCGGATCAGCGGAGAGACCTCGCACATGAGGTAGAGCCGCTCTGCAATCTCGCGCTCGATGTCGGCCAGCATCAGGCGAGCAGCCGTTGCGCCCTCAAGCCGATAGGTGCGCGCAAGGTCGGAGAGCATATGCTGCAATAGGAGCATCGCGAGCCGATCCACGATGACATCGCTCGTGGGCTCGTAGCGCGATCTACCGTCTCGTGGCTTCGCCTGGGCCATGGCCGAAACGAGCACGGCAGCAATGTGTCGCAAACAACTAATGTTATTCGCTCATGAGCAGTTGCCCTGCTGAATAGCGCTAGTCCGCCGGATCTAATCAACTCCATCTTTGATCGGCCGGTAGCGCTCCTTCAATTAACGAAGCCCAGATCCTTGCCATCCTCCTTGATGAAGATGACGCCGGCCGCTTCTGCGCTAACGCGCCTAGAAGTGCCGAGAAGTGGCTGCGATTGACCGCTGGCGGATGAGTTCGATGAAGCCATCAGCACTCGTCGGCGATATTCCGGCAGCGCTCAGTCCACGCCGTGCACGTACGCGAGCCTCAACAAGCGAAATCGTCTGGCCCGTGCTGAACGTGGAGGATGCCCGCTCGTCGAAGTCGGCAGCCGCGAAGTTCAAGGCTGAGCAGTAGATCGCCCTCGGCAGGTCACGGGGCGCATGGGCGAGTTGCTCCCAGCAGTCGTCGATCTTTCGAACCGCGTCGGCAAGCGAGCCGCGCCGAATGGTCGTGACGAAGTCGCCGACGCCGCGCTCAATCGCTTGATCCGGTGGCTGCTGAGCCAGCGCCGCGCTCGTGGACAGCAACAATACCGCGATTAGCAGGACGGTATAGTTTCTCACTTCACATCGCCCTTCAGCTGCGGGTCCTTGATGAGCAGCAGCCTTCCCACGATCATTCAGTGCTTCGCGAGGCTCTCAAAGCTTTCCCCAGGCCCAACTTTCTCGCAGAACCGCGCAAGCCGGCTCAGGCTTGGCTCGGAGAGACCACCAGCATTCGCGAACGTGGCGAGCGCGAAGCTAACCAGAAGCTCGGCTTCTTCGTGCGTTACGGCCCGGCCGCTCAAGGTGCTGGCCGCTCCGCGCACCGCCGACACGGCTTGGCGAAATGCTGGATCGCCCTTCAGTTCCTCAAGGCGTGACGTCACTTCTCTTTCCTAGCCCTAGCCGGCTTGGGGTGTTGACTGCTTGGCCCGTTCTCGGAACCGGATGCCGGCCCTCCCCCGTTCTCGGGGATGAATTCGAGGCCGGCAGGGATGATGTCACGCATGGCCGGCATTATCGGCAAAGGCGCGACGCGCCTCAGCTCGCAGCAGATCCAGCTCATCCGGCAGTCCGTTGATCTGCCCTTCAAACTCCTCAAGCGTCACGCAGTCCGGGCTGAGATGGATGACCGTTTGCTCATCCTGTGGAGCGCCGGAAACCACGATGGAGACACGCGTGGGCGTGGTTGTGGTTGCAGGTTCGATCTGAAGAGCAAAGGTGCCGATCTGGCGCATGGTCATCACTCCACCAGAGGCTCACGGAGCCGGGCGCCGGGGCCGCCACCGTTCTGAGGGATGAACTCGACACCGGCCTTTTCAAACGCAAGGCGAAGCAAGGTGCGGTTGCTGTCCCTCATTTCACCGCCCTTCTCAAAGGCTCGGATCGTGACCTTACTCAGCCCTGTGGCTCCCGAGAGGTCCTGCTGCGTCCAGTCAAGGAGGGCGCGAGCGGCACGGCATTGTATGGCGTCGATCATAGGCGAGAGATAGGCGAAGCTGATCCTTTTAGCAAGTTATTGCTTGCAAAGGAAAGAGAAGCGTCTTACCTTTTTGGAAAGTTGAAGCGCCAAAGGACAACCCGATGTCCGCCAGCCGCCAGATTTCTTGGACCGCCGCCCTCCGCGAGTTCCGCGCCGATCGCGCTGTCATCGCTCCCGGTGCCGCCCGCGCCCGCGCTGCCGCTGAGGGCTTCGCCAAGATCGCCGCGAACCGCGCCCGCCGCTCCTCCTCCACCTTCGTCGTCGCTGGCCGCTATGACCGCCGCGCCATCATGTCCGCCGCCGTTGCCGCTGCGCAGGGCCGCCGCGCCGTCACGGGCGAGGCTTGGACTGACTGCCTCTCGGCCGCCCTCAAGGGCACCTGGGCCGTCGCCAAGGCCGCCCGCCTCGCTGCCGCGCACTGATGAGATGAACATGTCGGACATCTCAACCATTTCCCTTTCGCGGCAAACGCTCCTGCGCGTTCTGACGACAATCCAGAACAGCCCGCGCTACGCCGATCAGGACATCATGTCCTTCGCCGGCATGTGCACCACCGACGAGGTGGCCGAGCACATCTGGGCCTGCTTCGCCCGCCTGCCTGACGCCGACAAGGCTCGCGCGCTCAACACGTTGCGCGGCCATGTTTCGTCACTTGCTGCTTAAGGGCTGGCCCAATGCCTACGCCTCTGCGCTCCCCCACCACTCGTCTCCGGCACGCGCGTGAGGATCACGCGATCTGCCTACGCCTTGCCGCCTCATACCGTGTCCGGATCGCCCGCGGTGAGCCTGCCGTGCGTGAGCAGCACGCTTGGGCACTTGCCCACTGCCGCACGCTCCGGTCCCGCTTCTCAGATCTGAGCGAGCCCCGCGCCTCGCCGACCTGATCGGCGTCCAAAAGGGACCCACCCCTCCCCTTCACCAACCAACCCACTGCCACGAGCCCAACCCGGAGCCCGAACGATGTCGCGCGCCCATACCCTGAAGATTGAGCACATCCCCTTCCACGCCGACCCCATCCTCGCGGCCATCGACGCGCACAGCGAGGCGTGGGCCGTCTTCCAGGTCGCGCCCGAGGCCGCCGTCTCCCAGCGCCACGCCGAACTCTGCGCAGCCACGGCCCGCCTGCTGGCCACACCCTGCGCCACCCGCTTCGGTGAACTGGCGCTGCTGCGCCACCTGCGCTGGCACTTGGAGCACGACGAGGTGCTCGACACCGCCATGCAGGCGCAGGCTGCCGATCTGGCGGCTTCGCTCAACCTCGACTTTCCGCCCTGCTCGCCGCCGCGCCGGCCGCTCGCGCCGCTGCTGCGCCTCCTTGCCCGAGCCGGTGAGATCGCCGCCTGCCTCGCCCTGATCGCGGGTGGTGCCGTGCTGACCGGCTTCGCCACCCTGCTCTGATCGTCAACCCGATCCAACCTCATCCAGGAGCTTGCACGATGCGCAATCCACTCTCACGCCTCGCCCGCCGCGACGACACTAAGCCCAGCCTGCGCCAGCATGCGGTGGCCCTGAAGTCGAAAGCCGCTCGCGTCATGCGTCCATATGCCTTCGACCCGACCAAGCTGCCGGCGCCTGGCTCTGACGAGGCCAAGGCGAAGTTCTACGCGGCCTGCACCGAGACGGATCGTCTCCACCGCGGGGTGCCCAACCATCCCGAGTTGAAGCGTGATGCTCTGACGTGGTGGACCCGCGACAGCCTCACGGCAGCCCTGGAGGCCGGCGAGGTTCTGCCGGCCGAGTTCGCCCGCTTGTGGCTGCTAGCAGCTGACCGTGAGCACCGTCTGCTTGCCGTAGCCGTCACGACCGGCGTCGGGGCTCTGCACGCCCTCGCCTTCGCAGATGATTACCCGCTGCCGGCTGACACCAACGCGAACGACATGCCGCAAGCCGATCCGGTGTTCGCGGCCATCAGGGAGGCTCGCGCGGCGCACGCGGCCGTGGAGGCTTGGAACGATGCGTATGAGGCGAAGGGTCTTGAGGCTGTCGGCAGCCTCGCCCGCGAGGAAGAACTGACCGAGCGCCAGAGCCGGACGTGTGAGGTCGCTCTCGCCACCACTCCGACGACGCCGGAGGGGCGGCGCGCTCTCGTTACCTTCGCGGACTGGCAGATCGAGTTGCACGAGAGGTCGGACGGGAGCCCGCAGGACGGCGCCCATACCATTTTCGACCGCGCCTATTCCGCCCTTGCGCACGCCATCCGAGCGGAGCGGGCAGAGCCAGCCCGCGTCTTCGCGGCAGTGCCGCTTGATGCGCTGTTCGCCCTCGCTGACCTCTACGACGGCGCGGCCCGGCATTTCCACGTCGGTGCCTTCTGGCCGGAGACCGGCGACGACAGCGAGCACTCGGGCAAAAACCTCGTGGTCAATGAGGGGGACCGCCTGTCCGCGATGTTCGACGCCATCGTTGAGGAGATCGCCAAGCGGGAGCCGGCCAACGAGATCGAGGCCGACCAGCAAGGCGAATGGCTCATGCGCAAAGCCCTCGCGGGTGGCGATTGGGAGAAAGCCGCGGTGATCGCCACGAAGACGCCCGCCAACGTGCAGCGCGCTTTCGCCCGGTCTGAGGCCGCCCGCCTGAAGGCGCGGGGCTGATCCGATGGGCACCGTTCACACCTTCACGCCCCGGAAGCCTGCCGCCGGGGTCGATGCACGAGCCGCTATTGAGGAAGCCGCGCAGGCTGCCCTCGACACGGCCGACCGCCTCATCGCCCTCCTCGACGACATGGATGGCGACGCCGACCGGGAGGATGGCGGCGACGCCGAGCCGTCGCTTGGCGCACCGGACGGCCACGCCAGCCAGATCGTCTGGCTGCGCGGCTCCGATACCGACGGCGAACTCGACCAGCCTCTGGAGACACGCTCGTGAAGATCCGCCTGACCATGCGCACCGCGCTCGCCCTCGGCCTGCCTGCCCTCGCCCGCGGCCTCGGCCGCCTGCGCCGCTGGCAGCGCGATCTCCTCGCGCGCGCCGGCCACGAAGCAGGGCGCGGCAACGTGCTGACCGCCGCCGTGCTGCTCCTCGTCCATGCCCTCGCCTGAGCCGGAACGGGAGGCCCGCATGACCATCTCCGTCCGCTGGTACCTGCTTGAGGAGGGCGGCAGCCTGCGCCACGTGCCGATGCGCGTGGTCAGCGGCATCTATCGGGGCACGGACGCGCTGCCCGACTACGCCGGCACGACGCAACGCGCGATCGAGGTCGTGCTGGAGAACGAGGACGGCAAGCCGGTGCGCATGCTGGATGCCCGCGGCCGCTTCTGGACCTTCGACGCCAAGGGCGAGACCGAGCTCGACGACGTGAACCTCTGGTTCCGCGACCTCGACCTGCCCAAGCCGCGCGGCAAGGTGGTGAACCTGCGCCCGCAGATCGAGAAGCGCCAGCGCCGGGCGCGCCGCTTCTGGGACGTGACGGCCGAGGATCTGGATCGGCTCACCGCCGCGATCTGGCCGTGGGCGGGTGAGACCCGTGAGCCGGTCCGGGCGGTGCGCAGCACGGCGCCGAAGGTGCCGCCGCTGCCGCGGGAGGGTCAGCGGGCACGCGACACGATCCTATCGAGCATCACCGACATCTCGCTGGCGATGGAGCACCTGACGGAGACGGCGCTGAAGGGCTTGGCGTACGAGCTGCGCCGCTGCGCGCGGCTGTACGTGAGCGAGGGGCCGTACTGCGAGGCGGCAGGTGCGGAGGCCGAGCGGCGGCGCGAGATCCGAGCCCGCTACCGCACGGGCAGAGGTGCCTGGTACGCGAGCGTGCGGGTGATGCACTGGGACGAGGCGCGTCACGAGGCTCGCGAGATCGACTATGTGGAGGAGCGCTGCGCGAGCAAGGATGCCGCCATCGACAAAGCCCGAGCTCTGCTGGCGGAGCATGCCCACCGCTTCGCTCCGGACCGGACGGTGGAGCCGGAGGTGTTCAGCGAGCTGGAGTGGAGCCCGCTGAAGCTCAAGGCAGAGGATCAGGATGATTGACGCTTAGCCGCGATGATCTCGAAGGAGGGAAGATGATGTCAACGGTTGAACTCTCCGTTGAGGCAGGTCCTCGAAACAGCGTGCAGATCCAGGTGCACGCCGGCGGCAAAAACATCGCCCTGCCGATCAGCCCCAGCCAAGCAGCCATCCTGGGACAGGCACTCCTAGCAGCGAGCGTCCTGTGTGACCCGAGGTGCGCGCCTGTGCCCCCTGGTTCGAAGATCACCAACGGTCGGCTGCCCGCCGCAAGCTGGAGAGTTGGCGCGATCGATCACGGTGGTCGTCCAATCCTCGATGTCAGGCTCGTGAGCGGAGCCGAACTCTCGATCCTGCTGACGCCAAGCAGCGCCATCGAATGCGGTGAGCAGTTGCAGATGATGGGCAAGCTGACGCTCGCGCCTGAGAGCGGACCAAAGAATTAATGCCTGCATCTAGGCAATATAGCCCTGCATGCCGGCGACTAGCCTGCCATCGTATTGGGCGCAACTGGGTTAGGCAAAAGATTATTATATTTGATCTATTCCAAAGATGCTTACAGATGATGAAATTTGTCCTCCTGAGCGTAACTTTTTTCTTTTCCCCGGCCCTGCGTTCGGCCAGCATCCGCGCCCCTGCACCGTTAGCCAGCCTCGATCGCGCCACCGCGTATAGGCCGGATCCGTCATCCGGCTGCGCTGATGCTCACACTGCCGTCATGTGCCAGCGGAAAGAGGAGAGCGCCGGATGAGATCAGACCGTTGGGCTTTGGCTCAGAACTCAGACGACGATGGACGCGAGCTTCATCAGAAGGCGCGGCAGGATCAGGCGCCCTCTAATGGGTGGCAGAATGTGCGCGACCCGGATCCCGGCTTCGACAACGTCGTCCTCGACTGGAACCAGATCGCCCTCGACGCAATCCGGCACGCCTCGATCACCAACCCGCCCGAGGACGCGCCCTACGTCTCGCGGGCGCTCGCGATGCAGAGCATCGCCATGTTCGATGTGCTCCAGGCCATCAACAACCAGCCTGGATTTCTCGTGAACGTAAAGGCGCCGACTGGCATCTCTGCCGACGCCGCTGTCAGCGCAGCGGCGCACGAGATCCTTGTGGAACTGTTCCCGGACTACAAGCATGCCCTCGATCGGGCCTACGAGGCGCGGCTCGACGAGATCCACGATGGACGAGCAGAAGACCGAGGTGTGGCCTTCGGCACGAAGGTCGCTGATGCGGTGATCGCCGCCCGCGCCCACGACGGCTCGGAGGAACTCGCGCACCTCGGTCTGGTGGCCGGGCACGAGCCGGGGGAGTACCGGCCGACCCCGCCGGACTACACGCTCGCCATCCAGCCGGACTGGGGAGACGTGAAGCCCTTCGTGCTGGCGAGCGCGGACCAGTTCCGGCCCGGCCCGCCCCCCGACGTGACGAGCGCCGAGTACGCGGCCGACTTCAAGCAGGTGAAGCTGCTGGGCGACGTAAACTCCAGCGTACGGACGCCCGAGCAGACGCTGAGCGCCTTGTGGTGGTCAAACGACGAGGACAGCTACACGCGCGTCGGCCAGTGGAGCGACATCGCCGACCACATCCTCGCCGAGCAGGGGCGCTCGCCGCTGGAGAGCGCCTATCTCCTGACCATGCTGAACGTCGGCCTCGCGGACGCGGTCACGGCGTGCTGGGAGACGAAGTACCATTACGAGGCGTGGCGGCCGGTCACGGCGATACACGAGGCAGGCGAGGACGGGAACCGCGCCACACGGGCGGACGCCGACTGGCTGCCGCTCCTGCCGGCAACGCCGGACCACCCCGAATACACGTCCGGCCACTCGGTCATCGGGGCGCTCGCCGCCAAGGTGATGACCGACTTCTTCGGGCCGATCCCCTTCTCGGCCACCAGCGAGACGGTACCGGACGTGGTGCTGCGCTTCGACAATTTCGACATGGCGGCGCGGGAGGAGGCGATGAGCCGGATCTACGCCGGCGTGCACTTCGCCTACTCAACTGAAGCGGGCTTGGTCATGGGGAGCCAAGTCGGAGACGTCGTACTGAACGCGTTCCAGAAGTTCGACATCCCGGCTGGCGACGGGCACCTAGTCTGACGGTGCACACAGCAGGTCGTCTGCGCCCAAACAGGTCTGATGCGCACGGAGGTGGTAAGATCCATCTCAAGGCGAGCCACGCCCGCATCATGGATCAGAGTGGACACCGCGACCCGCGAACGGTGGTGGGCTACATCCGCCGCGCCAACGCCTTCAAGGATCACTCAGGGAGCGGGTTCTTGTAGCCGCTAAGCTCCCGCCCTTGGTTCGATCATGCCGCGCCGCTTAGCCTCTGCAATGGCAGGCCGCTGTTTGCCACCATAGCGGTGATGCAAAGCGCGCTTCACGAACCGTACGACATCCTGATTGCTGGCCATTGTGGGCGACTTGATGGCCTCATTGGCTTGCTCAATGGTCTGCCGAGCCTCAAGGCACCGCAGGAACATCACTGATCGAACGAAGGCGCGTCCTCGTGCGGGCCTCATTCTGATAAAATAGTAACAGAGAGCGGCGGCCGCGCAGGCGAGGAATAGGAGGGTCATCCAGGAAAGACTTTCGGGCGGCGCTGATCGGGCCTGCCACCATAAGTCGGGCGTCTGCACATTTCCATTCATACTGGCGCATCGAGGCGAGAAAGAGATTGGCCCGCAATCGCGTCTTCGTTGGCGCCGAGCAGCGCGACTTCCTCGACCGGGCCGCGGCTGGCGGAAGGAGTGCGTCCGCGTCCTTTCGCGGGCACCGATCCACTCGCCGGTCTACGTGGCCGCGAGCGGCATCGTGGATGCCATTGACGGGTTGGCTAGGGCCGTTACGGGGCCTGTATTGCTTCCGGCCATGCGCTTCCTGCTCACGGGATGGCGCGTCAGGTTTGGGCGCCTAGTTTCAGGCTATGCCCCGCTGGCTCCTCATCCTCGCCGTGGCTGCTCTCGTGCTAGCAGTAGCCGGGAGCATCCTCTTATCCATGCGAGGCTCGCCGGCTGACGATCCGAACCAGAAGCCGGCTGTCGTAGTGCCATGTGGACCGGCCATGCCGCCTGGTGCTGGTACTCCTCCTCCGGCATGCCCGCAGACCTCGCCGCCGAAGTGACAAGTTGATGCGGTCAACGGGTTCGCCGAGGCCGTCACGGGCGACCGCAAGCACTGCCACCTGACGGCACCGACCACGCCCGGCGGGAACCTGACTACACCCCCGAGGGCCGAGGAGTAGGGGATCTGCGGTCGTCCGGCGCTTCTCGGCGACTGGCGCGGCCTGGACTTGATGACTGCGCCCAGCAGGTGCCCCTCCACGGCCCAAAGCCACGCCCTAGCTTCGCCCGTATGGCGACAGATCAAACCATCGACGTCCTGCTGCGGCAGGGGATCCTCTTCCAGACTGACGTGGATGCGGCTGTAGATGCGATCATCGCCACGCCATCCAACCGGATCTTACCCGTGGGTGCGGCTCATACGCTGAACCTAACGCGGTTCCTCCGGACACATGCCTTCGTTGGTAAGACGCTGCGAGACCCTGATGCGAGCCACACCCTAAAGAAGGCTGCCTTGAACAAGGTGATCCTGATGGCGCAGCTTGAGAGGCGGTAGCTACCTCGGACCCCTTCGTTCGAGGATCTCATTTCGGGGCGGTTTCCCCAGGGCGACGTTGATGCTCAACTACGGCCTGTTATGGCTTGAGCCAGTCGAGTGCGGCGGCAAGGCAGAGGACACCGGCAAAGCTGGAAGCCGTTTTCTCGTAGCGGGTGGCAACAGCGCGCCACTCCTTCAATCGCGCCCAGAGGCGCTCGACCCGGTTACGGTTGTTGTAGATCCACTCCGGACAGGCGACAGGAGCCTCGTGCCGCTGCGGCGGGATCGCAGGCCGAGCGCCCATGCCCCAAATGTGCTCGCGGAAGCGATGGCTGGTGTAGCCGCGGTCGCCCACCACCCACCTGGGCACGCCCGGCAGCTGATCGAGCAGCGGGATGGCCTGAGGCAGTTCATGTGCTTGCCCAGGCGCGATTCGGAAGGCGATGGCGCGACCAGCGCCATCGGCGATCACACAAGCCTTGGTCCCATAGCCGCCACGAGAGCGGCCAAGCGCCTCACGATGATCTCGCTCAGCTTGAGATCCCCCCTTCGCGCAGCCCCCGCCGCCTTCTGGTGAGCGCGCACGCTGGTGCCGTCGAGAAACACCATGCCGAGCTGCACGCCGCGCTCCTGAACAAGGCTGAGGAGCCGCTCCCAAACGCCAGCACGTGCCCACCGGATGAAGACCTGAGCGGCACGCCACCAGGGTCCGAGTTCGGCTGGCACGGCGCGCCACTTGGCCCCGTTCTGAGGGCGCCAGAGAATGGCCGAGACGGTGCGACGCAGATCCTGAGGCGGTGTCTTGCCCTTCGGTCGGCAGGCTTCCACCAGCGGCTCCAACTCGGCCCATTGTGCGTCCGACAGCATCGCTCCTCCTCGTCCAGGAGAAGCGAAACGCTCACCGCATCAGACGGTTCAAGCGATCACAGGCCGTAACCGCACTGCTGCATCCTGTCAGTAGGCCACGTTGCGTACCGGCCCGGTCAGCGTCGTGTGGACACGACACGCCCCGCCAGCCCGTGATCAGATCGGGCGGCGGGGCAGTTGCCTCCTACCAAGGCTTGCCTCAAGTCACCACACGCCTGCGGAAGAGCTCTCTCGCCAACTCCGACACGCCAACTTCGAACAGCGAAGGTTCGGCAACCGCTTTCCCGTTTACCACCGGGATGCGCAGGTAGGTGCCGACCTGTGCCTCCCAGAGCCGATCGGGCTCGGGGATCAGCAGATCCTGAGTGATCCAGCCCGCAAAGACTAATTCCTTCGAGCCGTGGATGTCGGTCAGGTCACACTGCCTTGTGCCGTCGGCAGACCGCCACCCTGGATCTGCCACGGTTCCGCCCGCGGACTTCAGGAAGAGCTGGCCATCCTCTAGCCGCCACCGTGCCGTGTATCCTCGGTAGTTGATCGTCGGATGCGGCTCGAAGGTGAAGCGGCGCAGCGCTCTCGGCCCGAATATGTCGAGCAGACAATGCAGCGGTCGCACATGCTCGTCGGGCAGTTCGATCCAGTCCGGGGCTTGAGCAGTCATCCAAGGCACCCATTGCGGGAGGGGCAGAGGTTGCTACGCTGATTGATGAACGACCGGACGCAGGGTGGCTATGAGGCTTTTAATGATCTTCGTGGCGGGGGCTAGCGCCGGCCTCGTGCTCAACGCTGCCTCCGCTCTTGCTCAACAAGGCTTCCCGCCCACACTCACCTGCACCATCAAGCAACACGCCTACGAGACTGCTGGACGGATCGTGAGGACGAAGGACGATGGATCTTATCTGATCGACTTCCGCCGCGGCGAGATCAGGCAGCGGCTTGGCAGCACGGAGGTCCGCTACTCCTATCGGGTCTCTCCCCGCAGCATCCCTCGCGACACTGCCATTGAGTTGCTGGGGAACGATGCGGCGTTGACGATCATCCGGAGGGGCCGGCGGACGACGTTCAGTCTGGCGCGGCTCAACCCTCCGAACCTGGAGGCAGGCACCTGCGAGTAGCCGCACGAGGCCACCCATCACCACCTTGGGTGCAGCCGGCCGTACCTGCCTCATAGGTGTACCCTCAGGGCTGCGAGTTTCGCGGCTGCGGCGGAAGAAGCATCCACACCGATGGCGCCCCCTCATGCTGCCTTCGGGCATTCTCCTGCCGTGCAGCGAGCAGGTCCGCCGCGGCCTTCTGATCCACATCCTCGGACTGTATGGGAGGCTTCGGCGGCGCTCCTGAGCCAATCTCGCCTGCGAGCGCGACATGTGGAGCAATCGCCACGAGGCAGGCAAAGGCGACCAGAGTTCTCAGGCACACATTAACCTCCTGCTCGAATTTCCGCCGCGATGAGCGCAGGACAGAGACTTAAGCGCTTTCGTCACTGACGAGTAAACGGGAGCGAAGTGGAGGCAATCTGAACGGCAGAGGTCCGTGCTGCCTCGCCGGATTGCGTATTGGTTTTTAAGCACACTCGCCCGAAACATTGCAGGGCCGCAGCCGCACTCATCCATATGGAGGATGCGGAATTAAGCAAGCCACTGTGGCATGCCGAGTACGGGCGAGTGCCCATCCGGCAGTTGTCTGAAGTGACGCGACCCGCGACCGCAAAGAGGAATACGCTATGATCCGCTTTCTTGCTGCCTGCACTCTCGCGCTTGGCCTCGTCGGTGCTGCCGCTGTCACGCTCTCAGCTGTGCAGCCCGCCTACGCCCAGAGCAAGAAGTGCAACGGCCACTGCGAATGAGTACTCTGGAAAGCTGCCGTGCTATGGCCCGCCCGAAACCTGTTTATTGGCTCCTGCTTTTGCTCTGGACTGTATCGCCATCGCATGCCCTCACCTGCGATGAACAGATCACAAAGTCTGCAGCAGAGTGTGTGGCCGCGACCGGACTAGCGAATGCTCGTTCGTGTCGTGCCCGCGCGGAAGCAGAGGGTTGTTCATCAGGGCGCACCACCATGACAGGACCCGCGCCCGATAATTGCGCGAGTGCCAAGCTCAACGTCGATTGGGTTTTTACCGATGCTGGCGCCACCCGCACCTACCAAGGCTATCGTCGCGCAGGTCGTTCGCCATACGACGCGCTGCATGGTGCTCAAGACCACAATCCAGCGGCGCAAGCATCGTTGGAGCAATGCCGGGGTTGGGTCGAGACTTACCTAGCTTCCCGCGGCGATGCCGTGCCTCCCATCTCTAAGGCCCGATTTCTCACAAGGTCTGATTGCCAATGCGCGAGCGTCATTCCTACAGGCATGCAAGTCCAAGGCGGCAAGCCTCAGTACCGAGTAACAGGTTCTTGTGACCCACTTATCATCAGTGTCCGGTTTACAAATGCTATGAATGAGACCCAATCAGCTTGGGTCAACGCAGGCATTCTGAGCGGAGGAGGAGGCAGAACAATCACCGCTCCGAATTATGAACTCACCTCGATCCGCGCCATCGAATTAAAGAACGCCGACTATTCAGTTTCATGCCCATTCTAAAGGGTAAGTTGTTCCAAAGGCGTCACTCAAGCGATGTGCAAGGCAAGCTGCTTGTTAATACTATGAGACAAATAGGCAATTTCGCTCTCGCTAGACGAAATCTGGACGATGGCGCGGAGCAAATTCGCATCGTATCTCCTCTGCCCGTTAATCGGGAGCATCTGGTTACGTTGGCTGCGGAACTTGATCGCACAGAACGCGAGGCGGATCCAAATTCATCCTGGCGGTGGTTCGTGGTCGAACTCGATTCTGGTGACATGTCCTGTAAATCTTCAGAAGCCTCCCGAGCGAAGCTGTAGGATCAGTGAGTTTGCTTCAATGATTAATTTCGGAGCGATCGATTTTTTAGGAAAATTTATAAACAACGCTGCTTCCAAGCTCGGGGCACAACTAGGTGATTTCAACTAGGG
>NZ_BJZU01000150.1 GCF_007992195.1 Methylobacterium oxalidis | reverse complement strand
ATCCCTGTCGATCGTGGCGGGCCTGCAGGATGCGGGCGCCAGGGTGCGGGCCTACGATCCGGAGGGGATGGAGCAGGCGCGGCCGCTCCTGCCCGACATCGGCTACGCGGCCGACCCCTACGACTGTGCCGAAGGGGCGGACGCGCTGGTCCTGGTGACCGAGTGGGACGCGTTCCGAGCGCTCGACTTCGATCGGCTGAAGGCGATCATGGCCGAACCTGTGGTTGTCGACCTGCGCAACGTCTACTGGAGCAGAGACATCGCTAAGCTTGGATTCAGTTACACCGCAATCGGGCAAAAAATGAATGCCCTGGTTGAGTAAAAGCTTGAAATATAATTACTGTAAAGGCTTCTAATATTGCTTATAAGCTACTAGTAGCCCCGGCGGTCTCTCGCGAAGACCGCCGGCCGACGCTTTTAAGCAAGTCTTAGATCCAAGTCATCAGCATAAGCCGCTCAAAATCCGCCGAGATCTGCAAACGAGCGCAGCCAGTACTGACCATCAGGTAGTGAAATTGGATGCGGGGTGGTAGATGTACGGTCAAATCACTAATCGACCGAACTCGGCACGGAATAAAAAGGTACTGCCCGAACCCGAGGAAACAACCTAGACGTCAACCCGCTATAGCAGATTGCGTTTCACTGACCGGATCACTTTAACGGCGATAAGAGACCCTCCGTGAAGATTTGCATTGCCACGCCAGATATAATTGGACCAATTAAAAACGGCGGAGTAGGAACCGCCTGCACAGCCCTGGCACAGGCACTGTCCGCAGCCGGACACGACGTCGACCTTTTTTATACATCTGTCTACTATGAGTCGGGTAATTTCGCGGAATGGTATGCTTATTATGCAAAGCTCGGAATAAAACTGGTCAGCCTAGATATCGCTTCGACGCCACCGGTGCATCCGAGCCCAACTGCCTCCGGCGATGACGTAACTGCGCAGTCGTATCACGTTTACGAAAGCCTCAAATCGAGTTCATACGACATCATCCATTTTGTGGATCTTCGCGGTCTCGGTTACTTTACCGCACTTGCGAAACATCAAGGGCTTTGCCTCGCGAGGACTAGAATCTTCGTCACCGTTCATGGCCCGACTTTATGGTCCCGGTTCGCGAACGCCGGCACCCTTGATGATATCACGTATCTCATACGCGACCGCATGGAACGCCGGCTAATCGAGTACGCAGATTTGCTCGTCACCCCTAGTAAGTACATGAAAAGATGGTTGGAAGATAATAAATGGATCCTGCCGAAGCAAACTATTTCACTGCCAAATCTACTTCCTGGCAGCAGCAGTATTACTACCAAGCGATTCGAAAGATACCGAGACGGTAAACTGACCGAGCTAGTATTTTTCGGACGGATGGAGCCGCGAAAGGGACTTTTGCTGTTCTGCGATGCAATTGACCGCATCGACGGCAAGTTGGATCCGTCCATAACGGTAACGTTCCTCGGGAAGCTCGGCAACCAATACTCAATCGAGGATATTCACAGGCGCGCCTCACGATGGCGGAGAGCTGTAGCACTCCAAACCGGTTTTGATACTTTCAAGGCGATCGAGTACTTGCAGGTCCCCGGCCGCCTCGCAGTGCTCGCGGCAATTCAAGACAATTCACCATACACTGTACTAGAATGTCTATATCATAAGATACCATTCATCGCAACTGAAGTCGGCGGTTCCTCAGAACTTGTTGCCGATGCGTATCACGAAGCTACATTCTTCCAGCCCACCCCGGCAGATCTCGCAGATCGAATATTAACCGTGTCGAAAGCTGACATTCTCCTAAGAGCCGAACCGGCTTTCGATTTCGACCGAATACGACGCCAGCATCTAGCACTCTATGAAACATGTTCAACGAACCCGAACGGTACGACGCGGCAGCAACCCGCGAAACCAAAAGCTAAACCATTGATCACCGTCAACCTGCTTCACTATGAGCGTCCGGCACGTCTCATCCAGGCTCTGAAATCGATCGAAGCTCAGGATTACGACCACGTAGAACTTATCATCGTCGACAATTCGAGCCGTTCTTCGTCCACGATTGAATGCCTTAAATCTATCGAGTCTGGAACTCGACGTTACCCTACAGAAATTATCAGGATGCAAGAAAATTTCTACGAGCCTTATTCGAGAAATTCGGGAGCGGCTAGAGCGCGCGGGAAGTACGTTCTTTTCATGGACGACGACAATGTTGCAAAGCCTCACGAATTGTCGACTTTCTGTAGCGTTGCTGAGCAAACAAAATTCGACGTATTAACCTGTTTCGCCGATCAATTTGTGGGTGACGAACCGCCTAAACGCAGTACTGACGCCGTAAGACGATTCGTCACGATGGGTGATTTTGGACCACTAGGCATTTTGATGAATGGTTACGGCGATCTCAACTGCTTTGTTAATCGTGAGAAATTCCTCGAAACTGGCGGCTTCGTAGTAGATGGCCGTTTCAATCATGCGGAGGATTGGCGATTTTTCGTTAAGGCGCATACTGGGGGGCTGCGAATCGGCGCGGTGCCGGAGGCCCTCTTTTGGTATCGCGTAGGCACCGAAAGCCCGGGAATTAATTGGAGAACGCAAGATCGTGGCGGCGCGCTCGATCGAGCCGCTCGAATTTACCTCGGAGAAAAGGTCACGGAGGACGGGATGTTTTCCCGCTTGGCGCAGGGACTCTTCTGGCGCGCGGTTGAACTTGAACGAGAGCGGAAAGCGGCCGCGGCGGAACTTGAGGCTGCTCTGCAAAAACAAACACAGCTCGCAGAACTGATTCAGCAGATGGCTGACACGAGCGCCGTCTTAAGAAACGATTTGTCTTCCGTTATTGGATTCATCACGGGAAGCCTGAAGTCGAAGCCTGGCAGCTTTGACGAGGAAACGGATCGCGCACTTGCCGCATTAGAGCGCTTTTCAGCCGGTGGCGTCTAGCCCGTTACGGAGAGGTTGTACTATGGAGTTGAATTTCTCGGAGCCCTTACGCGTAGGAACGTGTCACTGCCTGGTATTTCAGCTTGGAGCTTCAACCAGCGACGCAACAGTGGATTACCGAAATGGCGACAGTATTCTGCTTCATTTAAGTCTTCGACGCACCTTACGCAGGGTTGTGATCAACGACCAACGCGACGGCAGATGGCAACTCGAAGACGAATTCATATTGACACAGGAGGAAGCTTCGTCCGAGCTCACAGTTCGTATTATTATCGAAGAAAATGGTCTTGCAGTCGGGATAAATATGCACGCCCCGAAGTTGCTAGCCAGAGGCGAAGATATTCATCTTGCGACCACTCTTCAGTTTGAAGGCAACGTGTTGTTTTTTCATAACGAAGCAGAGCGGAAGTGTAGAGATGAGGTGCAAGTACCTAGCGACGATCATGTGCCGATGCCACGAGTTCGAATTGCCGTCTCTCATACCGACATAATGCACGTCTCTGGTAAAATCTGGATTTCAGGAGAGACAGACGGGCACCTCGTGTTCAGCATTGACGGCCGTCCAGCGGGTATGTTGTCACTTGGAGAGATTACCGCGGGCAAAAAGGATTCCACTCCGGAAGGTGCTGACTTTAGCTGGGAGTTTCCTGAAAACTGTCTTGTCGCAGACGGTATGTATCTAACCGTCAGCTTGATTGACCAGGGATTAACGTTTCCACTTGCCAATCATAGAATAACTTCGAAATTTGTAGGAGGAATAGATAGATGCAGCGAATCGCTTGTCCGCGGTTGGGCTTTTAACGACTTTCTTCCGCGTCGACCAGTGAATGTCGCGATCTTCCTCAATCATGTCTATCAAGGTACTGTTTTGGCCAACCGACATCGGAGCGATATAGCAGAGATACGGCCCGAAGCCTCACACTGTGGTTTCGTCTTCCGGTTTCAAAAGACCATATTTCTCCCAGTGGGTTCCGACGTGTCTATCACTACGAAGATACACAATACCACCCAACAACTTGACCACAGCCCTTGGCATATATGCAGGCATGTTGAGCCGAGCCAGTTGGCATCATTGCGTCGAGCTGCGCTCGACCTTGAAGAGGCGCCCTCATGAAAGGGGGTACGGTCTGACAGTAGTAATCCGCCCGGTGTCTTTAGCTTGTGTCCCTATAGGATTTTGTAAAGCAACATCATTGAAGCTCAGCGGTCATATGCGCTGCCTTTATCTGTAGCACTTGCGCCCTTGACGTTGGTTCTATTTTCAGGTAACTGGCCTAAAACGACGGGAGATGTTCTTTGGAAATTGAGCTTCAAGATCCGATCGCGCCTGGCGACGTGCATAACATAAAGCTCGCCGGCGTTCATGACCGGCTTCCTACTACCTTGGATTATATTGCCGGCGAAAATGTCTTGCTCCATATCAGTCTTAGGCCGGACGAGCAAGCAGTGGTTATTAACGATCGCGTTGATGGCATTTGGCGAACTGAAAGCCGTATGCAGATACCTTCTGCCTTTCTGTCTGGGGTGGCCGATCTGTCTATTCAATTTGACGCGTCGTCCGCCATCATCTCCATTACCGAAGGAGATCTGATTACGTTTCGGCGGGAGACTGATTTCGCTGAAGTGACGAGAATACGAAGTCAGGTGTTTGTCGAGCTGAGTCGAAGGTCGACATTGGTACTCCCGTCCGGGGCGGAAGGCGTAGGGGGCGCCGGGTCTATGGTTGAGGTAGAACCTAATGGCCTGAAAGCTTCCGGGAGTAATGGCGCTTCTGCGGGAATTTCCCTGTCGGAGACAGGAGGCTCCGGTACGGGCTCAGGCGCGAAGGCGACAGGCGGCGCTCCCGGTAAGGCGCTGCCGTCGGAAATAGCTGTCCGAGGGGCTACTTCTCTCGGAGGCGACGCAACAGCAGTACGTATTCCGGTGCGCGACACGATAAGCTTCGAGGTAAAGCCGTTTCATTTACCAATTCTGAAGATTGCGGTCGGACCCACTGCGTCGAGTAAAGGTGTTGAAGCGGTCGTCCGCCTGAAATTTTGGGACTCCAAAGCTCGAAAAATTACCGCGACACCCCACGGTTTCAAATCACTCGGCGATGGTGTGTTTGAGAGGAGGAAAGCGTTAGAAGCGTCGCCGCTCGGCCATTCTGAGGAGGTCCCTTTAGTTCCGCCCTATGGCGCAGTTCGAGGCGAAGCTGTCCTTCTGCTCGAGGGTAATCCGGCGGAGCAGATCCCCACTGAGCAGTTAGAAGTTCACTACCAAAATACCTGCCGAGAGTGGCGCGAGATGGCTATGGTCGGCGCGTCGCCTGACGGCAACTCAAGCGGCACTCCCATCATTTACTCGACGAGTGCAGGACCTTTCCGCGATGACGTCCTGCGCTTAAGGCCGCACTACCTTTCCGAGAATTTTGGAAAGCTCGGCTTTGAAGTGACCTACATTCCGCTCAGTGACACGATTCCCGTCGCAAAGCCTGCTCCAGGCATCACCCAAATGCGACGTTCGGATTATTTTCTTCATCTTCAAGATATTCTGCAGCGTCGCACAAAGCCTGGTATATTTATATGTTCTAGTCTGTGCGACAGCCAGACGTTCTTGATGATCGACCTACTCAAGGAGCGCGGCTGGAAGATCTTGTACGAAGTTCGAGACGATCCTGAGGGGATGAAGGCCGCGGGCGCAGGTTATGGCAAATGGTATAATTCCGGCCTTGAACGGAGGATGTGTCAAACTGCGGACGTCGTCATCACGGTCAGCGGTCCCCTACGAGATCGCGCGATCGCATTTGGCGCGCGCGAGGAGGCGGTGCATGTTCTCCCGAATGGGCTGGAGGAGGAAGCGTTCCGGTACCTAGAGCAGAATTGGAGTGAAGCCGCGATTGGGGGGCGAAATTCGAGAAGAAGTAAAGTGGGTTATTTTGGACATATGTTCGGCGGCAGATTTGATGTCGATGCCGTTGCGCAGGCAGCCAGAGAGCTTCCGGAAGTACAGTTCGAACTCATCGGGCCGGGTTTGCACGATCCGAAGCAACTTGCTGCTGATAATATCAAGCTTTTTGGTCAACGATCGATCGATGAATTCTATGAAATTAGCTCGACGTGGGACGTTGGGATTCTCCCATTCAAGGTGAATCGCATCACATTTTCGCTCGACCCCATCAAGTACTATCAGTATCTCGCTGCCGGCCTGAAGGTTGTGCATTCGGATGTGCACAATCTTCGCGGAACCCCGTTTACCTTTCTCTATGCGGCAGACAAGTCCCTCAGCAAGACTATATTGCGAGCGCTGGCTTCTCCGGTAACAATGGAAGATGGCAGGGTCGTGCGAGAGTACCTCTCACTTACAACCTGGGAGTCGCGAGCTGCGGACACATTGAAGTATCTCGGCTACGCTGAGCAAAGCATTGGGAAGCGCGCATGATTAAACATTTGACAATCTACGAAAATTGCAGCCTCGGCGGCATCATTTCCGTGATTCGTGAGCGCATGCGCGTGCTGCAACCGCGTGGGCTCGAAGAATATTTTTACTTCATGCGGGATCGGGGTGGCGTGGCATCGCTCCAAGCTGAGGGAGCTCGGCATACATTTCTAGGCCATCTTGGAATTGATAATAATATATATAACCTTGTCAAAAGCGAAGAGATACCCTGCGTTACGCTATTTTCGCATTTCCACCTTGCTCGTAATTTAAAACGGGAGGGATTGAAAGTCTATCTCGAGTTGCACGATTGTCCTCCTGCAACTGTTGCACCAGTCGGAGCGCTAAAGGGATTTTTTGATAAAGTCGTCGTTCCCAGCGCTTGGTCTCGTGACTGGGTGAACGCGGAAGCCGGCATTCCACCGCAGGATATCGAAATCGTCCCGAACTTCATCAATACCGATATCTTCTATTCTGAACAGAGGACTCCTTTATCCACGTCGCATCCGCGACCAATGCTGTGGGTTGGCCGTCTGGACGAGCGAAAGAATTGGCGCGACGCTGTTTATATCGCGTCGCTCCTCAAGAAGCGCGGTCTCCGCGTGAGGCCGGTATTTGTGCTAAGTTTGCGCTATGAGGATGAGTACGTTCACGACTTCATGGATCAGATTGCGCTGCTTGGAATCGATGAGGATGTGAGGGTTTACTATAATTTGTCTCAAGCTGATCTAGCGGGTATGATGCGGGATTTTGCCCACCAGGGAGGGTGTTTTTTATCGACTGCGAGACTTGAATCATTTGGGCTTGGAATTGTTGAGGCGTTGGCGTGTGGCTTGCCCGTGGTGGCTTCGGCGGTCGGTGCCGTGCCGGAACATGTGGTCCACGGAGACAGTGGCTACCTCTTTGCTTTTGGGGAGCGTGTTGCCGCAGCAGATCTCGTTGAGGAATGCCTGTTCGTTCGGAAGAGCCGAGAGCGGGTTCTTGCTGGTATGAAGCATTTGGCTCTCGATGCGAAGCGGAGCGAGGCGGTAGAGCAGTTAGTTCGCATGTTCTCGGCTGGATCTGGCGGCTTATCTGATGCTCCTCTTGATTTGCCTGGCGCAACGATTGCGCAAGTAGGTTGAGTCGCGGGGGTAGATGTGCTCACGTTGACGCTCACCGCAGGACACCCGAGAGGTATAGGCCATCAGGTGCAAGTTGGTCCGTGCCTCATTGTTGAGCGTGCACGTGGGTTTAGGGTGAAGGTCAGATCCGGCGTGATCGGGTTGGGCGGGCCCGCACACTCTGGTTCCCGACAGCCTCCGGGAGGTGTTCGAGTAGCTTCTGCCGCCCGAGCGTGAGACGCCAAAAAAAGCGGGCGACTGCCCGTCTTAGATCGCGCGGCGCTGGCGGGCTTATTCCTGGTGCTGCACACGGGCAGGCGGTGGAAGCGCCTGCCGCATTCCGAGGTGGGCTACAGCCGCAAGACGTTGGCGACGGCCTCACGCGCGGCAGGCTGCAGGTGTCTGGGCCGCGCTGCACCGTGCGGTATTGGAGCAGCTTCAGGGTGCTGAGCGCTTCCGTCAGATCCTCGGGTAATCTCGCTTGTACGCAGCACGTTTTGATGACTGCAACCGTCGGTGTGGACAGTTCGCCTCAGATGCGGCGCGGAATCGGTGGTTGGGTTGCTGACTGCGTGCGCTTGGGTCTTGGTCCGAGGGAGTCGGACGTGCTGATTGCCGGCAAGACGCTTGAGCGTCGAGTTGGAACGTGGGGCTGCGTGCATAGGTCAGCCGAATCTCCGTCTGGCTAAATGGCGCGCTTGTTGCGGAGCATCTCCGCTGCCTTCTCCGTGGCACTACGTGCTCATGCACGCACGCGAGCCGGGATACCTGCGCAATGAGCACTAGTAGGATATCGTGTCCGGTGAAATATCGCTCTTCGGCAAGGCCGGTCAAGGACGCCTCGCGATCGATGATCGCCGTCAAGCGCGGCTAGGAAGCGGTTGCGTTATCTTGGGAAGGAAACGATGACAAAAGTCAGCTGCGCAGGTTGTATGGGTACAGTTGAGTCGGCTTATACGTTAGAATGCAAAGCAGATGACGTGAACTGCGGAACGGTTATTTCCTCTGAAAGGCAGGAAGTGTGCGAACGATGGGGCTGTGGAGGTTTTCGCCTATTGGATTTAGAGACGGCGAGACGTGCGCAATTCCGTTGCAGATCAGTCGGGAAGCCGTCTTAGCATAGGATCATTGTCATGCGGGTCGCGCTCATAACAATGCAGAAAAACGAAGATCGGCTTTTAGATTGCTGGATTAAATATCACGGAGATATTTTTGGTCGCGATAACTTGTTTATTTTCGACAATGGCTCTACCTCGGAGGAGGTGAAGGAGACCTTGCGGACGGCGGCCTGCAGCGGAACCAACGTTAGCTACGCCTATCCGCAGCCTATTGATTTCGAACGCAAAGGAGAGATTGTCGCGGGCTGCATGCAAGAACTCCGGCACAGATATGATTTTTTTGTGCCGCTTGATGTTGATGAATTTCTTGATCTTGAAACTGATATGCCCTTCACGGCCGACGCGTCGAGCCTGATGTCGGAATTTGAACGCCTGAAGACGAAAGCCCGTCGATACTTTAGAATAGAAAAGTGCTATAACAATATACCTCATAGTTGTTATGTGAAAAAGGGCGTTACTAAAAAACTAATCGTTGGATCAGGCGAGCAATTTAAACTTGACAATGGGTTTCACTTGTATGATTGGTTGAGCGGAATGGATACTGTGCCGGGTGGAGTGGTTGAAAAGTGTAACTTTGTGCATGTTCACTTTCACTCGCGGGACTTTGAAGGTCTGCTGGAAAGCGCGAGAGAGAAGCTGAAACTTAGGGTTCCGAATTTCCGCGGATTCACGCTCGCAAATTATACTGGACATGGCCTGCATGTGGCTCCGTACTTTGGCATGTCTCCCCAAGAATATTCTCAGCGGGATTCTCTTGATGGCGCCGTAGATATCTCACAGGCGTGGAAGATGAAGGGCTTGGGAGATGTTCCATTTTCCGGTAGTTCAGCTCATCGTGTTTTATCTTTAGAAGAAATGCTTGATCCAGTTAATTTGTTTTATATTGCCGGAAAAAACAGCAGGTCCGTTGATGAGCTTGGATTCGTCCGGAAGTGTCTGGGTTCTTCATCGAATTTGTTACAGTATGGCAGTGATTCGACCGCATTACTTGCATGTGAGATGGGATTGCCGTCTGTTACGGTGGTAGAGCCACATATTGATGCTGTGAAGATTGCGGTTACAGATCGGGATTATGCGGCATACCTCCACCTGGGGCGGCTTCGGTACAAAAGTGATTTTTCTGTCGACCTGAGGATGAGAAGTTCCGTCAAACAGCATGTGCCTCGTGCAGAGCTCGACGCCTATGCACGTCCGCTTGGCGATGATCAATACGATGCGGTTATATTAGCAGGGGAGCTCGGACCGTTCCTCGCCGCTTCGCTATACCTTTTGGAACAATCTTCATTTCAAGACCGTATCTTGGTTTTTGCATGTCATCAGTCAGAATCTGTGAAGCTAGAAATTGAGCCTATATCTAGGCTATTTACTATAGAAGATTCCGTCGGCTGCTTTGCTCGTCTTACTCCGAGAGCTGACAAACAGGAGATCGCGAAGTCGCTCATAGTTTCCACGTATGAAAAATATTTATCTAAAAGCGAGTATCGATAGACATTTTTTTGTTCGGCAAACCTTTTGCTACTGTGTTGCGAGATAGCGGTGTCGAGCTTGGCCTAGGGGCCGCTCAGCAGTGCGGTCGGAGGCATAGAGGTAGACGTGGCCCGGCGGATCTGTGCCGCCCCAGGGTCGATCATCCCAAGCGTAGGCCCAGAGCCGGCCTGTCTTGGTGCGCCCGCGCCCTGGGTCGAGCACCGGTGCGGTGGTCTCATCGGCAAACAGCTTGCCCGAGGCCCTCAGGTGTTCCAACAGCCGCGCGTGCACCGGCCGCAACACGCTGCCCAGGATGTCGAACCTTGTTGCGTCGTCACCACGGGCGGTACGAACGAACCCTCGTGGACCTGCCCTGGCAGGGTCGGCCCGCTCGCCTGCAGCTTCGCCTACGGCGCTTCCTCTGTCCCAATGCCAGCTGCCCGCGGCGGACCTTTAGCGAGAGCGTCAGTCAGGTCGTCCGACCTCATGCTCGGCGCTCCGAGCGCCTGCGCGTGTTCCAGCGCCACCTCGGCCTCACGCTCGGCGGCGAACCCGCCGCTCGCCTTGCGCGGCGTCTCGCGATGCCGCTGAGTGGCGACACGCTCTTGCGTCTCGCACGGGCGGCGCCGCTGCTGCTTCCTCCGGAGCCGCGCGTCGTCGGGATCGACGAGTGGGCTTGGCGGCGTGGCTGCCGCTACGGCACGATGCTTGTCGACCTCGAACGGCGCGCCGTCCTCGATCTGCTGCCGGATCGCGACGCCCTGAGCGTTGCTGCCTGGCTACGCCGCCATCCCAGCATCAAGGTCGTCGTCCGGGACCGGGCCGACGTGTTCGCTGAGGGCGCACGCCTGGGAGCACCGCAGGCCCGGCAAGTCCTCGACCGCTTCCACCTGCTCTGCAATCTTAGCATCGCCCTCCGCGCGATCGTCGCTCATCACCACATCGCAATCCGCGCCGCCGGTCGCGCGCTCCTCAGGCTCAAGATCGAGACGGATCGGACGGCGGCCAAGGCCGCGCGACCGCCGACGGCGATCGAGGTTAGGAAGCGAGCAACGCACGCGCCTCGTCAGGCACGGCACGCCGAGCTCAGGCGGCTGGCCGAGGCTGGCGCCTCGGTTGCGGGCGTTGCCCGCGTGCTTGGGCTGGATCGGAAGACGGTGCGGGTCTGGCTGCGCCGCGACACACCGCCTTCCTGGCAGCGAGGGCGCGCCGTACCGACAATCCTCGATCCCTACCGCGCCGAACTCGAGGCGCGCTGGCAGGCCGGCTGCCGCAGCGCCGCCGAACTTGCCCGCGGACTGATCGGCGCCGGCGCCGCCGTTCGGCCGCGGGTTGTTCGCGACTGGGCGATGAAGCGGCGGCGCAGGAGCGTGGACGTGTTGGATACCACGCCCGGCTCAACGAGCGCGCCGCGATGGCGGCCACCGTCGATCAATCGGCCGACATGGCTTCTGCAGGCGGACCCGTGCACGCTGGGCGAGGACGATCGTCGCTTCCTCGTACACCTACGGACGGAAGCCCCGGACCTGAGGGAGAGCGCGGCCCTCGCGCGTCGCTTTGCCGACTTGGTGCGACCGCAATCGAGTGAGAGCCTGGAGGCCTGGTTCGCGGCCGCGGCCGGGACGCCGCTGGCGAAGTTCGCGCTTGGTCTGGGACGCGACAGAGAAGCGGTACGGGGCGCGATCACGATGCCCTGGTCGACGAGCCCAGTCGAGGCGCAGATCGGGCGATTGAAGATGCTCAAGCGCACGATGTTCGGCCGCGCCGGCTTCGCCCTTCTGCGTCAACGTGTTCTCACTGCAACCTGAGTATCAGGCACCACACAGTTCGCGGAAGAACCAGGATCCAACGCCCGCTCACACCACCAACATGGCGCGCCGCTAGGGGTGGGCCCCGCGCGGCGAGCGCTGCCGGCTTGCAGCACCGTTTGGCCACTACAAAACGACCACCGTCACGGCCGCTATACGCACGAGTGGGCTGTGTGCCACCGCGCTTCTTGACGGCCCCACCAACGGCAGGCGCTTCCGTAGCTACGTCACCGAGACCCTGGTCCCGGCGCTGCAGCCGGGCGACATCGTCGTGATGGACAACCTGCCAGCCCACAAGGTCGCCGGCGTGCGCGAGGCGGCAGAGGCCGTGAGACAGGCTCATGTACCTGCCGTCCTACAGCCCTGACCTCAACCCGATTGAGCAGGCCTTCGCCAAGCTCAAGGCGCTGCTGCGCAGCGCGGCAGCCCGCCGGATCCCGGAACTCTGGGCAGCGATCCGGCACGCATTCACGCACTTCACCCCGCAGGAGTGCCGCAACTGCCTCGCTGCAGCCGGATACGAGGACGACTTGGCCGTCGATACATGACCGGAAATAGCTCTAATCCCGGGCGAAGCGGCTGCTGCCCGGCGAACACTCTCGCGCCAACCGCAGGCTGATAGAGGCATAGGCCACTCGACGCCTGGGCAACGGTGGAAGGGCGCAGGCGGAAAGGTGGCTGGATGGTTCCGCCCGCGTATGATAGGCGGTAGCCAAATCTCAGGAGGACAGAATGGGTTGGGTTGCATTTCAAAAGGAGAGGGTTGAGGGGCGTGAAAAACATGTCCCATGGTTCGTCGGAGACAAGACGGCTGCGTATGATTTTGCGAAGAAACACGGTGTTCAAGTCCCGCATATTTATCGCCTATTTGATAGGCCGGTCGAATTCCGAGATGAGGACTTTCCTGACCGATTTGTCGTAAAGCCAAAGGGATTGCACTCCACAAAAGGTGTAATGGTATTGCGGCGGCTAAGCCAAGGCCGTTATTTCGACAGTATGAGGCAAATGGAAATAACGGAGTCCGATATTCGTAAGCAGCAAGAGGAGCTATATGAAGAGAACCGCTTCAAAGGAAGCTACAAACTAATCGTTGAGGAAAAGCTCGTCGGCGAAAACAACGAAGATCAGATACCATATGATTACAAACTGTACATGTTCCAAGGTGAAAACGGGCTGACTATTCAATACGACAGAAACACGAAGCCTCCCACAGGCGCCTGGTTCGGACCTAATTGGTCAGAGCTGAACCCGCTTACGAGTCTTGAAAGCGAGTGGAAGGTACTTCGCTGTGGACTTCCTACGAGGCCTCGATGCTCAGACAAGATGCTTGCCGACGCAGCAAAGCTCTCTCTTGCGCTTCCTACTCCATTCGTAAGCGTAGACATGTACGCCACGTCCCGCGGGCCGGTGTTAGGCGAGCTTACGCTAGCGCCTGGTGGACCGTACTATGGTAAGCAGTACCGTTTCAAAGACCATTTGGACAATGCTCTCGGTGCTGCTTGGGAGCGAGCAACAGAGCGCCTGCGGCTGCGAGCGGATGTGTAAGCTTGCGAGAGCTTTGCTGTTCGTAACGTTGGCTCTATGCTGCTTACGGCCAGGGAACGTCTTAGCGGAAATGAAAGCTGGATTGCCTCTAGTTGGTGTAAATCAGGCGAATATGGCCTGGCTAAATACAAGCCAGCGAGATGCCATGTTTGCCGAGATGATTCGGTCGGGAGTCAAGGCAGTGAGACTGAATATTCAGCCTCCGCTGCAGGATAGCAAAAATTCACTTGTGCAAGCTCATAAACATGGACTTAGCGTTCTCCTGGTAGTGACCCTCTCTGCGAAGGAATTTTACGAGCCTGGAACTGAGCGTCGCCCAGGTAACGCTATGGTAAAGGCGGCTTACCCGCTGTCCAAGCTGGACGTGGGTAAATTCGAAGAGTCGTTTGGTGCATTCTGGCGCGATCTAGATCAGAGTGGAGTAGTTTTGTCTGGCGTGGAGGTAGGCAACGAAATAGACTGGGCGGAGTTTAACGGCGACCTTGGTGTATATTCGAAGGAGCATGGTAGAGTTGGCTTTCGGGATTTAGCGAATTATGATGCAATTGAGAGAGGTATCGAGAAATATCTAGGTATTGTTTCTGCTGTTCGCCGCCTTAAAGAAAGTATCTTATCCGCAAGGAATACCGTCATTGTGGCGGCAGGAATGGCCAATATTCCTTCGCACTGGGCAGCGAAATCCGGCGCCGATGCTCTTGAGGTGGAAGCTCTGCAAGAGAAGCTTTTCAAGCGAGGGCTTGCGCGATCTGTGGACGCACTCGCGATTCATCACTATCCAAACGCCGACTCTGCCCCTGACCTCCGAAAGCGGGCATTGCGCGCCACAGTCGCCAAGTGCGGCGCCGCCAAAATCGGAGTCGGATGCTGGCTAACCGAGTGGGGTGTCCGCAACGATGAGCGGAACTGCCCCGTCGATGACAAGCAACGCGCTAAGATCGTTCGAGAGGTGCGCGAGATTGTGGATCCAGTTGCACGTGCCGGTGAAATCGCCGCGCTGTTCTACTTTGAGTGGTCCAGCAATTCTCAAACCTCGATCTGGCGTTGCGGCGACCTCACTGAGGCAGGACGAATTGCGATTGCGCCGGTTGCAGCGAAGTAGCTTTTGCTTATGCTGTTATCTGCGATTGCATCGAGGTGGTTCCGGTAGGTGTTTTCGCCTATTGCCCTGACTCCAGCCGCGACGCTTATTGCGCGGTATTTCTCAAAACCGAACTCAACGACCAAGCCAAACCGGGCAGCTGGGCAAGAATCGAGTTGCTCCTCTCAAGGACTCATAACTTCGGTTTTAATTCTGAGCATACCCGAGCTGGATCTATTGGATACGTTAAAATGTCGCGCGCTCAAGCTGTCATTCAGGGCTTACTAGTGGTGATCATCACTGCATTCGTGGTGCCTATTTACTCGATCAATCCCTCCCTGGCGGCCGAAGCGGACTGTGAAGAAGCTGATACTTTGCTCGCTACGACTCCTTCACCACCTCGATCAGTCTCATGGTTTAAGCGCCATTTGCATATTCGAGATGAATTGGAGGCCCGAGTAGATACATTCATAGTTGGTGATTCGCTTGCGCAAAATTGGCCGCTTGACCTCTTCAGGAGAGCAGGAGGTCTACGGCCCGTAAATGCAGGTATCGGCAGCGACAGAACTCAGCAGATCCTCTGGCGACTCAGTGCGATGGAACTCCACAGGATTGCTCCCAGATCGGTTATTGTGATAGTTGGGACTAATAATCTCAGTGGTCTTGAAAAGGCGTGCGCTATTTCTGCCGGAATTATGGCCGTTATTCGAAAGGTAAGAGCAATCTGGTCAGATGCTAAAATTACCTTCGTTGAGATCCCACCGAGGGGCGAAAAATTCAAAGATTTTGAATGTCAAAGGCAGTCTGTTAATTCATCTGTAAGAGCGCAAGTTCGGAAAATTGCGAATGCGGAGACGTTTAATGCTGACAGTATTATAACGTGTGGCTACAGGGTTGAGTGCACAAATCTTAATGCCGATAGATTGCACCTTTCACATTCTGGATATGTTTCATTGACGGCGGCCCTTCGCTCCGCGGGACGTTTATAGCTGATCTGCAGCGTTTGTAGGATGGATGAACGTGACTTCTGGTGGCGGCAGGACGTACATTTTCGACTGCGAGACACTTTTTGCCTTCGCAGTTGGTACTGAAATGGGAGACGGCCCTGTTTTTCTAACGTTCGCGCCGTGGGCCGCTCAGCCCCCCAGTCAGCCGTGGGGGCTCAACTTCTTTGTTCCGCGCTCGATCCCAGTGATCGCTGTTGTTGGCAAGCAGAATCATTGGTGGCACACAGCCGCGATTTGGCAGCTCGCCGATGTTGTTCGCAAGCATGTAGCGTCTCGCCCGTTAATCTTATACGGAACATCGTTAGGCGCATACGGAGCGCTGCATCTGCGGAACGCGTTCGATGCTGCATACGGCTTCGCAATTGCTCCCCAAGTTTCTGTGTCGCCGGAAGTCGCTTCCGGTGACGGGAGGTGGCTAAAGGACCGCGCTTTAATTGAGCTGCAGTTCGACGAACTTTCGAATCTCCGCATGCAACGTGCGACTTGCTGTGTTTTCCTTGACCCTTTCGACGCAAGTGACCGATATCAATACGAGTTGCACAGCCCTATTGACAAGCTGGACTCCCCGGGAGGCATTGCTCTTGTGCCTATTCCTCATTTTACTCATGGAGCGGCGATACATCTTGCACGTTCAAAGTTAATCGCGCCGCTGCTCGTCGAGGCAGCAAGGGGCCGATTTCCCGACGTCTCGGAAGTTCGGCCGCAATTTGGCGAAGCATACAAACTGGTTCCAAAGCCGTTCTTTAATTATCTCCGCCGCTCTGAGAAAATTCTGGAGCGCGATGTTGCCTTATTTAGACAGCATCTGGACGCCTCAACGACGTTTGATTATGAGGCAGCATACATGGCCTCTGAGGTGTTTCTGAAGCTTGAAGATCGTCATGAAGCAATGAAATGGTCTGATCGCAGCATTGTTAGAGTGCTTGAGCAATATGGGCGTATCTCTTCAGATGCAGCTTGTAAACACCTTCGCACACTGAAGAGAGCGCGCGGTATCGAAGCAGCGCGTGCTTGGTGGGAGCCGCTCGACAACGTGCACAAATCTGCAGCAGCTGAGGCATTTTATAGAAAGTATATAATAGTTTAAAGATATTTTGCCAATTTGTCCATTATGCGTTTATGCCTCGCGCAGGAAGAATGTTTTGCAAGCGAACTCTGTACCGCGGTGCTGCATCTGGGAGTACTCTCTGGTTTGGGTTCATGAAGCAAGTAGCTCCTAATCGTGACATGTGAGTTCAGACTGTATTGCTACCGCGTGTTACGCATCATTTTCACAGTTAGCGCAAGACCGCCACAGGATAGGGTCAGGATAGCGGGTCGTTTCAATCTGTTTCAAGACTCGCCCTGCTCGCACAAACCAGCTCCTACTTTCTGGTAAGATCGGCTTGTCCGTTGTCTCTACGAGATTGATTTGGGTCATCTTTGCGACTGAAGTCTGAGCTGCCGTGTTTGAGGCCGAGCCGGCAGGCGGCCCTTTCTCTTGCGGCGGCCGCGATTGCCGCCGTCTCTTTGCCGAAGCAGAAGGCTTCCGTCGATGCCCGGTGAACGATGGTTCTCCCGCAATTTGCGTGGGGCGGTGTGAGGCTTTGATGGCCGCTTTCCAATTCAAGGGCTTTGCTCCTGAGAGTGCCATGCCGCGCCGCCTTCTGCCCCTCCTCCCGAACCACCTCCGCGTTGTCAGTGTCGACCCGATCGCCGAACACCTCGTCGTCTGTGTTGCGCCGCAGCCCGTCCCGGCGCGCTGCCTTGGAGACGGACTTTCTCGCGTCATCACCACGGGCAGTACGAGCGAACCCTCGCGGATCTATCCCTGCAGCGTGGGCCAGTCTGCCTGCAACTCCTGCTGCGGCGCCTCCGCTGGTCCAACCCCGTTTGGCTGCGTCGAACCTTCAGCGAGGAGACCGGTGACGCTATTTCGAGCCTGTTTGAGGGTTAATCTCAGGCGGGATTGTTGAGGGCGTTGATCGCCATGAGGCAGGCGACGCAGGTGAGCCGGCCTGTTGCGACATCGAGACGGCCGGCGCGT
>NZ_BJZU01000149.1 GCF_007992195.1 Methylobacterium oxalidis | reverse complement strand
CGGGAGAGGTGAGGGCCGGCTCGTCGGTGGTGGTGCTCAGTGGCCGACGAGGTTCGAGCGGTTGTAGGCGAGGAGGGCCGCCTGAACGCGGTTCCGGACGTTGAGCTTGTCGAGGATGATGGTCAGGTAGTGCTTGACCGTCTTCTCGCTGATCTCCAGGCGCCCGCCGATCTCCTTGTTGCTCAGGCCCTCGGCCAGGAGCGTGAGGATCTGGTCCTCGCGGCCCGTGAGGCTGGAGAACGGGGTCTGCTCCGCCCGCGGCGCCGGCTGGCGCGGCTTGGCGAAGAGGCGGGCGGCGAGCGCCGGGGTGACGTAGCGCTCGCCCCGGTGGATCACCCGCACCGACTGGACCAGCTCCGGCCCGCCGACGCCCTTCAGCACGTAGCCCCAGGCGCCGCCCTGCATGGCCGAGCAGACCTGCTGGTCGTCCACGATGCTCGTGAGCATCAGGAGCTTCACGCCCGAGCAGTGCGCGACGAGCGTCTCGACCGCCTCCGCCCCGCCGCCCAGCATGCCGATGTCGAGGACGATGACGTCCGGCTTCAGGGCGGCCGCGAGGCGGAACGCGTCGGAGGCCGACGTGCCCTCGCCGACCACCGCGAGGTCGGGCTCGCCGTTCAGGGTGTAGGCGACGCCGGCGCGGAACAGCGGATCGCTATCGATGACGACGACACGGATCTCAGACACCTTAGCCCCCCTGTGCTGCCGGAGCCGCCCGCCTCGGGGGCGCGCTCCGCGAAGATCACCGATCGACTCGGACGCTGCGAAGACCAGACGGCGACCCGACCCTCAGTCGGAACCGTACGGCCGCGCCGCGGGCCGAGGCGTCTCCGCACCCCGCCGACGCGGGACGGTGACAAAGCTCCTCATCTGATCACGAGAAGCGGCCGACCGCAGGTAGAGACCCATTGCGCGGCGCAGATCGTCGATGACACTCGAAATAGTCTTGCCGTTTCGCATTCTCATCGATCTCGACCGGATTGCGGTTTCTACCTAAGTAATCGCGGCGCCGACTTTTCTGATGTTCTTACTGTGCGGTGCGCCCGGCGCGAATGCACTGCACGTTTGAACTGCTGGGGCAATCCCAACAGTTTTGCAATAATTTTTTGTGATTAGACCTGTCTAGTACGGCTCTACTGACGGTCACTGTATCGGTTCAGAAGCGTACTTGCCGGAGACGCCCCCGGTTCGCCTGCAGGACTGCGGAAGACGGGATTCCGGCGGCTTGCCGCGGCGGCGCGAAGGGCGGGCGCGAATCACCCTGCGGGCGGCTGCCCCGCGCGGGCCCGCCCGGGACGGCGCGGTCACCGATTCACGATGAACCGGGAAACCGCGCGGGCGGACGGGATGACGCGGCGCGCACGTTTTCGATCACCGGCCCACCCCGGCATCCGCTACCATGCCCGGACGGGCGGATGTCGCCCGGGAGCGCGGCGATGGCGGGATCGGGGATCGAGGACGTGATGGACCCCGCCCTGTGCAGCAACGCGCTGTTGCGCCAGGCCATGCGCAGCCTCGGGCAGATCTACGACGACGCGCTCGCGCCGAGCGGGCTGCGCGCCACGCAGCACGGGCTCCTCGCCACGGTCGCGCGCCTCGACACGCCGACGATGGGCGCGCTGGCGGAGGCCCTCGTCATGGACCTGTCGGGGCTCGGCCACACCCTGAAGCCGCTGACGCGCGACGGCTATCTCCGGCTCGAGGCCGACCCGCGGGACCGGCGGGCGCGCCGCGTCGTGCTGACCGATCTCGGCCGGGCGAAGCTGCGCGAGACCACGGATCTGTGGCGGGGCGTGCAGGCGCGGTTCGAGTCCGCGCTCGGGCGCGAGCGCGCCGCGGAACTGCGCGCCCTGCACGCCGAGCTCGCCTCCCGCGCGTTCCGGGACTCCGTGGCGGAGGCTGCCGCGGGCGGCGACGGGCCTCAGTAGCGGCGGCGGGGACGATCGTCGTCGTCGTCGTCCTCCTCGATCTCGCGGCGGCGGCGCTCGTCGCGCCTCATGTCGCGCCGCGCCTCCTCGCGATCGAAGTCGCGCTCCCGCTGGCGGCGGCTGCGCAGGTCGATGTTCGGGCCGCCGGGCCTGAGATCGATCGACTGGGCCTGGACCGGCGGCGCGGTGTAGAGCCCGACCGCGATGAGCGATCCGGCGAGCAGGTACTTCATCGCTCGTCCCTCCTGGATCCGTCCCGCATGCGCGGGCGGCGTTTCGCCAGAAGGGTAGGGGGCCGGGCCCGGACGGCAACGGGGCCGGATCCGCGGTCGCGCGGATGTGTCACCTCTGGCCGCCTCGCGGAGGCGGGTCACGGCGCCTGCCCGGGGGGGCGGGTCACAGCGCCTGCCCGCAGGGGCGGGGTGCGGCCCGCTCGGCGGCGAAGGAGACGGCCCAGATCGCGAGGCCGCCGAGCGCCAGGGCGACGCCGACCCAGCCGGTGGCGGGCAGGCCGAGGCCGTGCGCGATGGCGAGGCCGGCGAGCCAGGGGCCGAGAGCGTTCGCCACGTTGAAGGCCGAGTGGTTGAGCGCCGCCGCCAGGGTCTGGGCGTCCTCCGCCACGTCCATCAGGCGGGTCTGCAGGATGGTGGCGAGGCCGCCGCCGCAGCCGATCAGGAAGACCACGGGCGCGAGCGTCCAGAGGCTGCCGGTGGCGAGCGGGTAGAGGGCGAGCGCCGCCGCGCTCCAGACGAGGGTGAGGCCCGCCGCCGGCATCTGGGCGCGGTCGGCCGCCCAGGCGCAGGCGAGGTTGCCCACGGTGAGCCCGAGGCCGAACACGGCGAGGATCGCGGGAATCGCCGCGGGCGAGGCGTGCGTGACGGAGAGCATGGTGGAGGCGAGGTAGGTGTAGACTGAGAACAGGCCGCCGAAGCCGATCGCGCCGGTGGCGAGCGTCAGCCAGACCTGCCCGCGGCGCAGCGCCCCGAGCTCGCGCAGCGCGCTGGCGCCGGGCGCCGGCGCGCCGAGCGGCGCGAACAGGCGCACCAGCGTGGCGGTGAGGAGCGCGAGCAGCGCCACGAGCCCGAAGCTCCAGCGCCAGCCCGCGAGCTGGCCGATCGCGTTGGCGAGCGGCACCCCCACCACCGTCGCCACGGTGAGGCCGGCGATGACGCGGGAGACCGCCTGGCTGCGTCGCTCGCGCGGGACGAGGGAGGCGGCCACGAGGGCGGCGACGCCGAAATAGGCCCCGTGCGGCAGGCCGGCGAGGAAGCGGAACAGGAGCATCGTGCCGTAGCTCGGCGCCAGCGCCGAGAGGCCGTTGCCGAGCGCGAACAGCACCATCAGCCCGACGAGGAGCGTGCGCCGCGCGACCCGCGCGGCCAGCACCGCGATCACGGGGGCGCCCACCACCACGCCGAGGGCGTAGGCGCTGATGACGTGGCCGGCGGTCGGCTCGTCGATGGCGAGATCCGGCGCGAAGTCGGGCAAAAGGCTCATCGCCGCGAACTCGGTCGTGCCGATCGAAAAGCCGCCGACCGCGAGCGCCAGGAGGACGAGGCTCGGGTGGCTGCCGGAGGCCGCGGACGGGGCGGGCGCCCGTGCGGCGGCGGACGGGGGGGCGTCGGCGATCGCTCGTTCGGTCACTGGGCTGTCTCGCTCCGAAGTCTCGCGCGGGGCCGGGCGGCCCCCGGGGCGCCGGGAGCCGCGGCCCCGCCGGCGCCTGCCGCATCCGCTCACAGGGGACGCTGCGGTGCAGCAAACGGGCCGGAGATAGGCCGCCGGGCGGCGGCCGGCGAGGGCGCCGGGCTCGCCCCAGCCCTTCGCGCCGGGCATGGCCCGGCCGCGGACCACCCCGGCAGGGCGAAGACGGCGATCTGGCCGCCCGCCGCCGTGTGCCGGGCGAACGCCTCGCGTGTCCGCCGCGGGTGGAAGGCGGCCGGCGGATTGATTGCAAGCAGCGGTCATGCGTTGTTGACGGCATGGACGCCGAGCACCCTGGACCATGGCCCGACGGCGCAGGCGAGATGGCCGGCCGGATCCGCGCGCACGACTGGGCTGCGACATCGCTCGGCGCGTCCGAGGCATGGTCGGATCGGCTCAAGCTCATGGTCGAGCAGGTCCTGGCCAGCCCGCTGGTGTCGACGTTGGTCTGCGGGCCCGGGCGGGTCCTGATCTACAACGACGCCGCGGCACGCCTCTACGGCGACCGGCATCCCGCGGCGCTCGGTCGGCCGATTCCGAAGACCTTTCCGGAAGGGTGGGCGACGGTCGCGCCTCTCTACGAACGCGCCTTCGCGGGTGAGACCATCAGCGTGGCCCGTCAGCCTCTCGACACGCGCGGCGAGGGCGACCCGGCCGCCGACGCGTTCGACGCCACGCTGACGCCGGTGCGCGAGTCCGGGGCCGTCGCGCATGTCCACATGATCGGAACCGAGGTCGGTGAGCGGTTGCGCGCCGAGACGGCCTTGCGGGAGAGCGAGGAGCGACAGCGATTCCTGCTCGGGCTCAGCGACGGACTTCGACCGCTGTCCGATCCCACCGAGATCCAGCGGATGGCCATGAAGCTGCTGGCCGAGAAGCACGACGTGATGCGTGCGGCCTACCTCGACGTCGCCGCGGACGGCGACACGGTGACGATGGCGGCCCGGTTCGAGCGTGACGCGGCGCCGACCCCCGACCGCCTGCGGCTGTCCGACTACGGGTCCGACATCGCCGATGCCTTCCGGGCCGGGCGCACGCTCTTCGTGCGCGACACCGAGACGGAAGCCGGTTCGGACGCCCAGCGCGAAGCCTACCGGGCGATCGGCGTGCGCGCCTGGATCGTCGCCCCTCTGGTCAAGCAGGGGCGGCTCATCGCGGTCGTGGGCGTCCAGTCCGGAGAGCCGCGCCACTGGACGCGCGCGGACATCCGGCAGGTCGACGATGTCGCGGAGCGCACCTGGGCGGCCGTCGAGCGTGCGCGGGCGGAGACCGCCCTTCGCGACAGCCGGACGCTGCTCGCAGCCCAGAACGAGGCCTTTCTCGCGGCCGTGAGCGACCTGCCGCTCGAGCGCTCGCTGGACCCGATGGTCCGTGCGGCCGTCTCGCATTTCGGCGAGACGAGATGCGCCTTCTACGTCGTCGAGCCGAATGAAGCCGAGCTGCGCCTCGTGGCCGGGATGACCGCCCAGTACGCCGACGATGTCGACGGCTTCAAGATCGACGCCGACTCCCTGGCCTGCGGTCTCGCTGTCCATCTCCGGCAGCCGGTCATCACGCCCGACGTGCGCCTCGAGCAGCGGTGGGCACCGTGGCTGTGGATGGCCGAGAAGCACGATTACCGCGGCGTGTGGTCCTTCCCCATGAAGACCGCGACGGGCAGGCGCCTCGGCACGTTCGACTTCTATTTCGGACGCCCGCGCGATGCCGACGCCTCCGACCGCGCCTTCGCCACCGATCTGGCGCACGCCGCGGGGATCGTCATCTCGCGGCATCAGGAGGCGGAGAAGCGCGTGCGTGCCGAGATGCTTCTGCGCGAGAGCGAGGAGCGCTTCGCCCAGTTCGGGGCCTCGTCCTCGGACGCCCTCTGGATCCGGGACGCGGCGACGCTCGCGATGGAGTACGTCAGCCCCGCCATCCGGACGATCTACGGCGTGTCGCCCGACGATCTCATCGGCGATCCCGCCCGCTGGCTGGCGCTGATCCGGCCCGAGGACCGGGACGGCGCCTACGCGCACCTGGAGAAGGCGCGAGCCGGCGAGGAGGTCGTGTACGAATTCCGCATCCGGCGGCCGAGCGACGGGGAGGAGCGCTGGATCCGGAATACCGACTTCCCGCTGCGCGATGCTCAGGGCCGCGTCCAGCGCATCGGCGGCATCGCCGAGGACGTGACGGATGCCAAGCGGGCGGCCGAACGGCAGGAGGTGCTGATCAACGAGTTGCAGCACCGCGCCCGCAACCTGCTCGGCGTCGTCGCCGCGATCGCCGACCGGACGCTGAAGCGGGGCGGCTCGGTCGAGGCGTTCGAGGAGCGGCTGAAGGCGCTGGGCCGGGCGCAGGGACTGCTCAGCGCGGGCGGCAGCGACACCGTCGCGGTGGGCGCGCTGGTGCGGGCCGAACTGGCCGCGCACGCGGACGGCGCCTCGAACCGGGCGCGCGTTGCGGGGCCGGACGTGCTTCTCAACGCGCGGCAGGTGCAGAATTTCGCGTTGGCCCTGCACGAGTTGACGACCAACGCCGTGAAGTACGGCGCGCTGGCGGGTGCGTCCGGACGCCTCTCGGTGACCTGGGAGGTCCTGCTCGACAGGCGCGGGCGCAGGCGGCTTTCGCTGACCTGGGCCGAGAGCGAAGTGACGATCGGCCCGGACACGGTGAAGCGCCGCGGCTATGGCACGGAATTGATCCAGGAAGCCCTCGCCTACGCACTCCAGGCCCAGGTCGATTATCGGAAGGGCCCAGACGGCGTGCGCTGCCGGATCGAGATGCCGCTCGCCTGACCGCGAACGAACTCGGAGCCGGAAAGCCGGGTTGGCGTGCTGAGACCAGACGCGCCGTCCCCGGAGGAATCGTGTCCGAACCCGCCTCGGCCCTCGACGGCACACGGATCCTTCTCGTCGAAGACGAGTACCTGATCGCCATCGAGATGGCGCGATGGCTGCGGACGGCGGGAGCCACCGTGGTCGGGCCGGTGCCCAGCGTCGATCGGGCCCTCGACCTGATCGAGGACGATGGCATCGACGCCGCCGTGCTCGACATCAATCTCGGCGATGGGGATCGGGTCTACCCCGTCGCCGACAGGCTCAACGCGCTCGGCGTGCCCTACCTTTTCGCCACGGGCGACGTGAAGGTCTCGGACGTGGCGGTCTACCGGGACCGGCCGCGGCTGGAGAAACCGTTCGGGGAAGTGGAAGTGGTGCGCGCTCTCGCGAAGCTCCTGAGCTGAGCGTTGCGGAACGGCCCCGCCCGCGCACGGTGCTGCGCGACCTCTTCCGGTTCTTCCACCCGGGAGCGGACGCCGCGAGGGGCCGATCGGGATCGGAAGCGGTTCTCTCGCCGCGGTCGGGCTGATCGCGCCCGAGCCTCAGGCCGCCGCACTTCCGAGGAGCGCCTCGCCGGCCGGGCTGAGGCCGTAGCGCGTGCGCTGCGTGCGGGCGTCGCGGTGGGCGAGGCTGAGGAGGGAGGCCGGCCCGGCGAGCGTCGCCAGCGCCCGCAGCACCAGGGCGTGGGCCACCCCGAACACCCGCGCGAAGGTCCGGCTGTCGGCGGCGAGGCCGAGGCGGAGCCCGGCCAGGATGCCGGCCTCGATGAGCGCGAGGTCGGGGCGCAGGTCCGCGATCCGGTCGGTCTCTCTCAGGAACGTCTCGGCCAGAAACGTCTCGGCGAGACGCGCCGCGTCGTCGGCGGCGGGCGCGCTCACGGGGCGGGCGCTCACGGGGCGGGCGCCCGCTCTCGCACCCGCACCAGCACCGATTTCGAGGTCGGCGTGTCCGAGTGCTCGCCGAAGCTCGCCAGCGGCACCAGCACGTTCAGCTCCGGGTAGTAGCCGGCGAGGCTGCCGCGGGGCATGTCGAAGGGCACGAGCCGGAAATCCTCGGCCACCCGCTCGACGCCGTCCTCGTGGGCGCAGACGAGGTCGACCCGCTCGCCGGCCCGCTCCCGCAGCGCGGCGAGGTCGTCCGGGTGCGCGAACACCACCCGGCGCTCGCCGTAGACGCCGCGGTAGCGGTCGTCGAGGCCGTAGATCGTGGTGTTGTACTGGTCGTGCGAGCGGAAGGTCTGCAGGACGAAGGTGTCCGCGCTCCCGGCCGCCCGCTGGTGCTCGGTGACCGCGGGCAGCGGGTCGGCCGAGAAGGTCGCCCGCGCCTCCGGCGTCTCGAAGACGCGCTCGGCGGCGAGGTTGCGCAGCTTGAAGCCGCGCGGGCGCCGCACGCGCTCGTTGAAGCGGGAGAAGCCCGGGATCGTGTCGGCGATGAGGTCGCGGATCAGGTCGTAATCGTCGGCGAGCGCCGCCCAGTCGACGCGCTCCGAGCCGACCGTCGCGGCGGCGATGCCGGCGATGATGCCGATCTCGGAGCGCAGGTGCGGCGAGGCCGGCCTGTTGATGCCGCCGGAGCCGTGGACCATGCTCATCGAATCCTCGACGGTCACGATCTGCGTCCGGCCGCGGCTGTTGCGGTCGATCTCGGTGCGGCCGAGGCAGGGCAGCACGTAGGCGACGCGGCCCGGCAGCAGGTGCGAGTGGTTGAGCTTCGTCGCGACGTGGACGGTGAGCCGGCAGCCGGCGAGCGCCCGCGCCACGGCGGCGCTGTCCGGCGTCGCGCGGGCGAAGTTGCCGCCGAGCCCGATGAAGGCCTTGGCCGAGCCGTCGAGCATGGCGCGGATCGCGGCCAGCACGTTGTGCCCGTGCCCACGCGGGGCTTCGAAGCCGAAGCGGGCCTCCAGCGCGTCGAGGAAGGCGGCGGGCGGGCGCTCGTTGATGCCCACCGTGCGGTCGCCCTGCACGTTCGAGTGGCCGCGCACCGGGCAGAGGCCCGTGCCGGGCCGCCCGATCTGGCCGCGCAGGAACATCACGTTGGCGATCTCGCGGATGGTCGCCACGGAGTGGCGGTGCTGCGTCACGCCCATCGCCCAGGTGGCGACGACGGACTCGGCGCCGAGATAGACCTCGGCCGCCGCCTCGATCTCGGCGCGGGTCAGGCCGGACTGGTCGAGGATCGCGTCCCAGGGCGTCGCCTCCACCGCCGCCCGGTAGGCGGGCAGGCCCGCCGCGTGCTGGTTCAGGAAGGCGTGGTCGAGGAGCGAGGGGCGCCCGGCCGCGACCTCCGCCGCGTCGCGGGCGAGCACGACCTTGGCGATGCCCCGGAAGGCCGCCATGTCGCCGCCGAGGCGGGGCTGGAGATAGTGGCTCGCGATCGGCCGGCTCGCGCCGCGCAGCATCTCCACCGTGTTCTGCGGGTCGGCGAAGCGCTCGAGCCCGCGCTCGCGCACCGGGTTCAGCACCACGACGCGGGCGCCCCGCTCGGCGGCGCGGCGCAGGTCGCCCAGCATGCGCGGATGGTTGGTGCCGGGGTTCTGGCCCACCACGAAGATGGCGTCGGCCTTCTCGAAATCCTCGAGCAGCACCGTGCCCTTGCCGGCGCCGATCGCCGCCTGCAGGGCGATGCCGCTCGCCTCGTGGCACATGTTCGAACAGTCGGGGAAGTTGTTGGTCCCGTAGAGGCGCGCGAAGAGCTGGTAGAGGTAGGCGGCCTCGTTCGAGGCGCGGCCGGAGGTGTAGAACTCGGCCTCGTCCGGGTGGCCGAGCCCGCGCAGGGTCTCCCCGATCTCCGCGAAGGCCGTCTCCCAGGCCACCGGCAGGTAGCGGTCGGAGGCCGCGTCGTAGCGCATCGGCTCGGTGAGCCGGCCCTGCCCCTCCAGCGCGTGGTCGCTCCAGCCGCGCAGCTCCGTCACCGTGTGGCGGGCGAAGAAGGCCGGCGGCGTGCGCTTGTCGGTCGCCTCCCAGGAGACCGCCTTCACGCCGTTCTCGCAGAACTCGAAGGAGGAGCCGTGCTCCGGGTCGCCCCAGGCGCAGCCCGGGCAGTCGAACCCGTCCGGCTGGTTGGCGCTCAGCAGCGCGCGGGCGCCCGAGAGCGGCGCGCGGCTGCCGAGGAGGTGCCGGCCGCAGCTCTTCAGCGCGCCCCAGCCGCCCGCGGCGGAGGAGCGCCTGGGGGACGCGTCCGCGGGAGAGGCGTTCTTGGTGGAAGCATTCTTGGCGGACGAAGACCGATCCATCGGACGCGCGGCTCCCGGATATCGCGACCCCTCGAACCGGCACGCGCGTCCCCGTCCGGCGCGCGAGCGCGCCGGGCAAACCCTTGCGGGGCCTCGCGTATCCGGGACCTTCGGCGCGCCCGTCTCCCGCATCCTGGGCAGGCGCACCTCAGCGCAGCAGGAATAGCATCTCCGGCGCCGCCCGGGGCGGCCGTTTCACTGCCGCCGAGGTATGGGTGTCATGCATGGCTCGCGCAGCTTTGCCGCCGAGGCCAGTGCTGGGGGAATGTTGGTATACCATGGACCCGTTCGCATCCGGGCTGCCGCCTGCCACCGGCCCGAGCCTGCCGCGTTGACGCTCGCCGGCGGCCGGCGCGGATGGCCCGCGCCCAGGCACGCTCACGGAAGGATCTGAGGATGGGGTCGCTCGTCGACGGACACTGGCAGGCGCGGCCGCTCGACGTGGCGGGGAAGGACGGGCGCTTCAAGCGGCAGGAGAGCCGATTCCGCAACTGGGTGACGCCGGACGGCGCGCCGGGCCCGACCGGGGAGGGGGGCTTCGCCGCCGAGTCCGGCCGCTACTGCCTCTACGTCAGCCTCGCCTGCCCCTGGGCGAGCCGGGCCACGATGGCGCGGCGCATCAAGGGCCTGGAGGGCGCGATCGAGCTCGCCGTGACCCACTGGCACATGGGCGAGCAGGGCTGGACCTTCGCGCCGGGCCCCTGCGTTACGGGCGACCCCGTGCACGGCGCGGACTACCTGCACCAGGTCTACACGGCGGCGAGCGCCGACTACACGGGACGGGTGACCGTGCCGGTGCTGTGGGACCGGGCGCGCGGCACCATCGTGAGCAACGAGTCGGCCGACATCCTGCGGATGCTGGGCAGCGCCTTCGACGGCGTCGGCGCCCGCGCGGGCGACCTATACCCCGAGGCCCTGCGCGCCGAGATCGACGCGCTGAACGAGCGGATCTACGGGCGCGTCAACAACGGGGTCTACCGGGCGGGCTTCGCCACCTCGCAGGACGCCTACGAGGAGGCGGTGATCCCGCTGTTCGAGACCCTTGACGAACTGGAGCGGCGGCTCTCCGGCGCGCGCTACCTGTTCGGGGAAGCGCTGACGGAGGCCGACATCCGCCTGTTCACGACGCTGATCCGGTTCGACGCGGTCTATCACGGGCACTTCAAGTGCAACCTGCGCCGGCTCGTCGATTACCTGGCGCTCTGGCGCTACACCCGGGACATCCACGCGCTCCCGGGGGTCGCCGAGACGGTGAACGTCCAGCACATCAAGCACCATTACTACGGGAGCCACCCCTCGATTAACCCGTCCGGCATCGTGCCGGCGGGCCCGCTCATCGATCTCGGCTGAGGCGGGTACGGATTGGTACCGCAACGCGGCTCGCCCGGGCCGCGCCCGCCCGGCTGTTGCGTCGCGCGCCCGGAGCGGGTGAACTCGGCCCCGCGCCGCCCGGATCGGCGACCGGCGGCGGATGGGAGCAGCGAAGCGACGGAGCGGGCGGCTTGAACATCCTGGCGGTTCACCCCAGCGGCCTCATGTACACGAAGGTGTTCCTGAGGCTCGAACCCCTCGGGCTCGAGATCGTGGCGGGCGCCGCGCGGGCGGCCGGGCACCGGGTCGGGCTGATCGACCTCCAGGTCGAGACGCACGCCGACTTCCTGCGCCGGGTCCGCGACGGGCGCCCGGACGTGATCGCCTTCTCCTGCAACTATCTCGCGAACGTCCCCGAGATCATCGATCTCGCCAAGCTCGCCAAGGCGGAGCTGCCGCGCACCTACGTGGTGATCGGCGGGCACAGCGCCTCCTTCACCGCCGCCGAGCTGCTGGAGCACGGGGCGGGCGCGATCGACTGCGTGCTGAAGGGCGAGGCCGAGGCGGTGCTGCCCGCCTTCCTGGAGGCGGTGGAGCACGACCGCGCGGCCGTCGCCACGATCCCCGGGGCCGTCACCCGCGACGGGGAGGGGCCGCCCCCCGGCTTCGTGGCCTCGCTCGACGAGTCGCGGCCGGCGCGCGACCTCCTGCGCCACCGCCGCAAGTACTTCATCGGCGTGCTCGACCCCTGCGCCTCGGTGGAGTTCGCCCGCGGCTGCCCCTGGGACTGCACCTTCTGCAGCGCCTGGACCTTCTACGGGCGCTCCTACCGGGCGATGAGCCCGGAACGGGCCGTCGAGGAGGTGGCCTCGATCCGCGAGCCCGGCATCTTCCTTGTGGACGACGTGGCCTTCGTGCACGAGAAGCACGGGCTCGCCATCGGCGAGGGGCTGGCCCGCCGCGGCATCCGCAAGAAATACTACCTGGAGACCCGGGGCGACGTCCTCCTGCGCAACAAGGAGGTGTTCCGCTTCTGGAGCGGCATCGGCCTGCGCTACATGTTCATCGGGCTCGAGGCGGTGGACGCCGAGGGGCTGAAGCGCTTCCGCAAGCGGATCGACCTCGACCGCAACTTCGAGGCGCTGGACTTCGCCCGCTCCCTCGGGATCACGGTGGCCATCAACCTGATCGCCGATCCGGACTGGGACCGGGAGCGCTTCCGGGCGGTGCGCGAGTGGTGCCTGGAGATCCCCGAGATCGTCAACATCAGCGTGAACACGCCCTATCCGGGCACCGAGATCTGGCGCACGGAGACGCGGCCCCTGCAGAGCCTCGACTACCGGCTCTACGACATCCAGCACGCCGTGCTGCCGACCCGGATGCCGCTCGACGCGTTCTACGCCGAGCTCGTGCGCACCCAGCAGGTGCTCAACCGCAAGCATCTCGGCTGGCGGGCGCTGGCCGCCACCGCCGGCATCTCGGCCGGCCACCTGATGCGGGGGCAGACGAACTTCCTGCGCATGCTGTGGAAGTTCAACAGCGTGTTCGACCCGCGCCTCCAGCTCGCCGACCACGCCCGCGAGGTCCGCTACGCCATGGCGCCGCCCCCGGCCCGGACGGGCGGGGCGGTGGACCCGCGCTCGCTCTACGTGCACCCGCCGCAGGGGCGGAAGGGCCGCGCCGCCCTCGGGCCGGCCGCCGAGCGCTTCGTCGAGGAGACCCGCATGGGCGGGGCCGCACCCTGAGCCGCCGGCGCATCCTCCCGAAGGGGTAGCCCGGATGATCCGATCGAGGCCGGCCCGACTCGCGGTAAACATTCCTGACCTGGGCCGCAGACCTCGCGGCCCGCTCCGCCACGGTCGGGAGGGCACATGCGTGTGATGGTCCGGACACTCCTGTCGGCCGGCCTCGCGGCGGCGTTCGTCGTCCCGGTCTCCGCCGTCAGGGCCGAGGAGCCCGCCGCCGCGCGGCCGACCTCCCCGACGACCGCGGAGCTCCTCGCGGAGTACCGCGCGCGGCTCAAGCTCGATGCGGGCGCGACGGCGGACGAGGTGTCGCCCGAGGCGCGGGCCGCCGCGCGGCTCGACGCCGCGACGCGGCCCGAGAGCCTGCCCAACATCGAGACGGTCTCGGCCTACCAGCGCCGCTCGCAGCAGAAGCTCGACGAGTCGGAGCGGAGCTGGAAGCGCATCACGAGCTCGATCTGCTCCGGCTGCGGCACCGCGGCGCCGGCCGCGCGCTCCGTGACGGTGAACCCCGCCGCCATCCTCGCCCGGCGCCTGCCGCCGGCCGAGCCCGCGGTGACGGCGCAGGCCCGCATCGCTCCGGCCCTGGCCCCCGCCCTGGCCCCGACCGTCGCAGCCTCCGCCGAGCCCGGCACGCCCGGTCGCGTCGCGCGGGTGAGGCCGGAGCCCGCCGCCGAGGCGCCGCTCGTCGTCGCGACGGGCGCCGTCCCGGCCGCGAAGGCGAAGACGGAGAAGCCGGCGCGGGTCGCCGCCGTCGCGCGCAAGCGCCACGCGACCGTGCGCCACGCCGTCGTGCGCCATCGCCTGACCCGCAAGCAGATCGCCGCGCGGGCCGCGCGCCGCGCCCGCCTCGCGCTCCTGCGCACCGCCCGCCGGCACAAGCAGGTGGCGCGGCCGCGCCTGCGCTACGTCGTGGCGGCGCCCGCGATCCGCCCCGCGGCGGCCAAGCGCCGCTTCGTATCCCTCGGCGGCACGCACCGGGCCGGCCCGCTCCTCGCGCGCGCGCACCATCTCGGCTGCACCTTCAGCTTCGGCTTCCTGCCGGGCTTCGGCCCGCGCGCCGCCGCCTGCGTCGCCGCCCGCTGAGGCGGCCCGCGCCGGCCACTCCCCGCGGGGCCGCCCGAGCGGCGCCCGCGCCGGTCCGCGAATCTTCCCCTCCTGCCGCGCGCTGCCTGCCGCGCGTTGCCGCGCGCCTGCCGCGCGCGAGCGCCCGGGGTACCGCTCACGCGGCCCGGGCGCTCCGGCATGTCCGTGCGGTTGTGCACCGTGGCGATGCCGGGCGCGGTCGCCGCGCAGGCATTTCCGTGGCAGCCTGGGCCGCCCCGAGCACCGGCCTGCAGGAAAATGCGGGGTTGGTGCGGCGCACAAACTTTTTCCGATTGACAGGCCCGGCGTCTTGGCAGGATATTTCTCTTCAAGAATAGCTGGTTCCTAAAAGGAATTGGCGCTTTGGGAGGGACGCGTGCATGTCGCACCAGGATCCCCGCGTCGGCCGGATGTTCCGGCGCGACTCGATCGCGGCCATCGGCGCCGTCATCACGGTCTGGCTGATCTACGCCTTCACGTTCTGGATGATGCGGCCGGCCTTCGCCGCCTCCGGCCTCACCGGCATCATGATCGGGCTCGGCGCCTGCGTGCTGTTCCTGAACACCGCGGCGGTGCTGGCGATGATCCGGCACTACGGCGAGGACCGGGCCGCGATCTACGGCACCGACATCTACTATCTCGATCGCCTGCGGCAGGTCCGCCGCGAGCAGGGAGGCCAGCCATGAGCCGCGAGCCCTACGAGCCGCCGACCCAGCCGGTCGCCGGGCAGATCTTCGACGCGCTGCTGATGCTGGTGCTCGTCTTCATCACGCTCTACCTGCCGCTGCTGTTCAAGCTCGCCGGCGCCGGCACGACGACCACCGAGTACCCGAACCCGACCTGGGAGAGCCTCGGCCAGAACGCCACCATGGCGGCCCAGTGGGAGAAGCTCGGCTTCGGGCCCGAGAAGGCCGCCACCATCATCGGCACGCGCTTCGACTACGCGTTCAACTGGACCGCGCTCGCCATCACGGGCGTGGTCATCGTCGGATACTTCATCTTCATGTTCCGGTACTCGGACCGGCAGTACCGGGACGTGATCGCCGAGCGCTTCGGCGACGGGACGGACCCTTCCCGCAAAGCCTGACAACCCCGCCGCCCGCGACTCCCCGCCGGCGGCGTTTCCTCCTCAACCCGCGAGGATCTCGGTCATGGTCACGATCATGAACTGGAGCGCCTGGGCGATCGCCTGCGCGCTCGCGCTCTGGATGGGCTTCGACCTCCTGCGCACCAACAGGACCTTCGGCGAGGATTACCTCCTCTCCTCGGAAGAGGGCGAGATCGTCGATTCCGACACCGGCGAGACGGCAGCGAGGTCGTGATGCAGAACGTACAGCTCGCCCCCGGCCCCGGCATCCTGCCCGGCGAGGCGCTGCCCGAGGCGCCCGCCGCCGCGGCGGCGCCGCCCTCGAAGAGGATCGCGCTCCTGCGCGTGCTCGGCCCCGGCCACGTCTGGGCGCTGGGCGTCGGCATCGTGCTCGTCGGCGAGTTCATGGGCTGGAACTTCGCGGTGGGGAAGGGCGGCCCGACCGCCGCGCTCACCGCCTGCTGGCTCGCCGGCATCCTCTACACCTGCGTCGCGATGATCGATTCCGAGATCACCTCGACGGTGGCGGCCGCGGGAGGGCAGTACGCCCAGGCCAAGCACATCATCGGGCCGCTCGCCGCCTTCAACGTCGGGCTCTACCTCGTGATGGCCTACACGATGCTGGAGGTCTCGAACGCCATCGTCACGGGCGACCTGCTCGAGGCGTTCATCACCAACCTCGGCATCCCCGGCACGATCGACAAGCGCGCCTACATGGTGCTCACCATCGTGGCGCTCGCCTTCCTCAACTACCGCGGCGTGCTCGCCTCGCTGACCCTGAACCTGCTGATCACGGCGGCCGCCTTCTCGGCCATCGTGGTGCTGTTCCTGGCCTCCCAGCCCTGGGCGCCGGGCGCCGTGCTGCAGCACGACGCGCTCCTCGTCGGACTGCCCTACGGCAGCCTCGGCATCCTCGCGGCCATGCATTTCGGCCTGTGGTTCTACCTCGGCATCGAGGGCACGACGCAGGCCGCCGAGGAGGTGCGCTCGCCCGCCCGCGCCCTGCCGCTCGGCACCATGACCGGCATGATGACGCTCCTCATCGCGGCCACCGCCACCTGGTACGTCTGCTCCGGCCTGATGCCCTGGGAGTATCTCGGGCAGGCGGTGACGCCGCTCTACGACGCCGGGCGCCTCACGGGCAGCCGCTGGCTGGAGGTGTTCCTCTTCCTCGGCACCCTGTTCGCCACCGTGGCCTCGGCCAACGGCTGCATCAACGACGCCTCCCGGGCCTGGTTCGCCATGGGCCGCGACCGCTACATGCCGGCCTGGTTCGGCGCCGTGCACCCGACCTACCGCACGCCCTACCGGTCGATCGTCTTCTTCGTGCCAATCGCGATCCTGTTCGCGGTCTCGACGCCGCTCGACCAGACGATCACGCTCTCGATCCTGTCGGGCCTGCTCGGCTACACGCTGATGGCGCTGTCCATCATCCTGTTCCGCCGCAAGTGGCCGCTCGGGACGATCCAGCGGGGCTACGTCCACCCGCTGCACCCGCTGCCCGCGCTGCTGCTGCTGACGCTGTGCGTCGTCACCTACCTCGCGGTCTTCCTCGGCTACGGCACGCAGCTCATCGCCATGATGGCCTTCTACATCGGCGCCTCGGTCTGGTTCGTGCTGCACCGCTACAAGTACGTCCGGCGCGGCGACCAGTTCACGATGCACTGGCCGCGGCCGAAGGGGTACTGAGGGGCGATGGTCGCGCTCGCCGCCCTCCTCGTCCTCCTCGCCGCCGGCGGCGCCGTGCTCTGGCGCGGCCGTGCGGCGGCAGCGCGGCGGGCGGCCATGCTGCGGCCCTGCCTCGCCCTCCTCGCGGAGCCGGCGGAGGGGCGGGACGGGGCGGGCTTCCCGACCCTCGACGGGCGCTTCGAGGGCTTGGCGGTGGCGATCCGCCTGATCCCCGAGGCGGTGGCCTTCCGGCGGCTGCCCCAGCTCTGGCTCAGCGTCTCGGTGCACGCCCAAACCGGGCAGCCCGCGACCCTCGACGTCCTGCGCCGGGTCGCGGGCGCCGAGTTCTACGCGCCCGCCGACGACCTGCCCCGGCGCCTGCCGGCGCCGGAGGGCCTGCCCGGCGACGCCTACCTGCGAGGAACGCGGCAGGCCGAGCACCTGCTCGCCGCCCTGGCGCCGCACCTCGCGCAGCTTCTTGCGGACGCGCGCGTGAAGGAGGTGCTGGTCACGCCCCGCGGCGTGCGGATCGTCGCCCAACTCTGCGAGGGCGAGCGCGGCGCCTACCTGCTCCTGCGCGAGAGCCGGTTCGCCCTCACCGAGATCGACCCGGCGACGCTCGTCCCGCACCTCGCCCGCGCGGCCGCGCTCGCCCGTCACGTCACCCGCGAAGGAGGGGCCCATGCGCCCGGAACCCGCGCCGCCGCCTAACCCGCGGCTCGTCCTCATGGCGGCGCTCGTGCTGCCCGGCATGGGCCACGTCCTCGCCGGCCGGCCGCAGCGGGGCCTCGGCTTCGCCTTCTTCACCCTGATCGGGGCGTGGCTGACCACCAAGTTCGCCGCGCCCGACGCCGACGTGGTCGGCCGCCACGCGGCGGGCCTGTTCGTCTGGGCCCTCTCGATTCCCGACGCCTACCGCACCGCCCGCCTGCGCCGGAGCGGCCTGGCGCCGTGAGCGGCGCTGCTCCACCTCTCCCGTCCGGGAGAGGGAGCCCGGGCCGGATCTGTACAGGTCGGCGCAAAATGAGCCGCTGCCCACCTCTCCCG
>NZ_BJZU01000148.1 GCF_007992195.1 Methylobacterium oxalidis | reverse complement strand
CCCTCGGGCTCGCGGGGGCCGGCCTTCGGGCCGGCCCCTTTTTTTCGCATCCGTTGACCGCCACGCCGGACTTGCATCCGCGATCGGCTTGCGGCATTGACGGGGCCGCGCCCGAGAGGGCGCCCGCAGGAGTGTAGCTCAACTGGTCAGAGCGCCGGTCTCCAAAACCGGAGGTTGCGGGTTCGAGTCCCTCCACTCCTGCCATTCAGATTTTCCCGCTCGCCGACGCCCGTTCCGGCCCCTGTCGACAACGGGGTGGACTTGCGCTAGAGCGGGCGCACTCCGAGATCGATGATGGCCGTCGGTGCGGGCTCCCCGAGAGCCCGGGGCGCCGCGCCTCCCCTTTCCCGGACACACGTTTCCCGGTTTCTGGCGCCATGGCATCGAACGAAGCGACGAAGAAGATGGACCTGACGCGTGGTTCCTCGCGCGGATCGTCGACGCCGACGCCACCGCGCCAGACGCCCCCGGTTCGGCCGACGCCGAAGCGGACGAGCCCGCTGGAGTTCATCCAGCAGGTCCGCGACGAGGGCCGCAAGGTCACGTGGCCGAGCCGGAAGGAGACCACCATCACGACCGTCATGGTGTTCATCATGGTGGTCGCCGCGAGCCTGTTCTTCACCGTGGTGGATCAGGCCCTGCGCTATCTCGTCGGCGTGATCCTCGGGGTCTGACGCTGCAGGCTGAATATCGGGTCCCGCGCGCGGGACTTGCGGACGTCCGGAGGTGATGAGAACCGTGTCGAAGCGCTGGTACATCGTCCACGCCTACTCGAACTTCGAGAACAAGGTCGCCCAGTCCATCAAGGACCAGGCGGCCCAGCGCGGGCTGACCGAACTCTTCGACGAGGTGATGGTGCCGACCGAGAAGGTCACCGAGGTTCGCCGCGGCCGCAAGGTCGATGCCGAGCGCAAGTTCTTCCCCGGCTACGTCCTGGTGAAGTGCGACCTGACGGACGAGGTCTACCACCTCATCAAGAACACCCCGAAGGTCACGGGCTTCCTCGGCGCCGACAAGTCGAAGCCGGTGCCGATCCCGGACGCAGAGGCCGAGCGCATCAAGGGCCAGGTCGCCGAGGGTGTCGACCGCCCGAAGCCTTCGATCTCCTTCGAGATCGGCGAGACCGTTCGGGTCGCGGACGGCCCCTTCGCGAGCTTCAACGGCACCGTCGAGGAGATCGACGAGAGCCGCTCCCGCCTCAAGGTCGCCGTGTCGATCTTCGGGCGCGCCACCCCGGTGGAACTGGAATACGCGCAGGTCGAGAAGGCCTGACCGTAGCGGGCCGGCCTCCCGGCCGCCCGATCATCCGCGGGAGGTCCGCCCGGTTCGCCGCCGGGAGCCACGGGCCGCACCGCGACCTGCAACCGTCCGCCCCGCCGGAGCCTTAGGCAGCCCGGCGGCGGGCAATCATTGGGAGCAGTCCCATGGCGAAGAAGATCACGGGCTACGTGAAGCTTCAGGTCCCGGCCGGCGCCGCCAACCCGTCGCCGCCGATCGGCCCCGCGCTCGGTCAGCGCGGCCTCAACATCATGGAATTCTGCAAGGCCTTCAACGCGAAGACCGCGCAGATGGAGAAGGGCACCCCGATCCCGGTGATCATCACCGCGTATCAGGACCGCTCGTTCACCTTCGAGATGAAGCAGCCTCCGGTCACCTTCTTCCTGAAGAAGGCGGCGGGCCTCAAGCTCGGCAAGAAGCCGGCCTCCGGCTCCAAGACCCCGGGCAAGGGCCCGAAGGTCGGCAAGGTCACCGAGGCCCAGCTCCGCGAGATCGCGGAGAAGAAGATGCCCGACCTGAACTGCGACTCGGTCGACGCCGCCGTCGCGATGATCCGTGGCTCCGCGCGGGCCATGGGCCTCGACGTGGTCGCCTGAGGGGGAGGGCAGCATGGCACACGAAGGTAAGCGCATCCGCGCCGCCCGCGAGGGCATCGAGCCGGGCAAGCTCTACGCCATCGACGAGGCGGTGAAGCTCGTGAAGGCGAAGGCCAACGCCAAGTTCGACGAGACCGTCGAGGTCTCGATGAACCTCGGCGTCGACCCGCGCCACGCCGACCAGATGGTCCGCGGCGTCTGCAACCTGCCGAACGGCTCCGGCCGCACGGTCCGCGTGGCGGTGTTCGCCCGCGGCGCCAAGGCCGACGAGGCCAAGGCGGCGGGCGCCGACATCGTGGGCGCCGAGGATCTCCTCGAGATCGTCCAGGGCGGCAAGATCGAGTTCGACCGCTGTATCGCGACCCCGGACCTGATGCCGCTCGTCGGCCGTCTCGGCAAGGTGCTCGGCCCGCGCGGCCTGATGCCGAACCCGAAGGTCGGCACCGTCACGATGGACGTGAAGACCGCGGTGGCCGGCGCCAAGGGCGGCTCGGTCGAGTTCCGCGTCGAGAAGGCCGGCATCGTGCATGCCGGCGTCGGCAAGGTCTCGTTCGACGAGGCCAAGCTCGTCGAGAACATCAAGGCCTTCGCGGACGCGGTGGCCAAGGCCAAGCCCACGGGCGCCAAGGGCACCTACATCCAGCGCATCGCCGTCACCTCGACGATGGGTCCGGGCGTGAAGGTCGAGCCCTCGACCGTGCTGACCGCCTGAGGCGGGATCAGCCCGCGCGAACGCTGCGAGCGCCCGGCCGGCAACGGCCGGGCGCTCTCATGTCCGGCCCGGCACCGTATCCGCGCAGATTTGCCCTGCACATCGGCGCGAGGAGGGGGCGCCTTCGGGCCGGCCTGTGCTAGATACGCTTCCATGCGATGCTCCCTCCCGGTCTCGTCCCGTCGACGCATCCTGTGCGTCTTTCCCGCCTACACGCCGTCCTTCGGGACCTTCTCCCACGCCTATCCGCTGATGGGCGGCGTCAAGGCGTTCATGCCGCCCCAGGGGCTCCTGCTGATCGCGGCCTACATGCCGGAGAGCTGGGAATGCCGGTTCATCGATGAGAACATCCGCCGCGCCACCGCGGAGGAATTCGCCTGGGCCGACGCCGTGTTCGTCTCCGGCATGCACATCCAGGCGCCGCAGATCCACGACATCAACGCCCGCGCGCACGCTGCCGGAAAGGTGACGGTGCTGGGCGGCCCCTCGGTCTCCGGCTCCCCCGAGAAGTACGCGGACTTCGACTATCTCCACCTCGGCGAGATCGGGGACGCGACCGACCGCCTCGTCGAGATCTTGGATCGGGACGTCGCGATCCCGCCCGCGCAGGTCAGGCTGGAGACCGCGGACCGACTCGCCCTCGCCGACTTCCCCGCGCCCGCCTACGAGGCGGTGCCGCTCAAGCGCTACCTGATCGGCTCGCTGCAATTCTCGTCCGGCTGCCCCTATCGCTGCGAGTTCTGCGACATACCGCAGCTCTACGGGCGCCAGCCGCGCCTCAAGAGCCCCGAGCAGATGTGCGCCGAGCTCGACGCGATCGTCGCCCAGCCCGGCCACCCTGCGGTGGTCTACTTCGTGGACGACAATTTCATCGGCAACCGCAAGGCGACGCGGGACATGCTCCCGCACCTGATCGAGTGGCAGAAGCGGAACGACTACCCGCTCCAGTTCGCCTGCGAGGCGACCCTGAACATGGCCAAGCAGCCCGAGATCCTCGAGCTGATGCGGCAGGCGAACTTCATGACGGTGTTCGTCGGCATCGAGACGCCGGAGGCCGAGGCGCTAGCCGGCATCGACAAGAAGCACAACGCCGCCGTGCCGATGTACGAGGCGATCGAGACCCTCAACAGCTACGGGCTGGAGGTCACCTCGGGCATTATCCTCGGCCTCGATTCGGATACCGAGAAATCCGAGGACAACCTGATCGACTTCATCGACCGCTCCGCCATACCGGTCTTGACCATCAACCTCCTCCAGGCCCTGCCGAAGACGCCGCTCTGGGACCGGCTGGAGCGGGAGAACCGCCTCGTCCACGACGCCGCGCTCGAATCGAACGTCCTGTTCAAGCGGCCTCACGACGACGTGGTGGCGAGCTGGCGTCGGGCCATCGCGCACGCCTACGCGCCCGAGAAGATCTTCGAGCGCTTCAAGCACCAGTGCGACGTGACCTACCCGCACCGGATCACGACGCCGACGAAGGGCAAGCTCACGATCACGAACCTGCGACGCGGCCTGATCCTCGGCTTCAACATCATCGTTCGGGTCGGCCTCCTCTCGGACTACCGCAGGCCGTTCTGGCAGGCGGCGGGGCACGCCCTGCGCAAGGGGCAGATCGAGGCCGTGTTCAACATGGGCTTCGTCGCTCACCATCTGATCCGCTTCACCCGCGAGGCCCTGCGGGGCGAGCACAACGCCTCGTTCTACGCGGCCAAGGCCGAGCAGCGGGAGCGCGACCGCAACCGCCCGTGGTGGGAGGCGGCACGGCGCTTTCTGCCCACCTGAGGGTAGCGCGGGGGCAGCCACGAGCACGGCGCAGGCCAGATGCGCTTGCCTGCGACGGAAATGTCGCGCGCGAGGTCTTGGCAGGCGGCTTGCTAGGCTCTATACACCGCGCTCCACGAATTCACGTTGAGGTTTTGGAGCCGTCCTGTCGGCCGGTTCCGTTCGAGATGCCGCCTGGGCGACCGGGTGGCGATGGCCGGAAGGACTTGCGGGGCGCAAAAGCCTCACAGGGCCGTGTCCGGCCATGTCCTGTCCGAGACTGCAGGCGCCGGGTGACCGGCTTAATCCTCCAGCCTGCACAGACGGGGAAGACCGAATTCCAAGTCCCTCGTCCGACCGCTCCCGCGGGCGGAAGAGGCATCGGTTTGAACCTTCTCAACCCACGTCGGGCACCCATCCGGGCGGCCGCCGGGGGACAGGGCCGTGAAGCGTCGTCCGCGGGCGTTCCGGCTGATGAAAAGGCCGAGATCCGTCCCGGGCGGCAAGTGCAACCGGCGGACCCGATCCCGGGTTCCGCCAACCGGAGAGAGCCCCAGTGGACCGGACAGCAAAAGCTGATCTCGTCTCGACGCTCAACGGCGTGTTCGCGAACACGGCCGTCGTCGTCGTGGCCCACTACAAGGGCCTCACGGTCGCCGAGATGCAGAAGCTGCGTTCGCAGATGAAGCAGGCCGGCGCCACCGTGAAGGTCGCCAAGAACCGCCTCGCCAACATCGCTCTCGATGGCACGGACGTCGCCTCCATCAAGCCCCTCCTGAAGGGCCCGACCCTGCTCGCCTACTCGAGCGATCCGGTCGCGGCCGCCAAGGTGGCGGTGGATTTCGCCAAGGGCAACGACAAGCTCGTGATCCTCGGCGGCGCCATGGGAACGACCGCCCTGAACCCGGACGGCGTGAAGGCGCTCGCCTCGCTCCCGTCCCTCGACGAACTGCGCGCCAAGATCGTGGGCCTCGTGCAGGCTCCCGCGACCAAGGTCGCCCAGGTCGTCAACGCGCCGGCGGCCAAGCTCGCCCGCGTGTTCGGGGCCTATGCCAAGAAGGACGAAGCGGCCTGAGGCCGTTCCACCCCTTACAATCCAGACCGTTCAAACCGATATCAGAGGAACATCACCATGGCTGATCTTGCCAAGCTCGTCGACGACCTCTCGTCGCTGACCGTCCTTGAGGCCGCCGACCTCGCCAAGATGCTCGAGGAGAAGTGGGGCGTCTCGGCCGCCGCTGCCGTCGCCGTGGCCGCCGGCCCGGCCGCCGGTGCCGCCGCCCCCGCCGCCGAGGAGCAGACCGAGTTCACGGTCGTGCTCGCCTCGGCCGGCGACAAGAAGATCGAGGTCATCAAGGAGGTCCGCGCGATCACCGGCCTCGGCCTCAAGGAGGCGAAGGACCTCGTCGAGGGTGCGCCGAAGCCCGTCAAGGAGTCGGTGGCCAAGGACGAGGCCGAGAAGATCAAGGGCCAGCTGGAGAAGGCCGGCGCCAAGGTCGAGCTCAAGTAAGACCCCGATGGGCCGCTGCCGGCCCATCATCGCGCGGGGGGCTGTGCGCAGCCTCCCGTCACCGAGCCCGCGGGTGTTCTCACCCGCGGGCTAAGGTCGCTTCGGGCGACCGGTGGGTCCTGGAACGGTCCCGATCGGAATTCAGCTACGGGTGGCGCGGTCCGGCGGGGCGCGCGTCACGGCCCGGCGCGGGAAGCGAGGCTTTCCCCGGGCAACCAGGACGCGGAAGATGGTGGAGCGAGGTCACATGGCCAACACGCTGGTCGGTCGCAAGCGCATTCGCAAGTTCTTCGGCAAGATCCGGGAAGTCGCCGAGATGCCGAACCTCATCGAGGTCCAGAAGGCGTCCTACGACCAGTTCCTGATGGTGGACGAGCCTGAGGGCGGCCGGGCCGAGGAAGGGCTGCAGAGCGTCTTCAAGTCGGTCTTCCCGATCTCCGACTTCTCCTCGACGGCGCTGCTCGAGTTCGTGAAGTACACGTTCGAGGCCCCGAAATACGACGTCGACGAGTGCCGCCAGCGCGGCATCACCTTCGCCGCGCCGCTCAAGGTGACGCTGCGGCTGATCGTGTTCGACGTGGATCCGGACACCGGCGCCAAGTCCGTCAAGGACATCAAGGAGCAGGACGTCTACATGGGCGACATGCCCCTGATGACGGAGAACGGCACCTTCATCGTCAACGGCACCGAGCGCGTGATCGTCTCGCAGATGCACCGCTCGCCGGGCGTGTTCTTCGACCACGACAAGGGCAAGACCCACTCCTCGGGCAAGCTGCTCTTCGCCGCGCGCATCATCCCCTACCGGGGCTCCTGGCTCGACGTCGAGTTCGACGCCAAGGACATCGTGTACGTGCGCATCGACCGGAAGCGGAAGCTGCCGGTGACCTCGCTGCTGTTCGCGCTCGGCCTCGACGGCGAGGAGATCCTCTCGACCTTCTACAACCGCGTCACCTACGCCCGTGACGGGGCGGACTGGCGCGTGCCGTTCGACGCCGAGCGCCTCAAGGGCTTCAAGGCGAGCGTCGACCTGATCGACGCCGAGTCCGGCGAGGTCGTGCTGGAGGCCGGCAAGAAGCTCAACGCCCGCAACGCGCGGCTCATCGGCGAGAAGGGCACCAAGTTCCTCAAGGCGACCGACGAGGATCTCGTCGGCCAGTACATCGCCGAGGACCTCGTCAACATGAAGACCGGCGAGATCTGGGCCGAGGCCGGCGACGAGATCTCCGACAAGCTCCTGAAGGCGCTGGAGGATGTCGGAATCACCGAGCTGCCCGTCCTCGACATCGACCACGTCAACGTCGGCCCCTACATCCGCAACACGCTGGCGGTGGACAAGAACTCCAGCCGCGAGGGTGCGCTGTTTGACATCTACCGGGTCATGCGCCCCGGCGAGCCGCCGACGCTCGAGACCGCGGAGGCGATGTTCCACTCGCTGTTCTTCGATGCCGAGCGCTACGACCTCTCCGCGGTCGGCCGCGTGAAGATGAACATGCGCCTCGACCTCGACGCCGCCGACACCGTGCGCACGCTCCGCAAGGAGGACATGCTTGCGGTCGTCAAGGCGCTCGTGGACCTGCGCGACGGCAAGGGCGAGATCGACGACATCGATCACCTCGGCAACCGGCGCGTCCGCTCGGTGGGCGAGCTCATGGAGAACCAGTACCGCCTGGGCCTCCTGCGCATGGAGCGCGCCATCAAGGAGCGCATGTCGTCGGTCGACATCGACACCGTGATGCCGCAGGACCTGATCAACGCGAAGCCCGCGGCCGCGGCCGTGCGCGAGTTCTTCGGTTCCTCGCAGCTCTCGCAGTTCATGGACCAGACGAACCCGCTCTCCGAGGTCACGCACAAGCGCCGCCTCTCGGCGCTGGGCCCGGGCGGCCTGACCCGCGAGCGCGCGGGCTTCGAGGTGCGCGACGTGCACCCGACGCATTACGGCCGCATCTGCCCGATCGAGACGCCGGAAGGCCCGAACATCGGCCTGATCAACTCGCTCGCGACCTTCGCGCGCGTGAACAAGTACGGCTTCATCGAGACGCCCTTCCGCCGCGTGAAGGACGGCGTGGTGACCGACGAAGTCGCCTACCTCTCCGCCATGGAGGAGGCGAAGTACTACGTCGCGCAGGCCAACGCCGCGATGGACGAGAGCCGCAAGCTGACGGAGGACCTCGTGGTCTGCCGGCGCGCGGGCGAAGTGATCGTCGTCGGGCCCGAGCGCGTCGACCTCATGGACGTGTCGCCGAAGCAGCTCGTCTCGGTCGCCGCGGCGCTCATCCCGTTCCTCGAGAACGACGACGCCAACCGCGCTCTGATGGGCTCGAACATGCAGCGTCAGGCGGTGCCGCTGGTGCGCGCCGACGCGCCCTTCGTCGGCACCGGCATGGAGGCCGTGGTCGCCCGCGACTCCGGTGCCGCCATCGCGGCCCGCCGGGCCGGCATCGTCGACCAGGTGGACGCCACCCGCATCGTCATCCGCGCCACCGAGGAGACGGACGCGACGAAGCCCGGCGTCGACATCTACCGCCTGCAGAAGTTCCAGCGCTCCAACCAGTCGACCTGCATCACGCAGAAGCCGCTGGTGCGCGTGGGCGAGCCGGTCAAGAAGGGCGAGATCATCGCCGACGGTCCCTCGACCGAGTTCGGCGAGCTCGCGCTCGGCCGCAACGTGCTCGTCGCGTTCATGCCCTGGAACGGCTACAACTTCGAGGACTCGATCCTGCTCTCCGAGCGGATCGTGAAGGATGACGTTTTCACCTCGATCCACATTGAGGAATTCGAGGTGATGGCCCGCGACACCAAGCTGGGGCCGGAGGAGATCACCCGCGACATCCCGAACGTCTCGGAGGAGGCGCTCAAGAACCTCGACGAGGCCGGCATCGTCTACATCGGCGCCGAGGTGCATGCCGGCGACATCCTCGTCGGCAAGATCACGCCGAAGGGCGAGAGCCCGATGACGCCGGAGGAGAAGCTGCTCCGCGCCATCTTCGGCGAGAAGGCCTCCGACGTGCGCGACACGTCCCTGCGCGTGCCGCCGGGCGTCACCGGCACCATCGTCGAGGTGCGGGTGTTCAACCGGCACGGCGTCGACAAGGACGAGCGCGCCCAGGCCATCGAGCGCGAGGAGATCGAGCGCCTCGCCAAGGACCGGGACGACGAGCAGGCGATCCTCGACCGCAACACGTACGCGCGTCTCGCGGACGTCCTGATCGGGCAGTCGCCGATCGCGGGCCCGAAGGGCTTCAAGAAGGACACCACGCTGACCCGCGAGGGGCTCTCCGACTATCCGCGCTCGCAGTGGTGGCAGTTCGCCGTCGTCGACGACCGTCTCATGACCGAGATGGAGGCGATGCAGAAGCAGTACGACGAGTCGAAGAAGCGCCTCGAGCAGCGCTTCCTCGACAAGGTCGAGAAGCTTCAGCGCGGCGACGAGCTTCCGCCCGGCGTCATGAAGATGGTCAAGGTCTTCGTGGCGGTGAAGCGCAAGATCCAGCCCGGCGACAAGATGGCCGGCCGCCACGGCAACAAGGGCGTTGTCTCGCGCATCGTGCCGATCGAGGACATGCCGTTCCTGGAAGACGGGACCCACGCCGACATCGTGCTGAACCCGCTCGGCGTGCCGAGCCGCATGAACGTCGGCCAGATCCTCGAGACGCATTTGGGCTGGGCCGCCGCCGGTCTCGGCCGGAAGGTCGCCCAGGCGGTCGACGCCTACCTCAAGACGCAGGACATCGCGCCGCTGCGCGAGGAGATGAAGAGCATCTACTCGCCGGCCGAGCTCGACGGCCTGTCCGACGAGGATCTGGCGGAGGTCGGCAACAACCTCCGGCGCGGCGTGCCGATGGCGACTCCGGTCTTCAACGGCGCCAAGGAGGCCGACATCGAGGCGATGCTGGAGATGGCCGGTCTCGACCGGTCGGGCCAGTCGACGCTCTACGACGGACGCACGGGCGAGCCTTTCGACCGCAAGGTGACGATGGGCTACATCTACATGCTGAAGCTGCATCACCTCGTGGACGACAAGATCCACGCCCGCTCGATCGGCCCCTACTCGCTGGTCACCCAGCAGCCGCTCGGCGGCAAGGCGCAGTTCGGCGGCCAGCGCTTCGGCGAGATGGAGGTCTGGGCGCTCGAGGCCTACGGCGCGGCCTACACGCTGCAGGAGATGCTGACGGTGAAGTCGGACGACGTGGCCGGCCGCACCAAGGTCTACGAGGCGATCGTCCGCGGCGACGACACCTTCGAGGCGGGCATCCCCGAGTCGTTCAACGTGCTCGTCAAGGAGATGCGCTCGCTCGGCCTCAACGTCGAGCTCACCTCCTCGAAGCAGAACGCGGCCAACGACCAGATCGAACCGCCGGCGGACGCCGCCGAGTAAGCGTCTGAGACCACACCTCCCGTGCCGGCGCGGAGCCGGCACGGTCCGAGCGGAGAGGGGCAGGGCCTCCCGACGATCTCACGGCCAGCGGCGCCCCGGCAGGGCGCTGCGCCGATTGTTTCAAGGCGCGGTGGCCCGGGCGCGGGGCGGCCCGCTCATCAAGGAGTAGATCATGAACCAAGAGGTCATGAATCTTTTCAATCAGCAGGCTCAGCCTCAGAGCTTCGACCAGATCAAGATCTCGATCTCATCGCCCGAGAAGATCCTTTCCTGGTCCTACGGCGAGATCAAGAAGCCCGAGACGATCAACTATCGCACGTTCAAGCCCGAGCGTGACGGTCTGTTCTGCGCGCGCATCTTCGGGCCCATCAAGGATTACGAGTGCTTGTGCGGCAAGTACAAGCGCATGAAGTACAAGGGCGTCATCTGTGAGAAGTGCGGCGTCGAGGTCACCCTCGCGCGCGTCCGGCGCGACCGCATGGGCCACATCGAACTCGCCGCCCCCGTCGCGCACATCTGGTTCCTGAAGTCGCTGCCGAGCCGCATCGGCCTGCTGCTCGACATGGCGCTGAAGGACCTCGAGCGGATCCTCTACTTCGAGTCCTACTGCGTCATCGAGCCCGGCCTCACCCCCCTCAAGGAGCGTCAGCTCCTGTCGGAGGAGGAGTACCTGCGCGCGCAGGAGGAGTACGGCGAGGATTCCTTCACCGCGATGATCGGCGCGGAGGCGATCCGGCGCATCCTGCAGGAGCTCGACCTCGACAAGATCGCGGCGGACCTGCGCGAGGAGATCGCCACCACGACCTCCGAGCTGAAGCCGAAGAAGCTCCTGAAGCGCCTCAAGATCATCGAGGCCTTCCAGCAATCGGGCAACCGCCCCGAGTGGATGATCCTGACCGTGGTCCCGGTGATCCCGCCGGACCTGCGCCCGCTCGTTCCCCTTGACGGCGGCCGCTTCGCCACGTCCGACCTCAACGACCTGTACCGGCGCGTCATCAACCGCAACAACCGCCTGAAGCGGCTGATCGAGCTGCGTGCGCCCGACATCATCATCCGCAACGAGAAGCGCATGCTTCAGGAGGCGGTGGACGCGCTGTTCGACAACGGCCGGCGCGGACGCGTCATCACGGGCGCCAACAAGCGCCCGCTGAAGTCGCTCGCCGACATGCTGAAGGGCAAGCAGGGCCGCTTCCGCCAGAACCTGCTCGGCAAGCGCGTCGACTACTCGGGCCGCTCGGTCATCGTCGTCGGCCCGGAGCTGAAGCTGCACCAGTGCGGCCTGCCGAAGAAGATGGCGCTCGAGCTGTTCAAGCCCTTCATCTACGCGCGCCTCGACGCCAAGGGCTTCTCCGCCACCGTCAAGCAGGCGAAGAAGCTCGTCGAGAAGGAGAAGCCGGAGGTCTGGGACATCCTCGACGAGGTGATCCGCGAGCACCCCGTCATGCTCAACCGCGCGCCGACGCTGCACCGGCTCGGCATCCAGGCGTTCGAGCCGAAGCTGATCGAAGGCAAGGCGATCCAGCTGCACCCGCTCGTCTGCGCGGCCTTCAACGCCGACTTCGACGGCGACCAGATGGCCGTGCACGTGCCGCTGAGCCTCGAGGCTCAGCTCGAGGCACGCGTCCTCATGATGTCGACGAACAACATCCTGCACCCGGCCAACGGTCAACCGATCATCGTGCCCTCGCAGGACATCGTTCTCGGCCTCTACTACCTGTCGATCGTGGCCGAGGGCGCCCCGGGCGAGTTCAAGCCGGGCAACGCTGAGAACCCGATGCAGGGCGTCTACGGCGACATCGGCGAGCTGGAGCACGCGCTCGCGGCCAAGGCCGTCTCGCTGCACTCCAAGATCAAGTGGCGCTGGAAGGGCATCGGCCCCGACGGCGAGCCGATGACCAAGACCTACGACACCACGCCCGGCCGCGTGATCCTGTCCGGCGTGCTGCCGCAGCACCGGAAGGTCCCCTTCGACGTCGTCAACAAGCTGATGACGAAGAAGGAGATCTCCGCAATGATCGACACCGTCTATCGTCACTGCGGTCAGAAGGAGTCGGTGATCTTCTGCGACCGCATCATGGCGCTCGGCTTCAGCCACGCATTCAAGGCCGGCATCTCGTTCGGCAAGGACGACATGGTGGTGCCGGACAACAAGTGGTCGATCGTCGAGGACACCCGCACGCTCGTGAAGGATTACGAGCAGCAGTACAATGACGGCCTGATCACCCAGGGCGAGAAGTACAACAAGGTCGTCGACGCCTGGGCGAAGTGCTCGGACAAGCTGGCCGCCGAGATGATGGGCCGGATCTCCTCCGTCCAGAAGGACGAGAACGGCGCCGACAAGCAGGTCAACTCGATCTACATGATGAGCCACTCGGGCGCCCGCGGCTCGCCGGCTCAGATGAAGCAGCTCGCGGCGATGCGCGGCCTGATGGCCAAGCCCTCGGGCGAGATCATCGAGACGCCGATCATCTCGAACTTCAAGGAGGGCCTCGACGTTCTCGAGTACTTCAACTCCACCCACGGCGCCCGCAAGGGCCTCGCGGACACGGCGCTGAAGACCGCGAACTCTGGCTACCTGACCCGCCGCCTCGTCGACGTCGCCCAGGACGCCGTGATCCGCGAGAAGGATTGCGGCACCGAGAACGGGATCCGCATGCGGGCGATCATCGATGCGGGCCAGGTCGTGGCTCCGCTCGCCACCCGCATCCTCGGCCGCGCGGCCGCGGAGGACCTCGTGGCCGCCGACGGCACCGTGATCGTGGCCACCGGCGAGACCATCGAGGAGCGGCACCTGCCGGCGATCACCGCTGCCGGCATCCAGGAGGTGAAGATCCGCTCCGTGCTCGTCTGCGCGACAAAGAGCGGCGTCTGCGCCACCTGCTACGGGCGCGACCTCGCGCGCGGCACGCCTGTCAACATGGGCGAGGCCGTCGGCGTCATCGCGGCGCAGTCGATCGGCGAGCCGGGCACGCAGCTCACGATGCGCACCTTCCACATCGGCGGTGCGGCCCAGATCGCGGATTCGTCCTTCATCGAGTCGAGCTTCGAGGGCACGATCAAGATCCGCAACCGGGCCCTCGCCCGGAACTCGGACGGCGACCTCATCGCCACTGGCCGCAACGTGGCCGTGGTGATCGTCGGCGCCGACGGGACCGAGCGCGCCGTGCACCGTCTCCAATACGGCGCCAAGGTGCGGGTCGACGAGGGCGACAAGGTCAAGCGCGGCCAGCGCATCGCGGAGTGGGACCCCTACACCCGTCCGATCCTCACGGAGAGCGACGGCGTGGTGGCCTACGAGGATCTCTACGATGGCCAATCCATCACCGAGACCACCGACGAGTCGACCGGCATCGCCAAGCGCGTCGTGATCGACTGGCGCGGCTCGGCCCGCACGGCCGACCTCAAGCCGGCGATGGTGATCCACGACGACACCGGCAAGCCGATCAAGCTGCCGCGCGGCTCGGAGGCCCGCTACTTCCTGCCCGTCGACGCCATCATCGGCTTCGATCCGGGCGCGAAGGTGAAGGCCGGCGACATCCTCGCCCGCGTCTCCACGGACTCGGCCAAGACGCGCGACATCACCGGCGGCCTGCCGCGGGTGGCGGAGCTGTTCGAGGCGCGCCGTCCGAAGGACGCGGCGATCATCGCCGAGAAGTCGGGCACCATCGCCTTCGGGCGGGACTACAAGAACAAGCGCCGCCTGACCCTGACGCCGCACGACGGCTCCGACCCGGTCGAGTACCTGATCCCGAAAGGCAAGCACATCCACCTGCAGGACGGGGACGTGGTCGAGCTCGGCGACTACATCGTCGACGGCAACCCGGCGCCGCACGACATCCTGGCGATCAAGGGCGTCGAGGAGCTCGCCGCCTACCTCGTCAACGAGATCCAGGAAGTCTACCGGCTGCAGGGCGTGTCGATCAACGACAAGCACATCGAAGTCATCGTCCGGCAGATGCTGCAGAAGGTGGAGATCACCGACGGCGGCGATTCGGAGATCCTGACGGGCGACCAGATCGACCGGACGGAGTTCGCGGAGATCAACGACAAGCTGATCGCGGAGGGCAAGAAGCCGGTCCAGGGCGTCCCCGTCCTGCTCGGCATCACCAAGGCCTCCCTGCAGACGAAGTCGTTCATCTCGGCGGCCTCGTTCCAGGAGACCACCCGCGTCCTCACAGAGGCGGCCGTCAACGGCAAAGTCGACACCCTGGAAGGGCTGAAGGAGAACGTGATCGTGGGCTCGCTCATCCCGGCGGGCACGGGCTCGCTCGCCGCGGACATCCGCGCCGTGGCACGCCGCCGCGACACCCTCATCCTTCAGCAGCGCGCGGCCGAGAGCGGTGCGCAGCCGATCGGGGAGCTGCCGCCAGCCGCAGAGTGAGGCGGAGCGACAGCGCGAGAACGGAGGAAGGCGGCCGCGAGGCCGCCTTTTCTCTGCTCGGAACATGACACCAGGCACCGGGCAGGCCGACAGGAGGGCTCACCGAAAATTAACCCGCCAGCGCGCCGAAGAACTTGCGTGCCGAAGGTTGACGTTCCGCACCAGCGCGCGTAGAAGCGCGCCACTCCGGTCGATCGCACGCCGCCGACGGGTCGAAGCATCAGTCTTCAGACCGTCGCCATGCCGATCAGAGGCTCACATCGCCTGACGCCAGTCAGATCAGTAGGTAAGAGCGCGCCTGCTAGTAGGGCGTGCTCCTCTACCGACAGCGCGCCACGGGTCCTGACCGACCCCTGGCGCATATTCGTTTTGCGGCCCACGCCACCGGGCCTGAGGAAGAGGGCAGAGAATGCCGACGATCAACCAGCTGATCGCCCAGCCGCGTAAGGCACAGAAGGCCCGCAACAAGGTGCCGGCCCTCGACGCCTGCCCGCAGAAGCGCGGCGTCTGCACCCGCGTCTACACGACGACCCCCAAGAAGCCGAACTCGGCGCTCCGCAAGGTCGCCAAGGTCCGCCTCACCAACGGATTCGAGGTGATCGGCTACATCCCGGGCGAGGGCCACAACCTTCAGGAGCACTCCGTGGTGATGATCCGCGGCGGCCGCGTGAAGGACCTTCCGGGCGTGCGCTACCACATCCTGCGCGGCGTGCTCGACACGCAGGGCGTGAAGAACCGCAAGCAGCGCCGTTCGAAGTATGGCGCCAAGCGTCCGAAGTAAGATTTTCGCGCATCCCGCAAGGATGTCGCCGGCTTCGTCCCGAAGCTCAAGGCGGCCTGCGCGGGGTGGTTTGATGACCGACAAGACCTGAACGGAGCGCGCGCATGTCCCGCCGCCACAGTGCCGAGAAGCGTGAGATCATCCCCGACGCCAAGTACGGCGACGTCGTCCTGACCAAGTTCATGAATTCCATCATGTACGAGGGCAAGAAGTCGGTCGCCGAGTCGATCGTGTACGGCGCCTTCGACATCGTCGAGAACCGCGCCCGCGCGAACCCGATCGAGGTGTTCCGCGCCGCGCTCGACAACGTCGCGCCGATGATCGAGGTGCGTTCCCGCCGCGTCGGCGGCGCCACCTACCAGGTTCCGGTCGAAGTCCGCACCGAGCGCCGCCAGGCGCTGGCCATCCGTTGGCTGATCCAGGCCGCGCGCGCCCGCAACGACCGCACCATGGTCGAGCGCCTCTCGGCCGAGCTCCTCGACGCCGCCAACAACCGCGGCAACGCCGTGAAGAAGCGGGAAGACACGCACCGGATGGCGGAAGCAAACCGCGCCTTCTCGCACTACCGCTGGTAAGCGGTCAGCCCCCCTTTCAGGAGCACCCCGATGCCCCGCACGCACGCGATCGAGGACTACCGCAACTTCGGCATCATGGCCCACATCGATGCCGGCAAGACCACGACGACCGAGCGGATCCTGTACTACACCGGCAAGTCCCACAAGATCGGCGAGGTCCATGAGGGCGCCGCCACGATGGACTGGATGGAGCAGGAGCAGGAGCGCGGCATCACCATCACGTCCGCGGCGACGACCTGCTTCTGGCGCGAGAAGCGCCTGAACATCATCGACACCCCTGGCCACGTCGACTTCACCATCGAGGTGGAGCGTTCGCTGCGCGTGCTCGACGGCGCCGTCTGCGTGCTCGACGGCAACCAGGGCGTCGAGCCCCAGACCGAGACCGTGTGGCGCCAGGCCGACAAGTACGACGTGCCGCGCGTCGTGTTCGTCAACAAGATGGACAAGATCGGCGCAGACTTTTTCAAGTGCGTGGCCGACATCATCGACCGCGTCGCCGGCAAGCCGGTCTGCCTCCAGCTGCCGATCGGCGCCGAGTCCAACTTCCAGGGCGTGATCGACCTCATCAAGATGAAGGCGATCGTCTGGACGGGCGAGGCCCTCGGCGCGAACTTCAACGAGACCGAGATCCCGGCCGATCTGCAGGACCAGGCCGTCGAGTACCGCACGAAGCTGGTCGAGGCCTGCGTTGAACTCGATGACGACGCGATGACAGCCTACCTCGACGGACAAGAGCCGGACGAGGAGACGATGCGCAAGCTCGTCCGCAAGGCCGTCCAACTGCGCGCCTTCCATCCGGTGCTGTGCGGCTCGGCCTTCAAGAACAAGGGCGTCCAGCCGCTTCTCGATGCCGTCGTCGATTATCTGCCGTCCCCGGCGGACCGCGGCGACGTCGAGGGCATCGACTTCAAGACCGAGGAGCCGGTAGTGCGCCACCCGTCCGACTCGGATCCGTTCTCCATGCTCGCTTTCAAGATCATGGACGATCCCCACGTCGGCACCATCACCTTCTGCCGGGTTTACTCGGGCAAGGTCGAGTCCGGCGCCAACGTGATCAACTCGACCCGCGACAAGAAGGAGCGGGTAGGGCGGATGCTCCTGATGCACGCCAACAACCGCGAGGACATCAAGGAAGCCTTCGCCGGCGACATCGTGGCGCTCGCCGGCCTGAAGGACACCCGCACGGGCGACACGCTCTGCGACCCGACGAAGGCCGTGATCCTGGAGCGGATGGAGTTCCCGGAGCCCGTCATCGAGATCGCGGTCGAGCCGAAGTCGAAGGCCGACCAGGAGAAGCTCGGCATCGCGCTCTCGAAGCTTGCCGCCGAGGACCCGTCCTTCCGCGTCTCGACGGACCAGGAATCGGGGCAGACCATCCTCAAGGGGATGGGCGAACTCCATCTCGACATCAAGGTCGACATCCTGCGCCGCACCTACAAGGTCGACGCGAATATCGGCCAGCCGCAAGTCGCCTACCGCGAGAAGCTGACCCGCCGCACCGAGGTCGATTACACGCACAAGAAGCAGACCGGCGGCACCGGCCAATTCGCCCGCGTGAAGTTCGTCGTCGAGCCGAACGAGCCCGGCAAGGGCTTCGAGTTCGAGTCGAAGATCGTCGGCGGCGCGGTTCCGAAGGAGTACATCCCGGGCGTCGAGAAGGGCCTCAACTCGGTCCTGGGCGCCGGCATCCTGGCCGGCTTCCCGGTCGTCGACATCAAGGTCGAGCTGATCGACGGTGCCTACCACGACGTCGACTCCTCGGCGCTCGCCTTCGAGATCGCGTCCCGCGCGGCGCTCCGTGAGGCCCTGCAGAAGGGCGGCTCGGTGCTGCTCGAGCCGGTGATGAAGGTCGAGGTGGTCTCGCCCGAGGATTACACGGGATCGGTCATCGGCGACCTGAACTCCCGGCGCGGCCAGATCCAGGGCCAGGACATGCGCGGCAACGCCAACGTCATCAACGCGATGGTGCCGCTCGCCAACATGTTCGGCTACGTGAACAACCTGCGTTCGATGTCCCAGGGGCGCGCGAACTTCACGATGCAGTTCGACCACTACGAGGAAGTGCCGCGCGGCGAGGCGGACAAGGTCATCGCCAAGTATGCGTAGCGACGTACGCGTAGCCACCTACGCGTAGGCGAACCTCGCGATTTCGCCGGCCTGCGGGCCGGCTCCCTTTCTCGGTGCGGCGCCGATCAGCCGGCAGGCCGCACCCCACGAACCCGGACGGAGGCTACC
>NZ_BJZU01000147.1 GCF_007992195.1 Methylobacterium oxalidis | reverse complement strand
GCCATGCCTCTCGGCGAGCGCCCGGTCCTTGTCGGACGGGTCGATCACGGTGAAGCGCGCCTTGTCGTAGGTGAAGTGACGCTCGATCAGAGGCAGGGTGCCACGGCCGATCGAGCCGAACCCGATCATCACGATGGGACCGCTTATGTGGCCATGCACAGGCCAGCGGCGTTCAGTCATATCTTCATCCTGTTGTGGGGAGATCGGTTACGATCGAAACGACAGCATCGCTGCAATCCGAAGCTGCGATGTCGCCAAGAGGATTGGGATGCAGAAAGCCGTTAGTGCTCTACGGCTACTGCTTTCCGGGGAACGTCTTCGATGAATCGATAGCCGATACCCTCGACGGCAACGACGTGCCGAGTATTCCATTGGGCATCGCGGAACGGCATCTGATCGCCAACCCTCAGACCGAGGAGCGCTGTTCCCAGCGGACTGGCCACCGAGATCTCGTCCGGGTTCATCAGGTCGCAAGGATGCACGAGAAAGTGCGACCTCAGGCTCTGCTCATGGTCCCGCCGATAGACCGCACGACAATTGAGCGACACGACACCTTTCGGCAGATCAAGTGCATGGCAGAGTTCCGCCCGCTTCAGCTCCGATAGCAGAAAGCCGACTTCGTAGTCGCCTCGCAGGTAAGCATCGATACCGTAGATCAATAGGCGATCGAAGTCGTAGTCGGATATCGTGATCGGCGGGAGCTCGTGAACCGCGTTCAACCTGGCACCTCACAGCATGATCACTCCGCTCAGTTTTGCCGAGCAGAGGCGATCGCGGCACAGCCATCAAGAGGGCGTGCACGAAGAGAAACGAAAATGTGCTGGAGATTTACCCTGGAGCCGGCCTCGCCTTGGCAAGGCTAACGAAGCGCCAGGGCTTAAGAGCCTGCTTGCAGGCTGCCCGCGCGCGCCAGGAGGCGTATGCTTTGAAGGCGGTTTGACATAGTGTCCTGATGAATAAGCCGAGTCCCACGGAAGTCAAGCGAGGTATGACGGCTTCTCGAGAGAACGCCCCCGCGGTGGGATGCCCCCACCATCTGCGATTTGACATTCCTGCCGACTCGGCCAATGTTTAAGGCACCATGCCGTTTCTTGCGACATTTAATCGTGCCCTGCACCGGGCAGGCCACCTGATCGCGGGCGGGTAGCCCCGAGCCGACGACGCTCCGTCGTCCCGCTCGGGGTCACGGGAGAGCTTCCACCGAAGCGCCCGCAGCTTTGACCGACAGAAGCCGGTCCCCTCCTCTTCATCGAACTTTCAATGTCGCGGACAGGACGAACAAGTCCTGACGACGCACGGATTTTTGCCGTGCGCGGTCCGCAGCCTTACCTAAATTGCCAAGAGGTCGAGCCGTGGAAACTGTGAAGAACGATCAATCCACGAATCCGGAATCCGGCATTGTCGAGGAAGAGCTCGAACGGAAGGTGATTCCTCTTCCGTTGAACCGGCGGGTCGTCCTCGATCAGGCCCCCGATCACGACGATGACGACGATCCAGGTCCGACGGCGGCCTGAGCTTGGAAACTACAGCAGCAGGAACAGTAAGATGAAGAAGGCGTTGGACGGGGCAGGCAAGCCCCGGATAAAGATGACGGCGGAGGACCATGAACGTCTATCCGGTCTCGCCACCGCGGCTATGGATCGAATGCCAGATGTCGCCGCCGCTCTCGCGGACGAGCTCGACCGTGCGCAAATCATCCGGGACCGACGGTATTCCGGAGGGTTCGTGCGCATGGGATGCGGCGTCGAATTTCGCGACGAGACAACCGGAAGGTCGCAGACCGTGACCTTGGTGTACCCCCGCGAGGCGGACATCGAACAGGGCAAGGTGTCCGTCATGACGCCCGTTGGCGCGGCTCTCATTGGCCTGAGTCCAGGCCAGGCGATCGATTGGGAGACCCGGTCCGGAGTGATCAAGCGTTTGTCCGTACTCGACGTAAAGGAACCCGCAGTCGTCTAGGACAAGCCACTCCCGCACCTGCCGTCCGGCGCACCCGCGTGAGCCGGATCGCCGCCGGATCCACCGCCTCCCGAAATCCAACGAGAACCTTTGCGATGATGGGCGATAGTATTTCCAAGGACCTGCCTCCCCTGGTTATTCCTATGCCGGATTTCCGTACGCTCCGTCTCGTCGCCTCGGGAGCGCGGCCGCCGCATGCCTACGCCAGGACGGCCGAATGGCTGGCGGCGGAGCTCGATCGCGCGACCGTTGTCGCGCCGGACGTGGTGCCGGAGACGGCCGTGACCATGCACACCCGTGTCGAGTACCGCGACGACGTGACGGACCAGGTCGGACGTCTGACGCTGGTCTATCCCGGCGAGGAGGACTGGGACGAGTACCGGGTTTCCGTTCTCTCGCCCGTCGGAGCGGCATTGATCGGATTGTCGGAAGGGCAATCGATCCGCTGGCGGACGCCGTCCGGCGGGATGCGGGGTGTGACGGCCCTGCGCGTCCTGTATCAACCCTACCAGACGAGTCTCGAAATTCCGCACATGCGCTACTGACACGTCGACCCAGGGACAACCCAGGACCATCGCAGGCCCCGACCGCGCGATCTCCCTTTCCGGCCCGCCGGAACATGAAGGAGCCGAAAGATGTCCCCATTCTTCGCTCGTGTCACGCCGACATCCCGCGATGGGCGCGCCTCGCGCCCGCCGCTGCTGTTCTACATTCTGCTCGCACCTATCGCGCTGTGGGGCGTCTACTGGCACGTACTTTGAAGCTTCACCGAAGTCGGCATCGCGACGCTGGCGCGACCGAGCCAAGCTACCGGATTTCCGAAGCCGGACCCCAGCGGGCCGCAGCGTGCTATCTCGCGCACCTCCGGGAAACCGGTGCGGATCCCGCCGCATCGCGCCCGAGCCGCCCTGGCGCAATCCCGTCCGGACCGGATCCACGAGACCGTCCTACTTGCCTGTCGCTTCCAGCGCCGCCGCGTGGAACAGTGCGGACGACATCCTGACCGTACAGAACGCCTCATGGACATCGAGCTTGCACGGACGTTTCTGACCATCGTCGAGACAGAGCACTTCGGCCGTGCAGCGAAGAAACTGAACGTCACGCAGACGACCGTCAGCGCGCGCATCCACTCGCTTGAGGAACAGCTCCAGCAGCCGTTGTTCGTACGCAATAAATCCGGCTCGGTCCTCACGCCCGCAGGCGAGAGATTTCTGAAGTTCGCGCGGACTCTCGTCCAAGTCTGGGAGCGTGCCCGGCACCAAGTGTCGGTTCCCGACTGCAGCCGGACCGTGTTTCGGATCGGGAGCGAGTTGAGCCTCTGGAGCCCGCTGCTCCTGAACTGGATGGTCTGGATACGGAGCAGCGCCTCCGACATCGCGCTCCAGACACGGGTGGATCTTTCGGACGCTCTGCTGCGTCATGTGACGGACGGCCGGCTCGACCTTGCCCTCGTCCATGCTCCCCGCTTGACTGCGGGATTGCGGGTCGAACTCGTGATCAGGGAGAAGCTCGTCTTCGTGACGACGGACCCCTCCCGCGTCGACGTCTGCGATCCTGGCTACGTCTTCGTCGATTGGGGCGACGACTTCGCAGCGCATCACGGCGCGAGCTTTCCTCATTTCGTGAACTCCGACCTGCGCGTGGGTCTCGGTCCGCTGGGCCTCGACTACATCGTCAAAGCCGGAGGTTCGGGCTACTTCCGCCAGAGTGCCGTTCAGCGGCACCTCGGCACAGGACGGCTTCGGCTGGTGCCGAATTCTCCGGAGTTCCCGCACTATGTCTACGCCGTCTTCGCCGAAAACGCCGAACGCGACGTGATCGGAACAGCGCTGCCCGGCCTGCGGGCGGTCGCGGAGCTGGAGTGGGAGCTAGACGGCTGTCTCACCGGTCTTCGGGGCGGTCTGCCGCCGGCCGGCTCGCCTGCCGAGCCACCGGCGGCCGAGGTGAGGCCGGACCGGTTGGTCCTTCCGTAACCGGGACGCCAGCGCCGCTCCGACTCGCGCCCGGCCGCCGAGCCGTTGCAACGCCCCGCACTGGATTTTCCGCGTGTCGTCGCGGCCCGTGCGGGAACGGCCGCGCTCGAGCAGCACAACCGACCAGGCGGATTCACCTCCGCACCCGCAGCAGCAGTCCGAGTCGCGACGAAGCGGCCGCCACGATCGTTCATCGCCTCGGAAGTCCGATCGGTCATCGGCTTCCGATCCGCGGCGAACGAGCAGAAATCTTGATCTCATTCACCAAAGAATTTCGTTTGTTTCGGCGCAAGACGTAGCTCAATGTGGCGCAAAATAGTGAATCTCAGGAAGTGACCAGTGTGCGTCGACATGACGGCAGATGTTCTGAAGCAGGTCCGCGGATGTAGGAGGTCCATCTTGACAGCATACAATCTCTTTCGTCATTCGGAAAAGGACGAGCTCATCTGCGCGATACCGGAGGATGCGCCGGTTCTCGGTTTCGTCCGTGCGCCGCGGTGGATTTTTGCCGGCCGCATCGATACCGCTAGGAGCAATCCGCCGCCCTTCGACCGGTCGGCGGCACAGGAAAGCATCAAGTACAACGGGTACTATCTGTTCCAGATGGTGTCTTCGACGATGCCGTCCGCATTGGCCGAGGAAAGCCGCATCCAGACGGCTGCAGACGAATACGTACCCTATTTCGAACATCTTCCCCGAAAGACTCTGCTCAGGCTGCAGCGGCCCGCCATGATTGAGGTGGGCTGAGAGTGGCGCCGTCACCGGAAAGCCACTCGTTCGAACGCCCGGCTGGGGCACGTGACCAGCGGTGCTGCCGGGCCGATTGTAGCCCGTCGTCGCGTCGCAGGATCAATGATCCCGTTTGGCCTCCGCGAGTAGGTCCGATCGACCGAGACGCCCCCCGAGCTCCAGATGAATCCGATGTCGAGGATGCGCCATGATGAACCTCTTTCTCCCGGTACGCCTTGCGGAAGGGCTCCGGTCGGCGGCGGTCACCGCGTGTCTCGCGGTAAAGTCACCCGAGGGCTTCATCGAAGGCTCCGCGTAAGACGAGCTCCCTCCGGTCATTCAGCCGTCCCCGTGCTTATGGACGCGGGCCCGCCCGGCGGCTGCCGACCCGTGCCTGCAAGAGTACGACCGTGTGAGCGCACAGATCGCCGCCGCTGCACGCAGATTCCGGAACATGCCGCGAAAATGGCAGACAGATCACCGGACGGGAGGATGATCATCACCCCGGGCTGTCGGAAAGACCTGATCCGGCGGACATAGGGTTCAGTGTCCTGCGACATAGCGACTCCGCGAGATAGGAGGGTATGAACCGCAATAACCATGGCCACTCGGACATCGACATGAGGCAGCATACCTCAACCTCCGCTTGACCGGATTACTTGCAAAGTAACAAAATCAAAGTCGTAAGCCGTAAATACCGGAGTATAATCTAAGTTTTCATTCCAAACGGTCGATGAAAGTCCCGCTGCTTCTCACTAGTTTTGGCTGCATTCCGACCCGGATCGCACATATGAGGAAAGCGGGAGCGAGAGCCTGAACGATGCGGCGACACGCGCCGACGAAAGATGTTCTTCGTCGGACGCTTTGAAGCCCGGTCGGCTCGGCACTGTTCATGGAGATCGTCGGCCACCTTCCGCGGGAACGCGCTCTCCCTCGTCCTGCACGTCGCATTGAGGCCGCGGCGGCATATTTTCGCATCGAGGCCGCGCGGCTTCTGGCGATCTAACAGGCAAGAGACAACGCAGGCCCTTGAAGTACGCCGTAGAGTAGTTATAGTCAGAGCTGTCATGTGTATTTCGGGTCGTCTTAAGAATCAGAGAGCTGGCCGTCTCGTCGCAGGCCGCTGAAACCCCGTAGCCAGCGAACGCCAAGCGTTCGGCTGCTCGGGGTGACGATCTCCCGACTTTCTCGTCCAAACATCAAAAATGGCCGTTCGTCCGTGGCGCGAAGCCCCGGCGCGCGACAGCATCAGCGCGGCTTCTCGTGGGCCGCGGCACGCATGGCCGTTCCGATACCTTACAGAGAGATCCGACACATGAGACCGCCTGTTGTTCACGACCCGATGAGGGTGCTCCCACGCCAATGCCACGCCCAGCCATGTGCTCGGAGACCACAGGCGGCACGCCCGTGGGTTCATCGGTCACGGCCGCCGCTCAGGCGACGTCTGGATCGCAGCCGGAGACCCCAAACATCGACAGGATGGAGCTTCGCCGCATCGTCATCGAGGTCCTGGGCTGAGTGCTGCTCGGCCGTCTTCGCATGGACCGGCATGGCTTCTTGCTCATCCGCTCGGCTACCGGGCGGTCCAACCATCTAGATCCTGCAACTCAACAGGAGGTCAGCATGAAATCTTGTCGCATCGGCGCGCCCATCGTCGTGCAAAGCTCCAGCATCTCTCTGGGCAACGCGTTGCGGCATCGCGCATGTGCGGGCATCGAGCGCCTCGCCTCGAAGTATTTCGGCCGCCTCAACGCGGCGACGATCTACTTCAGCCGCGAGGGCACGGGGTATCGCTGCACGGTCAACGTTGACATGGGACCGCGGCGGGTCATCACCGGGCAGGCGCAGGGTGCGTCATGCCACGACGTTCTCGATAGCGCCCTGCGGAGGGCGGCGACGCGGTTGAGGCGATTGAAGCGCTCCCTTCGGGACGACAAGTTCCCCCGGTTCGGCGGCCGGCCGGGCCTGAATCCCGCGTCGGCCCCGTTTCGGAACGCGGGCTTTCCTCGTCGCGGGCATCGGTTCGCGACCGTGCCGCTCGACCTGCGTCTCACCCTCGCGGAGTGTGACGGGCTTGATGCAGCCGATTAGGAGTTCGGATTGAAATGTCCCTCACCGCAAGTGGAGGTGAGCCATTGCAGGGAACAGGCTTGGTGCGCCGCAGAGAAAGGCGCTCGGAAGTCAATCGAGGCCCATCCTGTGGTGGAGCTGCTCACCCTGCCATAAATGATTGACTGGATAGTTGAAGATCTAAGTGGAGTGGCCATATCCATGATTGTCATGTTCTCGCTGGATCGCTCCCTCAACATGAGAGCCGGCCGCCTCGTCGCAGGCCGCTAGCCCCGATGCCGGCGAGCAAAAGCTCGTCGCTCGGGGCAATGACGGTCCATCTCAGCTAGCTCGACACTTTAGAAACAGCTTCAAGGCTGCCGCATCTGTGGCCGAGCGTGCGCGGACCCTGTCCGCGAACGCGGAAGCGCATGTCGAGCTCACTTCCACTCAGGCTCCAGCCGACATCATTCCGCTTAGGAGGAGGCTCATGCGTATTCTCGTTGCCACCGACTTTTCACCCCGCTCGCAGCGCGCCGTGCGTCGCGCCGGCATCCTGGCCGCTCAGACCAGGGGGGACATTATCCTCATGCATGTTGTGGAAGGCGCCGGTCGTCCTGAAGTCGCACGGGATCTCCGCGAAGCGCAACGCATGACCGCCGAGCAGATCGCCGTTGTGCCGGAACTTCTCCACGTCCCGTGTAAGCCTCTCGTCGTCGAGGGGGGCCTTCCCGACGTGATCCTCGATGCGGCATTGTCTCACGACGCTGACCTAATCGTGGCCGGCGCGCCACACAGGGCGGGAGCACGCAGTTCCGGGCGGACCGTTCGGAGCCTGATCCGCAACGGACGCCGCCCGGTCCTCGTGGTCAGTCGATCCGCCGCGGGGCCCTACACGCGGATCATGGTCCCGGTCGACTTCTCGGATGCCTCCGCACGCGCCCTGCGGAGCGCGGCATCGCTCGAGGTCGCGAACGGCGCTGACGTAACTGTCGTGCACGCGTTCGAGGCACCGGGGAAGCCGAAGCTATCGGCGTTCGGCGTCGCGCGCGAGCAGATCGACAGCTACGTCGAGAACTGGCGCTCCTCATTTGCGGAGGAGTTCGATGCCTTCCTTGAGGCTGACGGTCTCGCGGCGCGGGATTGGTCGAGGCGGGTGGAAGAGGGTTCGCCTCAGGACGTGATCGTGCGCCTTGCCGAGCAGATGCCCTCGGATCTCGTTATCATGGGCACCCATGCCCGCACCGGGATCAAGAAGGCGCTTCTCGGAAGTGTCACCGAGGACATCCTCGACACCGGAGGCGTGGACGTGCTGGTGGTCCCGCCGCATCCGCTCGGTCTCAGCGAGCGGATGCGGCTGCTTACGCCTGCTCCGACGGTCTGGGCCGAGCAGCTAGCCTCCAGAGTTGCAGCCCCGTAGGCAGCTATGACTGGCGCGGCCGTTAGAACAGGTTGTGCGCGTGAGGGCTCGGCATATGTAGCCAAGTTGATGTACTCCGGCCGATGGTGGCTCACCGTTGCCGATTCCGCAGTCTCGCCTAGCGCGGTCCCGGCGTCGGGGCCGCTCGCCGGCTCAACACAGGTAGCTACACTTCGGCGACATTCGGTACGGCGAGAACGGCATTGTGCAGATTCTAGGCGACTGTTCCGAGCTCCGGAAACAGCAGGATTAGAAGTTCAACCTGAGAATATTCAGGAAAACTGCGAAAATTTCCTTGCATAGCGGCGCATCTCGCCCGCCAATTCTGTTCTGTATTCTTATAACCCCAATCGGGCGGTGGGGCGTCTATTAGCTCGTGTTGCGAACACGGCCACTCTAGGCCGCAACGATCTGCCATGAAGCGGTTGTGAGGTCTCCTTTCCTACAAAGCGTCCTGTATGCATGAGCGCTTGTTGCACCAGAACCATCGGGAATTTGCTGTGGCGACCGATGTACGAAATCTACTTCATGCGCAGATATGCGAAAATCGCCGTCAGGAATATGCCCAGGAACATCAGCAATCTGATCAGCTTGACTATAATCGCACGCTTTGAAGCTGAACGGCTTTGAACGCCATCTACACCGCCCCGCTGGCTGCGAGAACGCAAGTCGGCCATGGCGAACTCCCGAGATGAGTGTGGAGCCTGGATGTCGGGCAGAGGCATCCTGCAGCAAGCCTCCAGGTGCGATCGGAACGGCAGATGGGGTTGATGCGAAATTGCATTATTCTGGGCGGCCGACCTGTTTGACAGCAGGTGTTGAATGCCCGAGGTATAGCACATGGTGGCATACGTGGCCTTCAGCCGAATTCGGCAGCGTGCCGGGCAGCTTATCCTGGGCAAGTAGCCCCGAGTTCGCGTCTCAACGCGAACTCGGGGTCGCGTGAGACGACCCGAGAGGCTGAAGCCTGGGTCAGCACGCTTCGAAGCACGTCCCCCATCCATCCATGCCGACGACCGAGGGTGAGAACGCGCCCGAGCTGCGCATTGCGGTTCGAGCTCGGCAGCATCCCTGAATGTCCAAGTCGAAGACGGAAGCATGATGCCGCACAGATCGAAGGATCGAAGGTGTATTTCCTTCGCCGAAGTGCGGAGGTCTCCGGGGGCGGCGGCAAGTCGGCAGGCGTAGAGCACTTCACAATGCTACACACCACCTCGAACGCACCGAGCGAGAACCCGCGGATGCTCGAGCGCGCGATCGGCCACCAGATCCGCGTCATGCGGCGCGAGCGCGACCTCTCGGTGGCCGATCTCGGCGCAGCCGCCGGTATCTCACACGGCATGATCTCGAAGATGGAGAACGGGCAGATCTCGCCCTCGCTCGCCTCGATCAACGCGGTGGCAAGCGCGCTCAACGTGCCGATCACGGCCCTGTTCTCGGCCTTCGAGGAGAGCCGCGACTGCTCGTACGTGAAGAACGGCCAGGGCGTGGTGATCGAGCGGCGCGGCACCAAGGTCGGCCACATCTACGAGCTGCTCGGCGCCGGACTGCGCGGCGAGATCGTGCTCGAGCCCTACCTCATCACCCTGGAGGAGGACGCGGAGCCCTACACGGGCTTCCGCCACAGCGGCGTCGAGTTCATCTACATGCTGTCCGGCGAGGTCAGCTACCGCCACGCCGACCAGGACTACCACCTGCGCCCCGGCGACGCGATGCTGTTCGACCCGCAGGCCCTGCACGGGCCGGCCAAGCTCATCAAGACGCCCATGACCTACCTGTCGGTCGTCGTCTATGCGCAATATTAGGATGGCGGCTTGAGTGCGAATCGACTTGGCTCGTCCTTCAACACAGCCGCCGACATGATCGTATTTGCCGGCCTCAGCCTAGGATTGGACGAGGTCCGTAGTCTGATCCCGACAAGGGTGCGCCCTCCGGTTGAGGCTGGTGACCTCAGCGTGCTGCCCAACGGGTGCACGGCGATCATCATCGATGGTGTTCTCGATCCTGAGATCATGCTGACTTCCGATGAGATCGAGGATGCACTCGCCCGAGGCGTCAAGGTCAGCGGTGCCGGAAGCGTCGGAGCATGGCGGGCGGCAGAACTCTCGGACGCTGGCATGATCGGCAGGGGGTGGGTGTACGAGACATATCGTTCCGGCCGGATCAGCGGTACGGACGAGATCGCCCTCCTCTACGATCCAGTCAGCCTGACGGCGTTGACCTTACCGTTGATCAGCTTGCGGCACGCGCTTGAGGACGCTGCCCATCGGGGTGCTTTGCCCAGTATGGCTGCGAAATCGGCGATGGCGATAGCCCGCGACATCCCGCTGGCGAACCGGGATCTGGATACCCTGACTTCCCGCCTTTCGGACCATATAGCCCCCGGGTGGCTCACTAAGGTGCTGAGAAGCAGGATGGAGCGTCGACTGGACATCAAGGCCGTCGACGCACGTTTCCTGATCCGACACGCTGCTTTCGGCGGCAGTTCAAGTCCCACCCGGATGCGAGGTTGTCATGCCTATACGCCGAATATCCGCCGTTCTCCTGGCAGAAATCAACATTCATGACGACCTTTTCGTGCCATCGCCTACGCACCCCGGGGAACAATCCGCCGGGCTTGGTCTCGATCGTCGCGAGGATCTGCGAAGATATTCAATCCGAGTCCGATCGCGGCCAAGTCGCGTCATATATCCCAAGTCTTGCTCGGGTCGATCCGGAGCATTTCGGAATGGCAGTCGCGACGGCGGATGGCGGCATCGTGCTCGGCGGCAGCGCTGACGTCGGCTTCTCGATCCAATCCATTTCGAAAGTCTTCGGCCTGACGCTTGCGCTCGGAAAGGTCGGCGACGAGTTGTGGAAGCGGGTCGGACGAGAGCCGTCCGGCACGGCTTTCAACTCGATCGTGCAACTCGAGCAGGAAGCCGGCATTCCCCGCAACCCATTCATCAACGCGGGCGCGATCGTCGTGACGGACGTCAACCTCGGGGGATATCGGCCCCGTGAAGCCCTTGGGGAACTTCTGCGTTTCGTCCGCTACCTCGCCGAGGACGAAACGATTGCGATCGACGACGAAGTCGCACGGTCCGAGGCCCAGACAGGCTTCCGCAACATCGCTCTTGCAAATTACATGCGCTCGTTCGGAAATCTCGTGCATCCAGTGGAACTCGTGCTCGGAACATACTTCCACCAGTGCGCGATCGCCATGACATGCAGGCAGCTCGCTCTAGCCGGTCGGTACCTGATGTTGGACGGCTGCCATCCCGACGGCGGCCGCGTCGTTCCGGAACGGAGGGCTCGCCGGATCAACGCCTTGATGCTCACATGCGGACACTACGATGCATCGGGCGATTTCGCCTTTCGTGTCGGAATGCCAGGCAAGTCGGGAGTCGGTGGCGGCATCTTGGCCATCGTACCGGGCTCTGCTTCCATTGCAGTATGGTCGCCGGGTCTGAACGAGAACGGGAACTCGAAATTGGGGTCTCTAGCCCTTGAACGTCTCGCTGAGGCTACGGGCTGGTCGGTTTTCAGTGCAAGACTTCAACCCGCGCGCTAGTTTGGTGTCCGTCTGGATTCGATGGAGCTCAATCATTCGAAGACCGCCCGATGCCCGCGACCACGCTGTTCCGGCACGATTGCGATGTACGGACTTCGCACGCTCCGTCCCAGGAACGTTCTCTGTGGCACGACCAAATGCCCGCAGATGCATCATGGAGAAGTGCCTCACCTCGGGCAGGCGAAGCCGGTCTCCGATCATGGCCTCCCTTACCGGTCGGTCCGCTTGCTTGCGCGATTATCATGCGGGCCGCCGAGCGGAGGTACGAGGGTCGTGTTGAGCCAGCGGCTGAGCCGTCGAAAAACGTCGGCCTGCAGGTGCAGGGGCTGGATCCGTATCAACGGCCATGCCGGCAACCGACCTACACGGACAGCTTCGTTTCCCTCTCGTTGCCGCCTTCCACGACGCCGGCCACCTTGAACGGAGTCCAGCCAAAGCCTGAACCCCGCCCTCCCGCTGGCAAGGTTGACCAACGGCAATGCCGCAAGAAATGCTTCTCATTGCCATCGTGATGCTGCCCTTCGTCGGGAGCTGTCTTGCGGCGCTGCTGCAATCCAACGCCCGCAATGCGGAAACGTGGCTAGCCGGCGCGACCGCTCTCACCTGTCTGGTGCTGGTCTCGACAGCTTTTCCAGCCATTGCAGCGGGAGGGATCATCCGCAACAAGATAGAGTGGCTGCCCGAGTTTGGCCTTGACTTCACGCTGCGGGTCGACGGGTTCGCCTGGATGTTTGCCGTGCTGATCACCGGAATTGGCTTCCTGGTGGTATTATACGCGCGCTACTACATGTCTCCGACCGATCCCGTGCCGCGGTTCTTCTCCTTTCTGCTAGCGTTCATGGGCGCAATGCTCGGCATTGTGCTGTCGGGCAACTTGATCCAACTCGTCTTCTTCTGGGAGCTGACCAGCCTCTTCTCCTTCCTTCTGATCGGCTACTGGCACCAGAACGCGCCCGCCCGCGACGGTGCGCGCATGGCACTGACCGTTACCTCCGCCGGCGGACTCTGCCTGTTCGCCGGAGTGCTTTTGGTAGGACACATCGTCGGCACCTACGATCTCGACCGGGTGCTGGCATCGGGGCACCTGATCCGCTCCCACCATCTCTACATCCCTACCCTTCTGCTCGTTCTCCTCGGTGCGCTCACGAAGAGCGCGCAGTTTCCGTTCCATTTTTGGCTGCCGCACGCCATGGCAGCCCCGACGCCGGTTTCCGCGTATCTGCATTCCGCCACGATGGTGAAAGCCGGCGTGTTCCTGCTCATTCGCCTATGGCCGGCCCTCGGAGGGACCGACGAGTGGCTCTGGCTCGTCGGTTCCGCCGGTTTGATCACGTTCATCCTCGGCGCGTACATCGCGATCTTCCAGCAGGATCTCAAAGGATTGCTGGCGTACTCGACCATAAGCCATCTGGGCCTGATAACGCTCCTGATCGGGCTCGATGCACCATTGGGCATCGTCGCCGCGATCTTTCACATCCTGAACCACGCGACCTTCAAGGCGTCGCTGTTCATGGCGGCAGGCATCATTGATCACGAGAGCGGCACGCGCGACATCCGGCGTCTCAGCGGCCTGTGGCGCTTCATGCCGGTCACCGCGACCTTGGCGATGGTCGCCGCAGCGGCCATGGCCGGCGTCCCCCTGCTGAACGGATTCCTGTCGAAGGAGATGTTCTTCGCGGAGACGATCGAGACCCACAACGGCTCCCTCCTCGATGACGCGCTGCCCTACATCGTCACCTTGGCCAGCACCTGCACCGTCGCATACTCGTTGCGCTTCATCCGCGACGTGTTCTTCGGCCCCCCACCGACGGGTCTGCCGCGCACTCCTCACGAGCCACCCCGGTGGATGCGGTTTCCGGTCGAGCTGCTGGTACTGGCTTGTCTCGTAGTTGGGATCATCCCTTCCATGACGGTCGGGCCAGCACTGGATGCAGCCGTACGAGCAGTCCTTGGAGGTGACACGCCGGAATACAGCCTCGCCATTTGGCACGGCTTCACCCCAGAACTGCTCATGAGCATCCTCGCCATGAGCGGCGGCGTGGCGCTCTATTTCGCGTTGCACGGCTACCTGCTGAGCGGTGTCGAAGGGCCGCCGCTTCTGCGCCGTCTGAACGGGCAACGCATCTTCGAGCGCATCCTCGTCTTCTTGTCGTGGCGCCTGGCGAGGCGCCTGGAAAACCTCTTGGGCACGCGCCGTCTCCAGCCTCAGCTACGGTTGCTGGTGGGCATGGCGCTCCTCGCAGGGGCCGCGCCATTCTACGCGGGCGGGTTCTCGACGGGACGTCCGGTGTCCGACATCGATCCCGGCTTTGCTCTGGTCTGGGCGGTCGGGGCCGCCTGCGCCATCGGCGCGGCCCATCTCGCCAAATTTCACCGCCTCGCCGCCCTCGTCCTGCTCGGAGGAGCCGGCCTCGTGGCCTGCATCAGTTTCGTCTGGCTCTCCGCTCCCGATCTCGCCCTGACCCAACTCGTCGTGGAGACGGTGACGACCGTGCTGCTTCTGCTCGGGTTGCGCTGGCTACCTAAACGCATTCCCGAGGCCGGTGCGATGGGATGGTGGACGCAGATGCTCCAATGGCACCGTGCTCGCGATCTGACCCTCGCCCTCTGCGCCGGTGCCGCAGTGGCGGCTCTGGCCTACGCGGCCATGACGGAACCTGTGCCCGACAGAATCTCGCGCTTCTTCGTCGAGAATGCCTATACGCAAGGCGGTGGCACCAACATCGTCAACGTCATCCTGGTCGACTTCCGCGGCTTCGACACGCTGGGCGAGATCACCGTCCTCGGCGTCGTGGCACTCACGGTCTATGCCCTCCTGCGTCGGTTCCGTCCTGCAGCCGAAAGCGTTCCGCTCCCAGAGCAGCAGCGCATCCAAAACGCCTACGACGATGAGCATCCGGAACGTGCGACTGGCGACACCATCGCAGATGCCATGACCATCCCCGCGTTGATCATGAGGCTCATGTTCCCCGTGATCGGCGTCGTCGCCCTGTTCTTCTTCCTGCGAGGACACGATCTGCCCGGCGGCGGGTTCGTGGCAGGCCTGACGATGGCGGTTGCCTTCATCCTCCAGTACATGGCCGGCGGCACCCATTGGTTCGAGGCGCGCCTTCGGATCCTCCCGCTGCGCTGGATGGGATTTGGCCTGCTGGTCGCGGCCGGAACAGGCGCTGCAGCCTGGCTGTTCGGGCGCCCCTTCCTGACCTCCTACTTCGCCTATGCGAACGTACCGCTGATCGGTCCCGTACCGCTGGCAAGCGTGCTTCTGTTCGATCTGGGCGTGTTCTCGCTCGTCGTCGGCGCCACCGTGTTGATGCTGATCGCGATTGCGCATCAATCGGTGCGAAGTCACCGGGCGGCACCACAAACACGGGGACCTAGGCCACAGCCGGCGCCTCGCAGGATGGAGGTGGAGTGATGGAGATCATCCTCGCCCTCGGTATCGGGACACTCGCCGGCTCGGGCGTCTGGCTAATCCTGCGACCGCGCACCTTCCAAGTGATCATCGGTCTCTCACTGCTTTCCTACGCGATCAACCTCTTCATCCTCGCGATGGGGCGGCTGCGGATCGGCGCGCCGCCCGTCCTTGCGACGCGGGGAGTCGGCGACCCCTTGCTCTACGCCGATCCTCTGCCGCAGGCCCTGGTACTCACCGCCATCGTGATCAGCTTCGCGACGACGGCGCTTTTCCTCGTGGTGCTGTTGGCCTCGCGGGGGTTGACGGGGACCGACCACGTGGACGGCCGGGAGCGGGACTCGTGAGCCGCTTCGCCGACCACCTGCTCGCCGCGCCCATCGTGGTGCCGCTGCTCGCAGGAGCCCTCATGCTTCTCCTGGGCGAGCGCCGACGCGCCTTGAAGGCCGCGATCAGTCTCTCCTCGACCTTCGCGTTGGTCGTCGTAGCGATCGCAATTCTCCATGTTATCGACTTGCCGCCGAATCGAGCCGGATCGACCGGGGTGTACCGCCTCGGCGCTTGGCCGGCACCCTTCGCCATTGTGCTGGTCGCGGATCGCCTCGCGGCGCTCATGCTGCTCCTGACGAGCGTCTTGGCATTCGCCTCGCTACTCTTCTCGCTCGCCCGGTGGCACCGCGTCGGCGCGCATTTCCACTCGCTGTTCCAGTTCCTGCTGATGGGCCTCAATGGCGCCTTCCTCACAGGCGATCTGTTCAACTTGTTCGTGTTCTTCGAACTGCTCCTGGCGGCATCCTACGGACTTGCACTGCACGGTTCGGGCGCATTGCGTGTCAAGGCCGGACTTCACTACATAGCCATCAACTTGGCTGCCTCGCTCCTGTTCCTGGTCGGGGTGAGCCTGATCTACGGCCTCACCGGCACGCTCAACATGGCGGATCTTGCCATCCGCATTCCGGCCATTACGCCAGAGAACCGGCCCTTGCTGGAAGCCGGAGCCGGAATTCTCGGGATCGTCTTCCTCCTCAAGGCGGGCATGTGGCCGCTCTGCTTCTGGCTCCCGACGACCTACGCCGCCGCCGCTGCGCCGGTTGCGGCGATCTTCGCGATCATGACCAAGGTCGGCGTCTACATCGTGCTGAGGCTCTGGCTGCTCCTGTTCGGCGTCGAGGCCGGAGCATCGGCGCAATTCGGCGGAGACTGGCTGCTGTTCGGCGGCATGGCGACGGTCGCCTTCGGCGTCATCGGGACCTTGGCCTCGCAGGACTTGGCGAGACTGACGGCCTTTTCAGTGCTCGTATCCTCGGGCACCGTGCTCGCTGCAACCGGCATGGGGCAGGTCGCGGTGACGACCGGAGCGTTGTTCTACCTCGTAAGCTCGACACTCGGCCTCGGTGCCTTGTTCCTGTTGGTTGAGCTTACAGAGCGTGGACGCGAGCCGGGTGCGGACGTGCTCGCCGTGACGCGCGAGGCCTTCGGAGAAGAGGACGATGACGAAGAGGGAGAGATCGGTGTCGCCATCCCTGCCACCATGGCCCTGCTGGGCCTCGCGTTCATCGGTTGTGCGTTGGTCGTTGCCGGGCTTCCACCGCTGTCCGGCTTCATCGCCAAGTTCGCGCTTCTGAGCGCCGCACTCAACTCATCCGGGGCGAACGGGAGCGGCGGCCCGATCTCTGGTGCGTCATGGGCCCTGCTCGCGATGCTGATCCTATCGGGGTTGGCAGCACTCATCGCGATGGTCCGTGCGGGCATCCGGACCTTCTGGGCAGCGCCCAACCGCACGATCCCGCGTGTGCGGGTGATCGAGATGGCGCCCGTCGCCATCCTCATCTTCCTATGCGGGATTTTGACGATCCAGGCCGGTACGATCATGCGCTACATGCGGGACACAGCCGAGGTGCTGCATACGCCCCGATCCTACATCGGCAACGTGCTACCGCCCTCCGCTTCGGAAGCTCGCGGAGCGGGCCGGTCATGACGCGGCTCCTGCCGTTCCCGCTCGTGTCCGCCGGTCTTCTGGTCGTCTGGCTCCTGCTCAATCAAGCGCTTTCGGTGGGCCATGTCCTACTCGGCAGCGCGGTGGCGCTGGCCGGGGGATGGGCCTTGGCGGTGCTGCGGCCACCGAAGGCCCGCTTCAGGCGGCCAGCCGCCATCTTCCGGCTCTCGTCAATGGTATTGGCCGACATCGTCCGGTCCAACATCGCCGTAGCCTCGATCATCCTGGGTCAGGGACGGCAGAAGCGGACCTCAGGCTTCGTGCACATCCCTCTCGAATTGCGCGATCCCTATGGGCTGCTGATGCTGGCGTGCATCATCACTTCGACTCCCGGCACCCTCTGGGTGGATTTCGATCCGGCGAAGGGCGTGCTGATGATCCACGTCCTCGATCTGGTCGATGAAGACGACTGGGTGCGCACGATCAAGGATCGCTACGAGAGGCCCCTACTGGAGATTTTTGCATGAGCACCAGCGTGTTGACGGCATCGCTGCTCATGGCACACGGGCTCTTGGCCCTGGGCATGGGATGCGCCGCGTTCCGGATGCTTCGAGGCCCGAGGGCGCAGGACCGCGTGGCGGGTCTCGATGCCCTCTACGTCAACGCCATGCTGCTGCTCCTCACCTTCGGCATCCGATCCGGCAGGTCGCTCTACTTCGAGGCAGCCCTCGTCGTCGCCGTGCTCGGCTTCGTCGGGACCGTAGCTCTCGCCAAGTTCCTGCTGCGGGGAGAAGTAATCGAATGAGCGAGGCCGCTGAACTACCTGCATGGGCTGCGCTGCTGACTGCCACACTGGTTCTGATCGGTGCAGTCGTCACCCTAATCGGCTCGATCGGGCTTTTACGGCTCGAGAGCTTCTACGAACGGGCTCACGCACCCACTCTCGGAACGACCCTCGGGACCGGCTGTATCGTGGTGGCTTCGATGGTCTATTTCTCGGTGCTGCAGACCCGGCCCGTGATGCACGAACTGTTGATCACGATCTTCGTTGCTGTGACGACACCGGTCACGCTGATGCTGCTGGTGCGGGCAGCGCTATATCGCGACCGGTCGGAAGATGCCGGCGGAATCCCAGGGCCGGATCACTCCTGAAGCGCAAAAGACGACATTGGTCTCGCCTCCTCTAGGCGTAGAGACCTTGATGGACCACCTGCCCACCGTCGAGTTGCTAGGAGGACGAGTTCAGAGTGGGATGGTATCTTCCGCAGGGCATGGTGAAGGGCACGGTCATCCGTCGTCACATCACGTTCCTGCTC
>NZ_BJZU01000146.1 GCF_007992195.1 Methylobacterium oxalidis | reverse complement strand
CTTTGGACATCATAACTACCCTTGCGATGTAGACTTCAGCTTAAGCCGCGAGCCTCGTCACCAGGGCCGCCAGTCGGACGGAGTAATCTCGAGGAGATCTCAGTGGGCGCGTATTATAGTTAACAGAGCGTTAAGGCAGCCTTGCCCATGACAGTTTAGCTGCCGCTTCCGGAGCGTATCCTTTCCGACGTTCCACCTGGCGTGAGCGCTGCGTTAGCCGCAGACTTGCCCGAATTTTCAATCCACCGGGTTGTGATGCCAGTGCTGATCGGCGCCCCTTCTCGGTAGCTGCTGCGAGCTCAGATTTGCTTGAGCGATCTCTTTTTGCGCCGTGAGGCACGAGATCAAAGGCGGAGCCAGGCCGACGAGTGTGCCGTGTCAGGGTTCGCGACGCTGGGAATGCTCCCGAAACTCGAAGCGGGGCAGCGGTTCCGCGTTCGGGTTGTGGAAGCGAAAGTCGTCCATGCCGATCATCAAGGAGCGCCCGTCTGGGAGCGTGACCGTCATCCGCATGTCGGCCTCGAAGGTAAGCTTGGCCTCTGGGTGGAAGAACGGGCCGTAGATCTCCTTGAGAGCGTCCATGCTCGCATCCTCAGTGCGATTTACAATCAGCCATGCTGCGTCGACTGGGCCTCGTTCCAGCAGCGAGCAGTGATCTCGGTCTCGGATCTTAATTGCGCGACAGCCTGATCTTACACGCGGCGGTTGAGCGCCCCAGGAAGTTTATGCGTCCGGTGCACACGGAGCGATGCGCGCAGGAAAGTCGAGCAATTCTCAGCCTCGTCGAGGCTGAGCCCGAACGCAACGGGCTTATCTCCCCAGAACACCGCGTGCGTTCCATGTCCTTCAGGCTTCACCATGATCTTCAACATGATGCCTCCTCCCGAGCTGCGCCCACCTGGCAACGGTGTCGCTCGCCAGCGCTCGCCCGATCAACCGCTCGAACCGGCAGATGGTTCGGTTCGCACTCGATCACGCAAGCGACAGTTCGCTTGTTTGCGGCATGCCCGCTCTATCGCGGGGGCGGGAGGTTGTTCTTCACGAGATACCTCAGCCCGCGATCGAACGAGGTGTCGTTGTTGCCCCGAATGTCGACGCTGTAGGCCTGCTCGGCTTTGTTGCTTCGCAGGTCCTTCACGTAGACGTTGATGTTGAGGATCAGGTTGGACACCTTCTGGATCTCACCCGTGATCGCGACATCTGCGCCGAGCTTCTTGGCGTAATCCTCAGCGCAGCCGTTGCAGTGGCGCAGGTCAGGGCCTTTGGTCACCTCCGCTTCCACTGCTTCCGTCGGAACGATTTGATAGCGGCCGCTGTCCTTCAGCAGTGAGCGCAGCAGGTCACTCAGAGGACCGAGGCGTGCCCGGTCAGCCTCGGTCGGGCCCAGCGCACCTTGGTCGGCAAGTTGGAAGTCGAACACGGCAGCTTTCGGTGGCTCGGCGTGAGCTGCCGTGGAAGCGAGTAGCACGACGGCGAGAGCCGTGAACAGCCAGTGGTCGACCCTCATAAGCGGTCCTTCCCGAACAGCCTTCGAGGGGTGAACGCATGACGAGGAGGTAAGTCACTGTGAGCAGCCATCTATTCGCGGGCAGCCCGAATGGGGGCACTCACGATCAGGCTTCACGCTGGAGCTGAACGAGTCCGCCAGCGAGCTCGCAACGCTCGCACAGGCAGCGAGAGTCCCTTGAAGACGGCGTAAGCTCCCAAAACCAGGAGGGCTGAGAGAAGTGCCAAGAGCGTGTTAATCACAGGCTTCGTCCCCTCCGGTGAGTGGCGGCATGAACCAGGGGGCCAAGCCACCGCATGTGTCTTGCTGATCAGCTGCCTCAAAACTGGCGAGACTAAGACCTCAGTTCAGATAATCTGCGCGACGCGGCAGGACAGCCGGCAAGGCGGTCGCTCTCCAGGAATGCTCAAGCTTGAGCAGCCGCTCGACCTCGAACGGCCCAAGATCGGCGTGAATGCGAGCACCTTCGTCTGCCTGAGTTTGCCGCCTAAGCCTAGCTGTGCCCCCATGCGGTAGCGGCACACCGGCGCTGGTATCCCCAACTTTCAAAAGCCAGCGCCAGCGGGATCCCAGGATGTGGTCTGAACTCTGGTGGGCCCAGGGTCCATGCCCTTCGGCCGAGGGGAGGTCCACTGGGACTTCGCGTCCTTGAAGGGGCCTGGCCAGGATCGCCGGTGACGCCGGTGACGCCGTTGACCCCACGAGCCCGCGGGTATGACTTTTGCGCGCGCGAGGACATGCCGTGCCCATGTAAGATCGGCGGATCGGAACGTTGGGCGCCGGATCACCGACGCGTTGGCCCGAGCGGTGTGCCGACGCCGATCAAGGTGAAACTACGGAGCGCACGCGTTCTTAGGGCCAGCCATGCCTCAGCATGGAGCATGCCGCTCTAGTTCCGCGTGGTGTAGGGCGACCATTTCTGATACCAGGAAGTATCTGGAGAAAATATGCCCAATAATGCTAAGCGGTCTGCTTCGGCTCCTTTGAGCCATTCAGCCACACCTCCTTCGCTCACCGGTTTGGAAGTGCAGCCTAAGGAGCCAGTCGACCTCGCAAGCGAGAAGCGGACTGCCCGAGCAGCGCAGAAGGAGACGAAGGCAAGGGCCGATGATGCATTTGGTCGTGCTGACGACGTGATCGCAGTGGAGCACGACAAGCACATGGCCGAGACGAGGAAGGGCAAGCGTGGGCGCTCCTCCCCTGGCTCCGAAACAGTCGAATTCCACGCGCGTATCCGGCCGAAGGTTGCGGAGACGCTTCAGAGGATTGTCAGCCGCGATCGCTGCGCTCCTGGACCTCTTCTTGAGCGCATGGTCGAGCTATATGAGAGCAGTCGCCTGATGCTGGCCCGCGAGCGCGGTATGCAGCGAGATGGCGAGGACGACGATGCGTTCATTGCGCGAATCTTCCCTTAAGAACGATGTCCGGTTTGGGATCTCGCCGCATGAGCATGCCGAACGTGCTGGCACGTCGTTGGAGAGCGGCGTCCCTCATGCAGCGTGCGCCAGCCAGTCAAATGAGCGCGATGAACAACGCCGCATTTGCTAACGTATCCAAGATGCGCAGGCCCGTTTTGGGCAGCCAATAAGACGGCTGGTTCAGTTTTTCCATACAGATGCACATCGATGTGATAAGATCTGTCTCAGCCCCGCACCTGCGGCCGAGCTGATGGCGGGTGTAGTGATGCATTTCGATTTGGATGAACGCGGCGACTGGATCGTCGATTTCGACGAACTTGCCGGCAAGTTTGGCAGCTCGTCGGGTTATCTTCAGCATCAGATCAAGCTTGGCATCCTTAAGGGGTTCCTTGAGGCAGGGAGCGGTGAAAACGCTGGGAGATCCAGGATAACTGTCCGGGCCGGCGGGTCCGCCTGGCAAGGCATATTCGACAACACTGGCTTCCTAGTCAGCGAAACTATGCTGCCGGATGCATAGTAGCATCTATGTCCACGTTTGCACTGCAAGCAAAGCGCAGGACTGAGGAGCCATGATCGAATTTTTCGATGACCAGGGCCAAGCTACTGCCTTTTGCGACGGGCGGACCATCTATCTCTGGGAGGGTCGCGCGGTCGCCTACCTTCTCGATGACAGAGTATTTTCATTCTCCGGCCGCTTCATTGGCTGGCTCACAGATGGCTGGATTATCGACGGACAGGGTCATTGCCTGCTATTCGAGTCTGATGCCATTCGCGGTCCAGGCAAGCCGTCGCGCAAAGGCGGCTCCTTCAAAGCCACGCCTCAACCCGCGCCACTCAGAAGCTCACGGCAAGCAGTTCCCGCGCGTCCCTCTGGGTCCGCGGAGTGGTCTCACTCAACATTCGCTGATTTGCTGTGAGACCTGTTCGAAGCCGTCACGCTCGGCGATCAAGTGCCCCGGAAAGTTTATGCGTTCGGTGCACACGAAGCGATGCGCGCAGGAAGGCCGAGTAGTTCTCCGCCTCATCAAGACTGAGACCAAACGCAACCGGTCTATCTCCTCGGAAGACTGCGTGGGTGCCGTTTTTTTCCGGCTTCACCATGATCTTCAACATGATGCCTCCTCCCGAGCTGCGACCGCTGGGCAAAGTTTCTGGCCAGGACGCAGAAGGACGCTGCTCGCAAGCGCCTGACCGCTTAACCGCTTAACTGGGCATCTGGTTCGTTCCAGTGTCCAACTGGCCAGAGTCCTCGATGTCCATCAGAAGCAAGCCGACCTCTGTGAGCCTTGTTTCGTTCCGCCTCCTTGCGAGGTGCGCTCGGGAGCTCAACGTCAGTGCGCGATGAGCACTGGTAGCTTTGCGTGATGGAGTATGTGGCTGGTTGCACCACCGAAGAACATCTGCCGCAAGCGGCTCTGCGTGTAGGCACCCTTGACCAAGAGATCGCAGCCCAGCGCTCCTGCTTCCATCAGGAAGACTTGGCCTGAGGTGAGCTCGGTTGCTGCTACCGTTCGGCCTCGCGCCAGAACACCTTCCGCCTTCAGGGCACTTGCAAGCGCGCGTGCAGAGGGGCCAGGAACACTGCTGCCTTCTACCTCCAGAACGATCACCCGCGTCGCTTGGCGGAGAAGAGGCATGGCAAGTGCGGTCGCGCGCGCTGTCTCTGTCGAGCCGTTCCAGGCGATCAGGATTCTCTCGCCTAGGGTTGCCGGGAGGTTTGGTGGGCTGAGTATGAGCGGTCGACCGCTCTCAAACAGAATGGCCTCGAAGCTTGTCATGCTCAGGCTGGCTTTGCTCGCTGCAGGGTGCGCAATCACAGTCGCGCTGAACAGTCGCGCGAACTGGCTGAGGGCGTGATCGCCCGTGAGCGGGCCCGCCTGCCAGCGGTAGCACGGCCCAGCAGTTGCCCCAGCCTCTTCGCTGATGCCGAACGCTGCCATTGCTGCCGCGAATGTCGCTCTGAGGGAGAGCTCTTCTGCTTGCAGCCTCTCAGCCCAACTCGTCTCCTGACCACCCGGCCACGACGCGTCCCCGCTGAAATCCACGTAGTCTGCAAGGGCGGGAAGAACGCTCGAGCCTACGACGAGGCTGCCGAAGTGCTTTGCGGCGAGGCATGCCGTCGCAACAACAGCCTCAAGCCCATCGCTTCCTGCAACTGGGACGAACAACGTCTTCATCGCGCATCCCGGAAGGTATCTGCATCTTGGTGAGGTAAAGCTGTCTTGCCGCGCTTCCTAGCGGCTGGGGTAAAGCTGATTGATCGCTACGCAGATGGCTTCGAGGAGCGCTGGATCCGTGGGATATAGATCAGTCGCCAAAATCGTGTGGCCCCGGGTGTCCTCGATCGAGTCTCTCTTCGCGCTGAGATGCCAGGGCCGCGGGTGTTTGCTGATGGCCGCCCAATACTGCTGGGTGCTGCCGGTGCTCATCGAGTAGCCGTTCATGTTGCTCATGGCCGACCTCCCTTCGACAGAGTCCAGATGACCCGGTCTGACTCACTTGTGAAACTATACCAGATACGGCGGTTGGGGTCCGAGAGTTCCGCGCTACTTGTCTCCTCTGGCTGGATGTTTGAGACTTCGGCTTCCTCGATGCGCAAGTCCTACCGTGTGGCGCAGCTGGAGGACTATGAAGCACACGCCGATGAATGACTTTACTGGTCAGGCTTCGTCCTCTCGCTACCCGGTGTCACGTCAGCATCGGCCGCCCCCATACCAATGCCGGTTCCCATTTTGTCAGCGCCAGGAGTTTGGCGGGATCCAGCTCCCCGTCCGGTAGGTAGCCCTTGCGAATCCTCGATCTTCTCGCTGTTATTTACCGGATTGCTGGGCTGGTTCATTTCGTCTCCAGCTTGGCTCGCAAGTATAGTTTGAGTCAGCCCGGCGCTGGAGAGCGCCAGGATGACGAAGGTGGTTTTGAGAATGGCTTGGAGGTGCACGGCAGAAGCCTCGATCACGCCTCGGTGCTAAGGCAACGTTCTCGCTCGCCAATGAGTTCGGCACCCAGGTTCCGCGGTCCGTTGCGGCCCTTTTGCGCCGGCAAAACGCAATTTGGCGCCCTCAAGCGATCGAGGATTGCCTAACCTGTTGTAGTGATTGGATGCACTTGGCGCGTTGGAGAGCCGGGTCCTCCGCCTTCGGAGGGCAACGCTCTATCCAGCTGAGCTACGGGTGCTGACCGTGGCGGATTCAGTAGCCGATGCGCGCCAGGGGCGCAACGGGGCGTGAACGGGTTTGCGATCGAGGGAGGATCCAAACCACTCAGATTGGGCGGAGGTCTGACCGTAGGATCGTGGCAGATGCTCGGCGGATGAGCTCAGCCGCGCGGATCGGAGACGAAAAGCTTCGCGGAGCACTGCTCCGAGCATCAGCAGCGAGAGAATTGGAATGTGATAGGCTAGCATGATCCGGGCCAGCGGCACCACGAGCCAGACCGCCGCCAGGAGGAGGGGCATCCGTCCCGCAAGGGTTCGGTCCATCAGGAGCAGCGTCAGGGCCGGGGCAGCGATCACGACGTCGTAGTTGCTGGCGTAGGGTAGGGCGACAAGCGTCCCGAGCAGGATCACGCAGAGCGCGGCCGGGTCGAGCGAGCCGCGCCGCAGAACCGCCACCGAGACAGCGAGCGCGACGATGCTGGCCATGCCCTGGAGAGCCCAAGCGAGATCCGGTGCCAAGCCCCAGTAACGGGCCGTGAAGAAGACCGAGCAGACGGTGGCGATCTTCTTCGGCCGGAAATCGGTCAGGAATTCGCTCTGTATCGGCAAGGTGAAGCTGATGAATCCATCCCACGGCTCGATGCCGAACAGGGCGAGCGAGAGGATGACGAGACCGGTCGTTCCGAGGGCTGCGCTCGGCAGCCAGCGCCAATGCCCGGCTCCCAGCAGGATCAGCCCGAGGATGAGAGCCAGTTGCGGCTTCACGCTGAGGGCGGCGAGGCAGAGACCTGCGAGCCAGGGACGACGCTCGCGCTCGAGCAGCGACACGGTGGCAGCGAGCGCGATGAGGCCGCCGAACTGGCCGAACATCACCATGGTGGCCGCAGGCGGCGAGAGGACCAGGGCGACGACGAGCCACCCGCGGCGCTTCGCGGCATTGGGATCGGACAGGTGCAGGGTCGCCGCCAGTGCCCCGAGGTTCACGGCCGTGAAGGCGGTGAGGGCGACAATGAAGGGCAGGGCCGCGAAGGGCAGGAGCGGAGGCAGGATGTGGGGCGGGTAGGAGAAGATGCGGCCGCTGTCTGCGGTCGCGCCGAGGGCGGAGCGGATCGCCGCGTCGTAGGCGGCGAGATCGGCGAGCCGCCACGCCTCGCCCGCCCAAGCGAGCCGGGGCCCGAGCCAATAATTCACGAAGTCACGACCGAACGGCGCTCCGGTCATGAACAGGCCGGTCGGGTTCCAGGGTTGATAGGCGAGCCAACTGACCATCGAGGCGATGAGCCCGACGCACACCAGCGCGCACCGACCGCCTATCCCTCGCTCGATCATGCGGCTCTCCCGACCCATCGACGGCAGGGATAGCGGTCGGCAGTTAAAGCCGGCTCAAGGCGTGGCGTCCTCAGCGCTGCGAGATGCTGCGCTGAACGCTGGGCGGACGCTGAATTCAACCGTGCTTTGCAACAGTGGGGCTGCGGACATTCCGGTCCGGCGTCCCGCTGAACTTCGCTCCACTGAACGGCATGATTGGAATGCGGCAGGTTCGTGCTTCGGTCGTCTTCTCGCAACGCCGGCGTCTGAGGCCGAGGGCCTGCCTCTTGATCGAAGAGGCAACGACTGCAAATCGATCGCGCCCAGGAGCGGACGTCCGGACAAGAGGCCCTGCCCGAACCTTCCCGTCGGCTGACGCCAAGCCCGAGGCGCGGTGCGTCTACGGCCTGTGCTCCGACAACGCGGAGCGGCAGCCCTCCGACACCTCGTTGCCGTGTGTCTTCAGACACTGGAGGATGCGTCCGCCGCCGGGCTGTACGCCCGCGCAGAGGCGCTTGTAATCGCCCTCACAGGCCGCTCGGAGGGCTGGGGTTATCTCTCCCGCCGCGGGGGAAGCGGGTGACTGGGCGATCGCCGCACCGGTCGCGACCAGGACGGCAACGAGAGCGAGAAGTGTCAGGCGCATGATGACGTCCTGTCGTCGAACCGGCCGCCCGGGTCATCGCGAACAAGAATCGCGAGCCGGATACAGTCGAGACAAATGCAGCGTCTCCGAGTAATGAGATGCACTTGCGCACATCGCTCGGCGCCACAGATGGCGTAACAACAGGGTGCCTCGTTCGCAAGCAGAAGAACAGCTTTCGTGCGCCAGCGCGCACTCGTTCGGCGTTTCGCGCCGGCTTCCCGCACCCGAGTGCGCGGGCGGCGTGGCGGCCCGAGCCTCGGATCGGCGCCGGCGCGAGGCTAGTAGCGGGCGTTCTCCGCGCTCACCCGCCAGACGACCTTGCCGACGTCGTCCGACACGAGCAGGGCGCCGGTCTTATCGAGAATGACCCCGACCGGCCGCCCCTGTGCCTTCTCGTCGGCGTTGAGGAAGCCGGTGAGCGCGTCGACCGGTTGGCCGGCGGGCTTGCCGTCCTTGAAGGGCACGTAGATCACCTTGTAGCCGCTCTTCGGACGGCGGTTCCAGGAGCCGTGCTGGGCGACGAACAGACCGCTGCGCCACGCTTCGGGCAGGCTCGCGCCCATCGAGAACGCGATGCCGAGGGAGGCCGTGTGCGTGCCGACCGCGTAATCGGGCGTGATTGCCTTGGCGACGAGATCCGGCCGCGGCGGCTGTACCCGGTCGTCCACGTGCTGGCCCCAGTAGCTCCACGGCCAGCCGTAGAACCCGCCCTCCTGCACCGAGGTCACGTAGTCGGGCACGAGGTCGCTGCCGATCTCGTCGCGCTCGTTCACCGCCGTCCAGAGCTTGCCCGATGTTGGCTCGAAGGCGAGGCCGTTGGGGTTGCGCAGGCCCGTCGCGTACTCGCGCATCTGCTTCGTCGCGATCGTGTATTCCCAGATCGCGGCGCGGCCCTTCTCCAGGTCGAGGCCGTTCTCGCCGACGTTGCTGTTCGAGCCGACGGTCACGTAGAGCCGGCTTCCGTCCGGACTCGCGATGACGTTCTTCGTCCAGTGATGGTTGATGCCGGAGGGAAGGTCGACGACCTTCTCCGGCGTGGCCGTGATCTCGGTCTGGCCGGCTTGGTAGGGCACCTTCACCAGTGCGTCGGCATTCGCGACGTAGAGGTCGCCGCCGACGAGCGCCATGCCGAAGGGGGAGTGGAGGTCCTTCAGGAAGACGTGACGCTCCTCCGCGGTGCCGTCCCCGTCCTTGTCCCGCAGCAGGACGATCCGGTCGGGGCTCTTCACGCCCGCGCCGGCGAACCCCTTGACCTTGTCGGCGACCCAGTCGGCCACTCCCGTCGAGGGGTCGTCGGTCTGGGGCTTGTTGGCCTCGGCCACCAGGACGTCGCCGTTCGGCAGCAGGTGGAGCCAGCGCGGATGGTCGAAGCCTTCCGCGTAGGCCGCCACCTGCAGCCCCGCCGCGGCCTGCGGCTTGGCGCCCTTCTCCCAGCGCGCGACCCGGGCGATGTTCACCGTCGGCATCAGGGTGGGGTTGGGCGCCGGCAGCGTCGGGTTCGCGCCCAGGCCCGCCGAGGCGTCGAGGGTCGCGCTCTCCGGGTAGACGATGAAGCGCAGGACGGCGGCGCCTCCGAGGAGGATGACGGCGAGCGCCGCGAGGCCGAGTTTCGATCGGGTCCGCATGAGTGTCCATCCGGCTCGGCGTCCGTTCCGGACGCGTATCGCCACGTTAAGCCGCAAGAGCGCCTTTGGCTCCCTGGCGCCGGGCAGCCCCGCGCCGGCTGGAGGTCGCGGATGGCCCTCTGCTATGAGGCGGGAGCGGCCGGCTCGCGAGCCCTTTCATCACCGAGGTGCGTCCATGTCGGGCCTGGATCGTTCGTCGCTCGATCGGCTGATCGCCCTTGGCAGGGGCAGCGGGCGGATCTCCGTCGACGAATTGCGGACGCATCTGCCCATCGCGTCCCTGTCCCCCGAGGATATCGCCCTTCTCGTGCTGGAACTGGAAGAGGCCGGCGTGGAGGTCGATCTCGACGCCCTGCTCGCGGCGCCGGGGCAGGCCGCGTCCGACATTCCGCCCGCGGCCCTGTCCGCGCGCTCGGACGAGGGACCCCGCACGGTCCGTGCTGCGCCGCTCGCCGTCTCGGACGATCCGGTCGCCCCACGGGCGCAGCACGCGGCGCCGGAGCGTGACGAGGACGCCGCGCTGGCGAACGCGAGCGTGAGCCGGATCGTGCTGGTCTCGGGCGTGCTGACCGTCCTGCTGCTCGCCGTGCTGATCCTCGTCCTCGTCCGCTGAGCCGGCGCGCCACCTCAGGCGGCCCGGCGGGGCCGCTCCTCGGCTCGGCGCAGGGGCGCCTCGGCGCCGATCCACTCGGAGCGGTGGCGCGGCAGGGCGTCCGGGTGCTCGGCCTGCAGGAAGCCGATCATCTTCTCCCGAACCTCGCAGCGGAGATCCCAGGCTTGCGGCGCGTTGCGGGCGCTGACCAGCATCCGGACCTCGATCACGCTCTCCCGCGCGTCCGAGACCTGGAGATTGACCACGTTGCCGTCCCACAGGCGCGACCGGGCCGCGATCTCGGCGAGCTTCGCCCGCATGGTCTCGATCGGCGCCCGGTGGTCGAGGTAGAGGAAGACGCTGCCGATCAGGGACGCCCCGTCGCGCGTCCAGTTCTGGAACGGCTTCTGGATGAAGTAGGTCAGCGGCAGGACGAGCCGGCGCCAGTCCCACAGGCGGACCACCACGTAGGTCGCGTTGATCTCCTCGACCCAGCCCCACTCGTTCTCGACGATCACCGCGTCCTCGATCCGGATCGGCTGGGTGATGGCGATCTGGATGCCGGCGACGAGGTTCGAGAGGACCGGCTGCATGGCGAGGCCGAGGATCAGGCCCGCCGCGCCGGCCGAGGCGAGCAGGCTGACGCCGTACTGCCGGACCGGCTCGATGGTCATCAGGCCGACCGAGACGGTAACCAGGGCGACGAGGGTCACGGCGGCCCGCTCCAGGATGCGGATCTGGGTGAAGTGCTTGCGGGCGAGGAGGTTGTCCTCGGTGTCGAGCTTGAACCGGCGCAGGTAGATCACCGTCGCGATGTGGATCGCGGTGGCGCAGCACCAGCCGACCAGCGCCACGAAGGCGATCAGTAGGATCTGGTTGAGCACGATCCGGACTTCCCACGACAGGGGCGCGGTCGCGGAGGCGGCGCCCAGGGCGACGGTCAGCAGCGCCAGGCGGCTCGGCCCGTGCGTACGCGCGACGAGGGAGCGCCAGAACAGGCTGCGGCCGCTCACCACCCGCTGCATCCACCGGAAGGCGATCCCGTGCAGCGGCAGGACGACGGCGCAGCACCCGGCGATCAGGACGAGGCTCTCCGCCCACCAGGGCAGCCATGCGAGGGCGTGAACCGCATCGGCGAGGAGCGCATTGACGTTCGGCATCGGACATCACCTCCTGCAGAGAGGGCAATGATCGCTGCGCGGCTCGGTTCCGCACCGCACAATTTCTATGCCGCACCGCGATATAACCCCCTCGGCCGCTCGCACCCGGCGTTCTATTGCACTCAGGCGTGCGACCTGCGCGCGAGCAGGTGCGCGGTCGCGAAGCCGAGCGCCAGGATCACGGCGGCGCAGGCGGCCAGGGCCGCGAACGGGCCGAGGGTCTGGAGCGCCACACCGAGGATCGCGACGCCGAGGGCCTGGCCGCAGAAGAACGAGAAGGCGTGGAGCGCCACGGCCGAGGCGCGCGCGCCCGGCGCCACCTCCGTGACCTGCGTCTGGAAGGTGTTGTGGAGCATGTAGAAGCCGAAGCCGAGCGCGACCAGCGCCGCGGCGTCGAGCTGCCAGCTTCCCGCGAGACCGACGACGAGGAGAGCGCCCGCGCAGACCGCGCCGCCGACGACGAGCATCCGCGACATCCCGAAGAAGCGCAGCAGCAGCGCGACGAGGAGCGAGTAGGCGAGGCCGCCGGCCGCGAAGCCCGCCAGCGCGAGACCCGCCTCCCGCGCTCCGCCCTCGCCGCGCGCCTCGATCAGGGGCGCGAGATGGGGGAAGATCCCGAACACCGCGATCGCCTCGATGAACACGGCCGAGAACAGCACCCGGGCGCGGGGATTGGCCACGATCGCCCGGTAGCGCGCCAGCGCCTCGCCGAAGGCCGGCTGTCGCGACGGCGCGCCGAGGCCGCGCTCGAAGCCGAGCAGGGCCGCCCCGCAGCCCAGCGCCGCCACCGCCGCCGTGATCGCGAAGACGCCCTGCCAGCCGACCTGTCCTTCGATCAGCCCGGCGAAGGTCGACCCAGCGAGTTGGCCGAGGATCACGGCGACGAGGAACCGGCCGATCGCGACCTGCCGGCGCTCCATCGGAACGCGGTCGCCCATCAGCGCGAGGGCGAGCGGCACGACGCCCCCGGCGGCGGCCCCGGCCGCGATGCGCAGCCCGAACAGCAGGCCGAGGTCACCGCTGAGCGCGCAGCCGGCGAGCGCCAGGGCGAGGATCCCGAGGCAGCCCGTCATCACCCGCTCCTTGCCGAGGGCGTCGCCGACGGGGCCGAGGATCGGCTGGATCAGCGCGTAGGGCAGCGCGAAGGCGGTCGAGAGCAGCGCGACGGTGTGCGGGTCGCTGCCGAGATCGCGCGCCAGCACGCCGACGAGGGGCTCCACCGAGCGCCCCGCGAAGGTGCTGGCGAAGCCGGCGACGGAGAGGACGGCGAGGAGGCGCGGGATCGGTGACGGCGAGGCGTCGCGGGAGGAGGTCATGCGGCGGGCGGACGAGGGGAGGGGATCCTGCAAGTAGCGGGCGCGGCGACCCTGCACAGCCGACCCCTAGTCGTCATCACCTACAGGGTCTCGGTGACCTTGGTCAGGCCGGCCGGCGCGTCCGGGTCGAGGCCGCGGCGGCGGGCCTCCCGCTCGATCGCCCGGTAGGCCGGCACCAGCATCACGATGGGATCGCAGGCCGGGTGCCCGTCCGGGAGCCAGGGGAGGGTGCCCGCCGGTCCCCCGCAGGCGTGTACCGTGAGCCCCTCGCGCCGCAGGTCGCGGGCGAGATGGTCGACGCTCTCGGCGGTGGGATCGGCCTGGCGCAGGGCGAGCACCGGCGTCGCGGTCGAGACCGAGGCCCGCGGCCCGTGCCGCAGCTCCGCGGCGCTGTAGCCGAGGGCCGGCAGGCGCAGGGTCTCCGAGAGCTTCAGGGCGATCTCGCGAACCGTGCCGAGCCCGTGGCCGCGGCCCGTGACGAAGGCGGCCGGCGCGGCCGCAAGGTCGGCGCTCCAGGCGGACCAGTCGAGGGCGAGGGCCTCGCCGAGCCGCGCGGGTAGGGCGCCGAGGCCTTCGGCGAGTTCGCGATCTCCCGCCCAGTGTGCCACGAGGGCGGCGCTCGCGAGGAAGGAGTTCACGACCGTCTTCGTCGCCGCCACCGCCCACTCGGGGCCCGCCGCGATCGGCAGGACGAGGTCGGCCGCCCGCGCCGCCGGGGAGGTGGGGTCGTTGACAATGGCGAGCGTCAGCGCCCCGCCGTCGCGGGCGGCGCGCGTCGCCGCAACGAGATCGGGCGAGCGGCCCGACTGCGAGATGACGACGAACAGCGCCCCGGCGACGCGGGGAACGCGCTCGTAGCCGGTGACGACGGACGGCGCCGAGGCCGAGACCGGGAGGCCGAGCCGCGTCTCGATGAGATAGCGCAGGTAGACTCCGGCATGTCCGGAACTGCCGCGGCCGCAGAGGACGACGAAGGGGATCGCGCGCCGCGAGAGCTCCGCGGCGACGCGCTCCGCCGCGCCGGAGCCCGGGCTCAGGCGCGCGGCGGCCTCCGGGATCTCCAGGATCTCCCGCGCCATGAAGCTCGCCGAGATGGCGGTGTCCGGGGTGATCTCGCTCATGGCCCCTGCTGTCCTGTCCTGCGAGCCTTACGGCCGATGGCGCCGGCTCCGTCCGTTCGGCACCCTCCGCGGAGGAGGGTGGCCACGTCTTGCATGGTTCCGGCCGAGGCGGCACCCTGGCCGCGAGCTTCACCGCCGCGCTGGCGGGACGCTCGCGCGCGGAAGGGGGCGAGACCGGTGAGCCGCAGAAGCACCCTCCGGCTCGCCGCGCTCGCGCTCTGCCTCGCCGCCGGCTCCGCCCGGGCCGACGATCCGCTGACACGCATCGTGAACGGCCGCAGCTTCGATCAGTTCGTGCAGAAGACGCTGGCGGACTACGCGGTTCCCGGCGCGGTGGTCGCCGTCGCGAGTGCCGACGGGACCGTCCTCGTCAAGGGCTACGGGGTGCGCGAGGCCGGCAAGCCGGAGCCGGTGGACGGCGAGACGCGCTTCCAGATCGCCTCGATGAGCAAGTTCGTCGCCGCGACGGCCGTCGGCACGCTGGTCGATCGGGACGTGGTCGCCTGGGACAGGCCCGTCGCGGCCTTCGCGCCGCAGCTCGAACTCGCCGTGCCCTACGCCACGCGGAACGCGACCCTGCGGGACTTCTTCGCCCATCGCACCGGCCTTCCGGCCTATGCGGGCGATCTCCTTCCCGAGTTCGGCCTGCCGCCCGAGGAGCTCGTCCGGCGCGCGCGATTCCTGCCGTTCGCCCACAGCTTCCGGGAGAAGTGGGCCTATTCGAATTACGGCATCTTCCTCGGCCAGCAGGTCGCCGCGCAGGCCGCAGGGTTGAGCGCGCCGCAGCTTCTCGCGCAAGCCGTCCTCGAACCGCTCGGGATGGCGCGCAGCGGCCCGGTCCAGGCCACCCTGTTCGAGGACGGGAACCGCGCCGCGGCGCACGACCTCGACGGCAGCGTCATGGCCTACGAGAACGTCGACGCCTTCAGCGGCGCCGGTGCCGTGGTCTCGACGGGCGGCGACATCGCGCGCTGGATGCGCATGCTGCTGGCGGGCGGCGTCTTCGAGGGGCGGCAGGTGCTGAGCGCGGACGGGCTCCGCGCGCTCTACGGCGCCAGCATGGTCGAGGGGCCGAGCGGACCGCTGCGCGACCCGAACGCCGTCGCGGGGCTCGGCTGCGACAGCTACCATTTCCTGAACCGGCGGGTCGTCGAGAAGAACGGTGCACTGAACGGCGTCCGCACCATCGTCACCCTGATCCCCGATCTCAAGATCGGCATCGCGATCTTCGCCAACAAGCAGCTCACGGTCTTCCCCGAGGCGGTGCGCGCTGAGTTCCTGGAGCGGGAGATCGGCGCCTCGGGGCGCGACCTGCAGGCCGAGATCCGGTCGGAGCAGGCCGCCTGGATCAACCTGCTGACGATTCCGAAGCCGCCCGCCGACGCGGCACCGCTGGCCCACCCGGCGGACGCCTACGCGGGGGATTATGAGAGCCCCCTCTACGGGCTCCTCCGGGTCGCGCGGCGCGGCGAGGCCCTGGCGGTCACGATCGGCGGCCGGCCGGCGGCGCTGGCGCCCTGGTCGGGCGACACCTTCCTCCTCACCTTCCCGAACCCGGACATCGCGCCCGGGCTGATGACCTTCGCCTTCCCGGACGGAGCGGCGAGGGCCGCGCGCATCGAGGGCAGCCCTGTCGCGGGGATGATGAGCGTCGGCTACGGCAGCTTCTCGCGCGTGCCCTGACGGGCGGAGGCGTCGTCCGCTCCTCTCGGCAGCCCGCGGGCCAGCGCGGCGCCGATCAGGGCGGCAGCCGCCACGAGGCCCATCACGCCGGCGAGCCCGGCGAGGGGATAGACCACGGCACCGCAACTCACGCCGACGCTGCCTCCGAGGAAGGTGCAGGCGTTGATCAGGCCCGAGCTCTGCCCCGCGGCCTCGGGCGGCAGGGAGGCCAGGGCGAGGCGCGGCGCGGTGGCGTAGGGGAGGGCGAGGCCCGCGCCGAACAGGAGCAGCCCGAGGCCGAGCATCCACACCACTCGCTCGTGGGCTGCCGCCGCGATCACGCCGCAGGCGAGCGCGACGATCACGAGCGCTCCGGTCGTGGACCCGCGGAAACCGAGGCGCTCCACGGCGCGCGGCGCCAGCCTCGCGACCGCGAACAGGCCGACGCTCAGGGGCAGCAGAATCAGCCCGGCGCCCACCGGCGTCAGCCCGAGACCCGAGGGCGACTGCGCGTCGAGGTTGAAGTAGAGGAGCGTCGACAGGATTCCGAACATGGCGATCGCCCCGATCGTCGCGGCCCGCAGGAAGAGCGGCGCTCGGGAGAGCCCGGCCAGATCCACGAACGGATCGGCCCTGCGCCTCTCTGTCCATACGAGCAGAGCCGCGGCAGCGACGGCGGAGAGGAGCGGCAGGACGAGGCGAAGCGGCGCCCGCCGCGCCTCCGGCAACCCGTCGAGGGCGAGGACGGCCGACACCATCAGGACGGCGAGCAGAGCGAAGCCGGCGACGTCGAAGGTCACGGGGCTTCGTCCCCGCGCGCCCGCATCCCCGGCCGTCGGGGCGCCCGTCAATCCGGCCGCGGCTGAGAGGACGGCGAAGCCCACGCACCAGAACACGGCGCGCCACCCGAGGGCGTGCGTCGCGGCGCCCCCGACCAGCGGCCCGAGGCTGAAGCCCAGCATCAGGGCGGCCGCCCAGGCGCTGAGAGCGGCGGCGCGGCGTGCCGGTGCGGCCGCCTGGCCGATGCAGGCGAGCGTGCCCGGGACCGCGAGCGCCGCGCCGAGGCCCTGGCCGACCCGGCCGGCGAGCAGGACGCCCGCACCCGGCGCCAGCGCGATCGCGGCCGAGGCCGCCGCGAAGAGGAGGAGGCCCGCCTGCGCGACGCGGCGCGCCCCGACCCAGTCCGACGCCCGTCCCCCGAGGATGATGCAGGCGGCGGAGGTGAGCAGGTAGCCGTTCACGGCCCACGTCACGCCCGCGGTGTCGAGCGCGAGGTCCGTCCGCATCGTCGGAAGTGCGGCCATGATCGCCGTGCCGTTGACGCCGACGGCGAGCATGCCGAGGCAGCAGGCCCACCGGGTGCGGACCTTGCCGGAATCCGCCGCGTGCTCGGGCAGGCTCATCCCTTGCGGCTCCTGAAGGTCTCGGCCGAACTCGCCGCCGGGCGGCTCACGGGATGCGGTAGAACGGGTTCGGCAGGAGGAAGGTGCGCTCGGCGTGCCCGCCGGCGAGGTCGGACGGCTGGTCGCCCACGTTGGCGATGATGGCGTAGCCCGCCGCCTCGATCGCGGCCCGGCGCGGGGCCTTGAAATCGGCGGCCGAGGCGTAGCGGCTTCCGAAGGTCGGCATGTCGAGCCCGGCGTGATCGGCGTAGCCCTGCTCCTGCAGGTTCCGCTCCGTCGCGGCCCGCTGGGGCTCGTCGCGGCCGGTGATGAAGAACACCGTCACTCCATGCGCCCGCGCCAGCCTGTAGAGCGCCAGCGTCGCGGGCAGGGCCGGGCTGCGCCCCAGAAGATCCCAGTTGACCCAGCCGCAGGGCCCCTCCGGCAGCGCCTCGCACGGGCCGCCGAAGACCCGCCCGAAATCGTCCGCCTTGATGACCTCCCAGTTCGACAGGGCGGTATCGTCCACGTCGAAGACGATGGCGGGGCGCTGGACCTGCCCGGCGCGCTCGACGATCCAGGCGCCGGCGCGGCCCGTCATCTCGGCGAAGTCCCGCGCGTAGCGTCCGGACTCGTAGTAAGCGGTCGCCGCCCGCTTCGCGTCGCCCACGTTGGCGGGTTCGCCCTCCGGCGCGATCGCTACCGTGCGCGCCGACGCGTCGGGCTGCTCCGCGGGGGCGCCCGAGGGTGAGAGGGGAGCGGCGAGTGCCGCCGCGACCGCAATCCAGGCGTACAGCGCCGATCTCGCGCCTGTTCTCACGGGGTCGCCCTCGGTTGCGGAGATACGCGTCGCGGCACGATGCTCCGGACTTCGGACGACTATGCGGAAGGATTCGCAGGGGTGCGACCGGCGTCGCGAGGACCGTCCGCCGCCGGACAGTCCAGCCGAGCCGCCGGAGACCCGGCTAGGCCCAGGTCATGACCGGGCCGGACAGGTCCATGATGCCGTCGACCGCCCGGGCGATCCGGGCGCGAGCCGAGTAGTGGATCATGTGGCCCTGTCCCGGCAGGAGCGTGAGCGTGCTCCCGGCGATCTCCGTGTGCAGGCGGCAGGATTGCTCCTCGGGACCGACGATCGCGTCCGCATCCCCGCTCAGGATGGCGACGGGCAGCCGCAGTCTCGCGTAATGCGGCCTGAGCAGGGCGACCGCGGTGTTCATCGTCGCGGTGTCCTCCGCGCTCGCGCGGGCCTGGGTCGGGTGGATCGAGATTCCGACCGGAAAGCGGGCGGTGAAGCGGGCGGGCACCCGCTGCGGCTTGAAGACCTGACGGAACACCTGGGGCGCGAGCAGGTGCCCGATCGACGCCGGGACCAGGGCGCGGGCGGCATCGCCCACGCCCGGCACGGCGAGGGGCGCGATCATCCGGACGTCGGCGCGCCGTGCCGGATAGTAGAAGCCGGACAGGAGAACCAGCCCCCTCGGAGCGCACCGCGCCTGCGTCGCCAGTTCCAGCGAGACGATCGTTCCCCAGGAATGGCCGACGATCAGCGGTCGCTCGACCTTGAGCCGCTCCAGCACGCGGTGCACGAGCCGCGCCTGCGCCGCGGCGGTCCAGACGCGGTGCCGCGGCCGCTCCGTGTGGCCGAAGCCGGGACGGTCGATGGCGATCACCCGGTAGCGCTTGGCCAGCAGGTCGACGAGGCCGCTGATGACGAAATCTTCCGCCATCGTCCCGTTGCCGTGGATCAGCACCACCGGGCGCCCCTTGCCGCGGGCGATGTAGTGGACACGCATCCCGTCCACCTCGACGAAGCGTCCTGGCGCGGCCGTGTCCCTCTCGTCGCCGAGCGCCTTCACCGTCTTCCGGGCCTCGCGGACGGTCTTGCGGCCCTCGCGCGCCACGACCTCGCTGAGCTTGATCGAGGACCGCAGGACCTGCGTGACCCCGGAGGTGACTTGCCGCGACAGACGCCGGGAGGCTCGTTTGGTCAGGCGTGGAAACACGGGGGGACGCTCCGGGCGAAGGGCGAGCCGGACAGGAGCATCGCAGTGCGGCGGAAGCGCGGCCCGCAGCTCCGTCCCGGGATCGTCGGCGGTCGGGTCAGCCCGGCTCGCCCGTGTCCTCGCCTAACGAGATCGTCCGCTCGACGACGTGCTCAAGCGGCGCGTTCTCGGCCGTGAGCGTCATGCGGAGCTTCAGCTTGCCGCCCGGAACGAGGCCGTCGCGGGCCACCCGCTCGATCTCGCGCTGGGAGGTGACGCCGACCTCCTTCAGGAACTTGCGCAATTCGATGTTGAAGCGGTCCTCGTCCATGGCTCTCTCCGAGTGAGCGGGTTCGTGCGGGCCCAACGCGCGAGCCGCGCTCCCCGATACGAGCTGAGCATCGGGATTTGCGCGCATCTGCCTGAGGGCGCAGCAATCTTTAACCAAGTCTCGTGCTGGCGAGGAGCATCGCCGGCGATTTCACGATGTATGCAGCATTCAAGAGGCAGTTTCCGTCCATTCGAAATCTGGCCGGTCTGACGCGATGCTCAAGGTCGTTGGTTGTATCATCGGAGCGCACGACCTCTGGCTGGTCGCGCTCGCCGCCGGGATCTGCAGCCTGGCCGCCATGACGGCCGTCGAGCTCCTGCGGCACGCCCGCAAGGCCGCCGGGCGGGTGCGGCCGCTGTGGCTCTGCGTGGCGGCGATCGCGGGCGGTTCGGGCATCTGGGCCACCCATTTCGTCGCCATGCTGGCCTTCGAGCCGGGATTGCCGAGCGGCTACGATATGGATCTGACCGCTCTGTCGCTGGTCTACGCCGTCGTCCTCACCGGCATCGGCCTCGCCGTATCGCTCCTCGCCGCGCTCCCGCTCGCGCCCGCCATCGGCGGCGCGATTC
>NZ_BJZU01000145.1 GCF_007992195.1 Methylobacterium oxalidis | reverse complement strand
CCCTAGTCCCAGGCGGCAGGCCAGGGACCCCGATGGCCCTACCCGGGTTCACCAAGCTTCTGCGCTGCCTGAGCATCGCGCACCAACAGCGTCAGCTCCGCCGCACGTCAGTCAAGATCGACTGCTTGTCCAGCACTGCTCCAGCCTCGTCGAAGCGGTAGACGAGGATCTGAGTCGTCGCGAGGTGCACGTCTGCCACATCCTGAGCGCTAAGCTTGTCTAGGTGCATGACGAGAGATCGTAACGAGTTGCCGTGAGCCACTACGAGCGTACGCTTCCCTTCTTGTACTTGCGGCGCAATCTCCTGCGCATAGTACGGCACCAGCCGGTCGGCGGTCATGGCGAGGCTCTCCCCACCCGGAGGAACAGCATCATATGATTTCCGCCATAGGCGGACCTGCTGCACCCCCCATCGTCCCCGAGCCTCCTCCTTGTTCAAGCCGGCCAGCTCTCCGTAATCGCGCTCGTTCAGGGCCCCAGACTGTCTCACTTCGAGCGTGGACAGCCCGAGTTCTGCCAGGATGAGCGTCAGGGTGCGCTGTGCGCGGGCCAGCTCGCTGGTGAAGGCGAGATCGAAGCGGAAGCCAAGATCCAACAACTGGCGTCCAGCCTGGATGGCTTCCGCCACGCCTTGGCTGGTGAGATCGGGGTCTCTCAAACCAGAGAAGAGGTCCTGCTCGTTATCGTAGCTTTGCCCGTGGCGCACGAGCACGAGAGTTCGTTCGGTCAACGTGAGGGTCCTCGTCGTCGGACGGGCATGGCATAGAACACCCCGCCTGCGGAAGCGCGCCGCGCTATCCCTCGAGGAGCTTCTGGAGGGCGCTGTTCGTCGGCTTTTGGGTCTCGTCGACGAGGATGAACAGCGCGGTTGCGGCGATCGGCGCCTGCGGCGGCGGGTTGCTGTGGAATTGGCCCTCCACGTCCGCGTAGCCGACCGGCGTGCCGTAATTCGCCTCGAGCACGGCCCTGACCACGCTCGACCACGTCAGCCCGTCAACCGCGACATCGAACCGGAGGCACTCGTCACCCTCGCTGGAAAACAGCCGCTCGATGATCCATTCCGTTCCGGGCGCGACGATCGCGCGGACGATCATCTCCGGGTAGCCGCGCAGCGGCCTGACGATCGCCGACGCCCCCGCCCGCTTCAGGCGCTCGCGGTTCAGGTCGTCCACGCATTCCGCGATGATGCGCGCGGTGATGCCCCGCTCGCGCAGCCGATGGATGATGTCGAAGGTGCGGCTGTCCGACAGGCGGTCCCCTCGTTCTCGGCGAGGATGACCAGCACCTGAGCCTGATCGACGCCCGCCGCGTCGAGAGCCGCCGGATCGTCGAACCGGCCCTTGAGCTGGACGATGAGCGGATCGTCCTCAAGATCGGGCGGAAGACCGTCGGGGAAGGCTTCGGTCAGGATCAGGGAGGGGACGGCGGCGAAGTGGGCGTGCGAGCGATGGAGCTGGTCGAGGAGGCGGCGCAGGTAGTCGCCCGGCTCGTCCGCCGGCGCGTTCACGAAGACGATGTGGTCCCGCATGTCCCATCTCCACTCGCCGCGGCGCTTGCGCTCACGGCGCAGGATCCTGAACTCGAAGAAGGCGCTGGCCGCCTGCGTCAGCAGGAAGATGCCGCTGAGGTAGATCAGCACGATGGTGGAGGCGCGGCCCGCCGTCGTCTTGGCGGAGTAGTCGCCGTAGCCCGTGGTCGTGATGGTGGTGAAGGTCAGCCAGATCGCCTCGCCGAGCCCCAGATGCTCGAAGGCCATCATCGAGACGACGTGCAGGCCGACCAGGATCAGCAGGCCGACGAGAGCGAACCGGATGCGATTGCGCAAATCGCGGACGACGCTGCGCCGAAACCGGAGGGGACGGGTCCGAGATCGCGTTGGATGCCCCATGCTAACGCTCAGTTCGCATCCGAGGGTGTGCTCAACCCGCCCCGGTTGGCCGGCTCGACGACGACATTCAGCGGCGTGTCCGATCCTTCCTCGAGAACGCTCTTCAGCTTCCCGTCGGCCACCTTCTGCGAGGTTGCTGCGGCTGTTGGTCCAACGACCTGCTGGGTCTCGGCTACCACCTCGGCAGCACCGGCAGCCGCCCGCTCGGCTGAGACCGCCTGGCCACCTTCTGGAGCGATCAGGCCGAGACCGCCAGCGTGCTGGGCCATGGCGTCGCTGTCGGCGGCTAACACTAGGCTGCTACCGGCCGCAGCCACCGTAGCGGCGAGGTGCTCGATCTCGGCGACGCGACCTGCGCCCCGTGAGACGTTGCGGATATAGACGGCGAGCACGCGGCCTGGATGGTCCGCCACAACCTGAGCGTACACCTCCGGGTCATGTTGGCCGCTATCGCCGATCAGCACGAAAGGCAGGTCCCGGTAGAGCGCCAGCATGTGACTGATGAGCTCGCGCTTATGGTCCTCTGCTCTTCGCGGCAGCGGGTGCCGCCAGGACAGGCCCCACTCCCGTAAGAATAGGACTGGTCCGACCGGGATCTCGTGCTGCCGGAAGAACTCGTCGAGCATGTCGTAAATGCCCCAGGGGGCGCGAGAGACGTAGAGCATGGGGTTGGCGTCATCACCGGTCACGCCGGTGTGGAGCGCTCGACACAGTGCAGCCGCACCGGGGAACGCAACACGGCTCTCGGCGTCGGCCACAAACAGGCGCCAGAGCATCTTGAGCTTGTTGGCGACGCCCGTGTGCATGATCGTGTCGTCGATGTCGCTGATGACGACGAAGCGGCAGTTGGTCGGCGGGATGTACACCTGAGCCTCAGCGCGTACCGCCGGGGCGGCATCAAGGCTCAGTTCGACTGAGCGCCACGGGGAGTAGCTGGATGGCACATCGTGCGGGTGGAGGTGAACACGGAAATAGCCGTCGCGGTCGGTCGTCACACGAGTCTCCGTGCCGCCAATGCGAGCGGTCACGAGAGTTCCGGCGACTTTGCGACGGCGGATGCGGTGCGCAATGTTGCGCAGGCTTGCGCGGATATCGTCTTCGCGCTCCTTCCGGTTTGAGACCGACTGCCGGAACACCCGTCCGATGAGGAAAATCTCCTCGCTCGTGCCATATCCTCGATAAGCTTCTATGACAGTTCCGCTCCGCCCTTGCGCCCTGCGTGCGGGCCGTGCCGCGAGCGCCAAGAGCCGCACGACTGCCTTTCGCCACGGGCCCCTCGACTGGCTCTCATCAGTCATGTGGTCAGCATTCAAAAGCAGCCATTGGCCCCGTTTGGATCAGGCATCTCATCCGTCGTTCGGCGGACACACCGCAGTCTGATCCACACCCTGGAAAACGTAGCGGCCGATGTTGGCGCTGCGAGTATGTGGGCGACGCGCCATTGCCTACCGCCGCTGTTGTAACGAGTACGCGCAGCCGGGAACGACCGCACGCGCATCCTGGTTCATGAGCTTACGTCTACCCTGGCCCGTCGTGCGCGGGCGGGAGCGGAGAAAACCGCGCATGACATCAGCGGCCGTGGCGCCACCGGAGCCGACACCCTTCTGGTCGGCGCTGTTCACGGATCGGCGGATCGCACCGGCCCTCGGCCTCGGCTTCACCTCTGGCATTCCCTTCCTTCTCGTCTACGCCACCCAGTCAGCCTGGCTATCCGACATCGGGATCTCGATTGCGACGATCGGGCTCCTGAGCGAGCTGACCCTCGCTTACAAGTTCAAGTTCCTGTGGGCGCCGTTCCTGGACCGGTACGATCCGCCCGTGCTCGGGCGCCTGCTCGGCCGCCGGCGGGCCTGGATCATCGTCGCGCAGCTCGGCGTCATGGCAGCTCTCGCCGGCATCGCGTTCGGCGATCCGGCCCATCAGCTCGCGTGGACGATCGTTTTCTCACTGGCTTTGGGATTTGCCGGAGCCACGCTGGACCTGGTTATCGACGGATGGCGCATCACCAGCGTCCGGCCTCCCGAGAAGCAGGCGGTGCTGTCGTCCTGGGCCGAGATCGGCTGGCGGATCGGCAACCTCGCGGCCGGGGCCGGCGCCCTGTTCCTGGCCGACCGGATCGGCTGGCGCGGCGCCTATCTCTGCATGGGCGGCCTGATGCTGCCGGGCATGCTTGCAGCCGTGCTCGCTCCCGAACCGCCGTCCGACAAGCACCCTTCCCATCATCTTGTCCGAGCCGGCTTCGTCGAGACCGTCTGGGCGCCGATCCGGGAACTGTTGAGCCGATTGGGTCCGGCGGCACCGGTCATCTTGCTGCTCGTTGCCGGCTTCCGGATGCCGGGCTACGTCTCGAGTGCGATGGCAGTGCCGCTGTTCAAGCACCAGGGCTTCTCCAACACCGATATCGCAACCGTTACCAAGCTCTTCGGCTTCTGGATCGCGCTGGGCGGGACATTCCTGGCCGGCGCCCTCATCCCCCGCATCGGCATGCTGCCGAGCCTCCTCATCGGCACGGTGGCGGGTTCGGCCTCTCATCTCAGCCTCGCCTACCTCGCCGCCCATGGAGGCGACGGTGGAGCGGCCTTCTGGACCTTTGCGGTCACCGTCGGCATTGATGGCTTCGCCTACGCCTTCGCGTCAGTGGTGCTGATCACCTACATGTCGACGCTCTCCTCGCCCGAGCACGCGGCCAGCCAGTTTGGGCTGATGACCTCGCTCTGCGCCTTCCCGGGCAGCATCCTGGCGGGCTTCTCGGGTTTTGCGATCGAGCGGACGGGCTTCACCTGGTTCTTCGTCGGGACGTCTCTGCTGGGGCTGCCGGTGGCGCTGCTCGCGTTCTATGTCTGGGCCAAGGTCGGCATCTCCGACGAGACCGTGTCGCAGCCCGTTGCGGCGCCTTGAGAGGCGACATCTGAAACCACAGGGCCGGATGAAGGCCCAGGATCACGTCATCAGCCAACCGATTTTGGCCGAAGGCAGACTGGCGGCTTTCGGGCGAGCCGCTGGGCTTAGCGGACGTCTCAGTTCGGCTTTAAGCGTCCCTGGCCAAGCCCTCGCGAGCGACGTTCCAATAGGGTCTGAGACGTCAGCGCTTCTGCCGTTCCAGAATGCTGGACGATGTGCGCGGAACGAGGTTCGTCGGCGACTGGACCGGTCCACTAGGGCAAGCCCTATTGGAACGCTTGCCGCACCCCGCTGAGAAATCTGCACCGCCTCGCTTGGACTTCCGGCGCGAGCAGGCGCAGGGTGGCGACATCACCAGCCGGTTCCGAACCGTAGGCGCTGGTGGCTGAGAGTGACGTGTGCTCCCGCCTGCAAGCGAGGAGTGCCGTCATGGCCGATGCGCCCCCAAGCGCCTTCCTGGCGCCCACTACGATGCGTGGCTGATCAAGACCTCTCAGGAGGTCATCGCGAAGTCGCGCGCACTGCTGGAGCGCACCAAGCCCCTGGTTGCCACCAACCCTGCCGAACCGTCGGTGCCGCAGGCCAGCAGAACTCAACACATGTGACGGCAGCCTTCGCGAAAAGATCGCAGACGGGACGGATGAACGAGGTTGTTGCCGCTCCCATCCCTGCGTTTCTCCGGGCCAGCCGGTCTACCATCGAGGATCGAAAACATATCGAGCGCTGCCGCGCATCTCTGGCGCGGTCGTGGGAGATACTGCGAGCAACGAGCTACGCCTCCGATCCTGAGCGGCGGAGTGATCCGGTTGATGGCAGGGGCTCGAACCTGCCGAAGCCGGACAGTCCTGAGGGCGAGCTATACCGACTTCGCGAACAGCAAGCGGCGATGGCGGCCGAGCTTCAGCACCGCACCCGCAACCTCATCGCCGTCGTGCGCTCGCTCGCCAACCAGACCATGCGGCGGGCCGGACCGACTGAGGCGTTCCGAGAGCAGTTCGCGGGTCAGCTCGGCGCGCTCTCGCGGGTGCAGGGCCTGCTCTCCCGCTACGATCAAGAGCTAATCACCCTGCGGGCCCTGATCGAGACCGAACTCGACGTGCTCGGGCCCGCCCTGCAGGACCGCATCGTCCTGAAAGGGCCAGAGGTGAGCATCCGCAAGGCGGTGGTGCAGAGCTTCGCCCTGGCGCTGTACGAGCTGATCACCACCGCCAGCCGCTACGGTGCGTTGGCCAGCGAGCAGGGCCGCCTCACGGTGACGTGGCGGGTCGACGCCCTCGATGAAGGCCGCCGGATCGTACTGGACTGGGTCGAGGACGATCTTGGGCCCGCACATGAGGAGGCTTCGATCCGGCGCGGCTACGACCGCGAGCTGATCGAGCGGGCATTGCCCTACATGCTCAGCGGCAAGGGACGCTACGAGATCGCCGAGACGGAGCTGCGCTGCTCGATCGAGCTGCCGCTCACCGCATGCCGGAACAGCAGCAGGTGACCGGCCCCTTTGAGACGCCGCTCGAACTCGCAAGCCGTCAAGTCGCCGAGGCCGAGCAGCGCCAGGCGCGGCAGACTGATCTGATTGCCGGGTTGACTGGGGGCGAGGAGGTGCTGGCGCATGCCCAGCAGTTGTTGGCTGAGATCACCCGCACGCTCACCATCGCGCAGGCGCACCGCTCGCTTCTCTTCAGCCTCGACAAGGATGAATGACTGGATCATGCGCAAGCCGGCCGGTTCCCACGGCAGGGCAGGCGGCGCTTCAGCATGATCCGCGGGTGAACGCTCAGCAGCTGTTTCCTCTCGGGGCACCTATGGATGTTGTCGTCAATCCGATCGGCCCGCCCGATACCGAGTGGACCCTGTATGATCGCCTCGGCCGTCATCTTGGCATGATCCGCAGGACGGCGTGGTCAGACACGCCATTCACGATCTTGCCCGAGCGGGGAAGCCGGCTCGACGGCATGGCCGTCCTTCATCCCTCGCTGGAGGCTGCCCTGACCGCCATCGAGCAGCGCCTCGGCGGCACATGCGAACTGGTCGGCGGCTCGGAGCCCTGATGCCACGGCCTTCTCTGCCCCCTGTGACGGCCCCCCAGCACACGGCAGATTAGGCGACGCTCCATAACACCCAGTCGACGAATGGCCGCTTTCGAGGAGCTGTTCGGAGCGGTTAGATGGCGGCAATGGGCGCAATGCCGAACGGCTGAATTTGGCCGAAAGCTGCTGGTCCGCTTCGGAGCGGGCGGGGCAGTGAAGCGGACATTCTGCGCGGCTCAGCTGAACGCCTCAGATTGACCCCAAGCAGACATCTGAAACGCAGTCGCCGAAGGTCCGAATAGGGGGAGCAAGCAGACCCTTGACCCTTCGCACCGCAACGGACACGCTGTCTCCGCCCCTGCTCATCGGTCCGACGGGTTTGGCCCCGGTAACAACCCGCCCTAGCTAGCGATCGGTTTCGCAGCGGCTTCGTCAAGACCGGCACCAGCCTGGATGGCGAGGGCTCGATCCGCAGCCTGCGAATCGAAATACTCCTCAATCGAATGGACTTTCCCCCACCGCAAGTTGAAGACGTGGATGCCGTTGTTCACGTACGAGCTTCGGCCGTCGAGCAGCTTCGCGTTGGCACGCCATTTGGCGAACACCGTGGTGTTCCAGGGCCAGCCCGTTACCCGGACCTGGTCAACCTCGATGTGAAGTGTCGGGAAGACACGGCCCATGCGCTCGAACCACTGCTTCACCGCTTGCTTTCCATGGCGCTCGCCTCCCAGCGCATGAATGCCGGAAACCCTATGATACGCGTTTGGCGACAGCCCCTTTACGGCATCGTCCCAGCGGTGGTTGTTGACGTCGTCGAAGCTTTGGCGGATCGCTTTTTCTACGATGGAACTATAAATCATTGGTGTCTCCTGTTGTTGTACACTTGCTTATCGGAGTCGTGCCTAGACATGCCTCCGCTTTTTATATACTAGAAGCAGTTCCGGTAACGACGGCGGTTTTGTGAATAGTTTGGTTTGCGATGCTTTCCTCCGAGGCAGCCTCGAAGGGGTCACGCTACGCGCATAAATTACATTGATAATTTATAAAGGCAAGGCGCAGGTCTCGCTGGACTGGTGGTTCAGTGTGACGGCGCACCAACCAGCTCACACCCGAGGTCGGTTCTGCGCCTCATCCCGCTCCAGACCTCACACCTTTCGCAACCCCAGAGGCTCCTGTCGGGATTCGATCTGCCCATTGACGCCGTACCGCAGAGCAAATAAATGTCGTTCATCATTTAAGTGCGTGCGAAGCGCGCTGCGGAGACAGGCGATGGATGCGCGATGGTTGCTCGGGCTCGTAGGGTTATCTTTAGCCGGGTGCTCGCCGGCCGAGACCGCGGTGGCGCCCGAGCCGCCCCTGGTCCAGACCGTCGAGGTCGCGCCGGCCGCTGCCGGGATCGCGCGCTACACAGGCGTGATCCGAGCGAGGACCGAGAGTAACCTCGGCTTTCGCGTCGGCGGCAAGATCTTCGAGCGCCTCGTCGATCCGGGGGACCATGTGCGGCGCGGGCAGGCGCTGATGCGGCTCGACCGAACCGACTTCACCCTCGCTCTCAACGCGGCTAGGGCCTCGGTTGAGGCGGCGCGGGCGCAGATGATCAAGGCCAAGGCCGACGAGGAGCGCAGCCGCAAGCTCGTCGGCGAAGGCTGGACCTCGCGCCAGACCTACGACCAGAACAAGGCCGCGGCGGACGCGGCCATCGCCCAATTCGCCTCCGCTGAAGCACAGGCGAGCCAGATCGCGAACCAGGCCGGCTATTCCGAGCTTCAGGCCGATGCCGACGGCGTGGTGATGGAGGTGCCCTCAGAGCCAGGCCAAGTGGTCGCCGCCGGTCAGACCGTCGTGAGACTAGCCCACGACGGCGCCCGCGAAGCGGAGGTGTTCCTCCCCGAGGCGAGCCGGCGCCTCGCGAAAGGGGCGGCTTCCGCCACGCTCTACGCTGAGGGCGAGTCCACCTATCCGGCGCGCCTCCGCGAGCTGTCCGCCACCGCCGATCCGACCACCCGCACCTACCGGGCGCGCTACATCCTGTCCGGCGGCGGCGAGGATGCGCCGCTCGGGGCCACCGTGACGCTCCGGCTCAAGCCGAGCGACACCGGGCGCCCGGCTTCAGTGTCGGTGCCGCTAGGAGCCGTGTTCGACGCAGGCACCGGCTCGGCTGTGTGGAGGCTCGACACGGCCACCAGCACCGTCACCGCACAGCCGGTCGCCATCGCCCGGCTGTCCGAGGAGAGCGCGGAGGTCGCGTCCGGCCTGAGCCCAGGCGACCGGATCGTCTCCCTCGGCGCCCATCTCCTCAAGGCGGGACAGAGCGTGCGCCAGGCGCCTCCGAGCATGACAGGGGTGGCCCGATGAGCGCCTCCGCTTTCAATCTCTCGGCGCTGGCCGTGCGCGAGCGCGCGGTCACGCTCTTCCTGCTGATCGCCGTCATCGGGGCCGGCGTCTTCGCCTTCGAGCGGCTCGGGCGCGCCGAGGATCCGACCTTCACCGTGAAGGTGATGGCGGTCTCGGCCGCGTGGCCCGGTGCGACCACCGAAGAGATGCAGCGGCAGGTCGCCGACTCGCTGGAGAAGCGGCTGCAGGAACTCGTCTACTATGACCGCGTCGAGACGACGGTCCGGCCCGGCCTGATGCTGATGAAGGTCTTCTTCAAGGACAACATGCCCCCAGCCAAGGTCCAGGGGGAGTTCTACCAGACGCGCAAGAAGCTCTCGGATCAAGCGTCCAGCCTGCCGCGCGGCGTGCTCGGGCCGCTGTTCAACGACGAGTTCTCGGACGTCTACTTCGCCCTCTACGCTCTCCAGGCCAAGGGCCAACCGCACCGCCACCTAGTGATGCGGGCCGAAGACCTGCGCCAGCGCCTGCTGCGGGTGCCCGGCGTCGAAAAGATCAACATCCTCGGCGAGCAGGCGCAAAAAATCTTCGTCGAGATCTCCTACCAGCGCCTTGCCACACTCGGGATCACGGGCCAGCAGCTCTTGGCCTCGCTCGCCAACCAGAACGACGTGACACCCGCAGGCTTCGTCGAGGCGGACGGTCCCCGTGTGTACCTGCGCCTGGACGGCACCATCGACAGCCTCGACGCGATCCGCAACCTGCCCGTGGCGGCGGGCGAGCGCAGCCTGAAGCTCGGCGACATCGCCGAGGTCAAGCGCGGCTACGAGGACCCTAAGGCCTTCGAGATCCGCAACGACGGCGAGCCGGCCCTGATGCTCGGCGTGGTGATGAAGCCCGGCTTCAACGGCCTCACCCTCGGCACGGCGCTGAAGGCCGAGGAGGTCGCGATCCACCACGAACTGCCCGCCGGCATCACCTTCACCAAGATCAGCGATCAGGCCAAGGTCATCGACGAGGCGATCGCCGAGTTCATGGTGAAGTTCTTCACTGCGCTCGGCGTGGTGATCCTCGTGTCCCTGGTGGCGCTCGGATTCCGCGTCGGCATCGTGGTGGCTTTGGCCGTGCCGCTCACCCTGTCGGCGGTGTTCGTGGTGATGATGCTCACCGGCCGCGACTTCGACCGCATCACGCTGGGCGCCCTGATCATCTCGCTCGGTCTGCTGGTCGACGACGCCATCATCGCCATCGAGATGATGGTGGTGCGGATGGAAGAGGGCGCCGACCGGATTGCGGCGGCGACCTACGCCTGGAGCGCCACCGCCGCGCCGATGCTGACGGGCACGATCGTCACCATCGCCGGCTTCCTGCCCGTGGGCTTCGCAGCTTCGACGGCAGGCGAATACGCCGGCAACATCTTCTGGGTGGTCGCCTTCTCGCTGATCGTCTCGTGGATCGTGGCGGTGACCTTCACGCCCTATCTCGGCGTCAAGCTGCTGCCAAACATCAAGAAAGTGGAGGGTGGCCACGACGCAATCTACGCCACGAGGAACTACCAGCGCCTGCGCCGGATCGTGCGGCTCTCGGTCGACCACAAGTGGATCGCGGCCGGCATCACGCTGGCCCTGTTCGCCACGGCGGTGGTCGGCATGAGCAAGGTGGAACAGCAGTTCTTCCCCAACTCCGAGCGCCCCGAACTCATCGTCGAGGTGACGCTGCCTGCGGGGTCCGCCTTCGCGGCCACCGAGGCCACGGTGAAGCGGGTCGAGGCCGCCGTCCGCGAACTGCCGGAGGCGCGCGAGATCACGAGCTATATCGGCCAGGGCATGCCGCGCTTCGTGCTCTCCTTCGATCCCGAACTGCCCGACCCCGCCTTCGCGCAAATCGTGGTGCAGACCGCCGATTCCCATGCCCGCGACGCGCTCCGGGCCAAAGTGCGCAGGCTCGTCGACGAGGGCCGCTTCCCCGAGGCGCGGGTGCGGGTGCTGCAGATTGTATTCGGGCCACCGGTCCGCTTCCCCGTAGCCTTCCGCGTGGTTGGGCCGGACCTCGACGTTATCCGCGGCATCGCCGCCCAGGTCGCCGAGGCCATGGCCACTAACCCGAACATGCGGATGGTCCACCTCGACTGGGGCAACAAGACCCCGAGCCTGCATCTCGCCCTCGACCAGGAGCGCCTGCGCCTGATCGGCCTGACACCGAAGGAGGCCGGCCAGCAACTGCAGAGCTACCTCAACGGCACGCCCGCGACGCAGGTGCGCGAGAACCTGCGCTCCGTGGATGTGCTCTTGCGCAGCCCCGGCCCCGAGCGGCGTTCGCTCGGCGACGTCGGCGACCTGACGCTCGCCACCCGGGACGGGCGCCAGGTGCCGCTCTCGCAGGTCGCGCGCCTGGAGAGCCGCAGCGAGGACGCGGTGCTCAAGCGCTACAACCGCGAGACCTATATCCGCGTCCAAGGCGACGTGCTCGACGGCCGCCAACCGCCGGACATCCACGCGCAGGTCGCCCCGCTCCTCGAGCCGATCAGGGCGAAGCTGCCGCCGGGCTACCGCATCGACTCGGCCGGTGCTGTGGAGGAGAGCGCCAAGGCGATGACCGCCCTGATCGCCGTGTTCCCGCTGATGCTGATCGTGACGCTTACCGTCATCATGCTGCAGGTGCGCTCGTTCACCACGATGTTCATGGTGTTCGCCACCGCCCCGCTGGGCCTCGTCGGGGCCGTGCCGACGCTGCTGATCTTCCAGCAGCCCTTCGGCTTCAACGCGATCCTCGGCCTGATCGCCCTGTCGGGCATCCTGATGCGCAACACCCTGATCCTCGTGGACCAGATCCACCACGACCGGGCGGCGGGCCTGTCGGACTACGAGGCCATCGTGGAGTCGACCGTGCGGCGGGCCCGTCCCGTCATCCTGACGGCGGCCGCCGCGATGCTGGCCTTCATCCCGCTCACCCACTCGGTGTTCTGGGGGGCGCTCGCCTACGTGCTCATCGGCGGCGTCGGCGTCGGAACGTTGCTGACGCTCCTGTTCCTGCCCGCGCTCTACGCCCTCTGGTTCCGGGTGGTGCGGGAGCCAAGGAAGGGGATCACCCAGACCGGCGCCGGCCTGCTGCCAGTTCCTGCTAAGTCCTGAAGGCGAGCGCGTACATGCCTGGCTTCCCAGGCCTCATGGGATCGCGCGCCCGATCGGGCGTGCGGTGCGGCGACCGGTCTGCGCATCCGCCCACCTCGCGCAGGCCGGTCATTCGTCGTTCAACGCCGGCATCACGGACGGGCCTTCTTTAGATGACGTCGTGCATCTATATATGGCATTGGACAATTGAGGAATCAGGCGATGTCGAGAGTTTCGCAGGAGCAGGCTCGGCTCAACCGTCAGCGCGTGGTCGAGGTCGCCGCGGCCCTGTTCCGCGAGCGCGGCCTTCACGGCGTCGGCGTCGCGGACATCATGGCCTCCGCGGGCCTGACCCATGGCGGTTTCTACGGCCAGTTCGCCAACAAGGAGGCCCTGGCGGCCGAGGCGTTCGACGCCGCGATCGCCGAGGAGCGGCGCGGGGACATCGACACCATCCTCGAGAACTACCTCTCCCTCGGGCACGTCCGTGCGCCCGGAAAGGGATGTCCGCTTGCGGCCCTGGCCAACGACGTCTCGCGTGAACCCTCCGACAGCCCGGTCCGCAGCCGGTTCACCCGCGGCGTCGAGGCTTTGGCCTCGATCCTCGCCAACCTGACGCCAAGAGCATCCAGGGAGCGGCGCCGACAGCGCTCCCTCGCGACGCTGTCGACGCTCGTCGGAGCGGTCGTCCTGGCTCGGGCCGTCAACGACGAGGGTTTGGCGAACGAACTGATCCAGGCGGCGCATTCCTCGGTCGCCCCGTAGGCGGTTCGAGGACGGCTCCGGGGCCCAGCGCCGCTCTCGGCCATCGTCATCCGGCGTGATCCATAGCAGTTGACGGACACTTCGAGCCCCGATAAATTACGATCATAATATATAAGCATCGACGTCGCTCCGGCGACCCATACGGATGAGAGCCGATTCTTGTCGCTGGAGGAGCGTGCGGATGAATGGATATCGGTTCAAGGGCCGCATCAGGTTAGCCCGGTACGCGGTCGGGCTCTCGGTCGTGTTCGCCCTGATGGGGTTGCCCGCACTCGCGTCCGACCGGCTGGAGGCGATCCGCCTGCCGGAGACCGGACGGTTTCCGGAAAACGTGACATCCACTTCCGACGGAACCCTCTTCGTGAGCAGCATCGCCGATGGCGGCGTACTCAGGATCGGGGCCGGCGGCGCGACCGCGACCGCCTTCCTGAAACCCGGCGACCACGGCACGCGCTCAACCTTCGGCCTCCTAACCGATGAGAAGAGCGGAATTCTGTGGGTAGCTTCGAACGACGCCACGGCGATTGGGGCGAGGGGACCGACGGCAACGGAAGGCGCCTGGGTCAAGGCGTTCGACCTCTTGACGGGCGCGCTGAAACAAAGCGTCCGGCTGCCAGGCGATAGGGCGCTGGCGAACGACTTCGCTCTCGACCGGCAGGGTGCGCTCTACGTCACAAACACCTTCGCCCCGCAGATCCTGAGGCTGAAACCGGGCGCCGCGGCATTCGAGGTCTTCGTCGAGGATCCAGCCCTGGCCAAGGGGCTCGACGGCATCGCGTTTGGATCCGACGGCAACATCTACGTCAACACATTCATGGGCGGCGAGTTTTTTCGCATCGCAGTGAAGGACGGCGTCGCTGGTCCAGTCACGAAGCTCGAAACGACGCAGCCCCTCAAGTTCCCGGACGGGCTGCGTGCCTTCGGGGACAGCTTCCTGATGGTTGAGGGCAGCGGCGCCCTGAGCCGCATCACGGTCTCGGGCAACTGGGCCAAACTGGAACCCCTCGGCCGGTTCGCGGGCCCCACGGGTGTGACCGTCGCCGGCGGCAGGATCTGGGTCTCCGAGGGTCAGTTGCGGCTCCTCTCTGAACCCGCGAAGGACGGTCACGAGGCCCCGAGCTTCCACCTGCGCTCCATCGGCATCGATTGAGGCATCGGTCTCCGGATCCGCGGCAAGGCATGGCTTGACCGCTCGCTCCCGCTGCCATGAGGAGTCGGACTTACCGTCATGGACACACGCACTCGCCGCCTGTTGGAAGCGCCCCTCGTGCCGACGCTAGCTGGGATGGCCGTACCCAACATCGTGGTGATGCTCGTTCAGACCTCGGTCGGCCTGATCGAGACCTACTTCGTTGCAGGCCTTGGCACCGACGCGCTCGCCGGCATGGCCCTCGTCTTCCCGGTGGTGATGCTCGTCCAGATGCTCTCCGCCGGCGGTATGGGCGGCGGCATCCAGTCGGCGGTCTCGCGCAGGCTGGGTGCCGGGCGGCAGGCGGAGGCCGGGCTGCTGGCATGGCATGCGACGGCGCTCGCGCTGGGGCTCGGACTCGCGACCAGCCTCCTCGCCCTACCGCTCGGACCCTTCCTCTACGCGTCGATGGGCGGGACCGGCGGCTCGCTCCACGCCGCGACAGCTTACGCGAATGTCGTCTTCGGCGGGGCGGTCCTGATCTGGCTGTTCAACGCGCTGTCGGCCGTGATCCGCGGCACCGGCAACATGGCACTCCCAGCCACCGTCACCTGCGTCGGGGCCATCGTGCTGATCCCGCTCTCACCGGCGCTGATCTTCGGCTGGGGGCCGCTCCCTGAACTCGGGGTAGCGGGCGGCGGCGTTGCATTTGCCGCCTATTACGCCGCGGGCTCGGCGGTGTTCGCCGCCTACATCTGGTCCGGCCGCGGCGTCCTGCGCCCGAGCCGGCGTCTGTCTCGCCTCGCGTGGGAGCCGTCGCGCGAGATCCTGCGCATCGGCCTGCTCTCTGGAATCGCCAGCATGACCTCGAACGTCACGGTCATCGCCGCGACCGGGTTCGTCGGCACGGCGGGGCCGGCGGCGGTAGCCGGGTACGGAACCGGTGCACGCCTCGAATACCTCCTGGTCCCCCTCGTATTCGGTCTCGGTTCGCCCATCGCGGCCCTCGTCGGCACGGCCCTGGGCGCCGGTCGCCCTGCCCGCGCCCATCGGGCCGCGCTGACCGGCGCGGTCGCGGCCGGCCTCCTGACGGAAGCCATCGGGCTCGCAGCCGCCCTGCACCCGACTGGGTGGCTGACCGTATTCGCAGACGATCCGGCAATGCTGGCCACGGGCGCGTCGTACCTGCGCATCGTCGGCCCGTTCTACGGCTTCTTCGGCTTCGGACTGGCGCTCTACTTCGCTGCTCAAGGGGCCGGCCGCGTTGGCTGGCCGCTCGCCGCCAGCCTTCTCCGGATGGGCGTGGTGCTCGGCGGCGCCGGGCTCGCATCTGCGCTCGGCTTCGGCCTTCCGGGGATGTTTGCCGCCCTCGCGGCCGGCTTCGCGACCATGGGCCTCGTCAACGCCTTCGCCTTCGTCACGGGGCGGATGTTCCCAATCGAGCCCGCGCCCAACGTGTTCGGGGCTCCCACTCCCCTCGCACCGGCCGCCAGCCCGGGACGCTGACCGGAGACGAACGGCCTGCTCCGAGCAGTGCGACGGACCGCGCCAGGCTACCGGTGCGTCAACGCACCCGACCGCCGGGTCAGGAACGGCGCCGCCTTGCCGACATAAATTATAAACGTAATCTATATGTGTGACGCGGCCGGTCGGGAGGCCGCTCCAAGGAGACCACCATGAGCCAGACGTCCAGCAAGACCGCCATCGTGACCGGAGCGTCGTCCGGGATCGGCTTGGAGACCGCCAAGGCCCTGCGGGCCGCCGGCTACCGCGTCTACGGGACAAGCCGGAAGCCGGCCGCCTCCAGTGAGATCACGATGCTCGCCTGTGACGTCACCGACGACGCCTCCGTCGCCAACATGATCGAGACAGTCTTCAGTGAGGCAGGCCGTATCGACCTTCTGGTCAACAACGCGGGCTTTGGCATCAGCGGCGCGGCCGAGGAATCCTCGATCGGGCAGGCCCAGGCGATGTTCGACGTGAACCTGTTCGGCCTCATCCGCACGACCCGCGCCGTCTTGCCCATCATGCGGTCCCAGAAATCCGGTCGCATCGTCAACATCAGCTCGGTCATGGGACTGGTCCCTGCGCCGTTCATGGCCCTGTACGGCGCGAGTAAGCACGCGGTCGAGGGCTACTCGGAATCGCTCGACCACGAGGTCCGCGGACAGGGCATCCGGATCGTGCTCGTCGAGCCCGCCTTCACCCGCACGAGCTTCGACCAGAACCTCGTGCGGCCCGACGCGCCCCTCGACCTCTACGCAGCGGATCGTACCGGTCGGGACCGGTTCCTAGGCGAAGTCATGAAGTCCGCCGACGCGCCCGAGGTCGTGGCGAAGGTCGTCGTGACGGCCGCCACCGCGACGACGCCCAAGCGCCGCTACACCGCAGGATCGAAGGCGCGCCAAGTCAGCTTGTTGCGACGCTTCGTGCCGGTCGGCGCCTTTGACAAGAGCTTCCGCAAGGAAATGCACCTTCCCCAGGTCCCGTGACGCCGAGGGCCATCGCTGCCATCACGCTTGGCGATATAGAGACATGATCAGCAGCCTCCCCATCAGATCTTCGCCCCGTGATGGTTCGAAGGTCCGTTGGGGTCAGAAGCGGCGGTTCAGCGCCTGCCTGCGCAACGTCGGTGCCTGGCGGATTGTGTTGAAAAACTCCCTTTGACCCTCTTTTGACGACATCAACCTACAACACCTGGGATCGTATCGGGCGACAAACACTAGCTATAGAGGGCTTCGACCACGCCGCAGAGTTTTTCAACACAATCGGCGCGCCTCAGACCTACAAGCTAAACTGCTGCAACGTCCGCATCGGAGAAGCCGCCTGGGTCCTTTGATCGACTGGGATGGGCGCAAAGCGGAACGGCCGCTTTTCGATGGTGGACCGACCTCACCAGCTACGTCAGAGCAAGGTTTCGATGCGAGAAGGAAAGGCGGCCGCTGCATGCTCGTGGCGGACAGGCGCTTTGAAGCTACCGGCGAAGCGCCGCCTCAAAGCTCTGGGTTCGCCCGCGCCGAGAAGCGGTCGCGGGCCGTGAACCGGTCGGCCGGCAGATGCGCCACTGGGCGATGGAAGATCGCCTCGCTCAGGAACGTGCGCTCGATCTCGATCTGCGCCTCGTCCAGGTCGACGTACCAGCTGCGTCGACGCTGGCTCCAGCGGTAGCTGCGCGCCTTCAGCAGGTCCTTGGTCTCGATCGGAGAGCCCTCGGCCCAGATCCGCACCGTCGGCTTGCGTGCCGTCTCCAGCAGGCAGGACAAGGCCAAGCGGCCGGAGGTCCTCAATGGCCGCGCCAGCAGCTGCAGCAGGGCATGGCAGTCGTCGATCGCCCGATGGCCCTGGTGGAAGTAGCCGCAGTCGATGAGCAGGTAGCCGAGCTTCAGGCCCTCGTGACCCTCATCGCGCCAGGGCACCTGATTGAGGGAGCAGGCCCAGTTCCGCTCGGCGAATACGGGCCAGCGCCGCTCGCACATCTGCCGGTCGAAGCTGGCGTTGTGGGCGATGACCACGGCGGCGTCGGCCGCGAGCCGCTCCACCGCCGCATCGTCGATCCGCTGCCCGGCGACGTCGGCATCGGTGATGCCGGTCAGCCGGCTGATCTCGGGCGGGATCAGTCGGCTGGGCTGGTGCAGCTGGTTGAAGCTCTCCAGCACGCGGTAGATCCGGCCGCTGGCGCCGTACTCGAACTTGATGATGCCGAGCTCGATCACCTCGTCCTGCGCGAAGTCGGTGCCCGTCGTCTCGGTGTCGAGGATCAGGCCGATGAAGGTCGGCTCGTCGGGATGCACGGCGGAGGGGACAAAGGGCGCGATCCGGCGCAGCACGCGGTACTCGCCCGTCTCTTCGAGCACGCTGGCGATGCTGTCGAGGGGCTGAGTCACGTACTCGCTTGTTCCAAATCCGCTTCTTCCGACCGCCGGCACCTTCGCCGGCAGGCATGGGCGCAAGCGTAACGGTGGAGCGGACGGATCGAACAGCTGTGACTCCGGCGTTTCCACAGAAGGATCTGACCACGGCGACGAGGAGCAGCTTGAATCCGCGCCTCGCGGATTGAGACCGCCTCCCGCACCGTTTCAGACGAGAACGTGGTTGATGACGACCTCGGTGCCACCCTGAGGAGCCGGTCTGGCAATCGTGTCCGAGGCGCTCAAGGAGCCGGTCCGGCTCTCGCCACCCGCGCGAGCAGTCTCGCCGGCGCGCTGGGCCGCGTGCAGGTCACGGAAGGTCTTTGCCGGCGTCGCGCGGGCGCGCCGCTTCTTGCGGAGGCGTACACGAAGACCCGCGTTGCTCGCCCCTGACTCTGCCATCCCTCACCCTCCTTCGCGGCTCCAGTACTTATGGCTGCGCTCCTGGCCAAAGACGCGGCTTCCGCCGCGCGACCTGATCCCCACCGTAGGTGTCGGTGATGGCCAAGCGCGAGGTGACGAACCTGCTGGAGCGTGACCCGGGGTAGGAGGAGCAGGCGGGCATCCGCCTCGGGGGGCTGCTCGCCGTGCTCGATGAGGCTGGATACGGCGGTGAGCCACGGATGGAAGTTCTGCGTGAGGTCGTCTCGAGGGTGCATGACGGATTCGCGAGCGAAATCCGCATCTCACAGTCAAAATCTGACGCTTGGCGCCCACTTGCAAGGGGCTGCTCCCGACCCAACTCGGAGCATCGGAACGTCCGTTTCGCGGCTACGCAGCGCCGGTCAGCAGCTTCGACACGGCGCTGACGATCTGCCGGAGTTCAATCGGTTTCTGCAGACGCCCAACGCCGTCGAACTCCGCCGGAATCGCCTCCGGGTCGTACCCTGTGGTGAACACGAAGGGGATGCCCTGGCCCTTCAGGATCCCGGCGAGCTTGAACGACGGGCCTGAGCCGAGGTTGATGTCCACCACCGCCGCGTCGGGACGCTGCTTTTCCAATTCATCTCGTGCCGCCGCCTCGTTCGGGCACGGACCCAGCACCTCGGCCCCGGCTCCTTCAAGGGCGCGCGCCGCGTCAGTGGCGAGGTAGTAGTCGTCCTCGACCACCAGCACGCGAAGGCCGATCAGGTCGGCTTCCCCTGTCATGTCGAGCGCTCCTCCGAACACCGTCGCGCGCTGCGGCGCGTCCGTCTCCAAGACGCTGTTGCCATCTCGCAGTGGGAACTCCAGATGGCATCGTGCACCGCCCGCTTCAATAACAAGCTTGCCCCGGCCGCCGAGTTCGTAGGGGATGCGCCCCTCGATCAACTCGCTCCCAAAGCCCCGCCGCCGTGACGCGGACGGCTCCGGCGGGGGACGCTCAGATGCGCCTTCTTCGATCCAGTCGAAGCCGAGCCAGCGCCTTCCGTGCTTGTCGAACGTCGTCCAACGCACCGTGACGTGGCCCTGCGGCGAAGCGAGCGCGCCGTATTTGAGCGCGTTCGTCGTCAGTTCATGTACGGCGAGCGTCAGCACCTCGGCGGCCTTTGGCGACAGGATTAGGTCTGGCCCGTCGATCGCGAACTGCCCCTCGTGCTGAGCTTGAGCGCTGAGTTCATCACGCACGATGGTGGTCACGCTCACCCCCGCGTTGGCGGCGCGGGTGAGGAGGGCCTGAACGCGGGCCAGCGTCAGCAGGCGCCCGCCCATGAGAGTAGCGTAGTCCGGCACGCTCTCCGCGCGCTCGCCCGTCCTGGCGGCAATCGAGCGGATGATGGCCATGATGTTGCGCACCCGGTGCTGCAACTCGGCCAGCAGCACGGCCGAGTGCTCGGAGGCGAGCTTGGCGTCGGTGATGTCTTGGGCGATGCCGCCGATGCGCTGAACGCGTCCTTGTGCATCGTGAAGTGGGAAGTTGGTCTTCCTGATCCAACGGAAGCTACCATCCGAGGGCCGCTGAAGGCGGAACTCG
>NZ_BJZU01000144.1 GCF_007992195.1 Methylobacterium oxalidis | reverse complement strand
AGCAGGAATCCGTTCCGATTTCGTCATCGGATTCGTTGGCGCAACCGTGGGGCAGCACTCATCGAGCGTCCGGACCAACAGCCCACGCCTTAAGCTCGGCCCCGCCCCGCAACAGATCGGCTGCCTCGGTGCCGCTTCGCCGCTGCGCTCTGCACATCCGTCCCGGGCGATCTCTGCCTGAGCATGGATGGCTGCAGGAGCACGAAGCTCCTGCCGGTCGAGCGCAAAACGGCCCTCTCATTCTTGCGATTCCCGTGCGCCCTGCTTGATCGGATGAGCCGATCTGAATGGCGTACGGAGCGTTCCATAATGCGTGGTCGGTGAATGGCCGCTTCGGGCAGCCTGCCGGAAGCGGTTGAATGGCAACTATGGGCGCAATGCGGAACGTCCGCTTGTGGGCGACAACCCAAACCGCAAACCACCCCATTCGGACCTTCAGCCGCGGCAAGTCGAATGTCCGCTTGGGGTCATTCTGAAGCCCTCACCTGGGCCACGCAGATTGTCCGCTTACCCACAGTTCGAGCCTGCGGGATCATGCCGGGCGTTCACAACCGCTGTCAGGCTGACGTGCACTTCAGCGTAAAGCGGACGCGAACACGGATAACAGTTGGCTCAATGAGCCCCCCTTACCCTGGTAAGCGCCGCCATCATCTGTGACGGTCAAGGCCACCACGCGAGTTGCCGTCCGCTCCAATTGTTTGCTACAAACACAGGATCAACGACCCGAGCGAGCCCTTGATTTCGCTTGGGAATTTGGCTTCCATGGCGCTGGAACAGCATCCTGGCGCCCCAGCCGTTCCTATTCCAAAGAGGATAACACCAGCACTGGGATCTTCATCAACTCGCGGTGCAAGGCCGCCATCTCGAACGCGCCGTACTGGTCCGCAACCATGCGGCTGCCATGCCCCATGATGGCGTTCACGATGTCAGGCGCCAATCCATACCGCCGCCCCAGCGTCTTCACGCGGTGGCGCCAGCTGTGGTTCGGCGCTAGTCGCTCATCCGTCAGGCCGAGGCCCCGCACCCAGCGCCCCAGCATCTTCGTGCCGTTGCCGCCGCGCTTGCCGAACTTGTCAGGGCGCAGGTCCGCAAAAAGTGGACCACTCGCAACGCTGTGCGCGAATGCCAGGAAGCCCCTATCGAGGAGAGCCTTATGCAGCGGCACGGCTCGCTCGGAACTCGCGGTCTTCAGCGGCCCGGCCTCCGGATCGAACTTCATGCACCAGATGCCCTCGATCGGACGCACATCCTCGCGCCGCAGCTGGCACACCTCCGAGACCCGCGCACCTGAGTAGGCGCATAGCCAGGGCACCCAGCGCAGGACAGGGTCCGCCTCGCCTAGCGCAGCTCGCAGGACGATAGCGGCCTCCTCGTCACTGAAGCCACGGATGGTTTCAGCAGCCTTCCGCTTCACATCCATGCGGACCCGCTCAGCCGGATTGCTCGTCAGCCGGCGGTTGTCAGCGCCCCACTGCAGGATGGTGCGCACCGCCACAAGCTTGCCATCGCTGATCGTCTTCGGTGCCAAGCCTTTGGCGATCAGCGCCTCCTTCCAGCGGATCACGTCGTCGGGCGTTACCCGCGAAGCGTCCTCATGACCGAGGAAGGTCGCGAACTGCCCAACCGTTCGCTTCCACTCGTAGAGGGTCTTCGGCGCTGGATGCTTCTCGGCTGCCCAGCTCTTAACGAGGAGCTCGAAGTGGATACCGTTCTTGAGAGGTGAAGCGTTCAGCACTTGCGGCACCGCCGGCCTGAAAGTTGCCTCAGCCGTGCCGGACTCGCGCTCTCCGCCGGCATAGCGCGACAATGTAAGGCTGGCTTGCTGGACCGCAGCTGCAATGGCCTTCGCCAGCTTCAGCCGGCTATCCGCGTCAACGATCAGGCCCTGCATTCGGAGCTCGTGGTCGGCCAATGCGTAACACCACTCCCGAAGCTCGTGCACGCGCACGAAACTCGGGTCGCCCGCACAGAAGGCGGCCGCAGGATCTGGCCCCGTGAGATCGAGGGGCGCTAGAGGCGCGAACACCTTCGGGCCGATCTCGACGGGCCAGAAGGTCTGCTGGCTCGGCTCATCGCGGTGCTGGTCGAGCCAGCGGTCGTGGACCGCGGTGGCCACCGCGTGCGCCTCGCGCTCGCTCAGCGTGCGCGGGCCGGCCCGCAAGGACGCCCAGCGCCGCTCGATCTCGGCTAGCGCCTCAGCGTGGCGCTGCCGGGCCTCGTTCGGATCGCGCGTGTTGAGGCTGAGCTTCTCCTCGCGCTTACCGACGAGGGGCCGCAGCGCGTCGGGAACGGCCTTGCGCAGCCAGTAGATGCCGGTCTTGGGGTGCTTCCAGGGACGAGCCATCGCGAGGGGCATCTGTACCACCCGATTGTACCAATCGGGCAGTCCCAACCTGCTGACTCTGCTGGATAACCTTGCGGATCAGCGCTTTAGGCGGCTGATGGTGCCCAGGAAAGGACTCGAACCTTCACCTCTTGCGAGACTGGTACCTGAAACCAGCGCGTCTACCAATTCCGCCACCTGGGCCCGTCGACCGCGTGCGGTCGGCGTTGGCGTTCGTTTAGGGGGCTCGGGCGGAATCGTCAATCGGGATTCCGCCCCGCTTGATGCCTTCAGGCGTGCGGCCACTCGCGGATGTCGACGAAGCGGCCCGCCACGGCCGCCGCGGCCGCCATGGCCGGGGAGACGAGATGCGTGCGCCCGCGCGGACCCTGGCGGCCCTCGAAGTTGCGGTTCGAGGTCGAGGCGCAGCGCTCCTCCGGCCGCAGCTTGTCCGGGTTCATGCCGAGACACATGGAGCAGCCGGGCTCGCGCCAGTCGAAGCCCGCCGACTTGAGGATGCGGTCGATTCCCTCCGCCTCGGCCTGCGCCTTCACGAGGCCGGAGCCGGGCACCACCATGGCCGAGACGCCCGGATGGACCGTGCGCCCCTCGACGATTTTCGCCACCGTCCGCAGGTCCTCGATGCGCCCGTTCGTGCAGGAGCCGATGAAGACCCGGTCGAGGGTGATGTCGGTGATCCGGGTGCCGGGCTGGAGGCCCATATAGGCCAGCGCCTTCTCCTTCGACTGGCGCTTGTTCTCGTCGGCGATGTCGGAAGGATCCGGCACGCGGCCCTGCACGGAGATGACGTCCTCGGGGCTCGTGCCCCAGCTCACCAGCGGCGGCAGGTTGGCCGCGTCGAGCCGCACCTCGCGGTCGAAGCGGGCGCCCTCGTCCGTCAGGAGGCTCTCCCAGTAGCGGCGGGCACGGTCGAAGGCCTCGCCCTTCGGCGCCTTCGGCCGGTCCTTGACGTAGGCGTAGGTGGTCTCGTCGGGGGCTACCATGCCGGCCCGGGCGCCGCCCTCGATCGACATGTTGCAGATCGTCATGCGGCCCTCCATCGAGAGGGCGCGGATCGCCTCGCCCGCGTACTCGATGACGTGGCCGGTGCCGCCCGCGGTGCCGATCTCGCCGATGATCGCCAGGATGATGTCCTTGGCCGTCACGCCCGGCGGAAGGCTGCCGTCGACGGTCACGCGCATGTTCTTCGCCTTGCGCTGCAGCAGCGTCTGGGTGGCGAGCACGTGCTCCACCTCGGAGGTGCCGATGCCGTGGGCGAGCGCGCCGAAGGCGCCGTGCGTCGAGGTGTGGGAATCGCCGCAGACGATGGTCTGCCCGGGCAGCGTGAAGCCCTGCTCCGGACCGATGATGTGGACGATGCCCTGGCGCCGGTCGAGGGCGTCGTAGAACTCGATGCCGAAGTCGCGCACGTTCTCGGCGAGGGCCTCGAGCTGCGTGCGGCTCTCGGGATCCTCGATGCCGAAGCGGCGGTCGGAGGTCTGGACGTTGTGATCGACGACCGCCAGCGTCTTCTCCGGGTGGCGGACCCGGCGGCCGGCCACGCGAAGCCCTTCGAAAGCCTGGGGGCTGGTCACCTCGTGCACGAGGTGCCGGTCGATGTAGAGGAGGCTGGTGCCGTCCGGCTCGACATCGACGACGTGGTCGTCCCAGATCTTGTCGTAGAGGGTGCGGGGGGCGCTCATGGTTCGGGTCGCGTCTGGTGTGGGTTCATCCGGTTGTCGGACCGGCTCCCTTTAGTAGTGTCGCCGGGCGCATTTCGGAAGTGGCGGCGACGGAACCCGAGCGGATGGCAGCCCGGAGGCGACCGCATGAATCCGCATCGTCCCGTGGATTCTCTCTGATGGGCCGCGCCAGATCCGCTCGGCCGGCGCCGGTGGACCGAGGCGCATCGGGCGTCCGGATCGCCTGACGGCCCGGGTGGAGGCGGCTATAAGGAGGCGATCGCCCGCACCGCGCGGCACGCCCCGAGATCCGAGTCCGAGCCGTTGCGTCCCGACCTCCTCCTGCGCCCGATGCAACCTCTCGTCATGGAGGCGCTGGCGCGGGCCTTCCGACTGCAGCGGCTCGACGAGGCAGCCTCGGCGGAGGGCTTCCTCGCGGAGGTCGGCTCGCGGATCCGGGGCATGGCCGTCAACGCGCATGCGCCGGTCGACGCGGCGCTCATCGACCGGCTGCCGAACCTCGAGATCGTGGCGAGCTTCGGCGTCGGCTACGACACGATCGACGTCGCGGCGGCGCGCCGGCGCGGCATCGTCGTCACCAACACGCCGGACGTGCTCTCGGACGAGGTCGCCGACCTCGCCCTCGGCCTTCTCCTCGCGACGGTCCGCCAGATCCCGCAGGCGGACCGCTACCTGCGCGCCGGGCGCTGGCCGGAAAAATCCTTCCCGCTGAGCGCGACCCTGCGCGGCCGGACCGTCGGCATCCTCGGGCTCGGGCGGATCGGGCGGGCCATCGCCCAGCGTCTCGAAGGCTTCGGCGTCGCCGTCGCCTATCATGGCCGGACGCCGCAGGATGTCGCCTACGCCTACCATCCCACGCTTCTCGACCTGGCGCGGGCTTCGGACGTGCTGATGATCGTGGCTCCGGGCGGGCCGGAGACGCGCGGCATCGTGAACGCCGCGGTGCTGCAGGCGCTCGGGCCGGAGGGTATCGTCGTCAACGTCGCCCGCGGCAGCCTGATCGACGAGGCGGCCCTGATCGCGGCGCTGCGGACGGGCACCATCCTCGGAGCGGGCCTCGACGTCTTCGCGGCGGAGCCGCACGTGCCGCCCGAGCTGACGGCGATGGACCACGTGGTGCTCCTTCCGCATGTGGGTTCGGGCTCGGTGCATACCCGCGCCGCTATGGGGCAACTCGTCGTGGACAATCTCACCGCGTGGTTCACCGGCAGGGGACCGCTCACCCCGGTGCCGGAGACGCCCTGGAGCCCACGCCCGTGAAGCGCGCGCTCGCGGTCCTGCTGCTGGTCTCGGGGACGGGGGCTCGGGCGCAGGAGGCGGCCCCGCCCGCCCCACCCTTCGTCCCGAGCCTGCCCGAGACGATCGCGGGCGTGCCGGGCACCTGGGACCTGTCACGCGACGGCAGCACCCGGCGCTGCGTGATGACCCTGACGGGGGAGAGCGGCGAGGCCGGCCGCCGCGTGTTCTTCCCGGCGGGCTGCCGCAAGGCGCTGCCGATCCTGGGCACGGTGGCGGGCTGGCTGTTCACGGACGGGGCGATGCGCCTCGTCGACCGGAACCTGCGGCCCGTCCTGCTCTTCGCCCGCCGCCCGGACCAGCGCAGCCTGCTCGCCCACGCCGAGAGCGGCGAGGCCTACAGCCTCGTGCCGCTGCAGATCCAGGCGATGCGACCGCCCGAGCCGGCGGTGGCGGAGCCCTCGCGCGCGGGCGCTCGCGCGGGCGAGGCGGAAACCCCGGTCGGCCCGGGTCCGGAGGGCGGCCAGGGCCCCGGCCCAGGCGTCTACGCCCTCGACCGATACCAGGACCAGGACGTCTGCCGGCTGTCGCTGGCGCCGGCCGAGGGCGCCTCGGCGCCGGTGCACATCCTCGAGGGCTGCCGGGACAGCGGCGTCGCGATCTTCGACCCGGTGACGTGGCGCTACGCCTCGGGCCGCCTCACCCTCGTGGCCAAGCGCGGCCACGTGGTGAACCTCGTGCCCACCGGCGACGGCCGCTGGCGCCGCGACCCGGAGACGGGCACGACCTTCCTGCTGCGCAAGGTCGAGGCCCCCTGAGGAGCCCCGCGCTGCGCCGACCGGCCCCGCATTCAGGCCGGCGGATCCTGCGCCGGCAGCATCCGCTCGTGCAGGCCGTCGCGGCGGATCGCGACGTGCCAGGCGGTGGCCAGCACGTGCAGGATCACGAGGGCGTAGACCGCCCACTGCCCCACGAGGTGGATCTGCTTGAAGACCGGCTGCAGCGCCTCGTTCTTGTCGAGGCCGGGGACGGTGAAGATCCAGAAATACGGGGTGTCCCGGCCGGCGAGCGCGCTCAGGAGGTAGCCGCTCACCGGCATGATCAGGAAGATCGCGTAGAGGAGCACGTGGTTGGCCCGCCCGAGCAGGGTCAGCGCCGGCGGCGTCCGCGGGTGCGGCGGAGCCGGGTGGATCATCCGCCAGACGATCCGGACGACGACGACGGCCAGGATGGTGAGGCCCACCGACTTGTGCAGCACGAACAGCGTGCCCTTGCTCGGCGCCTCGCGGGCCAGGCTCTCGGCGACCCAGGCGAGCGGCAGCACCGCGAGGACGAGCGCGGCGGTGACCCAGTGAAGGGCCTGCTGCGGGGCGGTGTAGCGCAGGCGCTCCGGCGTGGCGTCCCGCATCGCGTCCCCTCCCCCGCCGCGCGGCTCAGATCGCCGCGGCCGGGTCGCCGCCGAGGGGGTTGCCGTCGTCCTCGTTGCCCGCGTCCCGCCGGTCGCGGCGCGGGCGCCGTTCCAGGAAGGAGCGGCCGAGGGCGCGCAGGGGCGCGGTGAGCCGGCGCAGGTCCTCGGCGCGCTCCATCACCCGCTCGCCGTTGCGGATCTCGCGGTCGAGCCGGGCCATGGTGCGGGCGAGAGCCGGGTCCTCGTCGTCGAGCCAGGTCTCGACGACGCGCGAGAAGGCGATCACGGTGCCCTGCAGCTTGAGCCGGCCGAGGGGCCCCTCCGTGTCGATGCCGGCCGCGGCCAGCATGTAGCGGTGCGAGTTGAGGGCGACCCCGTTGAGGGCGAGCATCGAGAGCGGGTCCGTGCGCAACGCGTAGGCGATGCGCCGCAGGGCCGGCTTGTAGGGCGTCATGGCGTCGAGGCGGCGCATCAGCACGTCGAACAGGCGCTCGCGGGCCGGCTCGTCGGCGAGGTCGGAGGTGTCGCCCTCCAGCACCTTCCGGTCGATCAGGCGCGAGAGGCCCCCGAGCACCGCGCCCTTCGAGGGGAACAGGTCGCGCAGTTCGGCGAGGCTGAGGTTCGCCTCACGGGCGATGTCGCCGAGCTCGATGTCGTTCCAGGGCTGCTCGGCGGCGAGCCGCATCAGGGCCTCGACGGCGGCCTCGCGGGGCGGCAGCTTCGGCGCCTGCGCGCCGGTCTCGGCGCCGGTCCCGGCACCCTTCTCGCCGCCTCTGGAGGCCGCGGCCTTCGTGCTCCTGCCCTTCGGGCTCCCGGACTTCTCCATCGCGTACCGCTCCTCGCGCGTCCCACTCCCCGTCGATCGTGACCATCAATGTAAGCGCGATTTCCCGAAGGCGACCCCGCGGGGGCAAGAAAAAACGCCGCGGGGGGCCTCGGCTTCAGCCGGCGAGCTCGCCCGCCCGGCGCTTGGCCGCGGCCACCGCCTCCCGCAGGAGGGCGGGCATGCCGTCGGCCCGCATCAGGACGTCGAGGGCCGCCGCGGTGGTGCCGCCGGGCGAGGTCACGTTGCGCCGCAATTGGGCCGCCTCCGTCGCCTCGGCGTCGAGGAGCGCCCCGGATCCGGCGACCGTCGCCCGCGCCAGGCGCCCGGCAATCTCCGCGGAAAGGCCCGCCGCGACGCCGGCCTCCGCCAGCGCCTCGGCCAGGAGGAAGACGTAGGCGGGCCCCGACCCCGAGACCGCCGTCACGGCGTCGATGAGCCCCTCGTCGTCGAGCCACTCGACGAGGCCGCTCGCGGAGAGCAGCGCGTCGGCGAGGCCGCGCTGGGCCGGCGTCACCTCGGGGCTCGCGGCGGCGCCGGTCGCGCCCCGGCCGATGCTGGCCGGCAGGTTCGGCATGGCGCGCACCACGGCGCGGGCGCCGGGCAGGCGCGCCTTGAGGTCGGCGATGGTCTTGCCGGCGAGGATCGAGACGACGAGGCTGCCAGGCGCGATCAGGGGCGCCAGGGCCGGCGCCGCGGCCGCGAGCCCCTGCGGCTTGATCGCGAGGACGACGGCCTCCGCGGCGGGCGGTGCGGCCGGGTTGAGGGCGAGGCCGCGGGCCGCGCAGAGCTCGGCGATCTCGGGCGATGGCGCGGGCTCGACGATGGCGGTGCGCGCCGGATCAAGGCCGCCCGCCAGCCAGCCGGAGAGCATGGCGCCCCCCATCTTTCCCGCCCCGACGAGGGTCAGGGAGGCGGGCAAACGGCTCTGTGTCCCGGACATCGGCGTGAGGCCCCTACGCCTCGCCCTCGGTCTCGAACAGCACGGCGTCGAGGGCCTCCCGCGCCGGCTTGCCGGCCCAGAGCACGAACTGGAACGCCTGGAAGTAGCGCTCGCAGGCCTCGACCGCCGATTTGAGCATCATGCCGCATTGCGGATGCGTCGGGGCGACGCCGCCGGCCAGCAGGAGCGCGTGGCGGAACATGACCACGTTGTCGGTGGACCAGAGGTCGAAATGGCCGATCCAGAGCTGCTCGTTGACGAGGGAGACGAGCTTCAGCACCTCCTGGCGCCGCCGCTCCGGCACCTTGAGATCGAAGGCGCAGGCCACGTGCAGGGCCTCCATGTCCTCGATCCAGGTGAAGGCGACGTGGTACTCCGCCCAGCGGCCCGAGACCGAGACCGACATCTCGTCCGTCTCGGCCCGGTCGAAGATCCAGTCGCGCAGCGAGGCGAGGCGCTCCACCACGTCGAGCGGATGCTCGAGCCGGTCATGATCTTCGGTGTCGACGTGGAGCTGGGTCATGGCGATCCGGGCTGCCGGCCGGGAGGGCCGCAGCGGCAGGGTGAGAACAAGAAACCGGAGCGTCCAAGCGCGCCGCGACAAGGTGAGAGCCGACCCGGCAAGGATCAGCGCGGATGCGGCGAAAGCTTAGGCGTTCATGGTCTTCGGCGAATCAGGCGAATCAGTGGGTCCCTGACTATAGACCGCGCCGGACTCGCGTTTCAAAGCGGGCATCGCGGCCGGTGAACAGGAAAGGCCCTATCCACCGCTGCTTCCTGTGCACAAACCGGAGGCGGTGGACAGGTCGGGCGGAGCCCCTTGCCGCCGCAAACGGCGCGCCCTGCGTCAGACTGACTCGGTGGTGCCCGCCGTCGCCTCGGGTCCGAGCTTGGCCTCGAGCGCGGCCACCCGCGCCGCGAGTCCGTCGTTCTGCGCACGCAGCGTCGTCACGAGGTCGCGCAGCACGTCGACCTCCTCCCGCGAGGCGATGTCCATGTCGCGGATCAGCCGCTCGAACTGCGCCTTGAAGACGCTCTCCGCCTCGCGGCGCACGCCCTGCGCGGCGCCGGCCGCGTCGGTCATCAGGCGGGCGAAATCGTCGAACAGGCGGTTGGAGGTCTGCATCGTCCGTCTCCCGGAAGCGAACGCGGCCGCGGACGCGGCACGCGCCCGTGACTGCGCGGATGGTCGGGCGCCGGAGCGAGGCGCCGCCTCACCGGGACATAGGAATCCGCGGACTCCGCGGCAATCCGCGGGCGCGCTCCGTGCGCCCGCGGCACCCCGGCCGTCCACAGCGCGCAAGGGCCGGAATCGCCAGGGAAACAGCCGGTTACAAAATTGGACGGCCCACCCGGTTCCGCTGGCTTGGCCGCGCAGGGCATAAAGGCGCCTCGAGCCGCACACGTCGAAACGGCCCATGACGACGCCTCCCACGCCCCACATCCTCCTCGTGGAGGACGATCGCGAGATCAGCTCCCTCGTCGCCCGCTACCTGCGCGCCAACGAGTGCCGCGTCAGCCTCGCCGGGGACGGGCGCGAGATGGACCGCATCCTGTCGGACGCCCGCGTGGACCTCATCGTGCTCGACCTGATGCTGCCCGGCGAGGACGGGCTCAGCCTGTGCAGGCGGCTGCGGCGCTCCTCCTCGATCCCGATCCTGATGCTCACCGCGAAGTCGGAGGAGATCGACCGGATCATCGGGCTGGAGCTCGGCGCCGACGACTACCTCGCCAAGCCCTTCAACCCGCGCGAGCTCCTGGCGCGGATCCGCGCGATCCTGCGACGGGGCGCGGCGGCCGAGACCGCGGGCGAGGACGGGGCGCGGCGCCTGCACTTCGCGGGCTGGACCCTCGACGTCTCGCTGCGGCAGGTCCTGAGCCCGGAGGGGGCGCGCATCGCCATCACGGGGGCCGAGTTCGACCTGCTCCACGCCCTCTGCCTGCGGCCCGGCCGGGTGCTCTCCCGCGATCAGCTCCTCGACCTCACGCAGGGCCGCGCCGCCGGCCCGTTCGAGCGCAGCATCGACGTGCTGATCAGCCGGATCCGCCAGAAGATCGAGCAGGATTCGCGCAATCCCGAAATCATCCGTACGATCCGCTCCGGGGGCTACCTGTTCACCCCGGACGTGACCCGGTCATGACCGCACGAGTTCTGCTGCCGCGCATGATGGCACGCCTGCGCCCCCGCAGCGTCGCGGGGCAGATCGCGCTCCTCGTCGTCGCCGCGATCGCGGTGGCCCACGTCGTCGCCACGGTCGCCTTCGTGCTCCTGCGGGAGCCCTGGCGGCCGGACGACCATCCGGGCGTGGCGGCCAACCGCCTCGCCACCGTCGCCCGCCTGCTCGACGGGGCCGAGCCCGAGGAGCGCGCCGCGCTGCTGCGCAACGCCGCCCGCTCCCTGCCGACCCTGCGGCTCGCCCCCTGGGACGGGAACGCGCCGGGCGCGGGCGCCGAGGATCTCGACGGGCACCCCATCGTCGGGCGCCTGCGGGACGGGTTCGGGCGCCCGCTCGCCGTCGTCGACCTCGCTCCCGGCGAGGGCCGGCGGGAGGCGCTGCGGCTCGGCATCGTGACACCCGGGGGCGCCGTCCTCTCGGCGAGCCTGCCCGACGAGCCCCTGCGCTCCCCGCGGCAAGGGGCGGTGATCTTCACGGTCGTGTTCCTCGGCCTGACGCTGACCCTCCTCTGCGTCTGGGCGGCGCGGGCGCTGACGGCGCCGCTGGCGCGCCTCGCCGTCGCGGCCGAGGCGTTCGGCGCCCGCAACGACATCGTCGCCCTGCCCCAGCGCGGACCCGAGGAGGTGCTGGCCGTCTCCCGCGCCCTGGAGCGGATGCGCGAGCGGGTCCGGCGCCTCCTCGACGACCGCACCCAGATGCTCGCCGCGATCAGCCACGACCTGCGCACGCCGATCACCCGGCTGCGGCTGCGGGCCGAGTTCATCGAGGACGAGCACGCCCGCACCATGACCTTGCGCGACCTCGACCAGATGAACGGCCTCGTCGAGGCGGCCCTCTCCTACGTCCGCGACGGGCAGGGCACCGAGGCCGGGCAGATGGTGCTCGTCGACCTCGCCTCCGTGGTGCAGACCGTCTGCGACGGGTTCAGCGACATCGGCGCCGACGTCCAGGTCGAGCGGGCGCGGCACCTCTTGGTGCGCGGCCGGCCGGACGAGCTGCAGCGGGCGCTGACGAACCTCGTCGAGAACGCGGTGAAGTACGGCGGCTCGGCCGTGCTGCGGATGGACGGCGGCCCGCGCGGCGCGGCGGTCGAGGTCTGCGACCGGGGCCCCGGCATCCCGGAGGCCGAGCGCGAGGCGATGCTGCAGCCCTTCGTGCGCGGCGACCGCGCCCGCAATCTCAACGAGGCGAGCGGCTTCGGCCTCGGCCTCTCGATCGTGCTCGCCATCGCCGAATCCCACCAGGGGCGCCTCGTCCTGGCCAACCGGCCGCGGGGCGGGCTCCGCGCCCGGTTCGAGCTGCCCTCCGCCGCGCAGGCCATGCCGCCCGGCGACACGCGGCCCGCGGCGCCCGCCCCCCTCGCCGCCGAGTAGGGCCGGCCTGGAGCTCCCTTCAGAACTCCATGTCGAGCTCCTCGATCTCCTCCGGCTCCTGCATGGCCGCCTCGGTCCACTCGGCCATCAGGGACCAGGAGAGGATGGTGTCGCGGTAGGCGTTGGCGCGCGGCGGCAGCGCCACGTCGTAGGTGCGGAAGCGCGTGCAGACCGGCGCGTACATGGCGTCGGCGAGCGTCGGGCGCTCGCCGAACAGGTAGGGCCCGTCGCAGCCCGTGAGGCACTCGTCGAAGATCGCCACGATCCGCTCGATGTCGCCCTTGGCGCCGTTGAAGATCTTGAAGTTCGGGTGGTGCGCCTTGAGGTTCATCGGGAGCGCGGAGCGCAGGTTGATGAAGCCGCCGTGCATCTCCCCCGCGATGGAGTGGCAGTGGGCGCGGGCCGCGACGTCCTTCGGCAGCAGGCCGGCATCCGGGTAGAGCTCGCTCAGGTACTGCGCGATCGCCAGGGTGTCCCACACCGCCACGCGGCCGTGCTGCAGGCGCGGCACCAGGAAGGAGGGCGAGAGATGCAGGAGCTCCGCCCGCGTCGAGGCGTCGGAGCCCGACAGAACCTCGGTCTCGAAATCGAGCCCGGCCATCCGGCAGACCAGCCAACCGCGCAGCGACCAGGACGAGTAGTTCCGGCTTGAGATCGTCAGCGTCGCCGCAGCCATCGCGCTTCCCCTCGGGCGTGTCGTTGCCTCAGACGGGCCGAATCAAGACTCGTGCCGCGCTCAAGCTTGGCACCGGCCGGCGCAGGATCCGTGACGGCGGCGGCCCGACCCGGGGCCCCGCGCGGCCATCCCGGGCCCCGAATCAATGTCTGGCACGGCTTCTGCAATCTTGCGCCGGTGATGCAGCGGAACAACAGCCTGCGGCTTCGTACTTTTTGCCGGTTGCGGCCGTACCTCGCCCGGCTAATCCTTGGCGCGCAATGAACATGCAGCGCACAGAGGCGTGGCTGCCCTCTCCCACGGCCGTGACCGCCCTCCCCGAGGGCTCCTCACGCACGCGAGCCCGCCCCATGCTGTACGATGCGTTCGAGGTGCAGGCCGACTTCGCGGAGCAGACCCGGGCCTGGGGTCGCGTCCTGCACGACGCCATCTCGCCCTGGACGCGGGCGGGCTTCCGCGAGCCGGCGACCTGGTGGGCGGCCGGCGCCCGCATGATGATGCGCGCCGGGCTGACCTTCGCGCGGCCGCCCTTCGGGATCTCGGGCGTGCGGGTCGGCAACCGCGACGTGCCGGTGATCGAGGAGCCGGTCGCCGCGACGCCCTTCGGCACGCTGCTGCGCTTCCGCAAGGACGTCGCCAGCCCGCAGCCGAAGGTGCTGGTGGTGGCCCCGCTCTCCGGCCACTTCGCCACGCTCCTGCGCGGCACCGTGCGGACCCTGCTGCCGGACCACGACGTCTACATCACGGACTGGCACAACGCCCGCGACGTGCCGCTCTCGGCCGGCCGCTTCGGCTTCGACGACTACGTGGACCACCTCGTCCAGTTCCTCGAGACGATGGGCGAGGGCTCGCACATGCTGGCGGTCTGCCAGCCGGCGGTGCAGGCGCTGGCCGCCGCCGCCGTGATGGCTGAGACCCGCAACCCCGCCGCGCCCCGCTCGATGACGCTGATGGCCGGCCCGGTCGACTGCCGCATCAGCCCGACCGCGGTGAACGACCTCGCCACCTCGAAGCCGATCGCGTGGTTCGAGAAGAACCTGATCTCCACCGTGCCGCAGCGCCACCGCGGCGCGGGCCGCCGCGTCTATCCCGGCTTCGTGCAGGTCTCGGCCTTCGTGTCGATGAACGCCAAGCGGCACATGCAGGGCCACGCGGACCTGTTCTGGCACCTCGCCAACGGCGAGACCGAGAAGGCGCACGCCATCGAGACCTTCTACGACGAGTACTTCGCGGTGCTCGACCTCGCGGCGGAGTTCTACCTCGAGACCGTGCAGATGGTGTTCCAGGACTACACCCTCGCCAAGAACGAGCTCACCTACCGGGGCGAGCCGATCGACATGCGGGCGATCCGGCGCACCGCCCTGATGACCGTCGAGGGCGAGCGGGACGACATCTGCGCGGTGGGCCAGACCATGGCGGCCCACGACCTCTGCACCGGCCTGCCGCCGCACATGAAGAGCCACCACCTCCAGGCCGGCGTCGGCCATTACGGGGTGTTCTCGGGCCGCAAGTGGGAGGCGCAGACCTACCCGCTGGTGCGCAACTTCATCCAGTCGCACAGCTGAACCGCCGGAACGGAAGCCCCGGACGGGCCGGGACGCGCCGCCCGCGCAACACCCCCGCCCTCCTCTCCGCCCGCCCCACCTGCCCGGTTGGAACTCGCACGCGCTTCGTGTATGGGATCGGGTCAGGTGTGAATTTCGCGCCGATTCGAGTCCGTTCGATCGACGTCCCTCCCGGGTGCCTCCCGGGACAGGGGCGTTCGTCGGTTTCCTGGCCAAGGAATGAGGCCGAGGCCGGACCTCGACGTCGGCGCTGCCCGAAAACAGATGTTCTAGAGGATCAAGACCGTTGCAGGTACTCGTTCGCGACAACAACGTCGATCAGGCGCTCCGCGTCCTCAAGAAGAAGATGCAGCGTGAAGGCATCTTCCGCGAGATGAAGCAGCGCAAGGCCTACGAGAAGCCCTCCGTCCGCAAGGCGCGCGAGAAGGCCGAGGCCGTCCGCCGCGCCCGCAAGCAGGCGCGCAAGACCGCCATCCGCGAGGGCCTGATCGCCGCCCCGAAGCCGAAGCCCCGCTTCGGCGCCGGCCCGCGCCGCCCCGGCCTGCCCTCGACGAGCGCCGCCCCGCAGGCGCAGCAGAGCACCGGCACCGCCAGCGCCTAAGCGGGCGACGCGCGGGCCGCCGTCGCGGCCTGCCCCTCCCGCCGAGAGCCGTTCAGCCGGAACCGGCTTGCCAGAACCTGCCTGCGAGAAGGCCCGGCCGCCCTGCGGCGCGGGCCTTCTCGCGTTCAGGCGGCCCGCGCGGCGTCCGTGGCGTGCTCCGCCTGGACCAGCACGTCGAAGGCCCGCCAGGGCTTCTGCATGAAGACGGCGTTCGAGGGCAGGTCGGCGTTGCGGCCCTCGTCGTAGCCCGAGGTCACGACCACGCGGACCTCCGGCCAGCGGCTCTCGACCGTGCGGGCGAGCGAGATCCCGTCCATGCGGCCCGGCAGGCGCACGTCGGCGAAGAGCAGCGCGACGGTGAGGTCGGCCCGCTCCAGGACGGAGATGGCCGCCTCCGCGCTCTCGCACGCGATCACGTCGAGATCGGTCTCCTCCAGGACGGCGGCGGCGAGGTCGCGCACCGCGGTGTCGTCCTCGACCACGAGAGCGACCGGACATGCGGGCAGATCTTGGCCCATGTAGCCTCCTCTTCGAGTTGTGTGTGATGCCTCGGGACACGCGCGGGCCGCGACTGCCGCTGATTCCCGTCGCGCCCATGCTGCGCCGGCCTCGGTCAACCGGCAAGAGTGCGAATTCTTTCCGCGTGGCGGTTCGAAAATGTCGCGCCGCCGCCGCCTTGCCGCCGCGGGAGCCGGCCCCGGCGCCATGCTCGTGCCACGGGCGGGCCCCAGTGTCCGGCGATCCGGGGGCTGCCCGCATGCTGCGGTGCATTAACCATCCGTTCACCGCGACGGACTGAATGTTACGCTTGTGTGAAGGCGCGGCTCCCGAAACGGAACGGCCCTTGCTTGACCGTTCCAGAGTCCGCGCGTCCGACAGGGGGTGTCCGTCGCCATGTGCCGCTTCCTCGCCTACAGCGGTGAACCGGTCTTCCTCTCCGACCTGGTCTGCGCCCCGACGCACTCGCTGGTGCACCAGTCGCTCCACGCGGCCGAGGCGAAGACCGAGACGAACGGCGACGGCTTCGGCATCGGCTGGTACGGCGAGCGGCCCGAGCCCGGCATCTACCGGGACGTCTCGCCCGCCTGGTCCGACGAGAACCTCGTCAACCTCTGCCGCCAGGTCCGGGCCCGGACCTTCTTCGCCCATGTCCGCGCCGCCACCGGCACCGCCACGAGCCGGGCGAACTGCCACCCGTTCGTGCACGGCCGGCACATGTTCATGCACAACGGGCAGATCGGCGGCTACCACCGCATCAAGCGGCGGCTGGAGGCGCTGATCCCGGACGCGCTCTACGACGGGCGCCGCGGCACCACGGATTCCGAGGCGATCTTCCTGCTGGCGCTCGCCAACGGGCTGATCGAGGACCCGATCGGCGCGATGGCCGGGACCCTCTCCACGATCCGCGACCTGATGCGGGCGGCGGGCATCGCCGAGCCCCTGCGCTTCACGGCGCTCCTCACCGACGGCGAGCGCCTGACCGCCTACCGCTGGGCCTGCGACGGCCGCCCGCCCAGCCTCTACTACCGCCAGAGCGAGACCGGCCTCGTCGTCGTCTCGGAGCCCATCGACGGCTGCCGCGAGGGCTGGCGGGTGGTGCCGACGGGCGGCACCCTGCAGGCGCGCGGCGGCGAGGTGACCCTGGCGGAGGGCCCCGAGGCGCTGCGGGAGCGGATCGCCGCCTGAGGCGGCCGGGCGCCCTGACGCATCTGCCGGGCTGTCCGCGGGACGGCTTGCCGCCTCCCGGCACGGGTCTAAAACAGCCTCCTGCCGGCGCCGGGGCCGGCCGAGCAGGATGGATGGGCCATGACCGTTGCGATGACGGGTGCCGAGACGGGTGCCGAGAGGGGTGCCGCGACGGGGTCCTCGGGGGCCGCCGGCTACGCGGACGTCGATCTGCACATCGCCGGGCGCTGGCGGGGCGGCGCCGGGGACGAGCGGCGCCCGGTGCTGAACCCGGCCACCGGCGAGACGATCGGCCACCACGCCGTGGCGGCGCGAGACGACCTCGACGCGGCGCTGGCGGCGGCCGAGCGCGGCTTCGCGGCCTGGCGCAGGGTCTCGCCGATCGAGCGGTCCAAGGTCCTGCGGCGGGCCGCCGACCTCCTGCGGGAGCGCGCCGAGGCCATCGCCCGCACGATGACGCTGGAGCAGGGCAAGCCGCTCGCCGAGGCGCGGCTGGAGGTGCAGGTCGCCGCCGACGTCACCGACTGGTTCGCGGAGGAGGGCAAGCGCACCTACGGCCGCGTCATCCCCGCCCGCCAGGACGGCGTGATGCAGATCGTGCTGCGCGAGCCGATCGGCCCGGTGGCCTGCTTCACGCCCTGGAACTTCCCGCTCAACCAGGCGGTGCGCAAGGTCGCCGCCGCCCTCTGCACCGGCTGCTCGGTGATCCTGAAGGGCCCCGAGGACACGCCGGCCTCCTGCGCCGAGCTGGTGCGGGCCTATCTCGACGCGGGCCTACCGGGCGACGCGCTCTCCCTCGTCTACGGCGACCCGGCGGCGATCTCCGGCTACCTGATCCCGCACCCGGTCGTGCGGAAGATCTCGTTCACGGGCTCGACGGCGGTGGGCAAGGAGCTCGCGGCGCTCGCCGGGCGCCACATGAAGCGGGTGACGATGGAGCTCGGCGGCCACGCCCCGGCGATCGTGTTCGAGGACGCGGACGTCGAGAAGGCGGTCTCGGTGCTCGGCGCCAACAAGTTCCGCAACGCGGGCCAGGTCTGCGTGGCGCCGACCCGCTTCCTCGTCCACGAGAGCGTGTTCGACCGCTTCCTCGACGGCTTCGTCGCCCTCGCGGAGGGGCTGACGGTGGGCGACGGGCTCGACCCCGCCACGAAGATGGGCCCGCTGATCCACGGCCGCCGGCTCGAGGCGATGGAGAGCCTCGTGGCCGACGCCACCGCGGCCGGCGCCACCGTGCGCACCGGCGGCAAGCGCATCGGCAACCGCGGCAACTTCTTCGAGCCGACCGTGCTCACCGACGTGCCGCTCTCCGCCCGGCTGATGAACGAGGAGCCGTTCGGCCCGGTGGCCGCCGTGCAGCGCTTCTCGGACGACGAGGCGGCGCTCGCCGAGGCGAACCGCCTCCCCTACGGGCTCGCCGCCTACGCCTACACCCGCTCGGCCGAGCGCGCCGCCAGGGCCGCGGCGCGGATCGAGAGCGGCATGCTCGGCATCAACCACCACGGCCTCGCCGTGCCGGAGACGCCCTTCGGCGGCGTCAAGGATTCGGGCTACGGCAGCGAGGGCGGCACCGAGGCGCTGGAGGGCTACCTCGTCACGAAGTTCGTGAGCCAGGCGGGGGCCTGAGCCCCGCACGGCCCGGCGGGCGCGGCCGGCCCTCACGGGACCCGGCGCGCGCGGCGGCGCGCCGGCGGCGCAGCGGTCCGGGGGTCGCTCGCGGTAACGCGGCCGCATGCCTCGACGCCTCCACCGTTGGCGGCCCCCTTCCGCGGCGGCTGCCTGCTCCGGGCGCCTGGTCCGGGTGCCTCTCGGGCGACCGGCCGGGCGGTCTCACGGGGCGACGGCGCCGCGCCGGCCGGAATCGCGGGCAGGCGCGCGCGCCGCGCCGGCCTCGCGCGGCCGGCACGTTCGGGAGGGGACGCGGGACGCCGCGGGACCCTGAGATGTGTTGCGCTGCGGATACCGATCCCCCGGCGTCCCGCGGCCGTCCGCCCCTCTCGGGGCGTCGGGCCGTCTCGCGTCGCGGTTCTTACCCTGTCACACGCTATCGACCCCGTTCGAGGACCGCCGAGCGGCCCTGTGCGGATCTTCCTCGCCGCACCGGACCCGGCTGAACGGGTCCGCGACCGGTCATCTGGAGGCCGCCGGCCGGGTCGGGACCCGGGCCGCCGGCCCTGCGTCGCGCGAGCGCCCGGGCCGGGGGCGACCGAAGCCACCGGCGGCGGGACCGCCCTGCCGCCCCGACCCGCCCGGTCGGCCACCGGAGGGCGCCCTGCTGTGCGGCGGCAGGTGCGGGATTGAAAGCACGATCTAGGAATTCTGTCAAGAACAAAACAGGCACGAGCCGGCCTTTCCCCTCAGTAATGGGGCGGGGGCGGCTCCGGGGCGCGGGGATCGGTGCGGGCGGCCGCCTCCTCGACGTGCTCGGTGAGGACGGCGACCTGCCGGGTGAGGCGGTCGATGATGCGCCACTGCTCGGTGATCGTGCGGTTGAGATCCTCGATCACGAGGTCCTGCTCGGTGAGCCGCGCCTCCAGGCGGTCGATGCGGGCGCCGTCGTCGCTCATGCTCATGTCTCCGAACTCATGCCTCCGAACTCATGTCTCCGAACTCTTGCCTCCGAACTCTTGCCCCGGAGTCGATGCCCCTGAGTTGATGCCCCCGAGCTCGCGCCCCGGGCCCGGCCCCGGACGCCGCCGGCCGGGCGCCGAGGGCCTCCGGCGGATGGTCGGGCCGCTCCTCCAGCCCGTGCCCGAGGGCGATGCGCCCGTCGAACACGAAGCAGTCGCCGCGCCAGCGGCTCTCGGCCTCCGGCACCGTCTCCAGGTATTTCAGGATGCCGCCCCGGAGCAGGTGCACGCGGGCGAAGCCCCGCGACCGGAGATAGGCGCCCGCCTTCTCGCAGCGGATGCCGCCGGTGCAGAACAGGGCGATCTCGGGCTCGTCCCGCGGGTCGAGCCGGTCCGCGTAGGCGCGGAAGTCGGTGAAGCGCGCGAGCCCCGGATCCTCGGCGCCCCGGAAGCTGCCCAGCGCCACCTCGAAGCGGTTGCGGGTGTCCACGAGGCGCAGGCCCGGCCGGTCGAGGAGGCCGTTCCAGTCCTCCGGCGCGACCTGGGTGCCGACGTCGCCGGTCGGGTCGGTGGCGCCGGCATCGAAGGTGACGATCTCGGGCTTGCACCTCACCTTCAGGTGCCGGAACGGCGCGCCCTCCGCCCGCGACAGCTTGCACTCGAGGGCGTCGAGGCGCCCGCAGAGCAGCGGGCCGGCGCGGAGCGCGGCGAGGAAGGCCCCGACGGCCTCGTCCGAGCCCGCCACCGTGCCGTTGATGCCCTCGCGGGCGAGGAGCAGCGTCCCGGTGAGCCCGAGCCCCTCGCACAGCGCCCGCAGCGGCGCGACGAGGGCCTCCGCGTCGGGGAGCGGCGTGAACTGGTAGAGGGCGGCGACGGTGTGGGGCATCGCCCGGGGGTTTAGCAGGGGATCGCGGGCGAGGACACGGGTCCGCCCCCGCCTCTCCCGTCCGGGAGAGGGAGCCCGCGCCCGACCTGTGACGGTCATGGCAGGAGGC
>NZ_BJZU01000143.1 GCF_007992195.1 Methylobacterium oxalidis | reverse complement strand
AACCGTCGCCTTTTCAGCCCAAGCCGCCTGCTGAGCCTCTTCCTTTGAACTGGCCCTCTCGGTTGCGGCCTAACGCGCACCGCGAACTAGGCTGAGAGCAAGCTTCGGAAAGTGGCACGCTGAGGCACTCATCCTGGCCGCGCAGAACGTCGCTTGGACGAAAATTGAGCTCGAAGCGGATAGGCCGCTTTCGGCCAGTATTGGCCCTTAAATATCGCACCTAATCTCGTCGTCCAGCCAATCTTGGAGGCCTCTCCGAAGCGCTCATTTATCAGCTATGCGTGATAGCTCAAGATATTCTCGGTTTTCAAAAGCCGACATCCGAGCCAGAGCCTGGCCATTGTAAAGAGTACAAGGGCCTAGGTCGGATGTTCAGCGTCCCGCACCCTGTGCTACGCTCGAATATATTACCCAGCATAACCGAAGAGTCATGCGGCCATCATTGCGCATAGCGGGTGAAGACGAAGTCGTCCGTTGGCTTTGTGCGAGTGTGGCAGGGGAAACATGTCTTCATCAAAGCCTCGCTGCGATTGGCCCTGCCGCCTTCGAACTGGCCGTACCCCCAGCCTCCTGTCTCAATGTACTTCTTGGCATCCTTGACACTGATCTGGAGGTTGGTGGAGACGCCCGGAACGAAGGATTGTTCTCGCCCAAATGCTGCGTTGTTTTCCTGTGACGGCACATGCTTCCAAGCCAGTCTCGCGATTACCGTGCCGTCGGGGAAGGGACGCGTCCCTTCTCGAAAGGCTTTGATCGCGATGTCATTTCCGAGAACGGCACGAAGGTCATTGAGGTCGCCCGCTTCATGAGCAACGCTGATCATCCGCCAGTCGCGGTAACCAGCAGGAATCTCGACACCGAAGATCGGGGAGATCTTGTCATGACTGCCTCCGACCGAGTTTGACGTCAGGGGTAAGAAGCACGTTGCAGCCGCGATAGCAGCCGCGATAGCAGCCGACCGGAAGTAGGTTAGGTTCATAAAGTCCTCTCCCGCAATAACGACTGCCAGTTGAAAATGACTCGCGACTCATTATTCCTTTTCAAGGAAGGCAGAAGACCTTATCCGTTTCTGGCCCCCAAGAACTGCGGAAAAGATCAAGGATCTTGAATGCCGGCCCACCCATGAAGCGCTAGATCGCGCGCGGGTGCCAGAGGAGAGCCCGCGGCGCGAACCCGAGCTGCGCCTTGGCCCGGTGGTTGGAAGCTCCGGTCAGACGCGTGTGGTAGTAGACAGCTTCCTCGCCAGCCGACTTCAGCGCTTCCTCAATCGTCACGCGCGGCGGCGCATCAACCCACTGGGCGAACGCCGGCAACCATTCGGCGACCGGCAGTGGATCGTCGTCAACCACGTTGTAGACGCCGGGCTCAGCCTTCAGAGCGGCGACTGTCGCGGCGACTGCATCGTCGATGTGCACGAACGACCAGACGGCATTGCCATCTCCGATGATGGATGCCTGTCCCTCCCGCACCTGATCCGCGACGGCGCCGTCCGGGCGGTACCAAGTGCCAGGTCCATAGAAGAAGCCGTATCGCAGTACGACGCCATCCATCGCCGATGCGAGAACCTCGTTCTCACCTTCGCCGGTAACGCGTGTGCTCTCGCCGATCACACCAGGGGCGTCGTAGCGGAGCTTCGCTGTCTCATCGGCAAGCTGCCCGTCCGGCGCATCTAGGTAAAAGCCGTGTGACTGCAGCATAAAACGTCCGACGCCGGCCCGCTGCGCGGCCTCACGAAGGTCGCGGCCGCCCTCCCGATGAAGCCGGGTGTTGTTGGGCAAGGACTTGATGATGTCGGCGGGGTTTGCAGGAAGCCAAGTGAGCTGATCGATCACCACGTCGGGCGCCGCCACCTCGATCGCCGTCTGCACCGCCTCCCGGTCGAAGGCGTCTGCACCGACAACCTCGGCCCCAACCTCACGCAGGCGAGCTGTGCCCCCGCCCGATCGCGTCATGCCGGCCACCTGATAGCCGAGGGTACACAGTGCCCGCACAAGTGGGAGGCCAATGGCGCCGGTAGCGCCCGCGATGAAGATCTTCATGGCTAGGCCTCGCGTCTTCTGTTTTGCGCGGGCGGCGGTGCCATTGCACGCCAAGCGCCGTGTAGCCGCGCAACTCGGCGTGAGAGGACCGAGCCTCAGTTCCCGAACGGTATCACCAGTTCCGTCGCCTTCGTGTCCAGCACGAACACCGCGAGCAGCTTGGCCGGTTCTGTATCGCTGGCATTGGCGCTGACGCTGTGGCGGTCGCCGGGCCGCTCCGAGAAGTTCTGCCCGGCCTTGTAGGTCGTCACCGGTCCATCGTTGATCTGACTGCGAATCGCTCCCTCGAGAACGGTCGCGTAGATGAAGGCGGACTTCGGATGCGTGTGGCCGGCCGAGAAGCCGCCCGGACCATACTCGACGAGCACGCCCTTGATGCTCTTGCCCGGGACGTTTGGCAGCTCGTGCTCGTAGACGATGGTCACTTTGGCGCTCTTCTCCTTCGATGCGTCGGCGAGAGCACCGCCGGACGCCATAGCAGCCAGAAGCAGCGGGAAGAGTATGCTTTTCATGGCGCCGTATCCTTCGAACGACGGGGTTCGTCAGGCGGCGGCCCTCGAATGGCGGAGCCACTCGTCCAATCCGATCCGGCCGAGGAGCGCCTTGCCCAGCGGCACGATGGAGTGGTCCTCGACGCGCCCGCCGAAGTAGCGGGCCTCGGGATCGCGCACGACGTCGCGCGGATCGCCGACCGCTTTCAGGTAGCGGGCGACGATCTCGTTGAACGGTGCCCGTTCAGGGCCGGCGATCTCGATGATGCCGCTCCTTGGCTCAGCGAGCGCCGCATCAGCGACGAAGGCAGCAACGTCATCTGCCGCGATGGGCTGGAACAGGCCAGGCGAAAGCCTGACCACATTGCCATCCGCGCTTGAGGCGGCGATGGCGCCGAGGAACTCCAGGAACTGGGTCGCGCGGACGATGGTGTAAGGGATGCCGGAGCACTCGATCAGCTTCTCCTGCGCGACCTTGGCGCGGAAGTAGCCGTTCTCAGGTGTCCGCTCGATTCCGACGATCGATAGCGCGACATGGTGACGGACGCCGGCTGCAGTCTCTGCCGCGAGAAGGTTGCGGCCGGAGGTTTTGAAGAACTCCAACACCGCCTCGTCCTCGAACGAGGGCGAGTTGGTGAGGTCGATCACCACCTGCGTGCCGGCCATGGCCTCGCCGAGCCCTTCGCCGGTGATGGTGTTGACGCCGGCCTTCGGCGAGGCGGCGACGACCTCGTGACCGTGCTGCCGCAGGATCGCGACGGCTTTCGAGCCGATCAGGCCGGTGCCGCCGATGACGACGATTTTCATGATCCACCTCCCTGTCGACGACTGGAGGACGTTGACCACTATCTCCCCGGCGGATGAATCGCTGGTATCACCCTGCGGCAATCCTGAACCGATCCCGGCGCCTTGGCCATCGCCTTGCCAGCGACTGTCATCAACCGTGCCGGGCCGTTGCCGAGTGATCTGGCAGAGGGAGCATCATGCTTTGTACGAAGTCGACAAATGCACTGTATAAGTTGATGCGATACAGCGTGACACGCTAGTAGCCGATACATCTCGGCACCGAATGGCATCAAGCAGAACAATCAAGGTTGCAGCGTATTTTTTGATTGGCTATAAATGAAGAAGTGGTGCTCGTGAGTGCCTCATATGGCCGACCGCTGTATGGCCAGGATGGCCGCCTCCATCATAGCCATCGCCTCGTTCGAGATTGCCGTTGATGCGGTAGCTCTGACTCAGGAGGGCTTGCAGGCGCGCTTGACCGCACACCAGCCTGAACAGACAGAAGCAGTCGCTGACACGGCTCAGAAGGACAACTCGGTCGCGAAAGTGGGCAAGTCCGTCTTCAGGGATTGCGCCGCCATTTGTCCTCAGATGGTCGTCATTTCAGGTGGAAAGTTCATGATGGGCTCCGCAGAAGACGAGCCCTTTCGGAGTGCGACTGAAGGTCCAGCGCACGAAGTAACAATCGCGACGTTCGCGGTTTCCAGGTTCGAGGTGACCTTCGACGAATGGGATGCTTGTGTGGCCGCCGCGGCATGCCGCCGGGCTGCAGATGGCTGGGGACGAGGGACGATGCCCGTCGTCAACGTGACGTGGCGTGATGCCAAGCAATATGCCACCTGGCTTTCGCGCACCACAGGCAAGAACTATCGGCTGCTTACCGAAGCGGAATGGGAGTACGCCGCAAGAGCGGGCGGCAAAACTCCGTACTCATGGGGAGATGATCCTACAGGCGCCAACGCCAATTGTGCTGAATGTGGCAGCGTCTGGGATAGCACGCAGACGGCGGTCGTTGGATCATTCAAGCCGAACGCATTCGGACTGCATGACATGCACGGCAACGTCTGGGAGTGGGTCGAGGATTGCTGGCATGACAACTATTATGGCGCACCCAGCGATGGCTCGGCATGGGTGCAGAGCGGTGATCCGGTCTACCGCGTAATCCGTGGTGGCTCTTGGCGAAACGAGAGCGAGTTTCTTCGCGCAGCTGTTCGTTTCAAGCGGAACGTCAACGTTGAGTTTGACACTCTCGGGTTTCGTGTAGCGAGAGAATTAGAGTATCAGTAGAAATTTCGAGCGAAGGTGGGTTCGGGTTCGATTGTATGCAAGATTACAGCGATCGCGTACCAAGTTAAACGGCGCCAGTCTGTTCGCAAACTACAATTCCTGGCAGCAAAGCAGATCCAAGGGCACTACGATGGGCACACTGCTTGCCTCAGTCATAGAAGCTCACGACAGTGCGGGCCGTTGGCAAGACTTCGAAAGGGTTGAGGCGACGATCGTTTCACAGGGAGATCTGTGGGGTATCAAAGGGCTGCCGCAAGATGCAACGCCGCGTCGCATGAGCGTCTGGCTGCATGAGCAGCGGGCTTCCGTCGAGCCGTTCGGGGATCCAGACTGGCACGCCGCGTTTACATCGGAGCGGGTCGCGATCGAACGAAGCGACGGCACGGTCGTGCAGGAGCGGTCGACATCACGCTCATCATTCGATGGGCACAATTTCGAAACCCCGTGGGATCCTTTGCACCGGGCCTACTTCAACGGCTACGCGATGTGGAACTACCTGACGATGCCGTTCCTCCTCGCGGCACCCGGGGTCACAGTGCAGGAAATTGCGCCGTGGCAAGAAGGGGGTGAGACGTGGCGCGTGCTTCGTGCTTCCTTCCCGCCCAGCCTTGCTACGCACAGCACGAGCCAGGATTTCTATTTCGGGCGCGATCTGCTGCTGCGTCGGCACGACTACGATGTCGATGTCGCGGGTGGTTTCGGCGCGGCCCAGCTCGTCCACGACTACATCGAAGGCGATGGCATCCGGCTGCCGAGCAAGCGGCGAGCCTATCTGCGAGATGCCACGCGACAGACTGTTCGGGAGTCACTCATGGTGTCGATCGACATCAGTGACGTGCATTTTTCTTGAGTTTAGCTCGGCGCCACGAGGGCCGACACCTGAGGGAGAAAGCGCATGGACGAGGAGAGTGCGGTTCTGGCCGGCGGCTGCTTCTGGGGCATGCAGGATCTGATTCGGCGTCAGGATGGTGTGCTGTCCACGCGCGTCGGCTACACGGGCGGGGACGTGCCCAACGCGACCTATCGCAACCATGGCTCTCACGCCGAGGCCATCGAGATCGTCTTCGACCCGGCGCGGACGAGCTACCGTCAGATCCTGGAGTTCTTCTTCCAGATCCATGACCCGACGACGCTGAACCGTCAGGGCAACGATCTCGGCGCGAGCTACCGCTCGGCCATCTTCTACACGAGCGAGGAGCAGAGGCGGATCGCCGAGGACACGATCGCGGACGTGGATGCCTCGGGGCTCTGGCCCGGCAAGGTGGTCACCGAAATGGCGCCGGCTGGTCCGTTCTGGGAGGCGGAGCCAGAGCACCAGGGCTACCTAGAGCGGTATCCGGGCGGCTACACCTGCCACTTCGTGCGGCCCGGTTGGAAACTCCCCGTTCGCGCGCAGGCGCTGCACGATCATTGAGGAGCGCTGCAAAGATCTGCGGCACAGCCTCCGGGTGCATCCTCCACGGCGCGAGTACTTGAGGTCTGCCACAGGTCGCTTTGAGTCGGCCGCTTGGGGCGCAAGGGACATCTGCTTCTGCACACTCCCATGCGGAAAGCAGACCGGCCGCTCTCGGCCACCATTGGGCGCTCAAACTCTTCCGCGGAGCTTTCGCTTCAACTCGCCCGGCTCGCCGCGGTCGCCATCTTCATGCAACTCGATCAAAGGCCGGCAGCACAAGGAAGGCGGAGGTCATTACAAACCTGGCTAGCGTACAGCAGGTCGCTGGTGATGGACTGCTCCGTGGCGTGGCGGCCTCTGGTAACGGCGGTGAGGAGCTTGAGGCACCGGCGCCACCTGCCGATCCGGGATAGCTGAGCCATCATGAGCCGCGACGACGCGGCGAGCCTGCTCAACGGTCATGCCGCAGACCGTCATTCCTTGAATGGTGCCCAGGGCGCGGTTGTATTCAGGCAGATTGGGACATCCGGCAAAACCAAAAGCCCAGGCCGTGGCGGGCGCAGCAAACGAGGTCATCAGCGCGAGTACAGCAGGACCGATTTTCAACGACATAGCCGATGCTCCTTGCGGCCGATGCCTAACTGTCCGTTTCACCCGCGCCCGTTGAGAGCGGAAGTTTCCGGCGCGCCAGGGTGGGTGAAATTATCCCGACCGATCCATGAAGAACGCGACGGCATCGTTCACGGCTTCGGGAAGTACGGTTAGGTGCGCTCGTCCGGGGATCAACCGAAACTGGCTCTGCAAGCCAGGTATCCGATCGAGCCGGTCCGCCATCGCGCGAGCAAGCTCGACCGTTCGCGCCGATCTCAGCCGGCTCAGGCGTGCCTCCCTGTCCGAGGCATCGCGTTGAAACGGCGCCAGTTCCGCCTCGTAAGCCCCGGCGAGGAGGAGCACGCGCGTGCGAACAGGCGGTCCCGTCTCAAGACGCTCGATGCTCTTCAGCAGCGCGAGATCCTCCCAATATATGGACGGGCTCGCCGCAATCCAATGTGAGAAGGCCGTTGGCAGGTTGGCCAAGGCGTAGAGGACGAAGAGGCCGCCGAAGGAATGCCCGAACAGGGCTTGCCGCGAAGGGTCGATGCGGCAGCGCCGCTCGACCGCGGGTTTCAGTTCGTCCGCGACGAAGCGCAGGAAGGTGTCAGCGCCACCCGTCCGCAGCTCGGGGGTGCCGGGCTTATGAGGCGGATACGATCGGCCAGGCGGCGGGGTGTAGTCCCAGGAGCGTCGTACGCTGTCGTAGGCCCCATCCGTCGGATAGCCGACGCCGACGATCGCGAAGCGCGAGCCGATCCCGGTGGCATCCGGATAGGGCGCTTGGACACGCTCGATATCGATGGCTGTCGCAGTCACCGCGTTGCCGTCGAGCAGATACAGGACAGGCCAGCCGGCTGGGGGCGCCTCGCCAGGAGGAACGTAGAGCGTGACACGCCAGGGTGCCTTAGCCCCCTCACCGCCGAGATCGAAGTTGATCGCCCCAGGAAGCCGCGCCGGCTCGTCCGGATCTGCTACGGCTGCGACAGAGCGGGTGCCCAGCATCGCCCCAACCGCTGAGAGGAATGCGAAGGTGCGTCGCGAGAGGATCGCCTTCACCGGACGCGACCGGCGACTGAGTTGAGATTCGTCATCCAGCCTTCATCAACCACCGCCAAGCCAGCTTCAACCTACCACCGATAGATCAGGCTGCCGATGACGGTTGCCGGCTGGTTGAAGTTGCAGAAGCCGAACGAGCAGGTTGTGTAGTTCCGGTCGAAGATATTGTAGGCGTTCACCTGTGCGCGCAGGCCCTTGTACTTCGGATCGATTGCCGCGAAATCGTAGGCGATCAGTGCGTCGTAGAGGGTCACGGCCGTGTTGCGCACCGTGTTCTGGTCATCGGCGAAGCTCGGGCCGATGAAGCGGATGCCGCCGCCGATCTGCAGGCCGAAGAGGGGCGAGGACAGCGGGAAGGCGTAGGTCAGGAACGAGGCATAGGTGTCGCTGGGGATGCCCGAGACGCGGTTCCCGTTAAGCGACTCGCCGGTGAACGAGGTCGAGTTCACGAACCGAATGTCGACGTGGGTGTAGGCGATGGTCAGGTTCGTACCCGGCGCGAGGTTGGCGGTGGCCTCGGCCTCGAAGCCCTTCGAGCGCACGGCGCCGCCGGCGGTCTGGAACGCGATGTTGGTCGCGTCGGGGATCAGGATGTTCGACTGGTTGATCTCGAAGCCTGCGAACGCGGCCTGGATGTTGGTGCCGGGGATCAGGTACTTCACCCCCGCCTCGATCTGGTCGCCGGTCGCCGGCCTGAACGCCTGGCCGTTCCGATCCAGACCGACCTGCGGCGTGAAGGTGGTGGCGTAGCTGGCATAGGGCACGAGCCCCGGCGCCAGAACGTAGCCAAGCCCGACCCGACCGGTGAAGGCGGAGTTGTCCTGGCGCGAGACCGCGCTGTCCGGTGTGGCGTAGTTGTTCTGGAAGACCCAGTCGTGGCGTCCGTTGAGCGTCAGGATGAAGTCGCCGAACTTGGCCTGATCCTGCAGGTAGACGCCGATCTGGTCCTGGCTCTGGCGCGAAGCCGGCCCCAGGGCCGGTGTTGCGATGAACTGCTGGCCGTAGTTGCGCGTGACGAGGTTCAGATCCGGGGCTAGGCCGAAGCCGAGGCGCTGGCTCAGGCTGTAGCGGGCGTAGTCGACGCCGCCGACCACGGTGTGGGCGATCGGGCCGGTGGCGAAGCGCGCCTCCAGCTGGTTGTCCAGCGTCTGCTGCACCAGGCCCTCGCGGATGTAGCCGGTATCACGCGTGCCGATCGTACGCGCCACGTTGATGTTGTTGATATCGACGTACTTGCCGACCAGGAACAGCCCGTAGTGCCGGAAGTTCTGACGAAAGATCAGGTCCGGCGTGAACTTGTGCTCGAAGGCGTAGCCGACCCGGTACTGTGTCTGGTCGAGGCCGATAAAGCGCGGGTCGCCCTGATAGAAATTGGACACCCGGAAGCCGGGGTCGTTGTAGAAGAACGTCGCCGCCGGCGTGTTGGTGATCTGGAACTCGCTCAGGAACGTGACCGTGGTGTCGGCCGACGGCTTCCAGGTGAAGGCGGGCGCGAGGTAGAGCTGGTCGTCGGTGGTGCCGAGGCCGATGAAGGTGCCGGCTTCCCGCCGCAGGCCGGTGAGGCGGTAGGCCATGGTGCCGTCCGAACCTGGGACGGGACCGCCGACGTCGAAGTTGCCCTGGAAGCGGTCGAAGCTGCCGGCTTGGAACTGCACCTCGCCGAACGGCACGAAGACCGGGCGCTTGGTCGTGATGTCGAGGATGCCGCCGGGCGAGCCGAGGCCGTAGAGGCCGGAAGCCGGGCCGCGCAGAATGGTCAGCGCCTCTGCGCCGTAGGGCTCGCTCTTCGGGTAGGCGAAGCCGCTGCCGATCACGCGCAGGCCGTCGCGGTAGATGCCCTGGTTGGTGAGCACGTCGAAGCCGCGGATGAAGATCTGGTCGAAGCGCGGGTCGAAGCCCGACCGGGCGCTGATGGCTCCGGGGACATAGTTGACCGCGTCGGTGAAGGTCTGGACATTGCGGTCGTTGAGCTGCTCGCGGGTGAGGACGGAGACCGACTGCGGCACCTCGATCAGGGGGGTGTTGGTCTTGGTGGCGGCCGTCGCGACCCGGGCGACGTAGCCGGTGATCCCCGATGGTCCACCGCCGCCACCGCTCGTGGCGGCCGTACCGCCGTCACCGGCACTGAGGTTGCTGGCCGCCGCGGGGGCGGATGCCACGCCCTCGACCGAGAGCTGATCGAGCTGCACGGCGGTGTCCTGCGCGTTTGCGGCCCCAGCGAGGCAGGTCGTCGCCAGGAGCAGAGCGAGACGGAAGGATCGATCGGACATGAAGCACGCCGACCCGCGCCTCAAGCGGCGCCGTATCGGTCACATTGCCGTTTGCGGATTAAGAGGCAAGCCGAAAACGTGTTGTAAATCACACACTTAGAACGGCTCAAATATGAAATTCTTCTAAGCTTGGGTATGGCCGCGCGTTAGGAATGCGGCCATGCAGGTTCGCTGTGATCATCTCTCTGTGAAAGCGTGGCTTCAGAGCGCTCAGATTTTAGGGGCAGCTGCTGCCCCGGCAGCAGGATCCTCGCCCTGGAGGACGTCGCTTGACGCCTCTCGAGCAAATTCCAGGCCGCCAAGCGGCCCGCAACTCCTGGCAGGCGCCCGGCGCGTCGAGGAGCATTGCTTTGGGGCAGGCGGCGCGCCATCAAGCCCGATCGACCCGGAGCACGCCCGTGTCGGCGTCCGCGAAGCCGCTGTAAGGGACGCGGCAAGCGGAGCAGCGCCAGCCGACGCGGCGGAGCCCCTCGGCGCTGACGCCACTACCCTCCGGCTCATTGGGTGTTATGAAGCCCCTCCGATTATGGCCTCGGCCGAGGTTGGGGCCGGTTTGACGAGCCGTCTTCGATGACGGCGGCACTGGTGCGCTTCGCGGGGCTGATCGGGCTCGGCGCTGCGGAGATTCCGCAATCGCCGGGTTGAGCACACGGGCTAGGGCGTCAGCCTCTGAGCGCGCCGCTTCCTCGATCGGGTAACAACAGGCGGACCGACTGTGCGGGATCCCGAGATCGGACGGCACCAGGCCCCAGCAGAAGTTGCGTGGGCCATCCGCGCTCCGCTCGGTCGAAACTCTGAGAAAGCAGGTCTCTCGGCCGGGCATAGCTGATCCTGTCACAGCTATCCGCTGGGGCCAAGGCGACGCAGCAAGGGCTCGGGTGATCTGGCGCTAAGATCCAGCCGCGCTCCGCGTCGACTAAGCCGCCTGGCTCGCGTAATCGGCATTGTGGCGCCTTCTGGCAATTCCTGAATGCAGATGCACGCCTCCCGCAAGAGCGCGCTTCAGTCGGGAAGGCCGCATTACTCAACGCCCGCGAAGACGAATCTGCGAGTTATTGATCTTTGCCCACTAGATCGAGCCCAGAAACAATCATATAAAAAGTTTTTTTTACAACATTCATTAATTTTACACATTGCTGGTGTTCGATGGGTGTCGACGACTGAAGTCAGAAAAGGTTTTGTCTAATACTGAACAGAAATTCTCCCAGATATACGTCATATATAATCCCCCCGCATGTGGGCTGCCAAGGATCTCAGTATGTATTGGGCCAGATCGAAAGGCTCTCAACGCTGAAACATTCGAGATCCTTAATGCCGCCATGCAAAGGATAGCAGCCCAGGTCGATGTCTTCGTTGAGGAAGCTTCTCATCATCGTGCGTCCCGTGTTTGGCGCGTGAAGCTGGCTGCCTCCTGCGCCTAGCTTGAAGGCATCGGCGCGGCGAATGTCGCGCAAGGGCGATGCCGAGCTCCCGCACATCTCAGGGTTTCGACACGGGATTGTCGTCGTCGAGCCGGAGCGACCAGATCAGGCTGCCCTGCTCGTTGGTGAGCCAGGCCAGATTGGCTTTGTCGACGACTAGGAAGTCGCCTGCGCCCAGGGCCGCGCTCACCGCATCAGAGGCGGTGGCGGCCCCGATGGCCTGCTCCGACGTGACCTGGTTGGTGACGAGGCCGTCCGGCTCACGCCAGCCGCGGTGCAGCTGAAACGTGCTCATCGGCGAGCCGGCCGCTCAGGTTGCTCGGAGGACTGCTGCCCGGTCTGGGACGATCTGTTCCTCTATTATTCCAGTCGGCGGCACCTCTCCGGCGGGTTGAGAGTCCTGATCGAGGCCCTCAGGGCCTGACGGCCTTCGTTAGGTCGAGCGTCTCGTTCAACGTGAGCTATTTCTACCGCGTCCCTACATCCGAGATCGCTCTCAAATCTCGAACGCCACAGGGTGGAGCCGTCTCCGTCAGGATCCCGGGCAACGCGGGGTCGGACAGGCAGCCGTCCGCCACCGCATGCCCACCCAACCCCGGGCGTCAGATCTGGACCTGTCCGCCATCGACGAAGAGCTCGACGCCGTTGACGAAGCTCGCCTCGTCGGAGGCAAGGAACAGGACGGCTTTGGCAATTTCCTCGGGCTGTCCGATGCGCCCGGCCGGGATCTGTCCGGCGAGGTAGTCCTTGGTGCCCTTCGCCTGATCGCCGCCACCGAACAGCTCGTTCAGGCCGGCGGTCTCGGTGACGCCGGGGCTGATGGCATTCACCCGGATGCGGCGGTCCTTGAGGTCGAGGATCCAGTTGCGGGCGAAGTTGCGCACCGCCGCCTTGGTCGCCGAGTAGACGCTCAGCGCCGGGGTCCCGGAGACGCTCGTGGTCGAGGCGGTGAGGACCACCGCGCCGCCGTCCCTCAGGAGCGGCAGCGCCTTCTGTACGGTGAAAAGCACGCCCTTCACGTTGGTGTCGAAGGTCCTGTCGAAGTGCTCCTCGGTGATGGCGCCGAGGGGCGCGAACTCGCCCCCGCCCGCGTTGGCAACCACGACGTCGATCTGCGCGTGCTTCTGCTGGACCGCGTCGTAGAGGCGGTCGATGTCGGCGAGCCGCGCCATGTCGCCTTGGACGGCAGTGACGCGTCCGCCGATCTCCCGCACGGCCGCATCGAGGGCCTCCTGCCGACGTCCGGTGATGAACACCGAGGCACCCTCCTCGGAAAAGGCTCTCGCCGTGGCGAGCCCAATGCCGCTCGTGCCCCCCGTCACCACCACGACCTTGTTCTGGAACCGGTTCGTCATCGTCGTTCTCCGTCGTTCGGCTTCGCTTGCGCCGTTGCCCACAGAGATGCCGCCGGAACGATGATGCGCGTAGCTGGCAAACCTGGCACGTAGCGTTCCATTTAAGGAACGGTGATGCGCGCTGACCTCAACGACTACCGCTACTTCGCCGAGGTCGTCGCCCATGGCGGCTTCGCCGCCGCGGGCCGGGCCTTGCGCGAGCCGAAATCGAAGCTCAGCCGTCGCGTCGCCGCTATCGAGGCGCGGCTGGGCCTGCGGCTCATCGAGCGGTCGAGCCGGCGCTTCCGCGTAACTGAGGTCGGGCATGCCTTCTACGAGCGCTGCCGGGCCATGATGCTGGAGGCCGAGCGGGCGGAGGCTGTGGTCGCGGAGGCTCAGGCCGAGCCGAACGGGCGCATTCGCATGAGCTGCCCAACGGGCTTGGTGGAGGTCGTATCCGCGAGCGTGCGCGGCTTCCTTACCAGGTACCCGAAAGTCAGGCTCCAGCTCGTCGCCGGCGACAAGCCCGTCGACCTGATCGAGCAGCGCATCGACGTAGCCCTGCGGGTGAGACTGGAGCTCACCACCGACGCCTCGCTGACCATGCGCTCTATGGGGCACTCGCGCTGGATCCTGGTCGCAAGCCCGCAAGTCGCCAGCCGCCTCGGCACCGACATCGCCGCGCTCGCCTCCTTCCCCACGCTTGGCACGAGCGACGACCCGGGCGAGGTGGAGTGGCGGTTCGAGCGGGAGGACGGCGCGTCGCACACGCTGCGCCACGAGCCGCGCATGACATGCGGCGACTTCGCTGTCCTGTGCGATGCGGCGGCCGACGGGCTCGGCATCGCCTACCTGCCCGATCATGCCTGCGCAGGTCACATCGCCTCGGGCAGGCTCGTTCACGTCCTGAGGAATTGGAGGAGCCGCGCCGGCATCGTCCACCTTGTCTTCACGACCCGACGCGGCCTGCCACCGGCCGTACGTGCCCTCATCGACCACTTGGCGGCAGCCTTCCCGAGGCTGTGAGCCCGCAGAGGCGGCGGCTCTCTTCGTCGCCTGAGGCTAAAGGTGCCAAGCGTCGGGCCTCAGGCACCAGCGTCGCCGCGTGGCCCAGGCGGTCACCACTCCGTCGCGACCTCCGGCCTGCGGCGGTTGATCACGCCGTAATTCACCGCGGTCCAGAACTCCGACGCCCTCGGGTCGGCAATCTCGGCCTCTGCCGCCTCGATGGCCGCGTGGTCGCCCGTGACAACGTAGTCCTCGACGTCGTTCAGTGAGGCGAAGGCAAACACCGAGATGCCGTCGATCTTAGAGCCCTCCGGGTCCGCCTGCGTCGAGCCGAACGGGTGCAGCTGGGTGCAGCGGCGCACGAAATCCGCCGTCGCGGCCTTCCCCGCCACGAGGTCGGCATGCTCCTTGAGCCAACGCGCCTGAAATGCTTCACGCATCAGCCCGGACCGGCGGCGATGGATCTTCACGAGGCTCACCGGGTCGCGGTGCCGCGCGCTCGGAATAACGATGTACTCGCGCGCCACCTCGCGTGTGACCATCCGGAACGCGGTGCGCTCGTCTGCGATGATGCGTTTCGCGTACTGCTCCTGGCCGAGCACCGCCTCGATGTCCTCCTCGGCCCCGTAGGCGATGTAGGCGAACCCATCCCAGCTCGGTCGCTCGTAGGTCGGAACGCGTGCCGCCGAGTCACGGACGAGCCTGCCCTCGCCATCGACCATGGCCCGGTAGGGTGGCCGGCAGTCCGACGAGGGACCGGAGGCGATCCTGTGCACCTGGTCGTAGCGCAGCACCCGGTCGTTTTGGGTGCCGGGTTCCTCGTAGGCGAATTTTGGTCCGTGGACTTTTCGCCAATACTCGTTCCAGTGCTCAAAGGCGCGGTTCGGGTCGGGCTCCAGGGCGAGTACGTTCGGGTGCCGGTCCGGGTGGGCGACCTCTCGGCCTGCGCGGTTGACGCCAGAGCCCGCATCGTGGAGTCGCTCGTCCTTCGGCGTGACGTCGGAGCGCGAGACGAAGGTCGGCGTTACGATCAGCGGCTTGTTGGTCGAACCGACGACGCGCCCGTGCGGCGGCCGCTGCAGCAACTCGGAATGGGCGAGGTCGGGTGCATCGGTCTTGCCAGGCATGCGTTCCCCTTCAAGGGGGGATAAGCCGCTTGCCGGAAGGTGGTTCAGGACGCGGGCGGGACTGTCTCGATTTGGCGTTCCGCCGACGCGACCACAAGCGCCGCGAAGCTGGCGGCGGCGACGTCTTCGGCGAGGCCCCATGTCCGCCCTGCCGATGTTCGCGAGTCGCCACCGCGCGCGGCTCGCCCGATCAGCGTGCCGGCGAGCGCTCCCGCGGCCCCAGCTAGGGCGCCGTAATTGGGAGAGGCGCGACGGCCGGTTAGAGCCCAGCCTCCTACCGCGCCGATGGCGAGCCGGAACGCGAAGGAGGGCGGTATCCGCCGGTCCGGCGCGAACGGCATCTTGTCCCCGGCCATCTCAGCCACGGCCGCCGTCGTGGCGAGAGCCCGGGCGCCCGGACCGCCGGGGATGAGGTCGCCGCGCGTCCGGCCCTGCGAGGCGGCCCACGTCAGCGCGGCGCAAGCGGACATGCTCCGCATCCCGGCCACGAACCCTATGCTGAAGGAGCCTTCGTACCCCTGCATGTGCCCAACCTGTATCTCGCGAAGCCCAACCTGACGGCAAGGCGAGAACGGCCGTCAATGTTCCGGAAAATGGCGTGGGCAGCCGAGGCATCGTTAGAGGTCGCGTGATTATGGGACATGACATGCTGATGTCGTGGCCGCCACTTATAGGTCTCCTCCTTCCTGCTGAGCGGACTTCTGGGTCGGCAGGCTTGAAGGTCTGCAAGGGGTCACTCTGAGGCATTCATCCGAGCCGCGCGGAATGTCCGCTTCACCGCCTTACCTGCTCCGAATTGGACCAGCAGCTTTCGGCCAGATCCGGCCAGCAGCATTGCGCGCAGCTCGGTCATTCCGCAGACAGATGGCAGCAGCTCCGAAACAGACGCCCGCCGGTGAGAGTTACGGAGAGGCGGCTTGATCTTTATGGTCGACAAAAGGCTATGAGAGGCCGCAACATTCGAAAGACTGAATGCGATTCGCTCTGAACGATATTTAAATGCTTTATTCTAAGTAAATTTGGGCCGGTTCTTTTCACCGCTAGCATTTTGCATATTGGCTGCACCGAGCCGACACTCGCTCCGGCAGAGAGCGATTTCGGCGAGATTTGAAAGCGATGAATGAAGCTTGACAGATTACTGTTGAAGAGTGCTGATGAAGGTCGCCCGGAACGCGCGGCTTTCCGAGCGACGTTCTACGCGCGCGTCGCGACTGCACCTGCTCCGACCTAGCAACTATCGAACCAAATCGGCCCCGACTTTGCAGATCACCGCGTCCTGATCACCCGTTCCACCGCTACAGCCGATCGCACCGATGAGCTTCCCGCCTTCGACCAGCGGGAAACCTCCTGGTGATGCGGCAAGCTGTGGGTCGAGCGTCCCGAGGTAGGGGTGTCCCGTCTCGTAGGCGTTGTAGAAGACCCGGCTCTCGCGGCGCCAACGAGCGGCGGTGCGCGCCTTGTTCTGCGAGATCGTAACAGAGGCAAGCTGAGCGCCATCCATCCTGACGAAGTGGACAAGATCGCCGTGGGTGTCGACGACCGCGATGTTCATCTTCCAGTTGCGCTTCACCGCTTCTGCCTCGGCAGCGGCGAGGACCTGCTTCGATCGCTCTAAGCTGATTGGAGCTCCATAGGGGATATCGAAGGGCATCTGCTCCGGCGTGCCGCCGGCCGGTGGCGGAGATGCCGTCTGCGCGAGCGAAGCGCCTGAACCGGCGAAAAATCCAGTCAGAGAGAGGCCGAGTGCCACTCGCGTCGCAATCCTCATTGATTTCCTCCACGACGTCCCGGAAAGCCCGACACGGAGCCCAATTCTCTGATGCGTTCTCGCGACGGGTCACCTTCTTGTTACGGTCAGATGCCGAGCGAGGCGATGGCGTGACGCCACTCGCCATGACAATGCGCCTCCGATCTAACAACCGTCGGTTGCCGAATGGCATCGGCGCCCGATAACGCCCCTGCATTCCGGAGAATTTCGATGACAGCACGGTCGTTTGGCTTAGGGAATCTAATGTTGGTCGGTCTGCTTCTGCCCCTGGGCGGAGCGCTGGCGCAGCAGGCCCCGAGCGGCACGCCAACGCCGGGCAGCGCCGAACCGGCAGCACCGAAACCTGCCGTCGCGCCGGCCCTGGCGCAGGACCGGGGCTCCGCCCTCTACGGCCGGCCGGAGGGCGGCGAGGCCGCCAAGCTCGCTCCGATCGCCGGGCCGCCGATCCCGACGGCGGCGGCCCGCCTTCCGCTCGATAAGCTGAAGGTGCCCAACGGCTTCAAGATCGAGGTCTTCGCGAGCGGCGTCGCCAACGCCCGGTCCCTGGCGCAGGGCGACAAGGGCACAGTCTTCGTGGGGACCCGCTCCCTAGACCGCGTCTACGCGGTGCGTCAGGTCGACGGGAAGCCCGTCGTCAAGGTCATCGCCTCGGGACTGCACCGCCCGAACGGCGTCGTGTTCCACAAGGGCGCGCTCTACGTCGCCGAACTGTCGAAGATCTGGCGTTTCGACGATATCGAGAACAATCTCGAGACTCCTCCGAAGCCGGTGCTGGTCTACGACGATCTGCCGAAGGACGAGGCGCATGGCTGGAAGTTCATAGCCATCGGGCCGGACGAGAAGCTTTATGTGCCCGTCGGCGCGCCTGGCAACATCCTGATCCCGCCCAACACCCACGCGCAGATCCGCCGGATGGATCTCGACGGAAAGAACGTCGAGGTCGTGGCTCGCGGCGTGCGCAACACGGTCGGCTTCGACTGGAACCCGGGCACGAAGCAACTCACCTTCACCGACAATGGCCGCGACTGGGTCTCGGAAGACATCCCGAACGACGAGCTGAACGTGCTCGCCGAACCCGGCAAGCAACATTTCGGCTATCCCTACTGTCACCAGGGCAATTTCACCGATCCGGAGTACGGCTGGGGCCGCTCCTGCGCAGAGTTCACCGCCCCGGTCGGCCTGCTCGGCCCCCACTCGGCTGCCCTCGGTATGCGTTTTTACACGGGAGGCCAGTTCCCGGCCGAGTACCGCAATGCGGTGCTGATCGCCCGCCACGGCTCCTGGAACAAGACCCAGAAGATCGGCGGCGACGTGGTCGTGGCCAAGCTCGGCTCGGATGGCAGGGTGGTGAGTCTGGAGCCCTTCCTGACAGGCTTCCTGCAGGACAACCGCTATGTCGGGCGGCCCGTCGACGTGCTGGTGGCCCAGGACGGCGCCCTCCTCATCTCGGACGATTTTAACGGCGCGATCTACCGCGTGAGCTACGGGCGCTGATTCGGAACGCCGTAGGGACGGCTTCCCTCCGGCCGACATTCGGCCCCTCCATGAATCCCGTCAGGAACCCGTCCATGCGGCGTCTCACAACCGGAGCCCTTCTCGCCCTCCTCATGCTCGGGAGTGCCCCCGCCGGGGCTGAGACCGTGGCGGAACGCCTGCCCGCCTGCCTCGCCTGCCACGGCGAGAGCGGAACCTCGGCCAATGCCGGCGTGCCCTCACTCGGCGGCATGCCGGCGGACTATGTGCTGACGCAGCTCTACCTGTTCCGCGAGAAGCAGCGCGTCGCCGACCCGATGAATGCGATGGCTGAGGGCTTGTCGGACGATGACCTGCACGCGCTCGGTGAGGCTATGGCCAAGCTGCCGCCGCCCACGCCCGCGAGAGAAGCCGACCCGAATCGGATGGCTGCGGCCCAGCCGCTCATCGCCAAGCACCAGTGCGGGTCCTGCCACGGGGAGGACCTCGCCGGTCGGGAGCAGATCCCGCGCATCGGCGCACAGCGTGAGGATTACCTGCTGGCGACGCTGCGCGCCTACAAGTCAAACGCGCGGGCCGGCTACGACCCGACCATGAACGAGGTGGCACAGGGTCTCTCAGACGCCGAGATCGTGGAACTCGCCTACGCAGTGGCCCATCGGTAGTCGACCCGGTCGGATGTCCAGCCCGAACGAATCGTGGCAGGCGAAGCGCACGGAGCCTGGACCGAGGTAGTCCGCGGGACCGACAAACTCTGCGCGAGCCGGCGCGAATTCCATCGTGACGCTGCCGGCCGATCCGGGCCCCGGGCGCGAGACCGGCAGCGTTGCCTCAGAAGCCGCTTATGTCGTCGGCGCGCGCTTGACGGCCCAGTTGGTGGGGACCGAGGATGGTGTTCGTCTCGCGAGGCAGGAGACGGCACGTGGACCTCACCCGACGTGTTCTCGTCCAGGTGGCCGCCTCGGCTGCGGGGACGCCTTCACGCGTGAGCGCGCCAGGGCAGCCGCCCCAGCCGGTCGTGGACGGCCTTGCGCAGCTCGCCGCCATGCCGGTGACCAGCAGCGGCCTTGTCGTGGCGGGCTCTGATGAACCGCGCTGGCAAGCTGCCCACCGCGCCGCCGAGCCGCTCTTCGTCGGCAGCGCCGTCAAGACGTTCATCCTCGCCCAGTGCCTGCGTGCCGTGGAGGCCGGCCAGCTCTCGGAAGACGAACAGCACGCGATCGAAGACGCCGTGCGCGCGCCGAGCAGTCCCGTGTTCCTCAACCTGACCGGCACGACGACGCTGCGCAGCGTGCTCGAGGCCATGATTGCCCACAGCGACAACACGGCGACCGACGTCGCGCTGGCGCTGGTGGGCCCGGACCGCGTGCGCGACCTCGTGCGCCAGGCCGGCCTGGGCTCCTCCCGCGTCCCTGACTCGACGCGCCGCCTCGTCTCCTACCTCGCCGGCGCCGAGCCGGGGACCGACCTCGGCTGGACCCAGCTTCAGCGCCTGCTGGCAGGCGGTCCTGCACCGGGGTCCTTGCGCGCGCCGATCAACGACGTTCAGACGATGATGAGCACTGCCGACGAGCTGGTCCGGTGGTACCGGCAGGCGCTGCTCGGCGGCGTCTTCGCGCAGCACAAGACCCTGGCCGAGTTCAAGCGGATCTCCGCCATGGCTGACAGCATCGCCATGGCCGTCCCGAGCGGCGTTGCCGCCTACGGCAAGGGCGGCAGCCTCGACTGGAGCGACTTCCACTGCTTCTGCCTGGCGGGGCAGATGATCGTTGCCGCCTCGCCGGTCACATTCTGCTTCACCATCAACTGGATCGGCCCGAACGGGTCGGTCCCCGGCCTCTTCAAGGACTATGTCTCCGCCGTTCGCACGGTTCTGCAAGCCGCGGCCCAAGCTGAGACGAAGTAGGACCTCGTCCTGCTGTTTCGGCAGCCGGTCGCGGCGACCCTGCGCGGCCGTGGGCCGCCCGGATCGGATCGCTTCAAGCTCCCGTCGCCACGTCTTGGAGGAGCCGGCACCCGCCGTGCGGTCGGTGTCCCGGCTCAGACGCGAACTGGAGTTGCGCTAGCTGACTAGCATTACAGTTGCATGTTCTTTCTGAGATGTGCCTGTCGAGCGGCAGCTTGGTGGGCGCGCCGCCAAGCTGACCATGCGAGCACGAAGCCAAGCTCAATG
>NZ_BJZU01000142.1 GCF_007992195.1 Methylobacterium oxalidis | reverse complement strand
CTTAGTCCAATAGCCTTGTCGGCAGAAGGCTCGCGGCTAACCGCCACTGGTAAGGATGCCAGTAGGCGCGGCGATACCCGCCGTAATAGGTAGGCTAGGCGTAATAGCCCCGCCAGCCATACGCCCCCAGTAGGTTCGCCTGTAGCGGCGATAGTAGGGAGGATAGGGACAATAGTCCGGGTACCCATACCAGTAAGGATTGATCGGCGCCGTTGCAGCTGCCGCCAAACCTAGGGCGCCGCCGACAATGGCTACCGTCGCCGAAGCCGTGCCCCAACTCAGCCTCCAGCCATACCAGTACACCGGCTCCGTGAGCTTTCTACCAGCAACTTGCTCGACTGAAGAAGCAGAAAGCGGAGCGCGCAGGGATGTTGACGCTAGATGTTATAGAAGCTGCAGCGGCATCTTTCTGAAGGCTTGAAAGCATGGCAAATCTCTATTTTTTGATTTCAAGTCTGAACAAATAGCATCGAGCGCGGCAATACAACAGAATGTGTACGAGGCTGCGCCCAGGGCTGCTCTTTTGCGGAGTCGCGCCGGCAAGATTCCTATGCTCCTTCCGTGCAAAGTTCTGCGATACCAATCCGGCCAACCCAACTTCACATCCTCGGCTCGCAACTCTGTTGGAACACGGCAGCTGCCCTCGCCATCGCTTAGTTCGGACTAAAGTCGAGCTTCGCCTGATCCGGTAAGCGGGGGTAAGATTGACCAATGTTTATAGACGAGCGGCGGGTGGAGTGTTCAGGATGCAGCGTTCGACACTGCGACCGTGTCGAACCCCAACCGGTGGCTCGGGAGAGCAGCATGAGGAAGAACTGGTCTGCCATCCACGTGATCGTCGTGTCGGCCCTCGCACTCACTGTCACAGAGATCGCTCTGGCACGCGGTGGCAGGGGAGGCGGCGACGGCCTTAATCCGTATTCTGAACTCAGCGGCAACGATCGTTCGGGCGGAGTGAATAGCGGCAACTATCGGCAGCCGCGATATAACACCTATCTGCGAGCCTATGGCCCATATGGGCCGTATCCACGTCCAATGGACGAACGCTACCGGCCGGATCCACATCGATACTATGGCTATCCTTACTAAGCCGAACATAGCTAGGAAGCCGCTGGGTGGCCGAGGCAAGGTTGGTCTTTTAGGCCGGAGCTTCCGCTCGGCCGGAGAGAAGGGCACGAGTTGACGCAATAAGGCTTAATGAACCCCGGACGTTGGCGCGGAGTGCGATCGTCCAAGGTCAGTCGTCCCTCCGCGAGGGCAGGTTCCGAGATTTTGTCGAGCTCGATCAGACGGCCGTCCTGGGTGTTAAGCCGCTGTCCAGAGATGGCCGTCTGATCGAGCTCGCAACCGGCCGCTAGAGCGATGTGCATCGTCGCATTGGGCAACTGCCCTGTGTTGGCGTGCGCCAGAATTGGATGACGACAATGACCGATTCACAGCTGCAATCATCGCCACGCCCGGCCATTGTGTCATCGGCAACGAAGGCTGAAGCTGGCAGCCGGATGCGGCGGATCGGACATCGGCTTCTTGAGGAGGCGAAGCGCATTCTCGGCATCTTCGCCTATCTCTGGGTCGTCTTCGGACTCCTGATCCTGCACGAGCATATCGTTCTGTCGCGCCATGGCGTAGCGTACAGCTTCTACGGTCTGGCCTTCATCAACGCCTGGATCCTGGCGAAGATCATGCTTATCGCCGAGAGCCTGGACGTTCGCCCGCACTTTCGAGGCCGACCGCTGATCTACCCGATCCTGGCCCGATCCTTCGCCTTCGCCGCCCTTCTCGTGGGTGCCTACACCGTGGAAGAGATGGCGCTCGGGCTCTGGCGAGGAGAGACCTTGGCCAACAGCCTGCCGGCTATCGGCGGGGGCGGCATCAGCGGGCTCGCTTCGGCAAGCGTCATCATGGCCGTGGCCTTGATCCCCTACTTTGCGTTCCGGGAACTCGGCCGGGTGCTCGGCCGAGACCGCCTGCGCACGATTCTTCTCAGCGGGGACGGGGCCGTCAGCGAGGTCCGCGAGGGGTGAACCCGGACGATGGCAGACGGCGTGGTGTGACAGGGGTCTGACGCGGTCGGCATTGCCCACCCTCACCGTGGTATGTCGCCCCCTGTACCCAGGCCGGTTGCGGAGAAGCGCACATGACGGGCCTCGGATCTACAGTGCAGGCTCTCCGACACGGCGCGTCGTCGGAGCTTCGTTTCGACGTCGTGGCAGGCCTCACGGCCGCTTCCGTCGTCCTGCCCAAGGCGTTGGCCTTCGCCACCGTGGCCGGATTGCCGGTGGCGGTCGGCCTCTACACCGCCTTCGTTCCGGCGGTCATCTACGGGCTTCTGGGCTCGTCACGCGTCCTCAGCGTCAGTTCGACGACCACGTTGGCCATCCTGACGGGAGCTGAACTCGGCAGCGTGGTGCCTGACGGCGATCCGGCACGGCTAGCTGCCGCAACGGCAACGCTGACGGCTCTCGTTGGCGTTCTGCTCCTCGCGGCGAGGCTGATGAAGCTCGGCTTCGTGGCGAGCTTCATCTCCGTGCCGGTGTTGACGGGATTCAAGGCCGGGATCGGGGTCGTCATCCTGCTCGACCAAGCCCCCAAGCTTCTTGGGCTGCACGTCTCGAAACAATCCTTCTTCGCGGACTTGGCGAGCCTCGTGCAGCACCTGCCTGCCACCTCCCTGCCGACTCTGACCGTCGCGGCGATCACGTTGGCCGTGCTTGTCTGCATGGAGTGGCTCCGGCCACACTCGCCCGCCCCTCTGGCCACGGTGGCGGCTTCCATCATCGCCTCGTGGCTGCTGGGCCTGAGCGCCGCAGGGGTGGCGACCGTCGGGACGATCCCGCAGGGCCCTCCCTCCCTCACCCTGCCGGACCTGACCCTGGTCCAAGCGCTTCTGCCCGGCGCCATGGGCATCGCACTGATGAGCTTTACCGAGAGTATCGCCGCGGGCCGGGCTTTCGTGAGACCCAGCGATCCGCCCGTCGACGCCAACCGAGAACTGATCGCGACCGGAGCGGCGAATCTGGGCGGTGCCCTGTGCGGCGCCATGCCAGCCGGCGGCGGGACTTCGCAGACCGGCGTCGTACGGGCAGCGGGCGGCCGGACGCAGGCGGCCTCGCTCGTGACGGCCGCGGCATCGCTTGCCACGATGCTGCTCCTGGCTCCATTGTTGGGCTTCCTGCCGCAGGCGACCCTCGCGGCGGTGGTCATCGTCTACTCGGCGAGCCTCATCCAGCCGATGGAATTCCGGACCATCTTCCGGGTGCGTCGCATGGAGTTCCACTGGGCGGTGGTAGCAGCCGTCGGGGTCCTGGTGTTCGGCACGCTCCAGGGCATTGTCGTCGCCATCGTTCTTTCCCTAATCGGCCTTGCCCTTCAGACAGCTCACCCTCCGGTCGCGGTCGTCGCACGCAAGCGCGGAGCCGACGTCCTGCGCCCGCTGTCGCCCGAACATCCCGACGACGAGACGTTCGACGGTCTGCTGATCCTCCGGCCCGAAGGGCGTCTGTACTTCGCCAACGCGCAGAACGTCGGCGAGCGGATCCGGGCGCTGATCGCCGAGCACGAGCCGAACGTCGTTGTCCTCGACCTCAGCCGCGTGCCCGACATCGAGTACTCGGCGCTGCAGATGCTGCAGGAGGGCGCACGGCGGACCAGCGTGACCTTGTGGCTCGTGGACTGCAATCCCGGCGTCCTCGAGATGGTGCGGCGGGCTGGTTTCGATCAGGAACTCGGTCCCGACCGCCTGTTGTTCAACGCCCGAACGGCGATCGAGCGTTACAGGAAGCTTCAAGGTCCCTCGGCGCCCAGCTAGGAAGGCGCCGCGCCGTGTAGCTTTCACGCAGTTGCGGGTCCGTATGGCTCCGGACGGGCAGCACTCCTGCGACGCGCGTCACCGATGCGTCAGCGACCGCACCACCGCTCCGGTCGGTGACACGGGACGTGCCCCTCTCACGAACAGCGCCGGTAGGCGACGCCGGTCGGATCTTGGTCGCTGTAGTAGCGTCTGAGCGCCCCGTTTTGCGAAGGCGCCATCAAGACCCTGACCTCATTCCCGGCCACGCTGTTCGCGCAGTTGAGGAGGAGGACCTGGCGGTCCCCTGCCGGTCTGACCGACTTGATCTGGCAGGATGCCATCGGTGTTCTCAGGCGCTTGCCGGAGACCATGAAGGCGGGCGCGAAGATGTCGACGGGCTTCTTGAACGCCGTCACCTTTCCGCCGGACGAGTAAACCTCTGCGCAGTCGCGACCCTCTAGGAGCCAAGCGCCCTGATAGCCCAATAGGCCGGCGTCGACGGCCCGCGCGGCCGACATTCCAGCGACGCTGGCAATGCCGAGACCGAGCCATGTAGCTCCCGCAAAACGAGCAACTCCCATCGCGACCTCCTCCGCCAGCAAGGCGTGTCTCGTCGGCTGATCAGGGTGAATACCGTTAGCGCAAAATTACCGGAGACAAGCTATAAGATGAAGGTACGGGGAAAACGTATCCGTGATGCAACGGCAGCCGATACTCTCGAAACCCGGCGCCGAAGGATACGTGCAGCTCCGCAAATTCGACGCAACGAACGCGCCGCAGCGTGTCCATTGTCGTGCAAACATGTTTTCGTGTCAGAGATAATGCTGCCTCGCAATCATGACGAGTGATTCGAGCGCCCTCGAAATCTGCATCACACCCGGCGAGATCAGCAGCACCCTGCGCGTTGCGAAAGCGCGCGAAGTCGCCAAAGGCCGAGACTCTGCTTCGCAGAGTTCTCGCGTGCGGCGAGTTGATCGGCTTCAGCATTCAGGGACCGATTGCGGCCGGGATCGGTCGCCTGAGAACCGATTTTGAGGATGCTCTGATCGACGTCACGCGACCTGGGATCTGACCACAGGTGTGCTCGCTCGCGGAGCGCAGTGACCGGCGCACGGGATGTCCTTTCGGATCAAGCGGAGAGCTTGAGGCAATGTTAGCGTACCAGACGTAGTCGGGTTGAAGCGGCGAAGGCCAGATGAATGGCGCTTACGCCCGGGCGCGACGTCGCTCACCTTCACGTGGTGTCCTCCGACGAGGAGACGACCTCATGAAAGCTTTTCTGATCTCATCTGCAGCGTTCGCCGCCTTCATCCTGACCAGCGTGGCGGCTGATGCGCGCGGCTTCCGCGGCGGGGGTGGGGGCTTCCGCGGCGGTGGCGGCTTCCACGCAGGCGGGTTCCGCGGCGGCGGGTTCCGGGGCGGGATCGGGCGGCCGGGATGGGGCGCTGCGGGCCCCATCGCCGGACGGCCTGGTTGGGGCGGTGGCCGGGTCGGCTGGGGCTATCGGGGCGGCTACGGCTGGGGCGGATACCGCCCTTACGGCTACGGCCTCGCCGCTGCCGGGCTCGGTGCAGCCGCGGCGGCCGGCTACTACGGCAGCGGCTATTACGGCAGCGCGTATGGGGGCTGCGGACCTTACGCCACCTACGATCCCTCCGCGGGGGCCTGCATCCCGTACTGAGGAGCCGGACCTCCGAGCGGCAGTACATCCGAGAGTTTCGGAGATTGTAAGTATGCGGCGCTGAGGCCGAGTCCGTTCGCTCGACGCAACTCATCCGCTTCGCGCCAGAACAGCCTCAGCACCATGTCTGGGCAGTCAGATGGACGCTATCGTTAAGAACCGGCGGCAGCCCAAGCGTGCGGCGGAGACGCCAGAAATCGCTCTTATCGACGCCTACTGGCGTGCGGCGAATTACTTATCGGTCGGCCAGATCTACCTGTACGACAACCCTCTGCTGAAGGAACGTCTGACCAAGGAGCACATCAAGCCTCGTCTGCTCGGCCACTGGGGTACGACCCCAGGCCTGAACTTCGTCTATGTTCATCTGAACCGCCTGATCAAGAAGCACGATCTGGATATGATCTACATCACCGGGCCGGGACACGGCGGCCCGGGCCTGATCGCGAATGCCTATCTTGAGGGCACCTACAGCGAAGTCTACCCGCAGATTTCCGCCGACGCCGAGGGCATGAAGCGCCTGTTCAAGCAGTTCTCCTTCCCCGGCGGGATCCCGAGCCACGTCGCCCCCGAGACGCCGGGCTCGATGCACGAGGGCGGTGAGCTCGGCTACTCTCTCTCGCATGCCTACGGGGCAGCCTTCGATAACCCTGACCTCATCGTCGCCTGCGTTGTCGGCGACGGCGAGGCCGAAACCGGGCCGCTGGCGACCAGCTGGCACTCGAACAAGTTCCTCAGCCCGGTGACCGACGGGACGGTTCTGCCGATCCTGCATCTCAACGGGTACAAGATCGCGAACCCGACCGTCTTGGCCCGGATCAGCCACTCGGAACTCGAACACCTCTTCCGCGGCTACGGCTACACGCCTTACTTCGTCGAGGGCCGCGAGCCGGCCCAGATGCACCAGCTCATGGCCTCCACGCTGGACGCCGTGCTGCGGGACATCCGGCGGATCAAGGCCGACGCGCGCGCCAGGGGTTTCACCCGCCGACCGCTCTGGCCGATGATCGTTCTACGCACGCCCAAGGGCTGGACGTGCCCAAGCGAGATCGACGGCCGACGCACTGAGGATTATTGGCGCTCGCACCAAGTGCCCATGGGCGGGATGCACGACAATCCGGCCCACGTGCAGATCCTCGAAGATTGGATGCTGTCCTACCGGCCCGCCGAGCTCTTCGGCGAGGACGGCCGGCTGCGCCCCGAGATTGCCGCGCTCGCGCCGAAGGCCGAGCGCCGCATGAGCGCCAATCCCCACGCCAACGGAGGCGCACTTCTCCGCGACCTTCGGATGCCGGACTTCCGCGACTACGCTGTCACCGTGACCGCCCCCGGCGTGGCCGTGGCGGAATCCACGCGCGTGATGGGACGCTTTCTGCGCGACGTGATGGCGCTGAACGCCGAGGCACGGAACTTCCGGCTGTTCAGCCCGGACGAGAACAACTCCAACCGCTTGCAGGACACGCTCGAAGTCACGAACCGCGCCTGGGTGGCCGATACCCTGCCGTGGGACGATCACCTCGCGCCGGACGGCCGCGTGATGGAGATGCTGAGCGAACATCAGTGCCAAGGCTGGCTCGAGGGCTACCTGCTGACGGGTCGGCACGGCTTCTTCTCCTGCTACGAAGCCTTCATCCACATCATCGACTCGATGTTTAATCAGCACGCCAAGTGGTTGAAGGTCTGCAATCACATTCCGTGGCGCCGGCCGATCGGATCGCTGAACTACCTGCTGTCGAGCCACGTCTGGCGCCAGGATCACAACGGGTTCAGTCACCAGGACCCCGGCTTCATCGATCATGTCGTGAACAAGAAGGCGGAGATCGTCCGCGTCTACTTGCCGCCCGATGCCAACTGTCTGCTCTCGGTGACCGACCACTGCCTGCGAAGCCGGAACTACATCAACGTCGTCGTGGCGGGCAAGCAGCCGGCGCCGCAATGGCTCACGATGGATCAGGCGATCAAGCACTGCACGGCCGGGCTCGGCATCTGGGAATGGGCGAGCAGCGATCGCGGCAGCGAACCGGACGTCGTGATGGCCTGCTGCGGGGACGTGCCGACCCTGGAGACGCTCGCGGCAGTCGACCTCCTGCGCCGCTACGCTCAGGATCTCAAGGTGCGCGTCGTCAACGTCGTGAACCTGATGAAGCTGCAGCCGGGCACGGAGCATCCGCACGGCCTGTCGGACCAGGACTTCGATGCCCTGTTCACGACGGACAAGCCGGTCGTCTTCGCCTTCCATGGGTATCCGTGGCTCATCCACCGGCTGATCTACCGCCGTCATGGCCACCGGAACTTCCATGTGCGCGGCTACAAGGAGGAAGGCACGACGAGCACGCCGTTCGACATGTGCGTGATGAACGACATCGACCGGTTCCATCTGGTTAGCGACGTCATCGACCGCGTGCCGGGCCTGGCCACCCCCGCGGCCTACGCCAAGCAGGCGATCCGGGACAAGCTGATCGATCATCGGGCGTACATCTGCCGGCACGGCGAGGACATGCCCGAAGTGTCCGCCTGGTCGTGGAGCCCGATGGCGCCGTCGCGCGCCGCTCATTCGACGGAGAGCGACAATGTCTGAGGAGGGGCGCCTCGACCGGCGTCGGGTGCCGTGAGACCGGCGCTCCTCGCGGCGATCTTCGACGTGGACGGCGTGCTCGTCGATTCGCCCCACGAGCGCGCCTGGCGCGAGGCGCTGGCGGGTTTCGCCGACCCGGCAGGCTTTACCACCGCGTTCTATCAGGCCAACGTTGCCGGAAAGCGGCGCCTCGAGGGAGCCCGGACGGCTCTGGAGCGGCTCGGCGGGCCGCAGGCCGCTGCCCGGTCGACGGAATACGCGAACAAGAAGCAGGCTCTTATCGACCGTTTGATCGAGGAGGGCAGCTTTGAGGTGTTTCCGGACGCTTTGCGCTTCTCCGCTGCGCTGAAAGCGGCCGGGCTGCGACTGGCACTAGCATCGTCGTCGAAGAACGCCGCGGCGATGCTGTCCCGCCTAGAGCTTCCGGACGGGCGCACGCTCCTTCAGCTGTTCGACGCCGACCTCAGCGGCCGGGAAGTGCCGAAGGGCAAGCCGGATCCGGCGCTCTTCCTGCTCGCGGCAGAAGCCTTAGAGACGCCCCCCGCGCAGTGCGTCGTGGTTGAGGACGCGCCTGCCGGCATCCGGGCGGCGTGCGCAGGCGGGATGACCTCCCTCGGGATCGCCCGGCTCGGCGACGAGGCGCTGCTCCGCGAGGCGGGTGCCGACCTCGTCGTCACAAGCCTCGACCACGTCGAGATCGCCGCCCTGGCCATGGGCACTTTGCGCGCCCAGGCCGCCAAGGAGCCCGTCGCAAATGCTTGAGGTGCTTCAGCCGACAGAGGAGCCCGGTTGGGTTCTGGCGCACGAAGGCTACAGCGTGCTCACGGAAAGCGCCGTCGAGTCGCGCTTCGCTCTCGGCAACGGATTCCTCGGCATGCGCGCGTCGCGGTCCACGGGCCGAGGACCGACCTGGGCGAGTTGGCTCAGCTACATCCGATGGGCCTCTTGGCCGCGCTGCTACGTGGCCGGGCTGTTCGACATGCCCAACACCGAGCCGCCCGTGCCGGCGCTCGTGCCTGTCGCCGACTGGTCGCGGGTCCGCCTCATCCTCGATGGAGAGCCGCTGGTGGCACGCGAAGGAGTGATGCTTTACGGCATGCGTCGGCTCGACATGCGCCGCGGCGTACTGCTCTCCGAATGGACGCACCGGACGCCAGCGGGCATCACTGCGACGGGCCACGAGCTTCGCCTTCTGTCGCTGGCTGACCGCGCCGTGGGGCTGCAGCTGCAGCGGATCGTGCTGGACCGTGACGGCATCGAAGTCCGCCTTGAAGCGAGCTTCGGGCTTGCCGGCCTCGGCATGGAGCCGGTGCGTCTCGAGAACGACCTCGGCGCGTGGCGAACCGAGGGGACCGGCAAGGTCGTCGCAATGGCCGGCGCCGCGTCGCTGTGTTTGGACGACGCCTCGATCAACCCCGAGCGCCCGTTCCCGTTGCGTTGGATCTTCCGGTGGCCGTCGAAGGCCGGCCAAGTTGCTGAATTCTCCCGCCTCGTCGCCGTCGCGCGGGCCGACCGGTCGGCGGAAGATCCGGCGCCGCGAGCCACGGCCGCGCTGGAGCGCAGCACCTCCGCGGGTTGGCGTGCCATCCTTGAGCGGCACGAGGTCGCCTGGGACGTGAACTGGAGCGCCAGCGGCATTCGCATCGAGGGCGACGACGATCTGCAGCGTGCCCTGCGCTTCGCTGTGTATCATCTGACGAGCGCCGCGAACCCAGACGACGACCGGGTGTCGATCGGCGCGCGTGGCCTGACCGGCGATGCCTATTTCGGCCACGTCTTCTGGGACACCGAGACTTATCTCCTGCCGTTCTACACCGCGGTCTGGCCGGACGCGGCGCGCTCGCTGCTCATGTACCGGTACCACACCCTGTCCGGGGCGCGTGCGAAAGCTGAGCTCTGTGGCTACCGAGGCGCGCTCTATCCTTGGGAGTCGGCCGACACAGGCGAGGAAACCACGCCGGAAACGGTTCTGGGCCCCGACGGGAAACCGATCGAGATCCTGACCGGCAAGATGGAGCACCACATCAGCGCCGACGTCGCGTACGCGGTCTGGCAGTACTGGCGCGCCACCGGCGACGACGAGTTCTTCCGCGATGCGGGGGCCGAGATCCTCCTCGAAACGGCCCGCTTCTGGGCCTCGCGAGCCGTCGCTGAGGCGGATGGCCGGCGCCACATCCGCAAGGTGATCGGGCCGGACGAATATCACGAAAATGTGGACGACAATGCCTTCACCAACGTGATGGCGCGCTGGAACATCGCGTGTGCCCTAAGAGCCCTGGACCTGGTGCGGCAGCGCTGGCCTGAACACGCCTCCGCGCTTCAGGACAGGCTCGCGCTCGACGACCGTGAACTCGACGACTGGCGGGACGCGATCGCCCGGATCGTCACCGGCCTCGACACCGCAACCGGTCTGTACGAGCAGTTCGCCGGCTTCCACGCATTGAGGCAGCTGAACGTGGCGGACTATGCCGACCACGCGCTCCCGATCGACGTGGTGATCGGCCGTGAGCAGACGCAAGGCTCTCAGGTCATCAAGCAGGCCGACGTGGTGGCCCTGATCGCCCTGTTGCCCGAGGCGTTCCCCGAGCATGGGGCCACGATCAACTTTCGCCATTACGAGCCGCGCTGTGCTCATGGCAGTTCGTTGAGCGCGGCGATGCACGCACGCGTGGCCGCCCGGCTCGGGGACGCCGACATGGCGCTCCGCTACATGCGGGAGACCGCCTCCCTCGACCTCGATCCCGATCCGAACAGTGCTGGCGGCATCCGAATCGCTGGGCTTGGCGGGCTGTGGCAGGCCGCGATTCTGGGCATTGCGGGCCTGAACCTGATGGGCGAGACCCTGGAGCTCGATCCCAAACTGCCGCTCTCGTGGAGACGCCTCTCCTTCAAGGTCCGGTGGCAAGGTCGGTCGGTGGGGCTTAGCGTCGCCGCCGACGTGGTGGAGGCGACGCTGATCGACGGCGACCCGATGGATATCACGGTCGCAGGCCTCACGCGGAACCTGGAAGCTCGGTCATCGCTGCGTGTCGACTTGCCGTCGGAAGCGTTCCGTGGCGTGGCGGAGGTCTGCGCCTAGCTTAACGCGCTGACCACCCAGTTCGAGGCCCGTCGGTGAGCTGTCAGCTCGCAAAGGACAGCAGGCCAAGCACTTGCACGCTGAAGACCTTCACGATGGTCATCGAGGGAAAGATCATCGCGTAGCACACGTCCGGCCGGTCGGTCGGGGCCGTACGCGCGGAATAGGCCAGAATCGCAGGATTGCCCGTGGCGCCAGAGGCAATGCCGAGCAGATCATCGAATGGGATTTTGAGTAGGTAGAAGCCGGCGAGCAACACGATCGCCACGGTGGTCAACAACACCGCCACGCCGATCAGCAGCAACAGCGATCCGGTCTGCGCGACGGTCGTCACGAAGGCCTGGCCCGAATTGATCCCGACCGTTGCCAGGAACAGCGTCAGGCCGAGATTGCGCAGCACGATGTTGGCGGGCAACGGCATGACCCAGCTGAGCGGCCCGGTGCGCCGAAGCCTCCCGAGGATCAGCGCCACGATGAGCGGGCCCCCGCCGATGCCGAGAGTGACGGTGCCCACACCCGGCACCGGGATCGGGATCAGGCCGAGAAGTACGCCGAGCACCATGCCGAGACCGACCGAGACGTAGCTGAAGTCTGCGGCCGCCTTCACCGTATCGCCGAAATGCGCCCGCGCCTCGGCCACGTGGTCAGGTGCCACGAGGACGCCGACCCGATCGCCCAACTCCAGCATCAGGTCCGGCGAGGGCATGACGTCCATGTCGTAGCGGCGGACATGTAGAACCCGGATCGGGATGCCTGGCGGCAGGGGCAGATCCGCCAGCTTCACGCCGGTCAGCGCCGGCTTCGAGACGAAGAAGCGCTGGTAGGTGATGTCGCCGCGATCCCTGGCGAGGCGGCCCCGGTCGACATGTCCGAGGACCGAGGCGACTTCGTCCACGGCCGCCGCGCGATCGGCCGCGATCAGGAGCGCGTCGCCGGGATGCAGTTCGAGATCTGGATCGGGCAGCCGATTGTGGTGTTCCTGTCGCACGCCGGCGATCTGCACGCCCTCGGGCAAAGTGGCCATAACCGCGCCGAGCGTGGCGCCGGCGGCCGGCAGGCGCTCGACCGTGACCTCGCCGATATGGAAGCGGACGGGCTTCGGCGGAAAGGCCGGCTTCACGCGTCGCGTCATGAAGTACAGGCAGAGAATGGGGCCGATCACGCCGAACGGATAAGTGACCGAGTAGCCGATGGAGGGATCCCGGTTACCGATGGTGTCGATCGCGGCCTGCAGGGCCGCCGTGCTGACCATCGATCCAGCGAAAATGCCGAGTGTATGGCCGAGACTGACCTGAAAGACGGCGCCGAGGCCGAGCGCCACTAGCAGTCCGGCGGTGACAGCGACGGCCGCCAGCAGGTTGTAGATGCGCCCGGGTCCCGACAGGCCCTCGAAGAACTGGCGGCCGTAGAGAATGCCGATCGCGTAGAGGAACATGATCAGCCCGACCAGCCCAAGCGGCCCAGCGATCTGCACCTTGGGTGCGATGGCACCGATGAACAGGCCGACGAAGAGCACCGCGCCCACGCCGAGCGAGAAGTCCAGAAACCGGATCTGTCCCACCGCGTACCCGAGGCCGATAGCGAGGAAGAGCGCGAGGATCGGCTGTGTTCCAATGAGCTCGCTGATTGAGGCCATCATGGAAGAACTCTCCGCTTCCGTGCGCCCGACCCTCCGATCCGAAGAATCTTCGGCGCAGCCCGCGCTGGCGCATCGGGGCGCTGGATTCGGACCGTCCTGCTGCCGAACCTGACCTTTTGCAGGCGCCCGGGCGCCCGCGGGTCAGTTCGGCTCGCCGAAGGCGCAAGAGTTCGCCCTCACCGACCCGACCGGGCGAGTCAGGACCGGCTCCGCAGAGGACAGAACGCAGGCTTCACCGGCATGCGAGAATTCCAATCGCACGCCGTTCAGAAGCCGATAGGTCGCCGACGCGTGGTCGATCTCGATCCGAAACGTCTGTCCTCTGACGGTCAGGACAAGCTTCAGGGCCGACCACGCCTTCGGCAGGATGGGATTGAACGAGATGTGACCCTCGCTGTCGCGCAATCCGGCGAAGCCATAGGCAAGAGCGAGCCACGTACCGCCGATTGCGGCGACATGAGCGCCGTGCATCATGTTACCGCCGATATCCGACATGTCCATCGCCGCAGCGAAGTCAAAATACTCGATCGCCTTCCGGTCGAGCCCGATCTCATTCGCGACGATGCTCTGAATGCAGACCGACAGGGATGAGTCGTGCGTTGTCAAAGGATCGTAATACTCGAAATTACGCCTCTTCTCTTCCCGCGTGAAATGGTCATTCAGCAGGAACATGGCCATCACAGTGTCTGCCTGCTTGATCACCTGAGATCTATAGAGGTTTAGAGGATGGTAGTGTAGCAGGAGAGGATAATTATCTTCCGATGTCGAGGCGAAATCCCAGCGTTCCAAGTCGAGGAAATCATCATCCTGAGGATGGATCCCGAGGCGCTCATCGTAAGGCAGGTACATCCGCTCGGCCGCCTCCTCCCAGTGGCCGAGCTCGGAACGTTCCAGGCCCGTCAGAGCGACCAGCGCAGCGAATTGATCTGGGCGCAGGCGCTCGAGAGCGAGCACAGTCTGGACGGCGTAGCGCAGGTTCTCCCGCGCCATCAGGTTGGTGAAGCAGTTGTTGTTGACAATCGCAGTATATTCGTCCGGTCCGGTGACGCCGTTGATGCAGAAGCGACCACCTTTGACGTCAGAGAAGAAGCCGAGGTCGAACCACAGACGCGCGGTCTCGATCAGGACCTCTGCGCCGTAGCTCCAGAGAAATTCGTCATCGCCGGTGACCTCGACATACTTCCGCAGCGCGTAGGCGATGTCGGCGTTGATATGGTATTGCGCAGTTCCCGCTGCGTAATAGGCCGACGCCTCCTCACCATTGATCGTCCGCCAGGGAAAGGTCGCTCCGCGGTGTCCCAATTCGCGCGCCCGCGCCCGCGCCTTGTCCAGCATATCGTAGCGAAATTTGAGGACGCTGCGCGCGATCGACGGATTCGTAAAGATCAGGAATGGAAGGACATAAATTTCCGTGTCCCAGAAGTAGTGTCCCTCGTACGTCCGGCCGGTCAGGCCCCTGGCGCCGATCCCATGCCCTTCCGCTCGCTCCGAGGCCTGCAGAAGCTGAAAGAGGTTCCATCGAATCGTCTGCTGCGTCCTCGGATTGTCGCTCTCGACCACAACATCGGCCCGCGCCCAAAAACGCTCGACATCGCGCCTCTGGCGCTCGAGGATCGCCTGAAATCCTTGCGTTCTGGCGCGTTTGAGGGTGGAAATGGTCTGTAACAGGATCTGTTCGGTGTCGGAATCGTCGGAATAGTGATAGCTTAAATACTTGCAAATACGAAGGGGCTTGTTTCGCAAAAGCTTGCCCCGGAATATGATGGCAGCAAAATCATCGTCGCAGCGCGACTCGTTGAGGATCGAGCATTCAGTGATGATGCTGTGATCCATGCCGCAGCCGAGGCTCAAGCCGGAGCTTCTGGTTCGGTAACTCAGTATCGCCCGCAGGCCCTCGGATTGCGTCCCCGTGGGGTGCAGAACCCGGCCGACAAACCCCTCCGCGAGACGGGGGTCCGTCGTGTCGGCGCTCAGGGGCTGATGGTTGTCGAGCTCGGACGACACCGCGACCTCGACGTCCGCGTCTTCCGCTATGAGCTCGAACTCGATCGCGGCGAGATGCCGATGCGCGAGCGAGACCAACCGGACCGTCCGCATGCGCAGGCGCTTCCCTGTGGGAGACATCCAACGGACATCCCGGTTCAGAGTGCCGCCTCTGAGATCGAGGGAGCGCCGGTATTCCAGAACTTCGGCCCGCGGCACGACGAAGGGCTCGTCTTCGACGAAGAGTTTCACGGCCGTGCCGTTCGGGCAGTTCAGGATGCTCTGGCCGACGGTCGGGAAGCCATAGGCATGCTCGCCGTAGGAGATCGGCCGGTGTTCGTAGAAGCCGTTGAGATAGGTGCCCGCCTCTCGCGCCGGCGTGCCTTCCTCGACGGCTCCGCGAATGCCCAGATAGCCGTTCGACAGGGCAAACATCGTCTCGGCCTGCCCGGTCAGTTCACCGGCAAGCCTCGCGTCGTAGCGGGCGGCCTCGAACGCCCAGGGGTTCGGCGGAAAGGTGTCTTCGGGCGGAACATAGCGCGGGCGCAGCATAGCTCATCCTCGGGCGCGGCCCGGCGCGGCGATCTCGAAGGCGAGAGGACGCCCAGCTTCGAATTCCGAGATGCTCGCGAGCGTCGTACCCAGGATCGTCTCCAGGGCCTCGCGCGTGAAGAAGGCTTGGTGGCCCGTCACGATCACGTTCGGGAACGAGACGAGACGCTGAATCACGTCGTCCGGGATCACGGCGCTCGATAGATCTCTGTAGAACAGATCCGCTTCCTGCTCGTAGACGTCGATGGCCATTCCGCCCAGCCGGCCAGACTTCAGCGCATCGATCGCCGCGTCGGTATCGACCAATCCGCCGCGGCTCGTATTGATCAGGAGGGCGCCTGTCTTCACCCGCCCAAGCGTCCGCGCATCGACGATGTGATAGGTCTCAGGCGTCAGCGGGCAATGCATGGAGATGACGTCTGCCTCTTCGACGCCCTTCGCGTCGACGTAACGGCCTCCGATCTCTTCGAACTCGGCCGAGCGATGCACGTCGAACCCGATCACTTTGCAGCCGAAGCCGGCCATGATGCGGGCGAAGATGGTCCCGATCCGCCCGGTGCCAATCACCGCCACGGTGCGTCCGACGAGATCGAATCCCATGAGCCCGTCGAGCTTGAAGTTGCCCTCGCGGGTTCGATTGTAGGCCCGATGAATTTTGCGGTTGAGCGCAAGGAGCAAGCCCACCGCGAACTCGGCAACGGAGTTCGGCGAATAGTTGGCGACCCGCACGACGCGAATGCCAAATTCATCCGCTGCTTCCAGGTCGATGTGATTGAATCCCGTGCAGCGTGTCGCAACGAGCTTCGTCTCACCCTGAGCGAGGCTTCTTAGGACGTCGCGATTGACGGCATCGTTGACGAAGACGCTGACCGCCGGGAATCCGGCAGCGAGAGATGCGGTCTCGGGTTCGAGAAGCGCATCGAAATACACGAGGTCATGGCCGTGACCCGCATTGAGCTCATTGAGAAGCGCGCGCTCGTAGTTCTTCGCGCTGAACACTGCAACTCGCATGCTCACGCCTTTCTGCGCAGGCGCCCTAGGCTAGTGCGCGCGCGCCATGAAACGAGGTGAACGCCGCCCCACGGGAAGAAAATGCACTTCGCGCGAGAAGTAGGCGCCTCCTCCGCTCCGGAACGCTGTAGCGTGCACAGTCCCCTATGCAACAAGATGGATTTGCTCCTCTTCCGGCTCTCACTCTACAGCTAGGACAATATCGCGCTTGATTATCGAGGACATTTGATCGACGAGAGCATCAGATCAGGCTGTGGCGGATGCACATTGCTGGCTTCAGGAGTATCACGACGACAGAGCATCGATACGGCGGTTGCTCGCTGACACGGTTCGCCGACCACTCCGCTCGGACGGCTTCCGGACAGCCTTCGACGGATGGTCGACTAGTTTGGGCTACGGTTTCCGAGGCCTCAGCCATCAGTGGCTCATCAGGCAGCACACGGGCGAGGTCTGCAGGACGTCTCTCGTCACGCCGCCGAACAACCATTCCCGCAGCCGAGAATGGCCGTACCCGCCCATGACCACGAGATCCGCATCTTCTCGCGTCGTGAATCGCAAGATCTCATCGGCGACCTCACGGCTCGTTGCGGTCAGCAGATGCGTGGTCGCCTGTGCGCCGTGAAGGTTCAGGAAACCGCAAACCTGCTCGGCACCGGTGAAGCGAGCCTCTTCACCCGCGCTCACGACGAAGACCTGCTTGGCGCGGCGGATCAGCGGTAGAGCGGCCGAAACCGCACGCCGCGCCTCGGGCGCATCCTTCCATGCGACGACGATCCGTTCTGCCCTGAGATGATCGGTGCCCGGCGCAACCAGAACCGGCCGGCCGACTTCCATCAGCACGGGGCCGGGCAGAGCGGCCAAGGTTCCGGTGTCGTTGTCCGTCTCGCGTCCGACAATCACGAGATCGGCAGCGAGCGCTTGGCGGACGAGAAAGCTTGTGGCATCAGCCTCGGCCTGGTGCCAAGCCGTCCGGATCTCCGCACCGCAACTCTGCTCGAAGACCTCTCGGCACCGCTTCAGATCCTTCTCGAGCTTGGTCTGCTCCTCCTTGTAGGCGGCCTGTATTGTCTTGAGGTCCTCGCCCGGGCCGGGATTGGGCATCTTACGCGCGGCGATGCCCGTGAGGGTCGCTCCGAAGCGGCTTGCGAGACCGGCTGCAAGACGGACGCGTTCGGCAGCCCTTGCTCCGAGGTCCAGAGAAACCATGATACTGGCGATACTCATTTGGTCACCTCCGATCATCGACGCGCCGAACTTCCTTGGGTGACTGATCGGCTTTAGCCCTCTCACTCACAACGGACTCATGCCTGTGCCTCACGGCCTAAGGTTCGGCATCGCCCGGATGGTTTCGCGTGTGCCGCTGACCGTGAGATCATTGTCCGCCTGCCGCAGGAGAGGGATCGGGATGCCGACCTCCCCACCGCCGAGCCAGCGTCGGCGGGTCACCACGGCGATAAGCGTGGTGCTGTCGACCGAGACCCGCACATCCTGCACGCGGCCGACGATGAGCTTGTGATCGGCATAGACCCAGCGGCCGCGGAGCGTCGGCACCAGCGAGGCAGCGCCAAGCTGCATGCGCGCATCCGCCCGGTCCAAGAGAGAAGTGCGGGCGTCCTGCGCGCTCGCCTCCCCGGCGAGCACCACAAGGGCGCAGGCCCAGACACAAACGTGCTGGCGCATCCGCTGGTCCTCCTCCCGCAGGGCGAAGATCTGCTTGGTATCAGTGGCGCGTCGTCTCCAATCGGTTCGCCCGCCGCCAGGCGCTGGGCGTCATGCCCGACCAACGGCGGAAGGCATGCGTGAACCCGGCGAGCTCGGAGAAGTCGAGGCAGTCGGCGATCTGCGTCAAGCTCATGCTGGTGTCAGCGAGCAGTTGCTTAGCCGACTGGAACTGCACCTCGCTGGCAAGACGGCGGAAGTTCGTGCCCTCGGCCCTTAGGCGGCGGCTCAAGGTACGACGGTCCACCAATTTCATGCGTGCCACGTGCTCGGCTGTGCAGCGCTGCCGGGTCACGGCGGTTTGGAGGTACTCGCGAAGCTTGTCCGTCAGCGTGGAGGGCTGATCTGCCTCGAGCCGGCGGATGTTCTCCTCCACCCTCCGCCGGACGGCTGGGTCCGCACCTACGATCCGCTGCTCCAAGAGCTCGGCCGGAAGCACCAAGGCAGCTGCTTCTTGATCGAAGCGGACCGGTCCTTTGAAGAAGCCGGTGTAGGGTGCTGTGTCGCGCGGCGCGGAGCGTGGCAGCAGCACCTCCAGCGGCGCCCAGTCAGGCCCGCACAGCCCTCGCAGGATGTTGGTCACCGTGGCGAGTGCCCGCTCCAGATGCAGGGCAGCACCCTTGGCCTCGGGCTCATGCTGGGCATAGCTGAGGACGGCAGTGTCGTCGTAGATGGCGAGGCCGATCACCGCGCCGCGGTCCCGCACACACGCATGCGCTTCAAGGGCCCGCAGGGCGCCGCCCACCGCGGTGCAGTTGCGCAGCAACAGGCCGAGGAGGCCGAGCGAGGCCAGGGTGGTTCGCTGCCCGACCAGTAATCCGAGATGGAGACAGTGCAGGCGGTCGGCAGCCAGGGCGATCAGGTGTCCGATTGCCGTGAACGGAACGGGCTTGCCGCTGGTTTCGAACAGATGGGGATCAAGGCCCACTTCAGCGACGAGGCCCTCAAGGTCAGCGCCGAGTTCCACCAGGACGGCGTGGATCGCCCGCACGACATCGGGATGGATGAAGCCGACAGAAGGGGCGTTCTCAGCCCCTTGGGAACTCTCGTCCGCGACCGCTCCGCTCGGGCCACCGTTGGTGCATGGTCTGGCAGAGGAGAGCATAGCAACGTCCTCCCTGCGCCAGATGATCCGATCCATGACTTCGTGCTTGATCGGATGAGACAGGAGAATGCATTCCCTGCGGCTGATCCGCTTTCGGCCTGTTTGCGGCTATACGCTGTGATTTCTCGCAGCGAGGGCCCAGATGCCCCTATTCCGCGGATGATACCGAGCTGTGGTGTCAGTGCTTCGCGTCCGTCTGGTTGCCGTTGATGCTGGTGAGTTCCGCGCCCTGCGCAGTCGGCGCCTCCCCGTCGAAGATTGTCTTGATGACCTGGGCGACGCTGGCGCCCACCTCCGGCGGTTGGATGGAGCGAGCCCGCTCGACAGCCTCTGCCCTCAGCGTGTCGTGGTCCACGACGCCGAGACGCCCCAGCTCGTGCAGCAGAAGCGCGTTCAACACCAATCCGGCGATGGCCTGATGGGCCGTCGCAACCAGCGCCTTGCCGGTCTGCGCCGTGTTCTCCGCCTGCATCAGCGCAAGTTCGGTAAGCTGCTCGTTGGTGAAGGGGTCGTCGATGTCGCTCATGCCCTGCCAGCGCCGCCGAAGCGTTGGTGCCTCCAATGTGCCGTCCAGAAGCGGATCAACGGTTAGCCAATTCGGGAACGGAACACCTTGCTTTTCTTCTGGTTCCGCGTGCGCTGCTTGATTGAACAAGACGCGATCATCGTTCGGGCGGCGATATAGGTTCAAAAGCGGCGCGTTAGAGGCCGCTGCGCGTCAAACTTGGGCTCTGCTAAGCTTTACAGTAGTCGGCTTCTCCCCCTGTGATGGCTTGGAAAGCCGAGGACGCCTAAGTCTATAATGGTTAGTCTGCGAAGGGCCGCTTCAGAGAAGCGGCCGAGGCTGGCTAAACGACCGGAATGGGGGATTCTGGTGGAGAAACCCGCGGTCGGGCTGGGTCGAGAGCGGATCGAACGAGCGCGGCGGTTTGATTCGAGGGTGGTCCCGACCGATCAGGCCGGGCTCGGCTGCGGCACCAGGATCAGCTCGGCGACCTTCCTGAGGTTTGGGTCCGCCGCGGCGAGGTGGAACTCGTCCTGGGTGTGGTTCCAGTGGCCTTCGACCACTCCGATGAAGCGGAGCGCCTGAGGTGCCTTAACTTTGGCTCCGCGCTCAGCCGGCGCCGCTTTACGCCGGCCCAAGCCACCGTAGAGATTCGTCGGTTGTTGAGCGCCCCCGAGATTCGGCAGGCCTGTGTAGCGGCAAGGGACTTGATGAAGGTGGAGGGCGGCGGGTCGGCCGCGTGCGATGCGATCGAGTCACTCTGCCCGATCACAACATGAAGTTGCTCAGATCAGGTGTCTATGGATCGGGCTGATTGAGAGGATCGGCCAGAACAAGGCTCCTCAGGATCTCTCATGAGACGCCTGTCGACATAGCCGCCGGTTGGCTGACCGTTTGGGTCGCCCCCAAGGCGCAGCGCCGCGTCGCCGCGCACTCAGGGAGGGAGCAGTGGCTGCTTTCCCGCCCAACTCAGAAATGCTGACTTCGACGCGCTGCAGTCACCTCGCGCGCCTTGTCGAGGATCGCGTTCACTTGGCAGCGAACAGCGGAGCGAATGGCAGTGTCGTAGCTCGTCGCGCTCTTATCTGGACTCATGTACCTCGGCCCATCCAGAACCGCGTTGATCGCCAGAGCAGTCTTCTCAAGCACTTCGGTTGCCAGGGTCTCGTCTCGAGCCGCGACTTCTGCAGTGAACGTCAGGAGGGCGGTCTCCAAAGCATCGAGCGCGGCCGCGAGTGGATTGGCTCGGTCACCTTGCTTGGGCTCAGTCATGGCCATCCCCCGCATCGGATCGGAAGCACGAGCGTCACCGCTACTCGCCCCACGTTGCTGGCGCTATCGTAGGTCGGCAAGGGCACTGTCACGGGAACCCGGTGCTCGGCGATCCGACCGAAGCGACGCGGCGTGAGTGGCGGCAGTCAGCCC
>NZ_BJZU01000141.1 GCF_007992195.1 Methylobacterium oxalidis | reverse complement strand
TAAATCTACCTCGACCTGACGAGCAGGCTGTCCTTGAGCAGGTGGGGCAGCTGACGGACCTTGGAGCGGTGACGTGGGATGTTGCGGCACGCTCTGCTGGGACGAGCGCGGTTCTCCGGTGGTGGTCGAGCGCGGAGGCGTGGGCGGGCCCGGCAGCCCAACCTGGGCGACGCCTGGATTGTCGCTGCCGGTAGATGGCCTTGGTCGGGCGGAGTGGCGTCATGGGCACTCAGACGAGGAAACCTGAGAACGATCCTTACCAGCCTGTCGAGGATCCAGCGGCGTTCGGCACCTACAGTTCGCCGCCCTGTTTCATGCACGAACTCGATCCGAGTTTCGTCGGCATGCCTGAAGGATCCGAGCGGGCAGGGGACTCTCCGCTACCTGCCGGCAGCCTCGATTGGCCAGCGATCCGGCAGTGGCGGAAGGAGACACGCGCGCAACTGATCGAGCGCCGGCTTCAGATCGGGTCCGCGGAGCGCGCGGACTGGAGCGGACGGATCGACAAGGCACTGGCGGAGGCACTCTCCTCGGCCTCGGGTCAGCTCGTCGGCTTCTACTGGCCATTCAGAGGGGAGTACGATGCACGCACGCTCCTCACCGGCTCTGCGCACGCGCGGGGTGCGCCTCGCGCTTCCCGTGGTGGTGGCAAAAGCGCAGCCACTCCAGTTTCGTGAATGGTGGCCGGGTGTGGCGATGTCCCGGGGCGTCTGGAACATCCCGATCCCAGCTGAGGGCGAGCCGCTACTCCCTGATATCCTGCTCGCGCCGCTCGTCGGCTTTGACGTCTCCGGGTTCCGGCTGGGCTACGGCGGGGGCTTTTATGACCGGACGATCGCGGCGATGCCATCGAAGCCACAGACGATCGGCGTCGGCTTTGAACTGTCGCGCCTGGACACCATCCATCCGCAGCCGCACGACATGCGGATGGACCTCATCATCACCGAGCGAGCCTCAACCCCGTAGCGCTCCACCTAAATTTCTACTTCGGAGACGCGATCAGGATCGGCTGAGCAACAACATCGGGCGCAGTGATGAACAGCTAACCTTGGCCGGTGGCGGTCCGCCTGCTTGATGATTTCGAACTGTGGGTGAGCGGACATCTGGCGCGGTTTAGCTGAACGCCTCAGATTGACTTTGAGTGAACTCAAGGTCCGTGTGTCGAATATGTCCGCTTCGAAGCGGAAGCAGACGCCGCATGGAGGCCACCACGTCCGCACCGAGCGCACAGATGGGCTGAAGTCCGGCGGCCTCAACCGGCTTGGCCTGCTTCGGTTGATGCCAGCATCAACATATGCAGCCATCGGCATTCGAAGGGTTGCCACGTTTGTACGGACTAGCCCTCTCACGTCCGGAAGCCCGCATTGACGGGTTCTCCAGAGGAAGCCGGCCTATTCCGATTTCGGCTTGCGAAGAAGGTAGACCTGCCACGTCAGCATCATGCTCGACGCCATCAAGGCCGCGTGCAGCAGGTGAAGAAGAGGTCCATCTTGCATCGGCTCGCTCCTGCGGACGTGACGCTGCCAGGAAAGCGAGAGCTCTGGCAACATCCGGGCCAACGCCCAGGGTGATCTGCCGCGCGAGCCTTCTACATCCAGCGGTTATGCCGAAGGGCCGACCCTTCGGATCGGCTGATAAGATCGGGCCGGGGCGATTGCCTATGCGGGGCCAGGCTCGGAAAGCGCGAAAGCCTTGGCCGAGAGCAGGCGCGTGACGGTCGCGAGGAGGTCAGTCTGGGTGATGATCCCCAGGATGCGCCGCTCCTCGTCCACGACGATCACGGCATGGGTGCGGCCGTCGGTCAGCGAGGACGCCAGCGCGACCACCGGTTCATGCGGTCCGGCCGTTTGCGCCTCCGACATCACCTGCGCGATGCCCACCTCGCCATGCAGCGTCAGCTCGCGGAGACCGAGCGTGCCCGCTAGCCGACCGGCCCTGTCCACCACGGGCAGCGTCCGGATGTTGTGCGCGATCAGGAGCTCTCGCGCCCGCTCAGCGCTGCCGTCCAGCCCGATGGTGACCACATCGCGCGACATGATCTCGCCGCAGGTGAGGTCGCCCTGCGAGCGCACGAGCGCGTGGTGTTCGACCTGCTGCAGGAGGCGGTCCAGGTCGGCCCGATCGATGTCCAGCGTCTCGTGCAACGCGACCAGGGCGGCATCGACGTCCTCCGGCTTGAAGCCGACGCGGAGCGGCGGGGGCAGATCAGCGGTGCCATGGGTGTTGACCGGCGCTGCGACCGGGACATGCGGGTAGTTGCGTCGCGCGATCTTGTGGAAGGTGATGCCGAGGGCGACCAGGATGACCGAGTTCACGCAGACAGGGAACAGCGGGAACAGGAAGCCGGCGGACGTGACGGCTGGGCCTCCGATCAGCGCCGTCAAGGCGGCCGCACCACCGGGCGGATGAAGGCACCGGGTGAACGACATCGCGGCGATGGCTAGCGAGACGCCGACGCCGATCGCCACCACAGGGTCCGGGATGAAGCGGGCGGCCAGCACGCCCACGAAGGCCGAGATCGTGTTGCCGCCGATGATGGGCCAGGGCTGGGCCAGGGGACTCGCCGGCACGGCGAACAACAGAACGGCCGAGGCGCCCATCGGCGCAACGATCAGCGGGATGTCGGGTCCCTGGCCGAAGACCAAGCCGCAGATCAGGCCGGTGAGCGTGATGCCGGCGAGCGCACCCAGGCAGGCGATGAGGCGCTCGCGCAGGGTCGCGCCCGCCAGGATCGGCCTGAACAGGCGAAACCCGGCTGACTTTCCGCTCTGTTGTTTCGGGCTGACGGAGTCGGACATCTTCGCGCGTCCCTCGCTTGCCCGAACCGCCGTCCGAGGTGCCCGTTCAACGGGCAGATGCTCCGATGGCCGGCGCGGGGCACTGGTATACCAAGCCTCCGTTTACGAGCCGCGGCCGAAATTGCAACGTGCTGAGGCACGCTGCCTAGCAGCGAGGCAATCAGGCTCGGGCCCTTCGCCGGAGAACCATGAAGGACATCGTTGCCACCGCGCTGCTCACGGTCGCTGCGGTGCTCGGCTGCGTTCGCTTCGTGGAGATGTTCGCTGACAGGCGGAGCGTGACCACCTGGGATCAGGTCACTACCACGGTCGGGGTGACGGCATTCCTGACCGCGAGCGGGCTGACGCTCGAACGCGGCGGGATCGCGGCCGCCGCGCTGCTGCTGCTGCTCGCGTGGCTGGTTCATGACATGGTGCGACGTCACAGCCCGTCCAAGCGGACCCTCGCGGCCTGCACATGGCTCAGCATGGCGTCGCTGCTCGTCTACATCGCCCTGGACTGAGGCTGACAGCTCTATCTCGGATGTCGCCAGTCGAGCAGCATCGACCGGACGTGGGAAGCATGCAGCAGTCGCGGACACGCGACGGGTCCAGGTCGTAGGTCGCCTACCGCCCAGACCCGCGGCGTACCGGCGTTGTCGGACACACCGCTATCACCGGAGCCCTCTTGTTGAACGCTTCTGTGCCGCGTCTGACCTGACCAGCTAGTTTTGGACCGGGCTGATTGCGAGGATCAGCCAGGATGGAAGGAGCTGGAGATGAGGAGAGGGCAAGGCCGAGTGCCGAGCAGGTGGTGCTGACGTTGCGCCAGATCGAGGTGGAGTCGGAGGTTAGGAGGTAACGCAACTCGGATCTAAGTTCAGCCTTGAGCCGGTGTCCGCTTCGGAGATGTCGCTGAGGGCCACCGATTGGCCGAGATGGGCGCAAAGCGGAACGTCGGCTTTCGGGGAAAGCACCAGCTTCTGCTTGCGACGCGCCTCTGATGCTGAGCTTCCAACCTCGGCGGCCTCCTGTTTGAACTGCCACGCCACGAGTTACCCGCTCGCTCGTACGTGCAATGGATTGCACGGAAAGGTGACATCCCCGGCCTAAGGGTAGGTCGCGATAAGAAAGTGTTATCGGAGGTAAGATCAGCTCTCCGGTCTGAGAGCCACCGGCCGAGGGGCGGCAGGGCCCGTGCAGACACGAGGGTAATGAGAAGCATGTCATCTGCCGGGCGGGTTCGGTCCGGCTCGCAGATCAAGGGGTGCCTTCAAGCGGCGCGCTCGCCCAAGCGAGGATCCTCGGCCAGAGGTGCTCATGCGCAATCGGCGCGACCAACGGCCCGAGATGCTGCAGCAGTGGACCGCGATCACCCTCGTAGGTGAGCACCTCGGCAGGCGCGTCCGGGGCTGCATCGAGACCGCGCAACAGCGAGGCCGGCGGCACGACCTGCCCCGCAGGGTTGATCACCGCCATGACGGGCGCACGTAGAGCGGTCAGCCCGGTGCGCCGGCCGCCGACCTCGAGCGTACCCAGGCGAAAACGGTCCTCGCGGTAGAGCTGCTCGAGGACATCCTCGAAGAGCTGACCCGGCAGTGGGAACTCGTCGAGGGCCCAACGTGCCACATGGGTGTGAACAGCCAGGGCGAGCGGGTCGGACAGGCTCGCGGCGTGATCCAGAGGTGGCTGCAGCTGAAAGGCGTGCGGCGCAGCCCCGAGGCTCAGCGCGTTGATCACAGACCCGGGCACCGGGCTGCCGGCGATCGCCCGGATGGCGCCCGCGTGCGGGATCAGCCGCACAGCCTGCGCCAGAGGCCCGCCGTCCGCGCCGAAGGCGAGCGGAGCGTCCACCAGGATGAGGCCGGCGACCTGCTCCGGATGAAGCGCGGCAAAGACCGCCGCGAAGGTGCCACCCAGCGAGTGGCCGGCGATCAGCGCCCGGGAGACGCCTGTCTCAGCCTCGATTACCGCGAGAGCAGCGGTTGGCAGGTGGTCGGCGTAGTCAGCAAGGCTCCAGCCGTTGTCCTGCTCGCCGGGGATCCGCCAGTCGAGGAGATAGACGCGCAGGCCTCGCGCCCGGCAGCGCCGGACGACGCTGACCTGTGCGAGCAGGTCCCAGATGTAGGCGCGCTTGAACGGTGCCGGGACAATCAGCAGAACAGGCCCGGTGCCCTGGTCCGGATCCTGGTAGGCCCGCAGGCGAGCGGCGGGCCAGTCCGCTGCGAGACGCCACGCCGCCTCCTGCGGACCGAAGCCGAACGCCTCGAGCATCTGCCCGGCCTGCCGGTGCATCTCGTCGAGCCACGCACTCACGCAGAGATCCTCGCTGGCGCTGCACGCGCGTTGTCTCTCGTCCAGCTGTTGAGGCCGGCCATGGCATCGCGGAGCAGCCCGCCGTACCGGGCAAGGAAACCCTCCATCTGGTTCGAGGTTGCGCGTCGCGCCGCCCTCGCTCTGCCGGGCGTGGAGGAGAGGGTGAGCCCGACCGGACCGGTGTTCCGGATAGGCCGACGGCGCCTGGCTTGGCTCGATGAGGATGGTGTCTCGCTGCTGGTCCCCATCGGGGCTGACGAGGGCGAGATGCTGAGCGAGGCCGAACCCAGAACGTTTTCCATGGCGGGCCAGACGGGCGGATGTCCGTTGCTTCGGGTCCATCTTGCCTTCGTGGCGGAGGCCAGCCTCAGGCGCATCCTAGAGCAGGCTTGGCGCGACCGCGCGTCGAAGCAGCTGCAGCTCTTAGCAGCCCGCGCATCAGGAGGTGATCCAGAGCTCAGTGAAGCCGAGGAGCTCTGATGGTGGATCCGCGTCACGTCACGGCCGAGTATGGCCCGAGGTGACGTTTGCACCATCATGGCGCCACGGCAGCAGGAGCAGCAGCCTGGCTTAGGGCTCTGGAACGAAGGCCCGGAAGGCTAGTTGGCCGAGCAGGTGCTACGCCCTGTTCAGAGGATGCTCACGATGGCCGGCAAGGACCTCAAGGCTCTCTTCCTGCACCAGCTGAAGGACACCTACTTCGCCGAGAACGCCATCCTGAAAGCCCTGCCCAAGATGATGGAGGCGGCCCGCTCCAGTGAGCTGAAGGTCGCGTTCGGCGTGCACCAGAAGGAGACCGAGGAGCAGGTGAAGCGCCTCGAGCAGGTGTTCAAGAGCCTCGGGGAGAAGCCCGAGGGTGTCACCTGCCAGGCGATCCAAGGCATCATCGCCGAGGGCCAGGAGGTGATGGACGAGTTCGGCGGCAGTGATGCAGGCGACGCTGGCCTCATCGCGGCGGCGCAGGCGGTGGAGCACTACGAAATTACCCGCTACGGCACGCTGATCGCCTGGGCGAAGCAGCTGGGGCAGAGCGAGGCGGAAGGGCTTCTGAAGCAGACCCTGATGGAGGAGGAGAACACGGACGGCGTGCTCTCGGATCTCGCCGAGGAGGCCATCAACCCCAAGGCAGCCTGAGCACCCTCGATCCGGACTGCACCTCGATGTCGCGCCTGCTTGGCGGACCTGCGTGCTGGTGCCGGGCGCATGAGCCCCGGTGGCTGTCCCGGGACGTGCGGATCTTCGGGCAGGATGCGGCCTGTTATCCTTCCCTCTAAGCTGCTGTGTTGCCTCCAGAACCTGCCAGCGATCACGCGCTCGCTGCAGGGCGTCACGGCCACCGTTCTCGCTGTCCTGAAACCTGTCCTTGGACACTGTGTTCATCCGCGATGGACAGCCAAGCTACGCTGTGGGCGGGACAGCTCCGGACAGCTGAAGGACATCATACTGGATACTAGCGGCCGCGATGTAGGATGCGGGCCAGTTGCTCCAGTCCAGAGGAACCACTGTGCCGCCAACCTTGGCCTAGAGTGCCAGTCGCAAAGTATTAGTACAGCAGGGTAGGTTTCGGGTGCCCCGCGGACCTGGCTAGGATGCTCGTACGCTCGCTAACGCAGGGCATCTCGCGCGATGTGCACCTCGGCCCCTTGTCCCATCCTGCAGCGCTTGGTTGATCTACGGGAGGACGAGCGGCTTCAGCGGGGCGAACCTGATCGAGAAGCTGTCTTCCTGAGGATGGCAGAGCTTGAGGCGGAGGCCCTGGAGGTCTGCTCGGAGAACCGGACCCTGCGTGCGATCCGTGCCGCTCTCGCCCTGGTGGACCTCGACTTCCTTCGGCCTGCATCGGTCGCGCGGCTGATCGGCTAGCCTGGTAGCGTCTCTCTGACCAGCTGAAGCGAGCCGGTACCGCTGGTCCTCTGTGGCCGGGGCAGGCCGACAGCTGGCTCCATTCAGTCGGTTCAAACCCTGCCCTGGGATTGTGCCGAACCATCCGGCACGAGCCGCATTTCTCCCCGCACGAGCCGAAGGGGAGGGTAAGGCATGAAGCGATTGCTGCTGATCACCACAGCTCTGTGTGCCGTCGTCGGAGCGCTGGTATTCACGCGCTCATCCAATCAGTCAGACAGCCTGATCGCGGTCACCACCTCGCCATCGATGACAACCAGCTCCAGCGGACCGACAGAAGCGCCAAGGCAAGCGGAGCAAGCCGCTCCGGTGGCTGCGTTCCCATCCTTCCTGCAGCTGTCTACGTCCACCGCGGGTCTGCAGGAGGCCAACTCTGGTCAGAGCATTCCTGTGATCGGCGCGCCGGGGCTCTTGGCCTTCGAGCAGGCTGGCACGCCAGACTATCAGCCAGACATTCCGACTGGTGGGATCAAGCCGACGAAGAAGCAGCGACATTGAGTGGCTCCGGGAGCGGAGTGTAGGTGCTCACGAGATCCTCGGGAAATCGCTGCGGAGGCGCGCACTGGCGGTGCAATTAATTGCACAGCTGCACGTATGGTCGCTCCGAAGTTCTCAGCTTCGACGCGGAGCAACACGAGTGCAGAGCGCAGCGCGGGTCAGATTTCGGTCTCGATTTTCGCGTCCGCCGCCTCTCCAAGGGCGGAGCTTCTGCGTTTCGCTAGGAAGGCCATACAGCCGTGCCGTCACGCTCTAGCTACTCCGACACTAAGAAGCCGCTCTTGCCGCTCCTGAGCCCTAGAAATCGATTGCAGCGAGCATCCATCAACCCACCTTCGTAAATCCTCTCCGGAGCTTCCGAGCCTCGGCTCCCCTAGAGATCTGCCATGATCTCCTCAAGGGTCGCTATCGGCTCAGGCTTGGGCTCCGGCTTCTTGGGGGGAAGGAGTGCGGTCTGCTTTATTGCGGCGAGGGCTGGCCCTCCGCATGCTTTCGGCGCCGGTGCTTTGAAGTTCGCCGCCACACCCGCGAACTTGAGGACGAACCCGATGTCGGGCTTCTGCGGGACAGCGAACGCGCCTGCGTCGCTACGCGCCTTATCGATGAAATCCAGCCATGCCGCTACGACCTTCGTGATCGTCTGTTCCGTGGTCCCAGGCGGCAGCTTGTTTCTCAGCTGCTTGAGCTGCCCCAACTCCTTCTGGGTCGGGCCAACACAAGCGTCCTTCGGGTAGGCCTGTGCCACCGCGATCCGCCAAGTTTCCCATAGGGGGTTCGTGAGCTTCGTGGGCTTCTTGCCGGTCTCCCCTTTCCCCGCGGACGCAGCACTTGCTGTCTTACCACCGGTCTGCCCCGAGGATGGGGGGCTATGGGGGGAAATCTTCATGTTCTTCGGGACAGGCTTCTTATCGCCTTTTTGAACCTCACCCGAAAACCCTTCTGAGAAATCTGACGCGCAATCTAAGGGCCCTGTAGTATCTTCGTTAGAAGATACGTAAGGGTTCTTAGAAGAGATACCAACCATATGATCTAGGGGTGTGTGGGATTCCACCAACCCGGGATCCTTGTCGGACCCGGGAAGCAGCACCATGGCTTTGGGTAGAAGCCGGTAGTGCATGTAGGCCATTCGCCCACCCCACTTGTGCTGGGAAGTCTCGACCAAGCCTTCGGCCTTCAGACACTGAAGAGCGCTGCGAAGCTGCCAGTCCGACATCCGGCACTCCTGGGCAAGTTGGGAGCGTGGCTTGGCGCGCCGCTCTATCCCGTGCTTGACGAGCGGCTTCCCCTTCACCCACCACCAGGTTAGCCGGTCCAGGACGATGGCGGCCATGTGATCACCGCAGAGATCATACCGCCGCGCGTGAGGAGAAGGTGAGGGGTGAGTAGCGGATGGCTTCGTCATCGGTTCGGTCACCATTGGCAGAAATGAAGAGGGCAGGGGTAGCGGGGGATGTGCCGACCAGTCCGACCGTCGCAGGAAGGCGGCCAACCAAGCTCAGGGTGTCCGGCTGCGCGCCTGACGCTGAGCAAGCGAAGCCTCAGCCTCGGACCGACGATACTTCATCCAGTGGCCGTGCTTGACGCGCTGCGGAGTTCGCCCCGCCGCGTTCAGGCGCCAGACTTGCCGCACAGAGAGGTTCGCCATCGCAGCGAACTGCTTGATGGTGATGAAACCCAGCATGGCCGTGTTGGCCTGAGCTGAGGCGAGAGCCATCTCTTGATCGAGGACGCGAAGCAGCGTTCGCGGACGACACGGTCCACGTGACATGTCACACTTCCAAGAAATTAATTGCAGGCTTGCAGAGCCCGGCAAGCACGATACGCACAGAGCCAGGCAGTAAATTCGGATCAGCCCGTAAAATTAGAAAGTTTTATTGTGAGCTTTATCATATAACGCCTCTTACTCTTGCTAGATCGCGGCCTCTCAATGGTGTATTCCCACTGATCTTCCTGATCGGCAGAAACGATCTTTTTACCCGATCTTTCTGTGCGTATGCCCATGGAGGTACCACTCAGATAGATATTTGCTTTATGAGCAGCGCTGATTTTCTTGCACTCCTCCCGCAAAGCATCCGACAGGACCTTAAGTGTCTCATCTGCCTTTGTGCCCATGCTGCATAACCCCATGTTCACGAACGTTCTATGGAAACTCACCAGATCCTGCTGGTGCAAAGCGGGGAGGTGATAGGAGTGCTTTGTCTCCGTCGACCGGTCCAATACGATCCTCAATTGCCGTCCTACGACGGCGTGCTTCACCACCTCCACGGGAAGTGGTAGCTCGGGGGCAAGCTTCTCGAATTCGAAGCTGCCGAAAAAGTTCGTGACGTCGAGGGAAGCCACGTAGGTGAAGCCCGACGTCAGCAGGGCCCTGGTGCGGGTGATGGCCTTGTAATGTCCCTGGAGCTGGAACGGCCGGGGATGGTGGTAGCCCCCCATCACGCCGTTGATGCTGTGTTGCCGGGCCCGGTGTTCCAGACCGAAGTTGTAGATCGCTCTGACCCCGCCCGACGGCTTAAGCCGCGCTCTGACGCTGACCTTCTCCCGACTCTGACCCCACGGCACCGGCCCAGCTGCAAGCTTCAGGCAGCGGTCGAGGGTGGCCCGTCTCTGGAGTGGCAGACGGGCATTGGCCGCGATCAGTGAGGTCAGCCAGCTCTCCCGCCGGCTGAGGAGAAGCTTGCGGGCTGTCTTCTCCCCGATCTTGTCCCCCGCCGCGACGTTGTCGGTCAGAAGCACCCTCGCCGTGTTGGTGAGGACGCGCGCCGTCTCAATCTCTTGGCACATCTTCTTCGCGACATTCTGCGGGAGGGCGTGCTTGAACGTGACGCCGTTAATCTTGGCGACCAGCATGAGATGTCCTCTCGAGCGGGAGGTCGGGAATAGGTCAGCGGTTTGAGCGCGAGTTGCTATTCAGCGAAACGGAAGGTGAGAGCACATACCTTTCGGCGAGCCAGCCAAGCTTCAGCTTCGCTGCGACGGTACTTCAACTTGCGGCCATGCTTGACGCGTCCAGGAGCTTGCCCAGCCGCGTTCAAGCGCCGGACTTGGCGAACAGACAGACCCGTCATGACAGCAAACTGCTGAATGGTGATGAGACCCTGCTCCGCCGTATTGACCTCCGCCGAAGCGAGCATGACCTCTAGATTGAGGGCGCGAAGCAGCGTTCGCGGAGTACGTGGTCCACGTGACATGTGCTAAACCTGTGCAATTAATTGCGCATGCAAGAGTGTCACCGACCCAGCGGCTTCTCGCATTGGCCAGCCCCCAGGCCGGCGACGTACTCTGCCCCCTAGAGATGCGAGTTTCTAGCGCCGCCTATGCGCTGTAAGGCAGTATCCTGCCAAAACTTATTCGTATCTCTAATGCGTCACCCAGCTTATCTAGCCCTCTCCTATCGTTAAAATAATGTATTATAGTGTTTTCTAGATCTTCCTCTCGAAGGAAAAAGCCATCCCTCACTTGAAGTCCCCTGTTGACCTCATCCTTTTCGCGCCTGCATCTAGTCCACCCATTCTGGTGCGCCAGATAGTCCCTGATCACGCCTTCTACCCCCCGCATTACTTCGGATGATGTTCTCACACTATAAGCTGTGCCCTTATCAACGGGCACCTCATTTTTCCTTCTAGACATTGAGCGTCCTCCTTGCTGGTGTAGCCGAGATTTAGGCATGACGCTGGGAGAGCTGCGGGACCGTCTCCCGTGTGGCTAGCCAGCGGTTGATACTCGCTAGTCGGTATCGAACTTTCCGCCCGATCGTGATGCGGGGAGGCCCAGTCCGCTCAAGATGCCAGCGGTCGAGTGTCCGTGGAGACACATCTAGCAGCTTGGCAGCGGCCACTCGCGTCAAGAGGTCCGAGTTGAACGAAGAATTTCTATTCAGGTGGTCTATCGTCATCACGGCTCGCTCCAGCGCCCGTCTACAGGACACCATCGAACCGTGAGCGCAGGAGGCCGGTTCGATGGCGAAACACCACCGAGACCCAACCTCCTTGTCGGGACATGACCGCAGAAATACACCAATCAACGCTTGCGTCAAGCAGAAATCGCATATTTTACTTAGAGTTCATGCAATCGACCGAACTGTAATCAAGGTTGCTGCAATTAATTGCAATGGCAAAGCTTGCCGCCAGCTGCAAGAACACACGATTTAATGTGCTAACTGGCTCCGCGCCGCTCCCAAAGCATTCCAACTTGGTCAGTGGCGCCGCGCAAGGCTTCGTCGAGTAGATGAGCGTAGCGGTGAGTAGTTTGCGCTTGCGTGTGCCCTAGCAAGGCCCCAATGACCGGAAGCGAGTGTCCAGCCGACGCAAGATAGGACGCGAAGCTGTGCCGGAGGTCATGAAGACGGATGTCTTCGAGCCCCGCCTGCCGGCAGATGCTCGCCCATGCCTTCTTGATGTCTCCGAGCGGCTTCCCGGCAACCTTGCCCGGGAACAGCCATCTGCCCTGGCTTGAGCCCTTCATGTTCGTGAGGAGCTCCAGAGCCGCGGCGGAGAGCGGCACACGGTGTTCGCGGGCCTGTTTCACGGAGGCGGCGGGCTTGATCCAGATGCCGGCCTTTAGGTTGAACTGGTCCCACGTGGCTGACAGCACCTCCATGCGGCGAGATCCCGTCAGCAGCAGGAGCCGAATGGCGTTGGCGACCTGCTGGTTGGGGTAGAGATCGAGCGCCTCCTGCAGCCTCTGAAGCTCGTCCGCGGACAGGTAGCGGGTTCGCATCCGCTCTGGGTTCCGCTCGATGCCAGTGACCGGGTTCTCCTTGGTCAGCTCCCATTTCACGGCGAGCGAGAACATTTTCGAGAGCAGGGCAACCAGGCGGTTGGCGCGGTAGGGGGCACGAGCCGACACCTCACGGTGCAGGGCCTCTATGTCCGTGTGGCGGATGGCCGTGACTTTCTCGCGGCCCCAGCGCGGGAGGATGACGTTGCGGATGAAGACGCGGTCATCCCGCTGTGAATTGGGCCGCTTCTTCGGCAGGTGCCGCTCCTCGTAGAGGGCACATAGCTCAGCGATCGTCGCGGTTTCGCGCTCCTCGGAGCGCTTGGCCATCGGGTCTTCGCCCCGATCGATCTGCCGCTTGAGCCCCTCAGCCTCCTTGCGGGCAGCCGTGGCGGACCACTCTGGATAGCTCCCGATCGTGTAGCGCCGCTCACGGCCCGCGATGCGGTAGTTGAGGATGAAGGACTTGGCTCCCGCCGCAGTTATGCGGACGCCGAAGCCCTTCAACTCGGTGTCGTAGGTGATGCGGTTGCCGCGCTCAGGGGAGGGGAGGGACTTGACCAGCGTTTCCGTGATCCGAGCTGCCATGGCACTGGTGTCCGCACTGTGTCCGCACACAGAAGAGCAACAGATGAGCACAGATGGCTGGACGTGTCTACGATTGGCAACCGTAAGTCGTTGAACTTAAACGATGCCATACCTAAGCATCTGATGCTGCTAGGGCCTGAAAGCTGCAGCCCTACTTCCTTTTAATCTGTAGGTCCTGGGTTCGAGTCCCAGCGCGCTCACCACTCACTTCAATGATTTAGCGTTAGATTTCGAGCATCGGGTGCGCCCAAACTTCGATGCGGGTAACGCCACGGGTAACGACAACCCAAGCCGTTTTCGGAGAGCCTCTGCTTCTCCGGAGATGTTCTCGGTCAGAGCACCCGGCGGCGGATCGCTTCGCCCGGTGGAGGGGGGCCAAGCGCGCCAGAACCAGGAGCCCCCACCTCCGACAGCGCTCCGCAGGATTTGGCGGGCGTTGTTCACGGCGCCCGCGAGCGCCAGTATGACCAGCCTCACGGAAGAGTCCTTACGCTTCATGCATCTCTGCGGCCCCTGGGTCCGGAGATCACACCATGCTGGCCTCAATCATCCGCGCCGCTCGCCTCCGGCGCCAACGGCGCAGAGCCTATCAGGAGCTCGCCGCACTCGACGACCGCTTGCTCGAGGACATCGGCCTGTGCCGCTACGAGCTCGTCGAACACTGCGCCCGCCTCTGGAGATGAGGGATGCCTGCGGTTCAGCAGGTCATGCCGCCGCGTGATCCGGAGGAGAGTTGGTCGATGTGATCTGCAGTGCCACAGCGAGGCGGGCGGCAAGCTCCGCGTTGTTCTTCACGAGGGCGATGTTGGTGGCGAGGCTGCGGCCGCCTGTCACCGCCAGGATGCGGGCGAGCAGGAAGGGCGTCACGGCCTTGCCTGAGACCCCGGCCGCATCAGCCTGCGCCAGGGCCGCCTCGATCAGCCCGGCGATCTCCGCGGCGGGGATCTCGTCGGCCTGCGGCACTGGGTTCGCAATGAGGACGCCGCCGCCCAAGCCCAGCGCTTCCTTAGTCCTGACCAGCTCGGCCACCGCCTCCGGCGTGTCGAGCCGCAGCGGTGATGTCAGTCCGCTGTCGCGGCTCCAGAAGGCAGGGAAGCGATCGGTGCCGTAGCCCACCACCGGAACGCCGCGCGTCTCCAGGTACTCCAGGGTGCGGGGTAGATCGAGGATCGCCTTGGCGCCGGCGCAGACGACCGCCACGGGCGTGCGCGCGAGTTCATCGAGGTCTGCCGAGATATCGAGCGTCGCCTCTACACCGCGATGGACGCCGCCGATGCCGCCCGTGGCGAACACGCGGATACCGGCCAGGTGCGCGCAGATCATGGTCGCGGCGACCGTGGTGGAGCCGTGCCGCTTGGCGGCAACGGCGTAGGGCAGATCGGCCCGGCTCAGCTTCAGCACATCCGTTGCTATGCCGAGCCAGTCCAGAACCTCATCGGGCAGACCCACGCGGATGCGGCCGCCGATGACCGCGACGGTGGCTGGCGTTGCCCCGTTCTCGCGCACCACGGCCTCCACATCGCGCGCCGTCTCGACGTTCTGCGGATAGGGCATGCCGTGGGTGATGATCGTGGATTCGAGCGCCACGACGGGGGCGCGGGCGTCGAGGGCCGCCCGCACATCCGAGGCGAGATCGATGAGTGGGTGAGGCATGGCGGTGGCTCCGCAGAGACAGCCCGGATGAGGTAGCTTCTCCCGAGCCAACGTCTTCGGGTCCGAGATGGACCTGCAATCTCACACAGGGCAGCAGCCGTGACCTACACAGGCCCCCACATCATTCTCGATGCGGTGACCTATCGCACGCTCGGCCGCGGCGAAGCCGGGCGCATCGTGACCATCCGCGAGGTCGCCTATCAGGGCGTCATGGAGCGGCGCTCGGACGGCTTCACCGTCCTGTCAGTTCTCAAGCCCGGTGCCTCGCGGACCTTCAGCATCGAAGTTGGCGCTGTGCTGTCTATGTCGGCGCACGGGCGAGTTTGGAACCCCGAGACGCAGGAGCGCCGCTGGCGCCTGCGCGCGGAGGAACTGCGTGCCTTTGTGGAGGAGCGCGAGGTCGCGGCCTGGGCGCAGCCCTACTTCGATCCGGCCCGTGACAAGCATCACCTCAAGCAACCGGCGAGCAAGGTGGACCGACGTCCCTCCAACCCTGCGGAGCGCGCAGCCTCAAGCTACAGGCGTGCCGGAGGCCGACGCTTGGACGAGGAACCCACCGCCGATCCGCTGCGAGGGACCAAGAACGCGAAGCCCGGCGTCCTCGGAAGACTGTGGCGGGGTTTGCTGAGGAAGCCTTGATGTTCGGCCTTTCGCGCCCTCTCGTCAGCGGCGTGAGCCTCTCTTCCACTTTGTGTCACGAGCGGAAGGCAGCCCGCGGCCGGCAACCAGATCTTCTGCTCAGCGCCCATTTCGGTCATCCATTCGCTTCGGACGACACTCCCGAAGCGGGCGTTCGATGGCTGGGCGTTATGGAAGCTCCCGGCCGATGTGAGGCATCGGACCGGGTCAGGTACCATGATCGGAGGTGGCCGAAATCCAGCAGGCTGTTTTCCGCCTCATGCCTCAAAGGCAAAGACGCGGTCCCAGTCGTTCTTCATGCTGATCACCGTCCAGCCCTGCTCTCGCGCCTCGTCGTAGAGCGCCGGGGTGAAGGTGCCAATCTTGCTGTCGGGCAGGCCGGCCGCCGGACCGTAGGCATATTCGCGCGAGGCATCGTCGTGGAGCACCAGCATTGCTAAGAGGTCACCCTGGCCGGCGCGCGTGTATTCCAGCATCTCACGGTCACCAACGGAGTTGCCGAAGGCTGCGATGGGACGTCGGCCAATCATGAGGTGAATACCTTCGACCTTGCCGGCCTTGTCGTCGTTGAGCAGCAGCTTCGGCTCCTTGGTCAGGAGCGGCTTGCCATCCCGGCCGTAGCCGAACTTCGTTGTGCCCGCGGTTCCCACCACCTGTTCGGGGGGGACGCCATAGGTTTTCGCTGCATAGACGCGCACGAAGTCCTGTCCGCCGCCGGTGACGATGTAGGTCTTGAAGGCATTGCTTTGTAGGTAGCGCAGGACCTCCTGCATCGGCTGAAAGGTCAGCTCGGTATAGGGGCGGTTCCAGCGTGGATGCCTGGCGGTCTCGAGCCATCTCGACACCTCGGACTGGAATTCCTCCACCGTCATACCTGTAAGAGTGGCGGCGAGGATCGTCTCGAGATCCCGCAAGGGCAGTTGTGCCATAGCCTCGCGGTTGCCGGACAGCACCGTCTTGAACGGCTCAACGTTCCGCAGCTCCGGCTTTATCTCGACCACGGCCGGGACGCGCTCCAGGCAGTAGACGACCTGCGTGTACATCGGCTGCTCGACCCAGAGGGTGCCGTCCTGGTCGAACACGGCGATCCGTTCGTCCGGAGCCACGTAGGTCGGGCTCGCCCGTTCGGTCGTGGCGCGCACGAAATCGAAGATCGCCTGCTTCGCCGGACCTTCGCGCCAAGACGGCAGCACGTCGCCCGGTGCTGTTGTCTGTGCGGTAACGGCGACGGTGGTTCCCGGCAGGGCCGGCAGCAGGGCTAGGGTCGACAGCAACGTGCGTCGGTTGATGTCGATTGGGCTTCGAACTCGCCTCATGTCTGCCTCCTCCTGTGGTTTGGACGAGTCTTTCGGTGCCGGATGTTGGACCCCTGAGCTCGGCCGAGAAGGCCCCTGTGTTCCGGCGCGGCGGAAACTCGATGAAAGGCGTTGAACTGAGGCTATAACCGGATAACAGAAAGACGATCGGCTCTTGCGGTCGTGAGTCAGGCGAAAACAATGAGGTGAATTTCGGCAAAACGAATCGTTTTACTATAATATTCGATATTCACTGCAAGCCAATCGGTGATTTGAGAAAAATCCAAGATTTACAAATCAATCCAATAGACCTCGCGTACGAAGTGTCTCGCCAAGAACACTCTGCTGTTCGCTGGTTTGGCGTCTCAGAAGCCAATTCAGGGTTGCTGGACGTTCACAATGATGCCGCCGGTAAGCATCAGGAGGACGACTGTTTATGGCCGGCAGGAATGCTCACGATGAGCAGTACACGTTCGAAGAGGTTATGGTGTTTCCGCCGTTTTCCTGCGAGTTCCAAAATCCTGGAGACACTGGTGAGTTAGGTGGGGCAGCGAAATAGTAGTTTCTCGTATCGAAGCCCTGCGATCCGTCCCTCTTGGTGTAGGTCCGGAACAGCTGCAGGGTGCATCTGTAATACGGCTTATTATCGGGATTTATCACCAGTAAAGGATAGAAGGGCGTCGGCGACGGTAGATACCACACAAAGTAGGGCGCAGCTTGCGCGGGGACGCAAAGCGCAGGCACGTAAAACAACGTCATGAAGTACCGCGCACCCCTCGCGAGCATGCGGACACCCTTTCATAATCGAGGAGAATTCAATCAGGCCACGATCGTAAAACGTCCTGCGCAATCTTTCGGGCTGTCCCAAGAGAGAGCATTTCTGAATTTCGCTGAAGCAGGCAAGTCCTTCACGTCAGTAATGTTTGGTTTTCGCGTCGGCCATGGCAGAAATCATGCCGTTGGGTGGCTCGTTTGAATCTGCCAAGGGAAGGCGCGTGGCCATGCCCGCGGTCCTATCGGTTCTGCCAAACTCGGCGATGAACCAGAATGCGGGCCTGGTTCGCACCATCACCGTCGCTCGCCATTCCAGTAGCCCCCGCAGCGCCATGTGCCAGAGCTGGCCCAAGCCCCCGTCCCGTAGTCGCCCCGGAGACGACCGACCACGTCGGCGCGATCGAGGCCACGCATCATGCTGCCCCGAACCGCGCCGCTCGGCTGGACACGGCCCGAGATCGTGAAGTCGCCTCCGCCGGCGTAGGAGATCCGCCCACCCCGAACTCCGAGCCCCAGCCCGGCCAGACCGTAATCGTAGCCTGGGTACCAGCCGCGCCTGTAGCCGTGGCCTCGCCCATAGCCATAGCGGCCGACCCCGCCGTAGACCCCGCGATAGCCGCCGACTGCCGCGCCGCGGTAGGCCCCGAAGCCGCCTGGGTAGACGCCCGCTGCGGCTCCAGGATAACCGCCGCGGTAGCCGCCCGCAAAGCCGCCGACTCGCGCGCCGTCCAGGCCGGTGCCACATCGGATCTCAGCGGGCGGCAGCATACCGTGTCTGGGTGAGGCAGCTTGACCGAATGGGACATCGGTCCGGTTTCGGCTTGAGAGCGTACTGTATGTCTGATCCAGTTGGGCTTTCGAGTTGTGAAATGGGGGCATACGTCCGGTTTCAGACCGGTCCTCCTACCGCCACGTCTCCGCCTGATTTCAACATCACCCAGTTCGAGGGTGAGCAACATGCCTTCCCGATCGTTCTCACCTAAGTTGCCGGCCGGAGATCGACCCCAGCTGTATCTCCGGCCGGACTGCCTTTGCAGTTGCCTGAAGCATTTTAGCGCCTTCTCGATGCACGAAAGGCGAACGATTCTCGTTTGCGCAACGCTCATGTAATAGTAACTCAAATGCCAAACTTGCCGGCTGGGGCCATGGCTTGCAAACTGCGGCATCAAGCTTTCCCGACTGGTCCTCTGGATTGCTGATAGCAACCTCGCCCTGCGAGCTCTATGGTTCGCAGGGTTTTTCGCGGTGTGGACTTGCGAGTCGCCTGCCACCCTTTCGCAACACGAAAGTGGGGGCGCCTTTACTCAAGTGGCCGTACGGGTTTTACCAAAGCCGGCGGGTTGCGCTGCGACACTAGGCAGCCAGTGCGAGCACCGGAAGGTTGGCCGGACTTCCAACAAGGAAGCGAGGACCACATGATCAGAAAATTGCTTCTCACCAGCACGGCCACGGCAGCCCTGACGGGTGCTGCCGCCGCCGCCGACCTCCCCCGCCGCGAAGCTCCGCCGCCCGTGTTCACGCCGGTCCCGGTCTTCACCTGGACCGGTTTCTACGCCGGTTTCAACGCAGGTTACGCGTTCGACGCCAGTTCGCGCAGAAATGGCCCCTTCATTGTGAACCTGCCCGCCGGCAGCCCGCTGGTCGTCGGGCCGCTTGCCCCCTCGCAGGTCGTATTCGGCGGCCGCAACTCCCTCGATGGCTTCTCGGGCGGCGGTCAGATCGGCTACAACTACCAGTTCACGCCGGGGTCAGGCGCGGTGGTCGGCATCGAGGCTGACGCGCAGTACGTCGACTTCGGCCGCAACCGCAACCGCTTCCTGCTCACCCCCGGCTTCGCACCGGCTCCCAACATCGCGTTTGTCAACCCGATCGGCTTGGCCAGCCTCGACTTCTTCGGCACGGTCCGCGGCCGCCTCGGCTATGCCTGGGATCGCACGCTGATCTACGGCACCGGCGGCTTCGCCTACGGCTCGGGCAGCGATGAGACCCGCTTCGGCGGCTTCCGCGGCAACGATGACTTCCGCACCGGCTGGACCGCCGGCGGTGGCGTCGAGTACGCGCTGTCGGCCGACAGCTTCCTGAACTTCTTCCGTGCTTCCGCCGTGACGTTCCGGGTGGAAGGTCTGTACGTGAACCTAGAGCGCAACAACCGCAACAACGGTGTGTTCGCGTTTAACACCGCGACGGGTACGACTGCCGTCCTGGCGCCGGGCGTCATCGCGCGCAACAACCCGATCGAGTTCGCGGTGGTGCGGGCTGGCGTGAACTATAAGTTCGGCACGTACTAATCGCGGCAGCGACACCTCAGTTTGGCCGAGCACCCATGCATCCGATCAACTGGCCGCTTCGTCAAACGGCGCCTCGGGAGAAATCCCGGGGCGCTTTTTTGTGTCTGGGAAGTCCGAAATCCCCACGACGGCTCAGCCCGAAGCGGTCTTCTCGACCGGCCTGACGGGGCTTGCCCGAGCGGAATGAACCAGCCTGTGCGCATCTGGGAAGGTCGAAGCCACCGCGTCCCGCGACCGTGCGGGTTCGTTGCACCCAGTGAGAGCCTCTGCATCCGTGCAGAGGGCTTCCTCCGCGCAATGGATGCAAGCAGGAGGGCGTTTGCCGATCCAGGGGGTGGGCAACCGAGGCGGTACGGCCGCTTCCAGTATTGAGATTTGTCCTGGCATCTACTGGTGCCGGCACGCAAGTGATTTCACTGGTTCAGTACCTTACGGAGGCCAACGAGCCCGATCAAAGGTGTCTCCGAGCGAAGAGGCGCCAATCGTGTGGGCCCATCCGAGACGCGTCGGCCCGCTACCGCGCCCGCCACTGTTTCACGGCAGTTCACCACGTCCTCGCAGGCTAGAGGGCTGCCAAGCCGTCCCCTCGCGCACGCCTGCGTAAGTAAAATGACGTTGCCTTGTTGCCACAACGGCGACTAACGTACGTTATCGTGCGGCATTAACCCTTGATACTCTTCTGTTTACGTGAAAGCGTGGCCGTATCCGCTTGTTGCTGGAGGCGTGGCCATGGAGCGAGCTTGGCGAACACTCGCAACGACAGTTCTCTGCGCCGTGGGGCTACAAGCCGCGGTGGATGCACAGGCTGCCGAATATGCGCAGGGCATCTACGTGCTGGGCACTCGCGGCCCGCTCGCCGGCGTGACGCCGCCTCCCGGCTTCTACTTCGAGAGCGAGACCTACTACTACTCGGGCAATCTCGGCGGAAACCGTGTCTTCCAGGGCGGCGGCGTCGTCGCCGCAAACGTCAAGCTCGACTTCAGCGCGAACTTCGCGACGCCCATCTGGGTAACCCCAGTCGAAATCCTCGGCGGTAATCTCGGCTTCTCCCTGACCATCCCGTTCGGCACGCCCAACGTCAGCGCCGGGGCAGTCCTCGCTTCACCGCGCATCGATCGCATCATCGCCGGGCGAGAGCACGATGCCATCTTCAACGTTGGCGACATCTATCTCGCCTCGTTCGTCGGCTGGCACGCCGGCAACTTTCACTGGAGCGGCACGCTCCTCGGCGTCGTGCCGTCCGGCTCCTTCCAGAATGGGCAGCTGTCCAACATCGCACTCAATCGCCCGGCGCTCGATCTCAGCGGCGCACTCACATACCTCGATCCCGAATTGGGATACGAGCTCTCGGTTGTGCCGGGCATCACCTTCAACTGGATCAACCCGGCGACCCAGTACCTCACCGGCACCGAGTTCCACCTGGAATGGTCGGCTTCAAAGTACCTGAGCAAGGAGTTGTCAGTGGGCTTGGTCGGCTACTACTACAACCAGCTCACCGGCGACAGCGGACCCGGCGACCGGATCGGCCCGTTCAGGGGGCGGGTCACGTCGCTCGGCGGTCAGGTCGGCTACACGTTCAAGCTGGGCGAGATCCCGGTCTCCACCAATGTCCGGTTTTTTCGCGAGTTTGACGTCCGGAACCGGTTCACCGGCACAGCGACTTACCTTTCGATCTCGGCCCCGCTCTGGGTCGCACCGCCGAAGCCGGTGGCCGAGGCCAAGCCGCTCGTCACGAAGAACTGAGCGGCTCTCCTTCTCGGCCCTTTAGGTCAAATCGTCCCTCGCTCCTGTCGAGGGCGCCCGCTCAAACCGCAGGATCCGTGCGGCTACGAGCCGTACAGTCCTATGATCCGGGCCTCTGCAACGACCGCTTCGGAGATGTCGCCGAAGTCCGCTGAATGGCAGCAATGGGCGCATAGCTGCCGATCGAAGGTGACCGAAAGCTGCCGGTCTACTTTTGTTACTCAGGCGACTGCATCAATGCGATCTCTTTCGGGCCGCCGCAGCGTGTGGGTTGAAGCTTCCCGTAGGCGCATAGTGGGGCTGCCCACCCTCATTTCGGCACGCGCCGGGGCGGCTGCATCGTACGGCTGGCGGGGCTACTACGCCTACGCGGCTTATTACGGCGGCTATCGTCGCGCCTACTGGCGTCCGTACCGGTGGGGCTATCCTCGGGTCTATTACCGCCGAGCCTACTGGTACTGAGGCGCGCTGGATGGCAGCTGACGATCCGCTGTGGCCCCAGCTAC
>NZ_BJZU01000140.1 GCF_007992195.1 Methylobacterium oxalidis | reverse complement strand
CTTAGTGGATCCGATTGCGCCACATTCCTTTAATATGAATATTCAGTCAATTATAGCTCGAGGTATCGAAGCATCTACATTTGTACAACTCCACCATAACCGAGTTTTTGTTTGAAGATCACTGATATTGACGATCGGACAATATGCTCAGAAAACGCAACAGCCAACAGCTGATCCCTATCGCCACCACGAACACGATCCGAATCAGAATAACCCGGCCCGATGTGCAGACAGAGTTCATTTGTTTGGTAGTCGATTATTGTCTTCCGTTCAGCTTGAGAGATGGCAACAGCTCCCTTGCTCCACGAGCGCCATTCATTGATACTCAGAGTGTAAATGATTCGATCTTTGGGTATTTTTTGAAATAGACTATGTCCAGCATATTTGAGATCGGGATCTGGCCCTGCGTACAAGACGTCGGCGATTGAAGGGGCAATATCAACACTCGCTAGAAGGCAATTTTGATTGTTTTGGAGATTGAGCCGCATTTCATTAGGCAGATTTGCCGGTGGCTTCATGATGAAGAGCGGATGGAGAACGTGCGGTGTCAGCTTGATTGTGCGCGCCATCCGTCCGCTCTCGTCGCTTCCGTCGTACCCGAGTGTTTCCCCATGATCTCCCACAGAAAAAATGAGCGCATCATCATAGCGGCCAGAGATCCGCAATGCGTTAAACAGTAGCTTGTGGCATTCTTCAATTACATAAGCCGCCTTATTTTGACGAACTGTTAACTCGCTAGGAATATTACACTTACTAACACTTTGGAACGGCACGTGCAGGGCATTGAAGTATATGACAGCTAATATTCCTCCGGTCTGATTGGCAATCCAATCGGCCGCCTGTTCTGCGATTTCATAATCGTCAACTGTCACATCATTTATAAACGGTAGCCCGATCGTGTCTCCAGTAACACGCTTATCGATAGCTGATCCTTGGAAGAACTTATCAAAATTCGCCCATTTGAGACTGGATGATGTGAAAAATGCAGTATTGTAGCTTCTCGCCTTGGCAAGATCAAATATCAATGGCAATTTGTGAAGCTTTTCGATGCTCTCGTGCGCCCCGCAACCTGTAACTATTGACGGCACACTAACGTCAGTACAAGAACTATTGGTGACAACATTGCTAGGAATGATCCATTCTTTAGGATCTCCTGATAATGCAGCGAGTTCACCCGAAAGCAATTTTTGAGGATCTCTGCTAGAGCACACATAGGCGCCGGCCGACTCCAAAATTACGAGAATGATTGTTTTCGGTGCGGCATAACTGTAGGGTTGCGGAAGACGCAAAGCATTTCTAGCCGTATCGGCCAGAGGATATACTTTCACATCGGGAGCGTCAGCCAGGAGATACAGTTGCTCAACTGGCGAGACGACGCTAGGGCGCTCAGGGGCGGGCCCGAAATAGCGAAGCCCAAGGCCGAGAAAGGCAATTGCGGCACCGCCAGCAACAGCAGAGGCAGGGGAAGATGTGGTTGTACCTATGGACGCATACGCGAGTGTAAGTAAGAATGTCCATAAAAAATATCTTCCTGGAAAGTATTGACGGAAATACGCGCGAGTCGATTTAAGGGTGTCTCTGCCAAACAATGAGACGGGCAGATGGCGATATACTGAGAAGACACTCTCATTAAAAAAGTGCAGCGCAGCGGCGTTGCAGGCCTCTACGAGAGAAAAACACAATGTAATCGCAATAATCAATGCACATACAATGAATATTGTGTCAATAATACTAATTATATTTAATATCGCCGTCGTGATGCCAGAAAAAATCAGAATGGAGACGCTGTGACGGAGATTGAGGAGCCATTCAGTTTGAGAGCGCTTAAGATAATAGTTGCGGGACACAGATATAATGATCGCCAGTAGTAAAGTTAAGGCGAATGCGGCAAGTGCGCCAGAAAGCTCCATCATTTAGTCTCCTTTCTCCGTATCTGATTGTAAAACCTTGCAAATTCTAAAAGACAAACGGCACGCTCAAATTATAAATTCGTCAAAAATGTTATCGGCTTACTTGATTAAACTTGTATCGAAAGGATTGATCTATATGCTGTAGACTGGCATGCCAAAACTAACTTATAGCCGCGCGCGATGCCCGCCCAGCCAAGTAGTCAGACTAACACTTGACGTCGGAAATCCCACCCCTGACCGCAGGGACCGAGCAGGCGAGTCTCGTCTAGCCAATTCCCACGGATAGACGCTAGTGTGCCTGAAAAACAGGGAGGTTGATTCGATGGCTGCAGCGGTCTCCACTTCGGCTTAGAACCAGGAAGTCCATGCGAAGTATCCGCCGCGCATTATTTAGCTCATCGCAAGCCTTCTGCAGGAAATCGCTTTGCTACGCTGCTTAAATTACACGAATAATTTTTGGTTGCTAGGTATTTGAATTTGTGAGACTGATGATGCGGATGCTGTTTGATGCCCGATGCTTGCAAGATCCTAATTTCAGATATCGCGGCGTCGGTCAACATAGCTTCTCGCTGATTTATAGCGCAAGATCATCTTTATCCGCAAAAAATGTCGAGATCGGCGCGTTTGTGGATCCGAGTCTTCCCTGTCTTGATTGTAATCAAAAAGATTGTTTTGATCATGTATTGAGCGGTGTTCTGGATGACAGTCATTTGATTGACTGGTTTGTTCAGCTTTCGCCGATGACGCATTCAGGAACCCCCCTCCGGCGCGTTCTCCGAGATACCAGCGTTTTTAAAATCGCAGTCGCCTACGACCTAATCCAATTTATCCAGCCGGAGTACTACTTAGCATCCCCGGTCGCGCAGGCCTCCTTTCTAACGAGCTGTGCCCAACTCAGAAAGTATGACTGTTACGCGGCAATCTCACAATTCACTGCTGAGCAGATAAAAATGCACCTCAGGATCACTGCAGATCGCGTCTTCGTAACAGGGTGCGCTGTTCGGCCAAGCCTTATCAGGCCCGCAGCAGACCAATCAGGGCGGCAGCATCGTTCCGGCATCTTGGTCGCTGGCGGCCGAGATCCGCGTAAGAACCCTGAATGTGCCCTCAAAGCGCACGCGGGTAGCCCTGTCCTTCAGCAGGCGGGCGTGCCAGTGACAGTAACAGGGAATTACGATCATTCCACTCGCGCCCACCTTCTTGATCTCATCCAGAAGGAAGGGGGCGACCCAGCCTTGGTGTCGTTCACCGATCATCTCACTGATGCAGAGTTCGCCGATCTCTACTATCGGCATCTGCTGACCGTGGTACCGTCGACCGCCGAGGGCTTCTCCCTCCCTGTGATCGAAGCGTCGGCTAATGGGGCGGTGGTCCTTGTCTCGGACACCACCGCTCATCCCGAGCTCGTGCCGAACAACGACTACCGCTTCGATCCGCACGATCACGAGCGCCTTGCAGCTCAACTCGAGCATCTCATCGGGAACGAGACCTCATGGATCGCCGCTCGCGCTGAACAGGCCGATATGTGGCGCCCGTACACAGTAGCGGCGGTGTGCTACCGCTTCTGGTCGGGTGTCCTTGATCAGGCAACCCGGCTTCGCTGGCGTCCTATCGACGAAGCTGCTCGCTAAATACAGGGACATTATGAGCAACGAGGTTCTGCACCGATCAGTCGACCTCCCATCACCGCCTAGAGGTGATCGCGTATCACGCACCGCTCACTTCGTTGACCTGCTGGCGGATCTCACCGCGAGCCATTCAGGAGCGGAAGCGGGATTAGCGGAGTTCAAGCGTCAGATTGATGCGCGCGGCGCGAACACCGATGAGCCGGAGGATCATGCCGTTTACCGGCATAGCGCGATCCTCATGGCCATATACCGAGGGATCCTCGCGCGCGATCCCGATCCAGATGCCCTTCGATATTATCTGCCGTCCCTTTGCGATGGCAGCCGTTCGCCCGAGGACACAGTTCGTGAACTGATTGACTCAGGTGAGTTCAGGTCGAACTACCTGTCGAGATCTAGTTTTTCCGAAGCGGAGATCATCAGCCTTGAACGTTTGAGTACCGTGGCAAGGTCTTTTATAACCGATACCTATCACGCGGTGCTCGAGCGAGCGCCTGACCCAGGTGCCATCGAACATTACACCAGTACATTACGATCCGGCGCTCTCTCACGTCAGGACCTACTGCGTATGTTCATCGAGTCGCCTGAGTTCCGTAGCAAGAACTTTGACCACTCGATGCTCCCCGTGCTTGCTGAGACAATGCAAGAGCTCCAGAACCTACTGATTGATGTCTCAAAATTTCGAGCAGCCGACGGGGCGCCGCTCCGAGTTCACGGATCCCGGCCGCTTGATGGAGGCGAGGCGGTACATGCGATGGTGGCAATTCGCGATCTCGCCCTGGCGCTGAGAGATGTTTTGACCGAGATATCTGCTCCAAGCAGACCTTGAGGCTCTAATCGTCGCTAAGTTAGCCGCGCCCTCGGGCATTAAAAGGACGAGCGCTCCTAAATCGGCTTCCGAAAAGTGGGGGCGTTCGCCGAATTTTGCGTACAGGCCCGCACTTTGTTCGGCTAGTAGAACTGCACACGCATGCCTTCGAAATCGTTCACCTTTTGCGCGTGGAAGATCGTCTTGAGTCATTATGCCCTGAGCTCGAGTTTCAACGTTCTCACCAGCCCGGACGGCAACCTTGAGCTCTGCGGCGGAGATCTCGGCACCACCAACAACCGCATGGAGCTGACTGCCGCCATCCGGGCTCTGGAGCACTTTCCCGACGGCGCGCAGCTCGAGATGCGCTGTGACAGCCAGTACGTGATCAAGTCCGTCACCGAATGGATGCGCGGCTGGAAGGCGAAGGGCTGGCGAACCACCACCGGCGAGGTGAAGAACGTCGATCTGATGAAGCGCCTCGACGAGCTCGCCAGCAGCCGAGAGCGAAGGGCGCACACGATGGCGCGCTCCTCTTCACTCGCCTTCCAAGGTAGCTTGTGGGGCCGAGCCGAGCGATCCTGACAGGCCTCCGGCCCACGCTTGCGCCACTTGCGGATGGTCCTGGTGAAGACACCGTAGCGCTTGGCCGGCACGCCGGAGCTCTCGTGCGAGCGGGCGATCTCAGCGCGGACAGCAGGTGTGGTGCGGGCACTGAGATGGAGGGCATGCATCAGCGGGCCCTCCTGGCGAAACGGCGGCGCACACCCTCAAAGCGCCAAGCATACGCTTTGATCGCCCAGCGCGCGGCGTCTCAACAACGTTCCGCAACCAAACAACTAGTCCAGACCTGCAGGACATGTTCGTAGGGCGTCAGGCCCCGCAGGGTCTTCAGCCGTACGAGCCGGGCGCCAGTTTCGGCTGCAACTCTGGACCGGGCCCCTCCCGGTCGTGGCGGAGCGCGACGAGGTCGGCCTCCGCCTGCTCGGCGCGTGCGCGGTAGGCGATCACCCCGCGCTCGCTGGCGCGCAGGCGCGTCTGCAGTTCGGCGATGGTCCGTCTCAGTTCCCGTTCGCCCGCCTCCTGCTCCGCGAGCTTCGAGCGCAGGGGCACCTCGACCGCCTCGACTGCGCGCTCAACAGCGCGCTGCGTGTGTCCGGACAGACCGGTTCCGAGCGCGGCGACCCGCTCGCCCAGCGCTTGGTACGGCGTCAGCCTGACAGCTGCGGCTTCGCGCGCGCGATCCCGCTCCTGCCGCAGAACCCGAGTCTCGGCCTGTACACTGTCGCGCGCGGCCTCTGCCTGCGCCACCATGCGCTCGGCCGTCCGGCTCGCCTTCTTGATGGCAGCGCAGGCAGTTTCGTCGGCCTTGTCGACGATGCTCGCGGCGGACTGCCGGGCCCGCTGCCGGATCGCCTTGGCCTCGTCTTCGGCCTGCCACAGACCCATCTGGTATGCATCCGCGATCAGGAGATCTCGATCCCGGATCGCTTGATCCCGGTCCCGGATCGCCTCGTCACGGGCCCTGTGTTCGGCCCTGAGAGCCTGGTGCTCGTGACGCGGGAGGTGCTTTCTGGCCTTGATCAGCCGGCTGAGGTGGCAAGGCTGACCGACGTGAGTGTGATAGTCGTCGAGTATCGCCCGCATCGCGCGCCGGTAGGCGATGTCGGCGCTGTGAAGCGCCTCGCGGTAGGAGGCGCCCGCCGCGAGGCGTTCCTTAAGCACGCGTTCCTTGGCGACCCAGCCCGGGTGTAGCAACTTGGCCCTCAGGCTCGCATCGTCTGAAACCGCGACGACGTGGAGGTGGGGCCTGTTCTCGTCCACGTGCTGGACGATGCACCAGATCTGCTCGCCCCACTGCCGCTTGGCCCAGGCAATGGTCAGCTCGCGCCACTGCGCGAGACGTTCGAACAGCGCGGGATCGGCTTGGAGCTCGCTGATCAGCGCCGGAAAGGAGAAGATCGCTCCCATAAGCACATGCAGGGTGGAGCGGATCCGCCGCTTCTTGCCGGTCTTGGTAACCTCCACCGCCGCGGCGATCCGGGCCTCAAGTTGGGCCGGCAGATCGGCCGGGGCCATGCCATGGAGCAATATGGGCCGCTGCGGGTCGGCGACGTGCCCGCTGGCCCAGGGCACGCGCGCGAACTCGGCCAAGACGAAGCCACTGCGGCCCTGAACCCGCTTGTAGGTCTTGCATCTGAAAAATTGAGCGCCCGCCACGACGACCTTCCTCGGTCCAGCCGATGCATCCGAAGAAACGGGGCCGGGACGAAAATCGCAAATCGGGGCTGCAAACCCGAGGAGTGACCGAAAGGCAGGGTGCGTTGCGAGCGTTTTGCCAGGACCCTTCCGGACTACATTTATCCTGTAAAATAATAGCAGCACCTACCAACGAATTTGAGCTTGCCAGTCTTCGGGTCGCAGGCTTCCGGCTGGGCGAGGTGGAGTGAGGCACGCGACCCAGGCCCCGCTCCAAAGAAGCTGGAGCGCCATCGCTCCAGGAGTAGGGCTGAGCCGCACCCCGGCTGGCGCCTAGGTTTGCTGCGTGGACTGGCAGCGAGGCTCGACCGGCCGGGCTCACTCGGGTGTGAGGCAGGCAGATGGGTTCAGGCCCCGAGCGCGCGTTGCTCACGCACCCGGTGGACATGACGGTCGGTCATGCGTTCGCGGAACCCCGCTGTCATGACCTCGGAGCGCCCGCGCACATGTTTCGTGCTGCGGGGGTATGAGCTGTTAAAATTTTTCCAGCAGGTCGATGACTTACGATGGACTTGCGGTGAGTATCCGGCGGCATGCCCACGCTGGCACGGCTCGGCGCTTCCCTTTTTCGTGGCTTGCGACGCGTACTGCCTCACCGAAATGGAGGGCGTCCCATGGTGGTGGCAGGACTGACGATCGAGATCCGCTTGGTGCGGCTGGCACGAGCGGACGCGATGATCACGCACGCGATCACGCCGCGTGGCGAGGGCGAGACGGCGTCTCGCACGCTGCTGGGGACGCCGGAGGACCTGCTAGCCGACCTCGCGCGCCGGATCGACCTCGCCCGCATCGTCACTTGCACGGGGGTCGCCAAGCGGCTCGCCTGGACGCAGATGATCGCGGCGATCTCGGCCGTGACGGGGCCGGATGATCGGGACGCCCTGCCGGTCTGGATCGAGGCGGTCAGCCAGGCCCTGTTGCAGCGCTTCGGCGACCGGATCGCAGCGATGATTTTGCACCTCGATGGCGTCCGCCCCGTGATCGAGGCCATCCTGATTCCCGACGACCCCGGCCTCCACGCGCGCAGGGCTTTTGATCCCAGCTTCCGTGAGCCAACGGCAGGAGCCGGCAGGCGTGGCGCACGTGTCGAGGGCGCTCCGGACGAGGCGAGCAGCATCGGCCCCGACAGGCCACGCCACGCTGCGGAGCGCGTGATCGAGATCACCCTGCCCCTCGTGCTGACGGGCACGCTCACGGATCAGGGATCTCAGAGTAAACTGTCGGCTCGTGCCTCGGCCGAGGAGCGCACCGCCGATCCGCTGCCCAGCGAAAGCGTCCTCGCGAACCGCTCGATCGCGGACGCAAATGTCATGGCGGACGCTGACGCGACATGTTTGCCGGACTACCCCGCTCGCAAGGCCCTCTGGCGGCTGGAGCACCCAACTCTGGGCTACCCCTGGCTGCCGCAGGACCTCATCCCGATCGCATCCGCGATGCGGATCAATCCAAGTGGCGCTCACGTGGCTTCACAGGAGGGGTGGTCATGCTGGGAGGCGGCATGGCCGAGGACGCACGATCGGCGTCCTGTCGTCTCGGCGACGTCTGCGACCGGCGGTCATAGCTACATGACCACGAGGCTTGTTAAGGATCGTGGCTGGTGCCCACTCGCCCAGGGCGCGACGTGGCCACCATGGAGTGTCGCGTCGCCGAGGTGTTCCAACACCTCCCAGGCGATCATCGAGTCGTCGCGGCCTGGATTGGTCGCGATGATCACCCGCTCGACGCCCTAGAGCGCCCGCCGGATCGCCGCGATCGTTGGCTCGTCGACTGCCCCAAGCGGTTGGCGCCGTTGCCGACCGGGATAGTGTCGAGGACGATGGGAAGCGCGTCGGAACGCCAGGCCTTCCACTATGGGCGGATGCTGCCCGGCTCCTCTACGGAGAGCAGGTGTCCCTCGGCAGCCACGCAGACGTTCTAGGCGATCGGAAAGGTCGCTGGAGGTGGCGCATCGCCGAGAGGTTCTTAAAGAAGAACAGCGCCCGGCCGGTGTGCGGGGTGGGCATGACACTGACCAGAAAGGCTCAGGCCACGTGCGCTGGCGACGCGCGACCGCCCCAGCACGTGCCGCTCTCGCGGAGTGTGGGCACTCTGGTTGCCCGTTGGGTGAAAGTTGCAGTGGTTCATCGTGTTGTGAGCCTTCACTCCCGCAGCATACGCGCGTGAGTTCATGCTATGTTCTCACAGAAGCGCTGAAAGATCCATGCCGCACGGGCGAGCGTAGAGGCGCTGGGCTCCGCATCGAGGATGCAGAGAAGCTACCAGCCGGCCGCAAGCACAAGACGATCGGCGTGATGACGGAGCGTGGCCTCCGACACGTGCTCGATCATCTAACCGCGGCTAGCCAGGCTGAACTCGACCGGATCGGGCGATCGCCTCCAGCGCTTCCGCGTGGCTGCCGACGGCGATGCGGGCGCCTTGTGACGACTGTATCGTTGCCTTGCGACGGAGGCGGTCATCGGGTCGGAGACGCTGCGGTCGCGGCGAAGCCGCCGTGGTCGCAGCTCGTCGGTGTGCGTCGTTCGCGTGACCTCCGCAGCCTCCGGCCTCGCCGTGCCGAGACCGGAAGCGCGCGGCAGGCTCGCTTCAGGGGACGAACTTTCCCGAGGAAGGTCGACCCAGGTGCTCAAGCGAGAGGTCGAGAGTTTCGAGTCTCCGCGCTCCGAGCTGCTGACAAGGTTTGCGCTCTGTAGCGCCCGTGGAGCGGACCGATGCTCGGGCAGAAAGACGACGAAGGCGATCGCCCAGAGTGCCGCGACACCCATAGCCGAGCCGAGAAGAGTCATGCGGTTGGTCATGGCCTCCAGAACGGAGCCGCGCGATCTTCCGTTCCGCCAACCTGGACGTGGTGCGCCCACCTCGCGATTGCCGTTCAGTAAGCCGAGCAGACCCTGGGGTCCCACGTAGTGTACTGCCACGAGAGCTATCGTCTCGCTGATCGGTGAGATACGCGGGGGGCGCTGCACACCGCAACATAGCTGATGCAGACGGAAAGGTGCTGAGCACCTTAACGACGCAGAGAGCAGACGCTTGAACCTTTCGGGCCACCGCGACTTGTTTTAGCGAACCTTCTGGTTCGTTCCTCTGAGTGACTAACGGGGAGCCGGTATGGAGGCGCTGGGTGAACCCAAGCGTCCTTCGGCCGGCTCTTCCCGTCTTGGCCTGAACCGACACGCTGCCAGCGACAAAAACAGATGAGCCCGCCGCAGCGGACGCTGCGCGGGCTCTGGCATGCGTTGCGCGTAATGTGCTCAGCAATCGTCATCCTTCTTGCCGACCTTCTGATCAGCACCCGAATTGTTCATCGCACCGACCGTGCCGGGCGAAGCCGGCTGCTCGCCGCCTGCAAGGTTCTTGGCGGCCGGATCGGTGCGGTCGCCTTTGTTGGCCTGAGCAGTCGAACCTTGATTCGAGCCCGTCGCTTGATTGGCACCGACGTTGTTCATGGCACCGACGGTGCCCGGCGAGGCCGGCTGCTGGCCGCCAGCGAGGTTCTTGCTGGAGTTATCGACGTCGGAACTCTTCGGATTGGCCGCCTGCTGCTGAGGGCTCTTATCCTTGGTCGAGCCGGTGTTGCAGGGCGCGGCCAGCGCAAAGCTGCTCGTGAGGGCCAGAGCAGCGGCCGCACTGATCAAAGTGGAAGCCTTCATGGCGCGTTCCTCCAGTGTTGATTGGCGCGGAGGGAATCGCCAAGGCGCTTAGAAGTTCCTCAGAAAAGCTGAGCCCTGATGTTGTGCGCCGCGAAAGGTAAACTGGTGCCCCTGAGCGGCCCCCGTTCTCACCGCAATCCAACTTCATCAAACAGCGCAGCCGAGCGACTATCGGCGGCTCCAGTTTTGTTGGCAGCGGTCGTCGCGCTGATCAGGGCGAGCAGGCTAGATGATGGTGGCAGGGCGGAGGTCTCGATGCGGCGGATCAGAGCCCCGCTCTAGAAGCGACCCGGAATGGGCAGTGAATGCCTGCCGCAAGGCAGCGAGAAGCCGCGCTGCCGCTCATTCGGTGGACGCGACCTGTGGATGTGGCGTTGCTGGCGGACTGCGCCTGGGGCCTGCCGAGTCCGCACCGCCTCAGATCCGTTTCGGGGGTCAGTTGCGGGCTCTCCGATTCCGCCAGTCAATATTTGCTGGGGCTCGTTTCACGTATGGCCCGTTGAAATTGCCACGGGCCTGCACAGATTCGCACAGACCAGCTGCGGCGAGGCACATAGCCAAGATGACGCGCACGCTCAGTCCCTTCATGAACATCACTCCGGGTGTTTGAATGCTTCCGGTGAGCTACAAACCTGGCGGTGGCCTGGATCGTTTCTGCATGCCTGCGCTGGCAACGCCGAGGGAGTCCAAGATCCTTCTCAATCGCGCCGTCACTCGCTCTCGGCATAGGCTTGACTCAGCGTGGTCGTGGGTTGATCCAAAGCGGAGCCCATGATCCCCGTTTTACGCGGACCTCGAACCGCGCTGGGCGCCGAGGTACGACGACATCTCGCTCACTCCGCGAGCGCTTCCGGAGCGCTGCTATGATCATCGTGCTGCGACAGTTTCCGGCGGGGTGGAGGACTAATTGCCGATCTCACAGGATGCGGACGCCCGCGATGTCGTGCTGAGCTTGATGGAGTTCGTTGAGGAAGCAGGGCAGCTCGCCCTCTCAATACGCGCAGCCGGTCTAAAAATCGGACACAAAGGCCAAGGCTTGGGCCAAGCGCTCACCGAAGCCGATCTCGAGATTAGCCGCCTCGTGCGTGACCGGTTCGGGCCGCACGCGATCGAGGAGGAAACAGCGGATCTGATTGGCCGGGCAGAGGCGAGAACGCTTCTGGCTCGACCGGGTTGGACATTTGTCGCGGATCCGATCGACGGAACGAAGCCTTATGCGGGCGGTCTGCCTGGCTGGGGGACGATGATCGCCGCGTGCCGTTCCGGGTGGCCGGAAGCGAGCGTCATGAGTCTGCCAGCCTGGTTCGATGACCGGACAGATCCGATCCAGCATCGATCTCCCGATGAGGAGCGCGGCCTCATCTTGGCAGCTCACGATGGAGTGACGTATTGGGCGCCAACCCGGGGCGGCCGGCGTATTCGTGCTCTTCAAGTGCTGAACCGCCCATCTTGGCCGACGCATCACGTCGGCTGGCTCGCGCCGGCCGCACAGCGCTACACTCTGGACTATCAGCAGGGCTTCTTTCCCTGGAGCGAGAGCGGCGCCATCGCGGACGCAGCGCTGGTCGCCACAGGTCGACTCGATGCGACGCTGAGCAATCACAAGCTCTGGGACCTAGCCCCGATCCTGCCGATCCTGTGCGGCGTAGGCCATTCCCTCTATCACTGGCCGGATCTCGGTCCGCCGCCCGCAGAAATCATCGACATGTTCGACGCCGACTTTGCGGGGCACGATGACCTTTGGTTGCTCTGCCGTGATCGCGAACAGGCGGCAGCGCTGGCGACGGCCATCGTGCGAGCCTGACTGGCTCGGTCTCGGCTCGGGGCTAGAGCACCGCAGGTACTGCAAACCGCGGTGATGTGGGCTCACAAAGCCAGCGCCGCTTAGCGTGGCCCATCATCACGCGCTTGAGGAGGCTCCATGAACGCGAAGGTCCTTTGGGCATTGGGAGCGATCGGGATCATGCTCCCGGTGTCGGCCCTGCTGGCGCAATCCCTCCCGGCCCAGCGTTCCGGAACACCGGCGAACAACGACAACGCTGTCGCTGAGGCTATCCCGCCCCAGATCCGAACGGCCCTCACTAATCTCGGACGGCTGGCCCCCTGGAGCAACACAGGGCGTGGTGCGGCACAGCTCACCCTCGAGGCCAAGCTGCAGCAGCGCTTCAACATCCTCGATTACGGCGCAGTCTCAGACCCCTCCTGCACGGTCGACAGCACTCTGGCGGTCCAGAATGCCGTCAACGCGGCCGCGGGCGCGAAACTCGAGGTCCCGAGAGGAAGCTTCTGCATCAGCACCGTTACGGTCACCGCGAATGGGACCGATATCGAGGGCGCGCCGGGTGCACGCCTTCTCCTGACGAGCGCTGTCGGCAACGGCCTCGTCATCGGCGACGGCGCCCGCATCACAACGAACGTCAATCTGAGGAACTTCACGATCTGGACCAAGCCGGGGCTGACGAAGACCGGCGGGCACGCAATCTACGCGCAGAGGGTGCGCAATCTCGGCCTCTGGTCCGTCAATGTCGGCTCAAAGGCCGAGCTGACAGCGGATCGCGGAAAGCCTCGGCTCTACAATGGCCTGGTCGTCCAAGGCTTCGACAACGTCGGCCTGCACGGCACGAACATCTCAGGCGCGGTCAACGATTGCTTCCAACTCACTGGGATGGACGCGGGCGCCTTCGGTTCGGAGATGACCTGGGACGGCGGTGGCCAGATCGTCCAATGCGGACATTTCGGAGTGCATCTCGCTGGCGGCACGGGCGGCGTGAAGTTCATGTCCGGTGGGGTCTCGCTTGCCAGCTTCGGGGTCTGGTTCTCGACCGATCTCGATCGCGGCGCGATCAACCGGGAGACATACCTGGGCGCTGAGTTCTCGGTGGACAGCAACTCGAACAAGGGCGTCTTCGCGGATGCCAACACCCTGGGCTTCCTGTTCTGCGAAGGCTGCTGGTCGGCCTCCAACGGCTCCGCGGGTTTTGACCTTCGGACGCAATCCCCGGGTTCGCTGGCCCGCTTTGTCGGCGCCCACAGCTACAACAACGGCGGCGACGGCCTCGTCAGCCTCGCGCACACCAAGGTCACCGGCGGCTCCTTCATCGAGAACGGCCGAACCGCTCCGGGCAACGGGATCAACATCGCGGGCGGCTCCGCCGTCATCGATGGCTCTCCCTTTCTCGCGCGGAACAAGGCGAGCCGGGGCGGCGGCTACGGCATCGCAGTCCACGGCGGCCATGTGATCTTGGGCTCGTACGACGCGAGCGCCAATGCGAGCGGCCCGCTCTTCACCGGCGTGCCACTTGGCAGGAGCACCATGGGCAGCCCTGAGGCCCCCGCCTTCCACGCCACGAACGGCGCCGCGAGCGGCTGGAGCGTCGATGCGAGCGAGGCCGGAACCCCGCTCGCTCACGGAGCAAGTCTGGCCATCGCGCCGGGATCCGGAAAGATCCTCCTCAGCGAGGACCGAACCGGGTCGACGGCGGAGTTTCTGCTCGGGGGTGGTCAGGTCGCGCTCGTGGGACAGGCGGGCTCGACTTTCGTGGCCTCAGACACTCCGCCCCGCGGAAAGATCGGCGTGTTCTGGAACGGCGTCTCTTACAGCGTCGGCAACAACTCCGGCGCACGCGTCACGCTCGGGTTCGCCGGAGTGCGGGTACGAGCCAGCAACTGAGCCACTCCATCGCAGGGTCATTCTCGCAGGAGATCAGTCGCAAACCGGCGCGCAGCGACGAGGCAACTGCGAACAGCACTCCGATGGGCTTGAACCTGGGGCGATCCATGGAGATCGCCCGCTTCTGCGCCTCACAGGAAGGCGCGATCGCGCAGCTGACGGATCAAGGCGGATGCGCTTCGGTGATGGATGAAGACCCCACCCGCCTTCTCCCAGAGGGGCCGGTACTTGTCGCGGTCATCCACCAGGGCATCGCCTGGGCTGCAATGCTCGCGCTTCGATGCGGCGCTGGTCGTGATCACCTCGACACCGGGGAAGTGGCGCGCGGCCCAGCGGCGCTTCTGCGGCTCGGCCCAGTTGCCGCGGGGCAGTCCGGTCAGGATGACGGGCTTCAGTTCGCGGACCGCCTCGTACAGCTCCATGCCGTCCGGTAGCAAATCGAGGCTCTCGAAGAAGTCCGGCGTGGACGCCAGCCTGCTCCAGAAGCGCCCGAGGCCGTAACGTTTCTCGAAGGCTGCGGGTGGCATCCCGAGGACGGCGCCCGCGCCCTTGTCGAAATCCGCGAGGACACCGTCGCAATCGAGAAACACCGTCCCGAGTCGCACAGCGTGCATTTGGATCAAATTGAGCTGGGCTGGCATCTCGCCTGAACGGCGAGCCTTCACCAGCGGCCTTTCGATTGTTTCCCAGATGCGGCTCTGGAGAAACGGGGAAGGGTCGCTGGTCGGATCGTCGATGTGCTCATTGTCGCTCGACACCCGCAGCTTCCACGACCTGGCAGAATGTCGGGGCATCGCTGTTTGTGCGGGCTGACTGTGCCGACAAGGCTGTGCAGCTCAGGTAAGATGCCAGCCTTGCTCGATTTGGCTGAGGTGCACGCTGTGCGCCTCTGCGCTCTCGGAGAGCAGCACTGCCAGATCCGCCCGCGACGTGCCGTGCTCCAGGAGATCCTCCCAGTAGGCTTGACCATCTGCGTCGGCATGGCGGCCTAGCGCGTTCACGTAAAGCGCGTCCACGTAGCCGAAGCTGCCCATGCTGCCGTACTTCGACACGTTCTCCGGGGTGCCGAGGAACACCTTCGCCAAGTCGCTGATGGTGCCGCCGTGCTCGAGTTGGTCGGCCCAGTACTGGAGGCCACCCGCATCGGGAGCGCGCCCCAACATGGTATAGTAGAGCCGCGCCACGTCCGCCGCCTGCTTGTCGGGGACGAACAAGCCTGCGTCGAACACGCTCTGCAAGCTCGACAGGTGCTCGGCGGAGAAGACGAAGCCGCTGGCCACGTCGATGCGCTGCGCACCATGGTTGTCGAGCTGATCCGTCCAGTACGCTAGGCCGCCGCTGTCGGCCAGGCGCCCGAGGGTGGATTGATAGAGTTGGCTCACGAATTCCGAGCTTCCGAGGCCGCCCGCACGCGCCTGACCCTCGGCTGAGGAGAGCAGGAGTTGCCCGAGATCGCGCACGCTCACGCCGTGCTCGAACTGGTCGGCCCAGTACTCGAGGCCGAGTACGTCCGGCGCGCGGCCGAGGAGCCCGGCATACAGGGCGTAAACCTGACCGCCCGCCGTGCTGGCTTGGTGCACGATGTTGCCCAGATAAATTCCGAGGTTTGACGAGTAGTCGGGGCGGAAGATCTGCGCATATTGGGTGGAGGGAATACCAGCAGTGAAACCGAACTCCTCCCAATCAAAGACCAAATTCCCATTTGACAACAGCGTAACGTCGTAGCTGTCGAATTTATCGACGGCGGCGTAATGATGGATGACGAACGGCCCGTCGACTACAATCCCGGCAGAAGAAAGAAATTGACCTTTGACGTCTCCTGACAGATCTGCATTCGTTTCCGTCCAGGTTTGCAGAATGCGACCGTCCGGGAGAGTTAGCAGATCTCCGAGACGCTGCTTGGTTGCCGCCGTATCGAGTGACGTGCTGCTGGTAGCGCGGAACCCGTCTCCTCCTGTGGCCTCATGCCATACGGAGAGGGTGGCATCGGGGTAGGTCTCAATGAAATTCTGCCCGGACAGGCTACTCCTGACGACCTGAAACTCTGTCGCAAATCCCCCGTCTTGAAGTGTGGCGATCTGCGCACGAACGGACAGATCTTCGTTGGTCGCCAGAGTGGCCGAATAGGTGAACAGATCGAGCTGCGCTCCTACTGCGTGGCCGGTGGCATCGAACACGTGACCGTAGAAGTCATATCGGTCGTAGCTCGTTACGACGGTGCCGGTGTGAACAGGATGCCCGATCCCCCAGACGGCGAGAAAACGACCGTCAGCGAGCGCAAACAGCCGCTCGCCAGCAACGGTTGCCGTGTCGCCCGTGAAGACCGGCTCGCTCGAGCGGATCGGGTGGTTGTCAGCCCCGTACAGGTCGAGCACCGTGATAGCACCACTGCCTGACCCGACGGTGCGCAGAAGGGCGATCTGGTCGGATTTGTTGACTGCGAGAGCCGTCAGATTATACGCCTCAGAATATTTCGCATAGCTGGTGCTTTGTAGCGTCTGGTAAGTTCCGTCGAAGGTATAGTCGTTGAGTTTGACTGTCGCACTTGTGGGCGACGACATCGGTCCAGAGGTCGCATACGAAGCCTCCAACAGAACGAGGCTCCCGTCAGCACGAGCGGCGCCACCTACTCTTGAGTAGTTGTCAGCGGCGCCAATAATTTGAACTGGACTTTCGGATCGAGCCCCGTCCGCGGAGTAGGTCGTGATATAGCGACTTGTCGTGCTGCTTGTCGTGGTTGGATAAGAATACGTGACGGTCGAGAATCCTCCCGAGGCGTTCGCGACGAGATACGACGAGCTGTAAGCTCCTGACTTCGGTAGAGCCACCACGCTACCGACTGCACTCAGAATGGCCATTTCCAAACCCCAACGCTGTGAGGTTTGTCAGCATCCGTGGGTGTGGCGGCAACGACAAAATCGCTTCAACGGCTCAAGCGGCGCACACTGTGGCGCCAGAGATACATTTTCGAGACTAAGCTAAGGCAGATAACAAGTTGATGTGACGAGGCAATTGTCTCTGGACGCGAGGGTCATTTCTCGACATGGCAGATGAAGACTTGGGTTCAGCGGAGCAAACTTCCTGGCAGCGTGACGCGACGCGACCTGAGCGCTCGTCTCTCCTTCGCTTTAAGTTGGCGGCAGGCGGGAAATGGGTTCGTTTTGCCAACCGCCTTCGGGGTCTTGGCCGCTACACGATAGGGTTTCCTTGCGACAAGCGGGGAGCTTGAGCGGAGCGCAGGCAGAGCATGTTTGCAAGCAGCTGCGGGCCATTGCGCAGCACTTGGGCTCAAGCGCTTCAACCTACGCGAAAGGCATGCCGTCGGTTGGGACGTGGCTAGTAAAGACCTGCACCTCGTTCGTAGTGCTAACGGTGGCTAGGCTCGCCGGTGCCTTGGTGTCGAGTCCTGATTTCTGAGGGTATCCATCAGAGCCAGAGCTCTGAGCATGCGCGTCCAGATTCATTTCTTGTTCGCTGCTAGCCGCATCGACCGAATATTTCGTAGCGAAATCAACGGGTGAGTCTTCAATGCTGACAGGAGCACTCGGCTTCCCGTCCTGTTTTGTGAACAAAAATGTATCATTTTCTTTATCAAGTACTAAGCCGAGTTTGTTTGTCTCTACTGCAGATTTTGTTTTGCTATATTCTTCAGGTCCACGAACAGCGTTAGCAGATGGCACTGTTAGGCTCTCAGAAGCCGCGGCTGCATCCTCTGCTGCCGTGTCTGGCACTTTGTGAGGCTCGGTCACGCCGCCGGTGACGGTCTCATCAGACCGTTCAGTTGTAGTACCTGTGCCAGATGGGGCGGCCTTTCCGTCATCGGAAGCGGCGCTGCCGTAGCTTGCTGCCGGACTGCGGAGTCCTTGCGTTTCGCCAGCCCCGCTCCCGATGTCAGGATCTATCACCCCGATTGCCGCGCCCGCACTGGTGTGATCCTGAATGCCGCTGTTGTGCGCAGCAGTGCGGGCTTGGCCCCCGGCTTCGTTCGCTGAACCGTTGGCTCCATTGAGATCCGGAACCGCACTGGCACCACCCGTTTTGTGGGTCTGAGCTGTGAGACTTACCGCCTCTTCGGCTCCGTTCGCACTGCCTGGGTCTGAAGCCTTCTGAGCTGCGTTGGATGCTGAATTGCGCTCGATCTGCAGGTGGGCATCGCCGGTGTCTGATCGCAGGCTAGAAGCCACCAACTCTGCTTGCGGCAGCGTCCGAGTAGCAACTTGGCCGGAAACCACGCTGCCAATCGCGTCGGTTAGGATCTGATCCTGGGCCGCCGTGGAGTCGAGCACTTGGCCCACACTCGTGTGCTCGTCGGCTGCGCTCACAGCCGCATCAGTGCCGGAGGATCTCGTGTGGGGCTCCTCGATACCCACTGGCATGGGACCACCAGCATTGTCGTCGCGAGCGGTACTGACGGCTGGTGCAGACTGACCTCGGGTTCCGGCGCTGACCACCGCGGCTGCCAGATCGGTCACCTCGCCGATACCCGCTGCTCCAGCCGGTTTGCCGGTCGCATCACCCGCGCTGCCAACTTGGCTCTCTTCGGTGGCCATAGCACCTGACACGCCGGCCGCCAAGCTTTGCTCCTGGCCCTCTGTTCCAGCCGGGCCATCTGCTTCGCTGACTAGGACATCCACAGCACCCGCCGTAGCGTTGGCCTGTTCGTCGCCCCTAGCTGCATCCCCAACCGCGCCGCCTGCTACGATGCTCGCGCGGCCGAGGCCGCCGCCCGCGGCATCTGCCACGGCGCGGACGACCTCGCGCGCCGTATCAACTTGTTGGTCAAAGCTGTTACCTAAGGCACTCTCCGCTGCATTCACTTGGCCGAGCTCGTCTCGTACAGGTCCGGCCACACTGATCTCTGCACTGCCTGCCGCGCTGCCTGCCTGGCCAACACCGTTGCCGCCTGCAGACGCCGCGCTGCCGATCGCGCTTCCGGCTGCGTTGCTTTCACGTCCCGCCGCGTCGGCTGCTTGACTGAGGCTGCTGCTCACCGCCCCGGCCGCAGCGCCTACCGTCTCACCTGTTGCGTCGCCGACCAGGCCAACAGCGCTGCCTCCGCCTTCCGCACCGCTTGCCGGATCGGAGCCGGTCTCCACAACATCGATCGCTGTAGCTACTCCGTTACCTGCCTGGCCGAGGCCGCCGTTGCTGGCAGCTCCGGCCGCAACGCCCACTGCTTCACCTGACGCGCCGCCTGTTTGATCAACAGCGTTGCCGACCGGACCTGCCGCGTTGCCTGCTTGGCCGAGGCTGTTGCTCGACGCACCTTCTGCACCAGTTGCCGGGTCAACGCCGGTTCCCACAGCACCTACCGCTGTAGCAACACCGTTGCCCGTCTGGCTGGGACCGTTGCTCGCAGGTCCGGCCGCAGCGGCTACCGCTCCACTGGGTGCGTCGCCTGCTTGGCCAACACCGTTGTCTCCAGGTCGCGCCGCGTTGCCAGCCTGACCGAGGCCGTTTCCTACAATCCCTACTGAAGCGCCTAGCGCTTCTGCTGACGCTCCACCTGCCTGGCCAACGTTGTTGCCGATGGCGCCTATCGCTGCAGCCACGCCGTCGCCTGCTTGGCCGAGGCCACTGCCGACGGCACCCACCGCCGCACCTGCCGCGTTGCCTGCTTGGCCAACACCATTTCCGACGGCACCCGCCGCGTTGCCGATCGCGCTCTCGACCGCGTTACTTCCTCCGGGTCTCGTCGCGTTGCCTGCTTCGCCGAGGCCGTTGATCACCACCCCAGCCGCAGCACTCACTGCTTCGCCTGCCGCGCCGCCTGCTTGACCAACAGCGTTGCCAACGGCACCTGCCACGTTGCCAGCTTGGCCGAGGCTGTTGCTCGCAGGAGCAGCCGAAGCGCCGACCACCTCACCTGCCGCGCTGCCCGCCTGGCCGAGGCCGTTGCTCAAGCCGCCGGCCGCAGCACTCGGGGCATTGCCGGCAGTGCCTGACGCACGATCGGGCAGGCCAAGGCTGATGCTCGGGGGTCCGGCTACGTTATCCGCCGCGCCAGCTGCATTGCCAAATGGACCTGATGCGCTGCCTCCTTGGCCAACACCGTTGCTCAGAGATCCGGCCACGTTGCCGATAGCGTCACCTGCCACGCGGCCGACCTGGCCCACCCCATCGCCGATATCCCTGGCCGCACCTCGTGTCCCGTCTGATGCATCGCGGGGTATGCTGCCCGCGCCACGCGCTGCGTCAACAACTGCTGTGCTGCTGGCTGGGTTGTCGATTCCGCCGCTGCTGTTCCCAGCAGGTTGGATCGCTGCGTCGCGTGCAGCGGGGACGAAGAGCTGAGTGGGGACGAATACGACGGTGGTGCTGGACAGAGGCGAATTGGCGCCTGGAAATGGCGAAGTCGTAGGAGAGGTCGCCGAAGACGAGATCGAAGGGGGCGTCTCTCCCTGTGCGTCAGTCCGGGCGGTAACGAGCGATGGATTGAGGGAAGTAGCGCTCGGCTGGCCCGCTTGTGCGACATTGCTTGCCACCGGTGGGCTGATTGATTGTGAAACTCCCGATGCCGGCAGCCCGAGCCCTGTCCCGAGGACAGTCGGCGGCGTTGAGGATCCGGGCGCGAAGGAGACGTGGCCCTGGTCCGGGGCTTGCGGCACCGGCTTGTCGCTCGGCGCGCTCGGGATCTGAGATAGGCTTCCGGGGACGAGGGGCGCCGAATTCTGCGGAAGAACGGGTGCTGTCACTGAGACATGGGGCATGTCGTTGAGAACAACATTCGCCGAATGACCCAGGTTGAGCGCGACACCGTTCGTCAGATTGAGCTTCGCGGCGCCACCTGCCTCGGTCTGCACGACGTCGCCCTTGTAGACCGGGTCTCCGGCGTGGAGCGTCACCGTCAAGCCGTTTCGCACGACGCTGACGCTGCCGGTCACAGCCTCGACGCTGCCGATTGCGTGATTGGCTTGAGGTGGCGCAGCATGGGCTACATGAAGCCGCTCGCCCGTATGACCGGCGGCCTCCAACCCGTCGGCGCTTGGCCGCAATGCATCGGGGCCCTGCGCGGTCGCGCGCCTCTCGGCAGCCGTATAGCCGTAGGCGGCGAGATCGTGATTGGCTTTGGAAAGGCTGAACCCCTCCTCGTCGGACTCAAAGAAGGCATCTAGGGGATGCGCGTCCCGGTTGCCGAGCGCCCCTGGGCCTCCAAGGGTAAGCTCACCAGTGTCAGCGGTGGAGACGCTCGCCATTTCCTCTGATGCAGCGAGCTGGCTGTTGTTCAGATCCAACATGAGCGCTCTCCGGCGAGGATCACTAGAGGAACCGCTCAGATGGAATGCGGCTCAAGAACAATGCGGAGACATTGTCATCGCACCTTTATTTCACTTTATCTGGAATGGCGAGACCCTCGTTTTACCTCCAAAAATTCCACTTGACCTACTCAGAAAGGGTTAGTTCTACAACCGCATTGCCTGTGCCGGTAGGCGTTCAGGCTCGTCTTCTCCCTTGAACACGAGGGCAGCTTCCAGTCTGCGTTCGACGTCCCTTGAAAGCCGCCCAATACCTCTTCGGTAGGGGCGACATGAGAGCGGAGGTCTAGGCCTTGAGTGGCAGATGGTTCCGGAGCGGGCAGCTTGCCGGCTCTGAAGATTCCAGATCGACCCAGCTCGTGATCGTCAGGCGAGCCCTGTCCGGTAGTGACCTGCTGCTCCAACTGGGGACATGCGCGTCAACGATCCGCGGCAGCTAAGCTTTCGCTGAGGGGCGACGCCCTCCATGCTGAGCTGGTCGATCGTCCTTGGGAGGCGGCTTGATCGCTGATTTTGCTCCGACCCCTCCTGGAGAGGTGCTGCGGGAGGATTTCCTCCGGCCGCTGGGCCTCAGCCAGGACGCCCTGGCCAAGGCGGTTGCCGTGCCGGGGACGCGCATCAGCGAGATCACGCGAGGCCGGCGTTCGGTGTCGGCCGAGACGGCTCTGCGGCTTGCTCGCTACTTCGGCACGTCCGCGGAGTTCTGGATGGGTCTGCAGGCGACGTATGATCTGGAGATGCGGCGCGATGCAGCCGCGCGGTTGATCGAGCAGCAGGTTCGACCCCGGGCCCCGTACGCGGGTGGTCCGAGCCGCGAGAGCTTG
>NZ_BJZU01000139.1 GCF_007992195.1 Methylobacterium oxalidis | reverse complement strand
AGTCCGCGGACAGACCCGAGCGACGACGCAAAGAGTCGTCAACCGCCTGTCTGAAACATCGCCTGATAGACCTCGTGTCGCCCAGCAAGCAGAATGGGCGCTCTCGGCAGGGCTATGCGTTCGGTCTGCTCGAAACCCGAGTAGGCTAGCAGATCTTCCGGACGCGGCACTCCGACGAACAGCCGCATCACGGTGCACGTCTCGTTCGCGGCCATCAGGAGCATGTCGCGAGGGTAGCGCAAGAGCTGCCAATGAGCTTCGAACGCGCTCAGATACTCGAGCCATTCGTCGTTGACGATCAGTCGAGTTGCCCAGAACATGGGAAGTTCTCACAGAGACTGAAGCTTGGGAATGTCGGGAAGCGAAGCAGCCGCATCACGGCCTCCGCGGCTTAGAGCAGGTCCCGCGCCGCTTGAGACGGTTTTGCGGGCGCGGCGTTGACGGGTGAAGGAGCATGCCCATGCCTTCACCTCTATCTGTGGACCGGCGCGAGCGTGTCGTAGCTGCCGTGGCAGCAGGTGCCTCTTGCCGTCGCGCCGCAGCCCGCTTCGGGGTCAGCGTGTCGAGTGCCAGCCGCTGGTGCGGGCAGTCCGCCCGAGACGGGCACGTCGCGCCCAAGCCGATGGGCGGCGATCACACCTCGCAAGCCATCGAGGCGCACGCCAACCTGATTCTGGCCACCTCCCAGCAGGAGCCGCGTCTCTTCCTGCGTGAGTTGCGCGACCGGCTCGCTGAGCAGGGCGTGCAGACCAGCACGAGCGGGCTGTCGCGCTTCTTTGCCCGCCACGGGATCAGCTGGAAAAAGGGGCGACGCACGCAGCCGAGCAGGAGCGTGCGGACGTAAGAGCGGCCCGCGAGGCGTGGTTTGAGGCCCAGCCCGAGCTCGACCCGGACCGGCTGGTGTTTCTGGACGAGACAGCTGCGGCCACCAACATGGCGCGCCGCTATGGGTGGGCGCCACGCGGCGAGCGCTGCCGGCTTGCAGCCCCGCATGGCCACTACAAAACCACCACCGTCACGGCCGGCCGCCCTGCGCACCCGCGGGCTGTGCGCCACCGCGCTTCTTGACGGCCCCACCAACGGCAGGCGCTTCCGTAGCTACGTCACCGAGACCCTGGTCCCGGCGCTGCAGCCGGGCGACATCGTCGTGATGGACAACCTGCCCGCCCACAAAGTCGCCGGCGTGCGTGAGGCCATCGAGGCCGCGGGAGCTAGGCTCATGTACCTGCCGTCCTACAGCCCTGATCTCAACCCGATCGAGCGAGCTTTCGCCAAGCTCAAGGCGCTGTTGCGCAGCGCGGCAGCCCGTACCATCCCGGACCTCTGGGCAGCGATCCGGCAGGCATTCATGCATTTCACCCCGCAGGAGTGCCGCAACTACCTCGCTGCAGCCGGATACGAGGACGACTTGGCCGTCGCCACCTGATCGGGAACAGCTCTAGCTGACGAACCGGAGGAAAATTCTTCCTCCGGTTCGCCTGCCGCGCTTCTCGCGAGGGGTTATAGAGCCGCGCGGCACCGAACGGTCGCGCCATCATATTTCATTAAGATTTCACGCCAGCAGTGAATGTCGTCAAGATTCGGACCAGCTGGTCGGCTCGGCGCAATACTGCGCAGCACACGACCGACGTACAGTCCTAGTCAATCATGCCGGACCTCAATCGCGACCGACTTCGGAGCTGCGTTTCACTTGAATCCGGCCGGTAACTGCCATTCTTGTGGCTAAGTTGCCCACGGAGATTTTTGAATGCGCGTACACACGTTCGGCCTGCAAATCGAGTGGCCGAAGTGCTCGATGTACTCGAAGTTGACCGTCCCAAATGTTGTCTGCGGCTTCTTCAAGGCCGACCGAAGCTGGTCTTGAACGAAATCGTTCTTGAAGTTGCCCCGAGGAAATGCGGCGATGGTCTGATCGCGCTGTTCCGGAGTGTAGGCGTCATATCCGATGCCGAGCACATCCATCACGACGCCCGCCTTCGTGAGGGCGATCTCCGGCCGCATGTATTCGGGCACTCCAGGCGTCGTATGGAGGGCGATCGCTTCCCAGACCAGATCCGCCTTCGGCTCGGGAAGCCCGTGGCTCCTGAGAAACTCGCGCGCGGCATCGGCGCCATCGACTTCGAAGCGCTTCGTGTCGGTGTAGAATGCGTCGACGAGGCCAATGTCGTGAAACAAGGACGCGACGTAGAGCAGTTCGGAATCGAACTTCAGACCCTCGCGAACGCCCTTCATCGCGCCGAAGACGTAGACCCGCACGGAGTGGTTGAACAACAGCTCGGATTCATGCCGCCGCACCAGTTCGGCGGCCTCGCGCGCGATCTTGCTGTCGGGAATCTTGATGCCGGAAATCTCTCTGGTCATTGTCGAACTCCTGTCACTGCATCCGCAATTTCACCTCTCCATGCTGCGGCCATGAGGACGGCCAGACGACATCCGACTTGGGCGACCGGAACCCGTCTTCGGCCGTAGCCAGCCGCATCCACAATCTACTCCCCTTCAACGGCACCGGAACCTGCGAGGGGCTGGGTTGGCAGGAATGTTCCGCAAGCTGGCGGGAATCCGCTGGTGATATCGATATGACCGCCGACATTGATCTGGTGCTGCTCGCGTCAGTCCCCGATGATCACCGACACGGTCTCGTCCGGCATCGACAACATGGGTTGATGGTGCGTATTCAGGATCGCCGTACGGATGGCGGGGTTCGCCTGCATCTCCGGTAGACGCCCCATGAAGAGCACCGGATGGGTCTGCGCGCAGACCACGTAGGCGAGCGGGATGTCGGGGCGTGTCTTCAGCGCCTTGACCGGCTGGAAGAAGGTCTGCCAGGGCTGGGACACCAGACGCGGCTCGACGAAGGCGATGGTCTGCGGGTCCGTGATGCCGGAAGCCGCCATGGGCATCGGCGGGATCGGCAGGTCATTCACGCGCGCGGCTTCATAGCTCGGGCGTATCTCCGGCACTGCGTAGTCGACGAGCGCCTGCCCGTCTTCCGGCACGAAGGCATCCAGGTAGACGATGTCGCGGATCCGATGGGGGATGCGGGCCAGGACGCCGGTGACGACCATGCCGGCGTAGCTCCAGCCCACGAGGGTCACGTTGCGTAGATCCTCCATCTCCATGTGCGCGACGACGTCCTCGACGTGGGTCTCCAGATCGACGCGGCCGCGCTCGAGATGCCGGCGTTCGCCGAGGCCAGTCAGGGTCGGTGCGCTCGCCAGATGACCCAGTCTCCGCAGTCGGGCGAGGACGTCCTGCCAGACCCAGGCGCCGTACCAAGCACCGTGGACGAGAACGAAGTTGCGCGGCTGCGCCATCATGGATCTCCGGGTCTGCTGCGAGCTGCGAGGAGTGCGGACGGGCGGTTCCCGCATTGACCCTCATCAACCGGATGAACGGCCGTACGTCCTAGGCGTCAAAGTTCTTGTAGAAAGATTTCGTGTTGCCCCTGATCACGATGATCCGCGTCACTAACTCTCCGGAAGACTGGAAGATGGTCGCGATCTCACCAGAAATCAGGCAATCCCCATGGGGATGATATTGGAATTTCACTTCGCCGCACGCAACGAGGCGGACCGTTAGATCTCCGCCATCTACCCCGGCTTTCCCGCCAAGCGGCCGCAACTCGGGAAGCGCGAGGCGGTGCAGGCGCGGTGGCGCCCTAGTCAAGGGCACGGCTTGCACTTGGCTGACAGAACACGCCCACGACCTTCAAAGGCGCTCCGGGCGCATGGTCGTTGGCCCCAATCCTACTGCCAAGAACCGCTCGATCATCGCGTTGACCTGATCGGCCACCTCGATGGTGTTGAAGTGACCGGCCAGGAGTGTCTTGGCGGTCAACATTTGCGGACAGAAACGCTTCAGCCGCTCCAGGTCGCGTCCCGCCTCGATGGCGGGAACGTCGGCCGAGATGTAGGCCATCGGGATCTTGCAGGCAGCCGCGGCCGGAGCGGGGTCGTAGTCCAAGATGAAGTTTCGGATCGCGGAATAGGCCACGTGCTGTGGCGTCGTCAGGCAGGGCTCGAGGATGTAGGTCTCGAAGATCTTCCGGCGCCGCCGCGGGTCGTCGAAATCGCAGCCGATCTCCCAGGCGTGGGCCTGAGACATCGCGGAGTAGTCCGGACCGCCGATGTCCTGCAGGAGCTGCCGGATGTTGGCCTGATCGCGCATGGCGGCAGGCACCATCACCATCGAGTCGATCATCACGAGGCCGGCAGCGAGATCCGGGTTGCGGCCGCAGAGTTCGAGGGCGACGGCGCCCCCGAAGCTGTGTCCGATGACGACCGGCTTCTCCAGGCCGACCGTCCGGCATTGCCAAGCGACATCGTCGGCAAAGCCCGCCATCGTGTACTCCTGCTCGGGCGCGTCGCTGGCGCCGTGGCCTCGAAGATTGACGGCGACGACCCGCCTCTCGCGCAAGAAGTGGACGATCTGGGGTGTGAAGATCCCATGGTCTCCCGTCCAGCCGTTGATCAGCAGCAGGGGCGCGAGTTCGGGTGTCCGAGACCCCGCCTCGAAATGCGCGAGGCGTACGCCGTCGCGGAGCGTGAACGACGGTTCGGCTCGTAGCTTGGCGAAAGTCATCGGGTCTCTCTTTCCGCACTTTGGCCGGTCGACCGAGGCGGTGCCGTCAGAGCGCCTCGTTCGCTCAAGTGGCTCAGGCCAGAGTAGATGCCGGCGGCGGCGAGGCTGAACGCGAGCATCACCCCGGCCATCGACAAGGCCGTCCGTCCGTCGAAGAGCCGGGCCACGAGGTCGCTCGAGACCGCGGCCAAAGCCGTCTGGAGGAGGATCGCCACGGCACTTGCTGAGCCAGCGACCTCGGGCATGGGCTGCAGCGCTGCGTGCACCGCGTTCGGCGAGATCAGGCCGAAGGACAGCGCCACTCCGACCATGGCGGCAACCACTGGAACAGGCGAGAACGACCTGGCCAGGGCCGAGATGAACAGGATCGCTGCGACGAACGTCGCGACGGCAAGCCCCAAGACTATGGTCCGGCCGGCGGAGACGCCGAGCCGGCCGAAATGACTGTTGAGGTAGGCTCCGCCCATCACGGACAGGGAGCTCGCGCCGAAGATCAGGCCGTACCGCTCGGGACTGAGGCCGAGGGCATCGATGAAGAACAGCGAGGATCCCGTGATGTAGGCGAAGACCGCACCGCCCATCGCGGCATTGCAGAGGGCGTTGCCGAGGAAGAGCGGGTTCCGCAGGATACGCCGGTACACACCGGCGACTTCTGCGGGTCCGGGACAAGACCGGGGATCGGGGGGCGTGGGCTCGTCGAAGAACCGCATGACGAGCAGCAGGACCAGCGCTGCGGCGATGGGCGCGGCGTAGATCAGGCGCCAGCCTCCGATCCCGAGCAGTGCGGCGCCGACGCTCGGAGCCAGCATCGGTACGACGTTGATGACGAGCACGACGAAGGACATCTTCGCGCGCGCCTCCTTGCCCTGGAACCGGTCCCGCACGAGGGTGAAGGCCGCCGTGCCGGGCCCGGAGGCGCCGATCCCCTGCAGAACTCGGAAGGCGAGGAGCTGCGGCAGCGACTGCGCCATCATGCAGCCCGCGCTCGCGACGATCAGGATCGTGCAGCCCCAGACGACAGCCGGCCTGCGGCCGAAGCGGTCGGACAACGGCCCGAGGAGGAGCGGGGCTCCTCCGAGGCTCAGCAGGTAGACGCTCATCGCCAAGCCGACCTCGGAGCCCGGCGCTCCGAGATCGGCGGCCGTGGCCGCTAGGCTCGGCAGGATCATGTCGATGCCGAACGTCGGCAGCGCTGCCAGCAGCCCGAGCAGGGCCAAGAACGTCGCGGAGCCTGGCTGGATCGGTCGCATGCGAACTGGGCCGGGAGTACTCATGTCCGTGATCGTGCGCGGGCATCAGCCCTCGCAGGGGCGTAGGGCGCGACCGCCATCGCCTCGATCTCCCGGACCAGCCCGGCCGCATCGACGTCCGCCTGCATCACCTTGCCGAGTCGCCCGGCCGCTTTGCGGAAGGACGGTTCAGCCAACAGCCGGCGCACCGCATCGGCAATCTCGGCTTCCGAGGAAGTCGGGGGCAGGCTGAGGCCAACTCCGCGCGCTTCGACGCGTGCGGCGTTGTCGCCTTGGTCGCGGCCCATCGGGATCACCAGCAGCGGCAAGCCATGGAGGAGCGCCCGGCTGACCGTGCCGTGCCCACCCTGGCTCACGACGAGCGACACCTGATTCATGAGAGCATCATGCGGTGCAGCAGGGAGGACGCGCACGTTGCTTGGCCCCGGCAGGGCGTCGACGCCGACGTTGGGCCCGGCTGTCACAACGGCTTCGACATCGACGCTTCCGATGGCGCGGACGATCCGCTGGATCAGCTCGGTCTGGTTCTGGGCCCCGGTGCTGCAGGCGACCAGGACTCGTGGCCGCTCGGTTTCCGGCCAGGGCGGGATGCCGGATTGAGACCAGACCGGCTCGTCTAGGAGCGGCCCGACATAGCGGTAGTTCCAAGGCAAGGTGGTCGCCTCGAAGTCGAAGGCAGGGCTGATCGCCAGGAAGACCCGGTCCACGCGGTCGTAGATGTCGAAGGTTCTGCCTAGGGGGCACAGCTTCAGGTCGGCTCGTGCCCGATTGAGAAGGGGCAGGAAGCCGTCCATCAGGGAGGCGATCCGCTCGGCCGCAGCCGCGGCCTCCATCTGCTCCTCGGGCGAAGTCGGTGGCTTGAGGCCGCTGGCGGCCGGCGGCAGGCCCGGGACCGGCCGGATGCTGACATGGGGCGACAGCATCGCGTAGGGCACGCGGGCCGCTTCGGCGCCGAACGCGCAGCCGAAGAGGATGTCGAGGCCGAGCACGGCATCGGTCGGGCTGCGCCGGATCTCCTCGAACGTGTCGGCCGCATAGGCAGCAGCCGGAGCGAAGATCGTCCTGCGGTTCCACTCGGCCACGTCGGAGCAGTCGGCGGGATCCGCCTCGCTCCCGGTTGGCGCCCGCCGCCATGTCACGAACGGAAACCCGGCGGCCTCGATCTCGCTCTGCATCGCGGGATCGGCCATGACCCGCACGTGATGTCCGGCCACGCGCAGCTGACGCCCTGCCGTGAGCATGGGGCTGAGGTTGCCAGAGCTACCCCAGGAAATGCACAGTATGTGGAGCGGCATGGATGTGCCTTCACTGACCGAACGCTGCACCTCGCATCGTCGGGCGTGCTCTTCGGCCGGCGCGATGACACCGCTGTTTCGATTTGCCGGGATCTTCGTTGCAGCCGTAATCGGCCGCGCGCTTGATCCACACCCTGGCGGGCGAACGGCACCGGGTCTTGTCTACTCTGCGGCTTCGAACGTGTCCGATCGCATGCGGAAGCTGTCGCGGTACTGCGCAGGCGAGACACCCAGCCGCCGGCAGAAGACCGCCCGCATCCGTTCGGGATTGCCGAAGCCGCAGTCGTAGGCGACGACCTTGAGGGGCGTCTCGCTGCCCTCCAGCAGGTTGCGCGCAGCGTCCACTCGCGCGCCCTCCACGAAGTCGTGCGGCGTCAGACCGACGTCCTTGAACAGCCGCCACAGCGATCGCTCGCTGGTCTGCGCGACGGCGGCGAGTTGCCGGACTGAGAGCGTCTCGCCGAGATGCTCCAGCACATGCTGCTGGACTCTGGCGAGCGGCGAACCCGCGTCGACAGGCGCCGCAAGGAAGGGGCTGAACTGCGACTGGCCGCCTTGTCGCTGGGCGATGACCAGGAGCCGCTTGGCCACAGCCAGCGCGACTGTCGCACCATGATCTTCCGCCACCAGGGCTAGAGCGAGGTCGATCCCGGCCGTGACGCCGGCCGAGGTGATGAGGCGGCCGTCGCGCAGGTAGATCCTGTCGGGATCAATCTTCGCCTGCGGGAAGAGGGCGGCGAGGTGCTGGGCGATCTGCCAGTGGGTGGTCGCCGCTCGCCCATCGAGCAGTCCAGCATGGCCAAGCGCGAAGGCGCCTGTGCAGATCGAGCCGTAGAGGTCCGCCCGTGCGGCGGCCATCCTCAACCAGGCCGAGAGCTCCTCGTCGGGCGGCGCCGTCGGAAGCTCGGGTCCGCCGGCGACGAGCACGATCGAGAAGGGCTGCTGCGCCTCCTCAAAGCCGAGGTCGGGGAGCAGGCGCATGCCGTTCGATGCGGTGACGGGCTCGCGCGTGCGCGCCACCAGCACAGTCCGGTAGGACGCTCTCCCGCCCAGGATGCCGTTCGTCTCGGCGAAGACGTCTCCTGGGCCTGTGACGTCGAGCGCCTGGACGCCGTCATGGATCACGATTGCGACGCTTCGGTCGGACATGATCGCCTCCCACATCGCGGACGTTTAGCACCGCCTTCCCGAGTGCTGCGACCGCTTGGCGGAAAAGTCGGGGCGGATGGCGGAGATCGCGGGGTCTACCGCGTTGCGTGCGACGAACCGCCGACCCACTATCCACTCGAGAGCAGTCCCCTGTCTTCCAGCGTGAACGTTCGACGTTCTATAGCAGAGGAGGAGCCAGAGATGCCGGAAAAACTCTCGAATTGTGCGGAGGCGTGCGATTGCACCACTCCATCGGCCTTAACTGTCGATCCAGATACTTGGCTCGATGAAGCGCTCGCCGACAGCTTCCCTGCCAGCGATCCGCTCGCCACCCACCGATTCAACTGAACCTGCCACCACAGGAGCGACGAGGATGAACGGGAGCCTGCACCTGCTCGAGACCGTCGCGGGCATTCGCGTGCCCGACAGTGCGATGGTCCGAGCCGCAACGCAGCTCGTCCGAGATACCGAAGACGACCTGCTGTACAATCACAGCCGCCGGGTCTTCTTCTGGGGCGCGCTGACCGGAGACCGCCGGAAGCTGAAGTACGATCCCGAACTGCTCTACATGGGCGCGATGTTCCACGATATGGGACTGACCGACGCCTACGCGAGCAAGGACCTGCGCTTCGAGGTCGACGGCGCCAACGCCGCCCGCGACTTCCTGAAGAGCTACGGCGTGCCTGAGCGCGACATCGAGGATGTCTGGACCTCGATCGCCCTGCACACCACGCCGGGCGTCCCCGAACACATGCGCCCGACGATCGCTCTGGTGACGGCCGGCGTCGAGATGGACGTTCTTGGCCTCGCCTACGACGAGTTCACGCCCGAGCAACGCGAACACGTCTGCGCGCACCATCCACGCGAGCACAACTTCAAGGAGGCGGTCATCGACCACTTCGCCGAAGGAACGATCAGGAAGCCGCAGACGACGTTCGGCAACGTTAAGGCCGACGTGCTGGCGCTCAAGGATCCGAACTACAAGCGCATGAACTTCTGCAGCATCATTCTCACGTCACCCTGGCAGCATTGAGCCTGGGCAGCGACGCGCGGAGGCGTAGGGCCGGGCTTGTCGATCTCGATCCGCGACTAAGGATCCGGAGCCCTCCCCCATGAACGCGCCGACGCCAGAACGCGCGGAATGGCCCCTGAGCGGGAGGAATTGCGCGAGATCGTGCGTCTCATGAACCGCTATGGCATCGCCTGGTTCGGCAACGCCTGGGAACCAAGCGAGTCCGGCACTTCGATGGCCGGGGACAGGCGGCTCGGGGAGCTTCTCGATAAACTGGATCACAACAGATGTGCGGGAGAGCATCATGAATTCGAAGACGAGGCGCATCTTGGCCAACACTGCAGCGACCGCGGCAGTCGTGGCATTGGCACTACTCGGTTTGTCGCCCGGGCAAGCGCACGAGCGTGAGACGGTGAAGCCGGCCTTCGAGCACACGCTGCCCAACGTACCGGGCAAGAGCCTCATTGCGGTGGTCGTCACCTATCCACCGGGTGGCAAGTCGCTGCCACATCGGCACGCCCGCTCCGCCTTCATCTACGCGCATGTCCTGAAGGGTGCAGTTCGCAGCCGCGTCGGCGACGAACCTGCCAAGGTCTACCGCGCCGGCGAGAGCTTCTTCGAGGAGCCCGGTGCCCATCACCGGATCAGCGAGAATGCGAGCGACAGCGAAGCCGCCAATCTGATGGCCGTGTTCATCGTCGACGCTGGCGACAAGCCGCTGACCGTTCCCGATCCGGCAGCGGCGGCAACGCCGTAGGTCCAGGTCAGCCGCCAGGGCAACAAAAGGTAGAAGGAGCAGAGCATGGCACCCGAGATTTCCGACAGCGATTCGGGTCAAGCAACGATGATGGCGTGGCGGGTGCATGCGTTCGGCCCGCCGACGGTGATGACCTTCGAGAGCGTGCCCCGTCCCGATCCGGGCGAGGGCGAGGTGCTCGTCCGAGTGCACGCCGCCGGCGTCGGACCCTGGGACGGCTGGGTCAGAGCGGGGCGAAGCGTCCTGCCGCAGCCCCTTCCCCTCACCCCAGGCTCGGACCTGTCCGGCACAGTCGAGGCTGTCGGCCCGGGTGTAACCGGGTTCGCTGCCGGCGACGAGGTCTTCGGCGTGACGAACCCCAGGTTCGTTGGCGCCTATGCCGAGTACGCCGTCGCCTCTGCCGCGATGCTGGCTGGAAAGCCGCGCTCGCTCACGCATGTCCAGGCCGCTTCCGTGCCCGTGATCGCCGTCACGGCCTGGCAGGGATTGTTCGAGCAGGCCCAACTCCAGTCGGGCCAAACCGTGCTCATCCATGGTGCGGCGGGTAACGTCGGGGCCTACGCCGTACAACTCGCACGCCGAGCCGGCCTTCACACGATCGTGACGGCCGGAGGGGACGATCTCGCCTATGTCCGGAGCCTCGGCGCCGAGCAGGTGGTGGACTACCGCGCGCAGCGGTTCGAGGACGAGGTGCGCGATGTCGATGCCGTCCTCGACTTGGTCGGAGGCGAGACGCAGAACCGCTCGTTCAAGGTCCTGCGCCGCGGCGGCAGGCTGGTGTCCGCAGTCTCCCAGCCCGACCAGGCACGTGCCGAGCAGCACGGCGTCAGGGCGGAGTTCTTCCTGGTGCGGGTGACGACCGAGCATCTGTCGCTTCTTGCCGGGCTCCTCGATGACGGCGAGCTCAGGACACGGGTCGGAGCAGCGCTTCCGCTCGCGAGAGCGCGCGAAGCCCATCTGATGCTGGAAGGCGAGCAGGCAGCGCCCAAGGGCAAGATCGTGCTGCAGGTGCTGCCGGACTGAGCTGTCGCCGATTGCGTCCGCATGGCCTAGCTCGCGCCGAACAGAAGGCGCTGTGTAGCCACGGCGACGTTGATTTCGCGCATCAGGCTCTCGCCGACGAGCACCGCGTGCAGGCCGCTCTCGCGAAGGCGCAGCACGTCCTCGTGGCCGGCGATGCCGCTCTCCGCGACGGCGATGTGATCCTTCGGGATTCCGGGCGCAAGGCGGATCGCGGTCTCGAAGGAGACCTCGAAGGTCTTCAGGTTGCGGTTGTTGATGCCGATCAGGCGCGTGCCCAGGGGAATCGCCCGCTCCAGCTCCTCCGCGTCGTGCACCTCGACCAGCACGTCCATTCCGAGATCGTGTGCGGCCTCGACGATCGCGGCCGCCTCGTCGTCGTCGAGGCAGGCCATGATCGCCAGCACGCAGTCGGCGCCCCAGGCCCGGGCCTCCAGCACCTGGTAGGGCTCGAACATGAAGTCCTTGCGCAGGACCGGCAGGGAGCAGGCCGCGCGGGCCTGCGCGAGGTAGTCCGGGCGGCCCTGGAAGGACGGCTCGTCGGTGAGAACCGAGAGGCAGGTCGCGCCGCCGGCCTCGTAGGCGGCGGCCAGAGCCGCCGGGTCGAAATCGGCCCGGATCAGCCCCTTCGAGGGCGAAGCCTTCTTCACCTCGGCGATCAGGGCCGGCCGCCCGGCCGCGATGTGGGCCGCGATGGCGTCGGCGAAGCCCCGCGGCGGGGGTTGCTCCACCGCACGCTTCTCCAAGGTCGCCGAAGGCAATCGTGCCTTGGCTTCCGCGATCTCGCGCCGCTTGTAGATCTCGATGCGTTCGAGCACGGACTGGGTGGCAGGGGCCATTTTGTGCATCGGGTCCTCTGAATGTTCGCGTCGACGAGGCCATCGAGCGTCGCCAAAGTCGCTACGACCGTCCGATGGCATCCATCTGGGCACAGTCCTTGTCGCGCGCTCCCGCTACAGCAGTGTTTCAGCTCCGAGGCTTGCTTCAATTTCTGCGGGCAACAGACATCGTCTTGTAACGCGACTTCCCGAGATCATAAGCAGGTCCCTCACAGCCTGGGCTGGGCGAGGCCGTTTTTGCAAAGCCGATCCGACAGAGGTTTTCGCAGACGATGATCGATACCCTGATCCCCGAGCACCACGACCTCATCGACATCATGGGGCCACGGATCTCGTTCGCCACGCCCGTCTCCGCCGAGGAGGGACAGTGCGTGATCCTGTCGGTGGTCCCGGCCGGCGCGGTTATCCCGGTCCACAGCCATCCCGATCGGGAGACCCTCTACGTCATCGATGGCCGACTGGAGGGCCTCCTCGGCAGCACATGGCAGACGTTCGGGCCCCGCAGCGTCATCGACGTTCCCGGTGGCGTGCCGCACGCGTTCCGCAACGGATCCGGGCAGGAGGTGACGGCGCTGCTCGTCACGACGATGCGGATGGGCCGCTTCTTCAAGGAGATCGGGCGGCCTGCGGCTAGATCGGCGACGCTCATACCTCCTGGTCCGGATCAAATTGCTGCCCTGGTCTCCGCCGCCAGACGCTACGGCTACCACCTGGGCACGGACGAGGATAATGCCGCGGTCGGGATCTATCTCGACGTCTGAGATCGGCCGGCGCGTGTACAGCGAGCGGCCTGCAGGGATTGGCTCCGGGCGTCCGCCATCGCCGCAGGTCCATCCCTGCCCCCGCTAGATGCAGCTCTACGTCACCGGGTTTCTGGTCCCAGCGTTGAGGTTCGGCGAGACCGTCGTCAGCCGCAACCTGCAAGCCCACCAAGTGTGTGGCATGCGCTATGCGATTGAGGCGGGCGGAGCGTGGCTCTTCGCATCTGTCTCACATAGTCCCCAGCTCCGCGACACCCGCGGATTTCCAGTTCTGGCGGGAAAGTCAGGGACTTTGGCGGAGATCGAACGGTCCGCCTTGTTGCGGGCGATAGGCCGCAGCTCCAGTATCCTCCCTGTGGTGATCGTCTGCTGTCTGGACAATCATCAAGCAGACCCATCGCGGAATGGCTCTCCCTACTCCGAATTACGGGAGGATTGTCCAATGAGCACCATGACGACCAAGGACGGGACGCAGATCTTCTACAAGGATTGGGGTCCGAAGAACGCGGATTGGGGTCCGAGAGCGGAGGATTGGGGGCCCAGGGATGCGCAGCCGATCGTCTTCCATCACGGCTGGCCGCTGAGTGCCGACGACTGGGACAACCAGATGTTGTTCTTCCTCGGAGAAGGCTACCGCGTCATCGCCCACGACCGGCGCGGCCACGGCCGCTCCTCTCAGACGGCAACGGGCAACGAGATGGACACCTACGCGGCCGACGTCGCCGAACTCGTCGCGGCGCTCGACCTGCAAAACGCCATCCATGTCGGCCACTCGACTGGGGGCGGCGAGGTCGCCCGCTACGTCGCCCGGGCGGAGCCGGGCCGCGTCGCCAAGGCGGTGCTGATCGGGGCCGTGCCCCCGGTGATGGTGAAGTCGGATACGAACCCGGGCGGCCTGCCGATCGAGGTGTTCGACGGCTTCCGCGCTGCGCTGGTGGCGAACCGGGCGCAGTTCTACCGCGACGTGCCCTCCGGCCCGTTCTACGGCTTCAACCGCGCGGGCGCGACGGTCTCGGAGGGGATCATCGGCAATTGGTGGCGGCAGGGCATGATCGGCGGCGCCAAGGCGCAGTACGACTGCATCAAGGCGTTCTCGGAGACCGATTTCACCGAGGACCTGAAGGCGATCGACGTGCCCGTGCTGGTGATGCACGGCACCGACGACCAGATCGTGCCCTACGCCGATTCCGCTCCGCTCTCGGCCAAGCTCCTGCCAAACGCCACGCTCAAGACCTACGAGGGCTACCCGCACGGCATGTGCACGACCCATCCCGACGTCATCAACCGCGACCTCCTGGCCTTCATCCGAGGCTGACGGCACATTCTCGCTACCGCCATGTTGCAGGCGATGATTGCCCCGCCGGAGGCCTGCAACATTCCTGTAACGCACTTGCATGAAACCGTGCGTCAGCCTCGTCCACCGATCGCTCGGCGCATCTCGGATGAGGTGCAACCTCTTCCGACTCGACCGCGAATTCATCCGGTCATCCTAGCCTGAGCGAGACGGCTGTCTCGGTGGCAGAGGAAGCGACGGTACGTCTTGGAAATATCTGGGCACCCCCCGATGAATGTGACAGCGCTACCTCTCGAGCAGGTTGGCCCCACGATGGAACTTCCGATCCGCGTGCTTGTGGTCGACGACGATCCTGCCATGCGCGATCTCCTCACGACCTACCTCGGCGAGCACGACGTCCAGGTGCAGACCGCCTCCAACCGCCAGGAGATGGCGGCGCGGCTGCGCGCAGGCGAGCCGCACCTCTTGATTCTCGACCTGCGCCTCGGCACCGACGACGGTCTGGCTCTGCTGCGCGAGATCCGCGCCCGCTCCGAACTTCCGGTCATCATCACTACCGGCCATCGCCGGGACGAAATCGACCGGGTGATCGGGCTCGAGCTCGGCGCGGACGACTATCTCGTCAAGCCGTTCAGCCCGCGCGAGCTCCTGGCGCGCATCCGGACGGTGCTGCGCCGGCAGGAGGCATGGCGGGCCGCCCAGCAGCAGGGCGGCACATTCGCGACCTACCACTTCGACGGGTGGCAGCTCGCGACGCGGACGCGCCGGCTGACCGGCCCGGCCGGCGAGATGGTGATGCTGACGAAGGGCGAGTACGCGCTGCTGCTGGCCTTCGTGTCGGCCCCGCAGCGCCCCCTGACACGTGAACACCTGCTCCAGGCGACCCGCGTGCACGAGGACGTCTTCGACCGCAGCATCGACGTCCAGATCCTCCGGCTGCGGCGCAAGCTTGAGGCCGATCCCAGCCAGCCCCGCATCATCCTGACCGAGCGCGGCATCGGGTACGTCTTCGCCCTGCCGGTGGCGGTGGAATGAGCCTGAGGAACTGGCTCCCGGGGGACGAGCGATCCGCAACGTCCAGGGCAGGAGGAGCTGGGGTGAGACCGAGCGTCGACTGGCTTGTTCGCGCCTGCCGACCTGCGCGTCCATGGGTGCTCTGCGCAGGGGTGATGGTTGCCGCAACCGCGCCTGCGGTTGCTCCTCCGCTCCCGGAAGCGACACCTCCTGCAGATCAGGAGCCGATCAGCCCGATCCCTGCCCCGCCGGCAGCCGATCCGCGTGTGCTCGCGCTCGGCGAGAGCCTCTTCGCGGACCCGCGCCTGTCAGGCGACGGAGCGCGCTCCTGCGCGTCGTGCCACGACACCCGCACCAACGGCGCGGACGGCCGCGTTCGAAGCTTGATGCCCACCGGCTCGGATCCTCCTTTCAACACGCCCACGGTCTTCAATGCGGCGCTGAGCTACCGGCTCGGTTGGGAAGGGCGGTTCCGAACCCTCGAGGAGCAGGCGGAGAGTTCGCTCGAAAGCCCCGACGTCATGGGAGCTCGCGTCGACGAGGTTGTGGTCCGCATTCGGAAGGATGCAAATCTGACGCGGCAGTTCCGCAGCACGTTCGGCCGGGATCCGAACCGGACCGACCTGCTCGACGCTCTGGCCACCTACGAACGATCGCTGCTGACGCCCGACAGCCCGTTCGACCGCTGGCTGCACGGCGACACGGCCGCCCTTTCAGCGGAGGAACTGAGCGGGTACGAGACCTTCAAGTCGCTGGGATGCGTGTCCTGCCACCAAGGCGTGAACGTCGGAGCCAACCTCAAGCAGCGCCTCGGCGTCTTCCACCCCTTGTCGACGCATCGGCCCGAGGTTCTGCGGGTGCCGAGCCTCAGGAACGTCGCCACGACCTCGCCCTACTTCCACGACGGCAGCGCTGCCACGCTGCACGAGGCAGTCCGGCGGATGGCGAAGTCTCAGCTCGACCGGACACTGACGGACGGGCAGATCGACCAGATCGTCGCGTTCCTGCGGACCCTGACAGGGCGCTACCAGGGCAAGCCCCTGCGGCCGGCGACGCCATGAGGATCGCGCCTCCGGCACTCCTCGCCGTCCCGCTGCTTCTGCTGCTGCTCACGTGGCTGTCCTTCGGCGCGGTCAATGCCGACGCGGAGATGTACGACCAGGCCCTGCAGAACCTCGACCGGATGGCGGTCGCGGAGAGCGCACTGCAGAAGGACGTTCTGATGGCCCGAGCGGGAACGCTGCGCAACTACGACCCCCTCGTGCGGGAGATTGCGGACCTCTACGGGATCGTCGGGCAGATGCACTGCATCGCCTCGCCGGGCGCTAGGACGGGCTCCGCGATCGACGCGCTGGCCGCCTCCATCCGCCGGCAGGATGAGCTGATCGAGCGCTTCAAGACGGAGAACGCGCTCCTTCAGAACTCGCTCGCTTACTTCGGACTGTTCGGCACCGCCATCACCAAGAACGGCGACGACAGCCGGGTGCTTGCCCGCGTGAGCGAGCTCGCCGCCGCGATGCTGCACCTGACGCTCGATACCGCACCGGCCGCTGCAAACGAGGTCGCGGACCGGCTCGACCGGCTGACGGCGGAGATCGGCGCGCGCGACGATCCCAGCATCCAGGCGCTTCTGGCCCATGGACGCATGTTGCACCGGCTCCTGCCGAGCGTGGACGAAGCCCTGAGTGCCCTCTCCGCGATCCCGGTCGACCGACAGCAGGCCGACCTTCGCACCATGGTGCTCACCCACCAGAGCGCGTCTCGCGAGACCGCACGGCGCTATCGAGTCGTGCTCTACGCGGTCTCTGTCTCGCTCGTCGTGCTGCTCGTCCACCTCGGATTGCGGCTCCGGTCGCGAGCATTGAGTCTCCAGAGGCGTGCCACGCTGGAACACCTGATCGCTGGCCTGTCCCTCGGCTTCATCGATGCGCCGCCGCACGAACTGGGCGTGCGGATCGAGCAGGCACTGGCCGCACTCGGCGAGAACCTCGGGGCGGAGCGCGCCTACTTCCTGCACTTGGGGCAGAACAGGCGGATTTTCCATTGGAGCGCGGACGGTGCACAATTGCCGGTTGGCTGGACCGAGCGCACCCGCCTGCTCGCGGCGCGCACCGCAGCCCAAGGGGAAGATTTCGTCCAGGTTCCCTCAGCAGGACAGGGGCCCGCGGGAGCCGGGATCGACGCCCTCTCGACGCTGGGGCTGCGGGACTGGGCCTGCGTCTCCAGGATGACGAGCCAGGGCGAGATCGGCCTCCTCGGCTTCGACGGCGTCCGGTGCCGGCTCGATCTGCCGAGCGACGAGCGCGGCCTTCTCAGGATGGCCTTCGACGTCTTCGTGAACGCCGTCGGGCGCGAGGTCCTGGAGCAGGACCGGGCACGTCTCGAGCGCCGGCTGCAGCAGGCGCGGCGCATGGAGACGGTCGGCACGTTCGCGAGCGGGATCGCCCACAACTTCAACAACATCGTCGGTGCGATCCTTGGCTATGCGGAGATGGCGGAGGAGCAGGTTCACCCGACGGACCGGTCGAGGCCGCATCTCGGCGAGATCCGCCGCGCCGGCGAGCGCGCGCGCGACCTCGTCGACCAGATCCTCACCTTCGGCCGCCGCCGGGACGCCGCCCGCCGCCCCATCCGCGTGTCGGCCCTCGTGGCGGAGAGCATCTCCCTGCTGCGCGCCTCCCTGCCGCCCGGCGTCGAGCTGACGCTCCGGGAGGGCGGACCCGATGCCGTGTTATCCGGCGAAGCCACCCAGCTGCAGCAGGTGATCCTGAACCTCGGCAACAACGCCGCGCAGGCGATGGATGGAGTAGGGCCACTCGTGATCAGGACCGAGATCCGCCAAATCGGGGCTTCGACCTCTGGGCTTCCCGATCCGTTTCCGGCTGGCCGCTACGTCCGGATCCTCGTCGAAGACCGGGGCCGCGGCATGGACGAGGCCACCTGCAGCCGGATCTTCGAGCCGTTCTTCACCACCCGGCCGGCGGGCAACGGGCTCGGGCTCGCGACGGCGCGCGAGATCGTCCGCGAGCATGGCGGCACAATCACGGTCGCCAGCCGGCCCGGTGCCGGGACCTGCTTTGCAGTCTGGCTTCCCTGCGCGATGATCCCCAAGCAGACCGGATCGCAAGCCGTTCCTCGAGGCGCCCCCGGTCTGCCGCGGGGGTGGGGTCAGACCGTCCTGGTGTTCAATCCGAATCCGGCCTGCCGTCTCAGGGACGAGGAGGTCCTCGCGGCGCTCGGCTACGAGCCGATCGGGATCTCGCAGATGGACCTCGCGTTCTCGGCCGTGGAGGAGGCTCCCAACCGTTTCGCCGCCGTTCTGATAGGCCAGCCGACGTTGCCGGCCTCGGAGCTGTGCTTCGCGTCCACCCTGCACCGCAAGGTTCCCAACCTCCCGCTCATCCTCGCGACCGGCTCGGCGGCCGGCGACGATGCTGCCGCGCTGGCACGCGCCGGCATCCATGAACTCGTGCAGTGGCCGCTGCTCGCGTCGGAGATCGCGATGGCACTCGCCCGCGTCCTTCCGCAGCCCGAGGACGCGATGCTGTCAGGATGATCTGAAGACCGGGCGATCGTTCAAGTACGCACACGCATGACAGATGGAGATGCCGCATGCCGCAATTCCGGGAGTCACTTCCTCAACTCACCGGCCGCCCATTCCTGACTGAGGGCGGCATCGGAACCACTCTCCTGTTCCACGAGAACGTCGACCTTCCCCACTTCGCCCACTTTCCTCTGGTCCTCAACGAAGAGGGGCGAGCTACGCTGGCGCGCTTCTTCGAGCCCTACCTGGAATTGATACGGCTATGTATCCGCCTGAACTCAAAGCACGACCGTCGTAGTTACACCTCTGTTTCAGGGTGTCGGGCCGATTGTTGCCATTGCAATGCTGTCGTGCGGTTCCGCAGCCGTGATGTAACGCGCACGCTCCAGCCTCCCTCGCGAGGTCGGCCGGCCGCCGGAATGGGCGACGGCGACCGTACCTCTTCACCTCACGAGGAACGAGCGCATGAAGATCCTCATCGCCTCAACGCCGGCTAACGGTCATATTAACCCGCTGCTTGCCATCGGCCGTATGCTCATCGCAGATGGCCACACCGTGGATGTGCTGTCCGGAACATGGTTGCGCGACCGCACCGAGAAAGCCGGAGCACGGTTCCACGCTCTGCCTGGTACTGCGGACATTGACGGGTACGGCATTCTCGCTGCCGTTCCCGAACTGAAGACCGCGAAGCCGGGTCTGGACAACCTTCGGATCGTGATCGAACGGATCTTCATCGACACGATCCCCGACCAGCATCGCGGGTTGCTCGACCTGCTGCAGGCCACATGTGCCGACATCGTCATCGCCGACGACTGCTTCTTCGGCGTTCTTCCGCTGCTGCTCGGCCCGCGCTCGGCTCGGCCGCCGACACTGCTGTGCGGAACGACGATTCTGCACACTGCACGCGAGGACCGGGCACCTCTCTTCATGGGGGTTCCTCCGGCGACGACGCCGGAGGAATTGGCGGCCTGCGCGAAGATCGCGGAGGACTACGATGCCCATGTAGAGCGGCCCACCGCCCAACATCTCCGCCGCCTGCTCGACCGGATAGGAGTCGGTCCGCTCTCGATGCCGCTCTTCGAGTCCGTCGTGCACCTCGCCGACACCTACCTGCAGCTCTCGGTGCCAGGCTTTGAGTTCCCCCGCGCATTCCCGCCCTCCGTACGGTTCGTCGGCGCCCTGCCGATCGTGCCCGACCAAGCTCCGCTTCCGCCTTGGGCACATGAGCTCGATGGATCCCGCAAGGTGGTACTCGTCACGCAGGGCACGGTCGCCAACCACGATCTCGATCTCCTGATCGGCCCGACGCTCGCGGCTCTGGCCGACGAGGACGACGTTCTGGTCGTGGCCACGATGGGCGGCCGGCCCGTCGAGGCGCTGAAGGGGCCGATCCCGGGGAACGCCCGCCTCGCGGCGTACCTGCCCTTCGAGTGGCTGCTGCCCCGGGCCGAGGCGATGGTCACCAACGGCGGCTACGGCAGCGTCAATCAGGCCCTAAGCCGTGGCGTGCCGCTCGTGGCCGCCGGCCTGACCGAGGACAAGGCCGACGTGAACGCGCGCATTGCGTGGTCGGGCGCCGGCATTGACCTCAGGACGAACACGCCGGAGCCCGAAGCGATCCGAGGCGCAGTTCGGGCCGTTCTCGACGAGCCAGAGCATCGCAGGGCCGCACAGCGGCTGGGCGCAGAGTTCGCCACCTACGACACGCAGGCCGAGATCCTCGGGATCGTCCGCTCCTACGAGCTGGCAGAGCGCGGCGGCCGGCGTACTGCCGCGGCCTGAACGCGGAACGAGCCCGCCGCGGGCGTCCCGGATCCTGTCGACGCTCCTCGCCATAGGCGGCACGCCCCGCAGAGCGGTCGAAGGTCCGGGACTACTTCCCATGCGCGGCAAGCCCGCAGGAACATGGTGCGTGGCACGCCAAAACAGCGCAGTCCCGCCACGGGCTGAGATCGCCCTGCACCGGGGCTCGTCCCGGGCCGCCTAAGTTAGTGCTGAGGCCGCGCTCTGCCTTCCTGCACTGTCTCGCTAGATGGGCGGACGGAGTGCACTCGGCCGTTCGCCGAGACGTATTCGTCGACGCTGCTCAACGAGCGCCGCTGATCGTCCGCGCGAGCTGCCACAACAGCAGTGTTGCTGCTTCGAGTGGATCGCGGACTTCAGAGACCGGCGGGAAATACACGCTCTTTGGCGGAAAGCAGATGACCCACTTGGTTGCGTGCGGCGGGCGCCAGATCCAATATTTGCTCCATAGCAACCCCCTAACTTTGGCGGATCCTTTATCAAAGCAACCACTGAATTGTCATCATCACGCGGCAATCCGAGAGGATCAACCGATGAGTACACTCGTGACCAGGGACTGGACGGGAATGTTCCATGCGGATCGAAGTCCGGGCGAAGCACAGCCGACGGCCTTCGGCCACGGCTGCCTGATCGGCGCCGACGCCCGGGGCGACCGGATGCTCTCCGAGCGTGCAGCACGAGTTTGGAATCGGGGCCGCCAAAAGGCTCCGCAGATCGGAGAAACTGACAGATTACCCGCAGTCCTCGCGAATTCTTGCTGGTGAAATCCAACATCTGAATTTCAAAGCTGGGCCAAAATAATTGGCTGTAACTAACATGGATCTACCCAATGGGAGCAGTTCGATGTCAAGCCTTAGCGGTCGTGTGGCTCTCGTCACAGGCGGATCCAGAGGCATTGGCGCAGCGATCGCCAAGCGCCTGGGGCAGGAAGGAGCGTCCGTCGCGATCACTTATGCATCCTCGAAAGAAAAGGCAGAGTCCGTCGCACGCAGTATCGAGGCCTTCGGAGTTCGGGCGGTGACGATCCAGGCAGATGCCCGCGCTCCTGATGCCGTCCGCCGGGCGGTTCGGACTACTGCGGAGAAGCTCGGGTCGCTGGACATCCTGATCAACAACGCCGGCATCGGCAGGAACGGCACCATCCAGGACTGGAGTGTCGACGATTTCGATATGATGCTGAACATCAACATCCGCGCCGTCTTCGTGGCCAGCCAAGAGGCTGTGCGATTCATGAAGCCGGGCGGACGCATCATCAATATCGGCAGCATCGGCAGCGAGTACATGCCGATCGAGGGCGGAAGCGTCTACGCGGCCACGAAGGGAGCCATCGCCGGCCTGACGAGAGGCTGGGCAAGGGATCTCGGTCCTGCGGGCATCACGGTCAACAATGTCCAGCCGGGGCGCATCGACACCGACATGACCCCGGCCGACGGTCCCTTGGCGAGCCGGATCCGTGGATCCATCGCACTTCAGCGGTATGGTTGCCCAGAGGAAGTAGCCGGGTTGGTGGCATTTCTGGCCGGGCCAGAAGGCTCCTTCATCACAGGGGCCAATCTGCGCGTCGATGGGGGCGCTTCTGTCTGAAGTCCCACGCCTAGCACGCACCGTTGCAGGTGGCCCGCCCTCACGTTCAGAGCAAAAGCCGAGACGAAGGCCAGAATATTCTTGTTGTGCTCGTGTAAGTAGAAAATGCAATGGATATTGACGCCTATAAAATTTCTGCATTCGAAGTGTTTGGCTCGCGGATCGGAGCATAAATATTTGACGTGGCATGGTTATGCTTCATGAACGTCAGAATCGGCGGCCTTTTGATCACGGTGGCGGCTGCGTTGGCCTCTTTCCATTTAAGCGGAGCGCTCCTGTCGGCAACCGCCTTTGCCAGGAGCGCCTTCTCTGGCGGTAGCAGCTGGGGGCGCTCGCCCACGCATCCCTGATCGACCAGACTTAGCGAGATCGCATCAATGCATTGCCCGCCGCGACAGGGTGGCTTTTGCCGCCCAAGCCTTCTCACGTCGACACTAGGG
>NZ_BJZU01000138.1 GCF_007992195.1 Methylobacterium oxalidis | reverse complement strand
CGGAGGCCGCCGCATGAAAGGCACACTGGTGATGATGATCGAGAACATCACCTAGGCGCCGCTGGAGTTGAAGCCGCAGTTCGTGCAGGAGCGTGCGCCTTCTCGGCCGCCATCGGCGGAGCGTCGCCGTCGAGGCTGCGTCCGAGAAGCCGGCCGAAGCCAGGAAGCTCAAGCTGAGTTGCAGCCAACCTGACTCGCGTCATCTCAGGATGGAGGATGGCTGCCGCATGTGACGTCCGGGCCTACGGTGTGGGACTGGCGGCGCGCTCCTTGCTGCTACGCTGGGACGCAGAGGGCGAGTGCGGCAGCACTGGGAGGCGTGCGCGGGCGCGGCATCGCTGCCGCCGGACATGGCGGCGGATCGTCGTCATCGTCCCGGCGCCCCGGGCGAAAGTACCGGCGCCGGTCCGAGATCCGGAGCGGACGTCGAGCCGGAGCAACCGCGGCCGGGCGCGTGTTCGGCTTGCGAGCGGAACCGCGGTCCAACTCGGTCAGGGCTGCGAGCACAGCATCAACGGAGACCGGCTCGGCTTTGCAGCCGCTCAGGCAGCGCAAGCCGGGCGCATTCTCAAGGGCGCAGGCGTCCGAGGCCCAGGATGCCAGGATCGTGCGCTTGTCCGCCCGGGACAGCAGGGGATGCGTTAGCACCTCCCGCGGATGGCGGAACACGTCGCCGGGCGCGACCAGCGCCTGCCACGCCTCGACCGAGGCCGTCCGCGTGGCGAGGGGGTTCATCGGGCCGGAATGTGAAAGATGCGTCTCCATTATCGACACGGATCATCCTCCCTGGAAGCGTAGGGCGAGACACGAGAGAGCACGACCCTCGCGGGCTCCGAGGGCCCCCGAGGGTGTCTGTTCGGCGGATGATGCGATGTGGGCTCAGGCGGCCTGCGCGTGGTCCTCGCCCTGAACCGTTGCGTTGTCCTGGCCGACGGCAGCCTGTCCACCGCCGACACTGATGCGGCGGGGCTTGAGCGCCTCCGGCACCTCGCGTTTCAGCTCGATTGTCAGAAGGCCGTTGTCGAGCTCGGCGCCCGTGACCTTCACGTGATCGGCGAGGTTGAAGGTCTGGCGGAAGCTGCGCGCTGCGATGCCACGGTGCAGGTACTGGCGCTCGCCCTCTTGGCCCTTCCTCTGCCCGGCCACGTAGAGCGCGGTGTCATGCTGCGTCAGCTCGATCTCGTCCGGAGAAAAGCCCGCCACCGCCATGGTGATGCGGTACTCGTCCTCCGCCACCTTCTCGATGTTGTACGGCGGCCAGGTTGTAGTCGGCTCGAGCCGGTCGGCCTGGGTGAGCATGTCGAGCAGCCGGTCGAACCCGACCGATGAGCGGAAAAGGGGAGCTACGTCGTAAGTCCTCATGACCACATTCTCCGTTGAGCAACGTGATGACGAGGGAGGCCGGTCACCGAGGGCCGGCACCCATGTCCGCGAGCCTTCAGGGCCTCGCACGCGCGTAACGCGCCGGAGAGGATGCGGTTCCAGATCATCGCGAGAAATTTGAGAGCTGCTTGCCCGCAGCATCAGCGTGCAGGCTGCGGCGCGGTAAGTTGCGCTCTCGGTCCTGGTCGCGCACGGCGCTTGCTCTGAAAGCTTCTGAATTTTCAACCGGCGAATGTCCGCTTCGGAGACGCTGTCTGGATTGAATGAATGACTGGTACGGGCGCGAAGCCGAACTTCCGCTTTGCGACCAGGAAACTTCAAGACCGGCTGCGGCGTGTAGCTGTCGATAGTCGCAGTTTCGACCCCATCTCGTCGCACTATTGATTGGTGTCGGGGCCCTGACCAGCAGCTCGATCGCGCAAACATGCTTTCCGCTCCAAACTCGATATGCCGTCTCCGCGTCCTCCGACGGAGCGAGCATCCCATGTGCTGGGGGGTAGGCCCCCTTCCTTCCACAGCCGGTAGCACCGAGTTCGTTCGCCCAAGCATCGAGTTAAGAGATGACTGCTAAATTGCAGCGAGGGTGTAAACTCCGGGGCGGAAGACGATGGATTGGACTGCGGCTGCGAGCAATTTCGATCTTACTCTAATGCTCCTCGACGACTTTCGCGTCCCAAGCCGTTCAGACTTTGAGCGTCACGAGGCTCATCTTCTTACTGGTGGACTTGTTCCCACGCGCTTCAAAGAAAAGTCCCCGTATTTCGATATGTTCTGCCTACCAGGCGGGCAAGACTGGCTCGAACGAGCGCATCAGCTTTCAACGGAGATCGCCGGGCAAAGATGCGGCTCAGATGATGGAGTTGACGTGCCAACGACTGATTGGCGAAATATTATTATGCTCGCAATTTCTAATAAATGCCTGACCGCAGATTTTTTGACTGCTTGGTCAACAATGGAAATTTTCTACGGGAGACTTATAGAGCTTAATGCCCTGAATTCCGCTGCGTACCAACGTTATAGGACCAATGTCGCTTCTGGGAGCGCCACAAACAATCTTGCACGGAAGTGTTGGTTCGCGAATTGGCTATATAAACGTGACGCGATTTCAAACGGAGCTAGGCGTGAACACGAAACGATCGAGATTCATCAATTATGTTTGGATATCGCCGTGGGCAACCGGAGTTGTCCCACCAATCCCGAATTCTACGATAAATCGTGGTTTCGGAGGTTTCTTAGCCCGAGTATTAGAAACCAAAAAAAGCAACGTACCCCTGATAATGAACTTGATTTGATAGACGCGGTTTACTCTATTTCAGACCGGGAGATCCGCGACCTGCTAGCGCATCCTTTCCTGGGGCCGGAGGTCCTTCCGCCTCTCGATTCCTCAGAATTTCCTCAATTATCCACCGAACCCTAAGGGTGCGCCGAAACAGCTTCAAAATCGTGCTCTGAGTGCCTCGTCGCGCCATTACAAGGCGCTGAGACGAGGTAATAACGTGAACAAGATGCGAGAGCGCACGTCGCGCTACGACGAGCACGAGCCCCTGCTGACTTTCCGTCAGGCGGCCGCCACGTTTGGCGTTCCGTACTGGAAGATCCAAAGGGCCGCAAAGCTTGGGCTCATCCCGACGATCACGCTGCTTAACTCGCGGCGGTACGTTCGCGGCTCTGAGATTGAGCAGAAACTTCTCATGCATCCAGCTCGTGTTGGAGGCGTGAGATGAGCAGTCCGTTCGCCAGCGCGGCCGATGCAGTAAAGTTCTTGAAGGCGGTGCATGGAGAAGCATTCGTCGGCTTCCAGACTATTTTTGCGCTCCCTTCCAAAAAGACCACCTTCTATAGCGCAGCCCAGTCGAAGGATTTGGCCGCCGACATTATCCGTTGGCGAGACGACTTCGACCTCTATGGAGTGATCGGCACGCAACGGCACAGGTTGGGTGGATCTGCGCGGGGCTCGGCCAATACCGTGCATCAGATGTCTGGGCTCGTCATCGATGTTGATTTCGCCTCAAAGAAGGACACCACGAAGAGGTATGTGGCTGATGACATTGCAGCTGCAAAAATCCGTTCGACACTATCGATGGCTCCGTCAGCCGTGGTTGCCACGGGTAATGGTGAGCACTGGCATTGGTTTCTCGATCAGCCGATTGTTATTGAGACTGATGATGATCTGCAGCTAGCCAAAAGCCTGACGCGTGACTTCAGCCGCTACATGCAGGCAGTTTTCCGCGGACACGGAGCAGAGATCGATAGCATCGGAGATATCGCCCGGGCTTTCCGCCTTCCGGGTACATTCAATCTCAAGGGCGGCGGTAAGCGACCAATCGAGCTTCAGGAGATCGACCCCGATAGGCGGTACACCCGCGACACCATCGCGAGCCTCTTCGCCTCCTCTATTCCATTGCCGACAGCGGAGCGGCGAGTGCGGCCGAGCACCGGGTTCGCACCGGCACGCCATGATGCGATCCGGTCCGGTTGCACTTGGTACGCGGATGTCACTGGGGATGGCGCGTCCGGCTGTTCAGAACCGGATTGGTTTGCTGCGGCCAGCATCACTGCGTGTTGTCAAGACGGAGAAGCGATCTTCCACGCCTACAGCGGAGCCTATCCCGGCTACGACCACCGCGAGGCTCAGAAGAAGTTCGATGGTGCGCTCAGCCAGAACGCCCCTCGCACTTGCTTCTCGATCGAGACGGATCTCGGCCACAAGGGATGTCTCGCGTGTCCGAGCCACGGCAAGATCACGTCGCCCGTGCAACTCGGCTCTGGGCCGCGACGATACGATCCCGGCGACGAGGGGCCTGTGCCACTCGGTTACGACCGGGACGGACACTTTGCCCTGCGGGACCCTGTCCGAAACATTATCATCGTGGCTAGCGCTCAACAGCTCTTGTCGAGCCAATGGTTGCAAGGTGTCGCACCATCGACGTTCTGGCGACGTCAGTTCCCGACAGAGAAGGCGTTCAGCGCTGCGGCCGCTGGAGAAGCCATCATCGCGGCCTGTAAGCACGCAGGACCATTCAGCCCTACGAGCGTGCGCGGTCGTGGCGTCTGGCTTGAAGACGGGGAAGTCGTCCTGAATCTTGGCGGTTCGCTACGTTCGGGGCTCAGGCACCAATACCTTTGCTTCGAACCCATTCCCCTGCCAGCCGACGCTGCTTTCGACACTGAGCGCCTGAGCGATCTTCTGAACCGCTTCCGGTTCCGAGATCAGAAGAATGCTCGGCTCCTGCTCGGCTGGCTTGCCATCGCCCCGATCTGTGGTGTCCTCGCCTGGCGACCGCACTGCTTCGTTTATGGTCCGCCGAAGGCAGGCAAGAGCACCTTGCATAGTCTCGCCACCGCACTCCTGACGCCACTGGCGATCTCAACGACCGGTGACAGCTCGGAAGCGGGCATCCGCCAAGCTGTAGGGCCCGACAGCCTGCCGGTCATCATCGACGAGTTTGAGAGTGACCAGCGTCGGGGCAGTCACCAGGCGATTGTGAGGTTGGCTCGCAGCGCCTCGTCAGGCAGCACGCCGATCTTGCGCGGAACGCCGGAGGGGAAGGTCATGCAGTTCAGCCTGCGCACGGCGTTCTTCTTCAGCGGTATCAACCCCGCTGGCCTTTCGCCGGCGGACGCGAGCCGCATCCTACTCCTCGAGCTCCTGATGCATGAAAGCGATCAGGAGACGGGGCGGGCTATTGCAGCAGAGATGGCGCACTTCGCGAAGGCTGGTCCGAACTGGTGTGCCTACATGGCCTCGAAGGCGCTACAGATCGAGCCGGCCAAGGAAGCTTACGAGCTGGCCATGCCGGGGATGGATGCGCGCCTTCGAACGAACATTGCGACGCTGCTAGCAGGCAGCTTCGTTGCCTTGCGGGGGCGGGTGCCGCTACCGGCGGAAGTCGAAGCAGATGTTGCTGAGTTCGCGTCTACCACAGCCGAGCATGCCGTTGAGGTCGACCGCGACGATGCGGTCGAAGCGCTGCACCACCTCTTCGCCTACATGGTTGCGGGGTCATCCCTGGGTCAGTGGCTCGCTCGTGAGCACCGAGACAGGAAAAATGACAGCGAAGATGAAAAGAGGCTCAGTGCACGCATCATCGCTGGATTGGACATCGTCATGAAGGTTGGCAACGAGGAACCTGGCTTCTTTCTCCTTAAAGGTGCTCCAGGAGTCGAGAAGATCTTCGTGAACACCAAGTGGGCCGGTGAGGCCTGGGTGCACGCCATTCGCAAACTCGATGGGGCATTTTCGCCGACGCATCCGGTTTATTTCGCTAACATTAAGAAGAAGGCGCGTGCGATCGGCATCGGCTTCGAGATCCTGCCGGAACCCACAGAAGAGCCCGATGACGATGATCCTAACAGGGATATCGCGCCGCGTTGGTACTAGAGGGTCACTCAAGACCCGCGGATGGGACGTAGGACAGGACGGACGCACGCGAGAGATGGGGGAGGATGGCTCGCATCGCACTGCTGCGAGGCGCACAATCCCTCCCCCTCTCCCCCTTCTTACTGTTGTCCGTCCTGTCCTGCGTCCTGCCCAACACGGACCTGCCGCTTGACGAGCATTGGACCGAGTTTCTCAACCTTCAACCCGCTGTATTTCGTTCCGTGTTAAAATACAGCCGGTTGTATTCCCACGAACTTCGTCGCGGTTCGCGGCATTCGTGGTTGCAGGCGTGGTTACAGGCAAGCCTCGCCTCAAATCTCGGCGCTCTGCCCCGTCGATCCAGGATTAACCGCGCTCCGAGGCGAATAATTGTTCGCTATGCAACCGCGTGTTTTCCTTTTCAAATGTCTCGTGGAGTACGCGTCGTGTCGCAGAACACCTTCAACGTCAGTCTGACTAAGCGCGACCGCAAGCGGAAGCTGCGATCGGGTGACATCGTCGTAAATTCGCGGTGGGTTCTCAACTACAAGGACCCAAAGACTGGGCAGCGCGTGCAGCTTTTCTTCGAACGCCAGAAGGAGGCGATCGCCAAGCGCAACGAGATCCAGGCCGCCGTTGAGGCGCGGGTGTACGTGCCGCGGCGCGAGGTCATCACCGTTAGTGAGGCCGTTGCGCTTTGGCTGGAGAGCCGGCGCGGCGACGTGAAGGGACGGACGCTGCACGGCTATGAGCAGGGCGCGCGCTACATCATCGGCCCACTACTGGTCTCAGCAACTGCTGCTCAGCGACGTGCCTTCACCGAAACGGGTCTCGTGCCGCAGGGCGCCAGCCTCAAGCCGATGCTGGGCGAGATCCGCATCGATCGTCTCGGGACCGGTGAGATCCGCGCCTGGCACAAGCTGCTGGTGCAGGAGGTTGGGGCCTCGACCGCAAGCCGCGCTCGCAAGTACCTCGGCAGCGCCTTGGCACTCGCCGCCGAAGATCTGGGCATCCGGCCGCCGGTGATGCCGACGCGTCTCAAGGCTGCTCCGCGCGTCCGCAAGACGATTCTCACGCCGGAGCAGATCGCCAAGCTGCTCACCACGGCTGAGGCTGACCCGGAGAAGGGCATCTATGTCGCCTTCCCCTTTCTCGCCGGCACGCGTCCGAGCGAGCAACTCGGCCTGATGTGGGAGGACGTCGACTTTGAGGCCAACGTCATCCGCATCCGGCGCATGCAGGAGATGGATGGTCGGATGTGCGAGGTCACGAAGACGGACGCGGGCCGCCGCTCGATCCCGATCCCGGACCGCCTGCGGGCGATGCTCGTGGCGTGGAAAGCTCGGTGCCCACGCCGCGATGGCGAGCCTCTTCGTGTCTTCCCGGGTCTCGGGACGCGTCAGGCGTGGCCGTTGCCGCGGGTCGGCGGTGGAGGCACCCTCCTCTACTCGAACTACCGATCTCGGATCTGGGCGCCGCTGCTGAAACGGGCTGGTGTCCCGTACGTCACGCCCCATTCTGCTCGCCACTCGTTCATCTCGACGCTGCAGGCTGAAGGCGTTGAGGTTGGTCTCGTGGCAAAGATTGCCGGACACGCGAGCCCGGCCGTGACGCTCAGCCACTACACGCAGGCTGTACGCGGGGGCGAGGTTGCCCTCGCAGCGCTCGACCGAGCCTACGCAGGGTAGACGCTGAGACCTTCCGCGCGGGCGGTAGAAACTGTGCCTTTTCTACTGGTTCGGGTGTCGGCCTACTAGAACGGAAGGCGTTCTATTTACGATATCGACGCGTTAACCGCGCTCTTATGTGAATAATTGTTCGCTGCATGACTGCATGTTTTTCTTATTAATAGAAAAACTGATCGCAGCGAAGTGAAGACAATGTTGAGTTTTTCTTGGATCTCGGGCGACCAAAACCGCAAGCAGGATCAGTGCGACGAGCGCTATATGGCTGCACTCCATGTTGAAGCCGCTCGCCAGCACGCCGCCGCTGCTGATGCCCATGCCCTAGCCGTCGAAGTGCACTCCGAGGTCGTCGCGCCGAGTGAGGAGGCGCCTGATACCATCGTGTTCGAGGCCATCAACGCGAGCGCCGATGCAGCGACGCAGGGAGACACAGCCGCAGAGGCGAGCTCCATCGCTGGTGTGACCTTCAGCGAGATCAGCGAAGCGCTGCGCGAGGCAGCCGAAGCCCTCCGCGCGGCTGAAGATGGAGAGGACCCGCGCGATGCTCACGTCGCCGCGGCGAAGTTGCATGCGGCTGCCGCGCGCCGGCACGCCGGAGCAGCTCAGGTGCTAGCCCCAGACAGCGTGGAAGCTGAGGAGGCACGCGCTGAGGCTGAGAGCGCCGCAATACGATGCGAAGATGCTGTAGCCTGCACTCTGAATTGCCCTTCCTGACCCAAAGCAGGCCCTGAGAAGGTCCGATTTCAGCTAGTCCGACCTGGTCGGCTTGAGCGACCGATGGTGGCCGATAGCGGAGCGGCAATTGTTGGGCAGAATATGCTTGAAAGCAGCCATTTCCGCTCCCGACTCAGTAAGCCATCCAGCGGCCGTATCGCAGTTCCTGGAGGGTAGCGTCGCCGCACCAGCATGCCTCAGCCGAGACATCGCCACGCGCACCTCAGGGCTCGGACGCTACCTCGCGCTGCCGCGGCATTGCTGGCGGTGGGGCGCTCTTGCTCGAACCCGACGAGATACGTCGAGGGCGAGGGGTTGTCACCGCGGGCTCGCAGTTCGCCAGCAGTCTCTGCGCATAGGCCAGCGAAGCCTCTGCCACCGCCCCTTTGGTGACGAAGAACACCCACCAGAAGAGCAAGGCGGCAAGAGGAATGCAGACTGCAACGCCGACCCAGAAACGCTCCTCCCCGGGCGTCGCTAGCGAGAGAAGGAGTACATGCACCACGATGGCGATCGCGCTCAACCCGATGCCGAACGGCTTCAAGCCGAGAAGATTGCGCTGGAAACCGTAGGAGATGTTCTCATCGAGGAGAAGCGCCGCGCCTCCACCTGTGCGGGTGTGCTCAAGCAGCCAGTCCACCGCCGATCGCGCGCGGCAGAAGGCTACTTCCGGTCCCGCTCGTTCCTCGTCGGCCGTCGACAGAACCTTATCGTGGCTTCGCAAGTACGCATGATACCGAGCCTTGGTCTCCGCTAGGAGCGTATCGTCGGCGTGCGTCAGGAGCCTGGCGCTATGGTCCCGGCCCACCTCACGTTTCAGTCCGCGTTCTACGGCCCTTCCCCGGTTCCTTGCTAGCTGCGCGATGGCGTAGAGAACGCCGCACGCGCTTCCGGCGGCCACAATGGAACCCACGGTCGACCATGCCCCCGGGTACCAGAACAGGGCGACGCCGGCTGTGGGGAGCAACGCCAAGAGCGCTGGCTTCAAGCGTGCGTTCAGTTCGTAGCGGCTCAGGCCGACGCTCCGAAGCAGGTCCGTCATGCAGGTGCGCGCTCCAGTGCGTTGGCTGGCACGGCCTCAGCCCCGAGCTCAGCAGAGAGGAACGAGTAGCCGTCGGGATGGGCGATCAGCATGAGCACCGGGAAGAACTGGCGGAGCGCCAAGCGAGTGGCGGTAACCACGTCTAATGCGGACGGACCGCTCGGGACGAGGTGGTTGTGCCAAGTCCCAAGGACGTAGAGCGACCCTCCGCTTTCTTCGAGAAGCCGACGGACGGACTGCCGCAAGCCCTCGACGCCCAACACGAAACGTTCGGCCGAGAACACGCTGTCGGGCGGAGCGGGCAAAAGGTCGACGACCTGAAAGGCCTCCCCGACCTGCGAGTAGCGGCCAACGAGCACGCCGCCCGTTTCGATGCCGGGACACGCGGCTATGGCCGCCCTGATCTCGGCGTCCACCCTCGGGCTGATCCTCACCTCGACGGTGCCGCTCCGGACCACGATGCGGGGCTCGATCTCGACCGATGCCCACGACTGGGAGAGTCCGTCGGGCAGGACATGCCCCACATGCAAGCTGCCGGCCGTTTGTTCGCCTTCCCGCCGGAGACGGCCGCATACCGTCTGACTGAGGCCTGCCGCGAGCGCGCCGAGGCGGTCGTCGGGCATCGGGAACGTCACGGCCCCGCAACCCTGTCCGATGTCGATCGCCTGCGCCTCGGCACTGAAGACCCGGGCTCTGAGCGCTTCGTCTTTCGCGAGGATTCGGTAGGACTCCGCCGCGAGATCACTCAGGTTGGGATTCCCGTTTGGCCCCTCGAAGGCGGCATACGCGACGCTCCCCGCCCCGAGGAGATGGGCGTCGGCGAAGGTCGGCCTCGTCTCCCAAGCGCGGAAGGACACGACCTCGCGAAGCAGGCTGGACCCGGTCGTGTTCACAACAAGGCGGCAACCGCCGAGCTCCGCGCGTCCCTCCGGGGAGGCGCACAGTTCCTCCACAGTCCCGACGTCGATGCGCGGCTGCTGCCGGAAGCCGGAGAGGGCATGCGCAAGGACCTGGGCCTTGTACCCCATGGTCCCGCCGCGGACGTTCGGCTCCGGCAGCAGGGCGTGGCGGGCGTAGTTGTGCGGCGACATCAACGCTCGGTCCAACACGTCCGTTGGCCCGAGGCCGCGCCTGGCCGCATGGACCGCGATCTTCGATCCGACGCTGCCGCACCCGAGAAGCGCCCAGCGAGGTCGGTCGACCTCTACCGGATCCCCAGACGCCCGACGCAAGAGATTCACCGAGACGTCGTCGCGCACTCCGCACAAGCGGACGTCGCCGGTGCCTCGCAGGAGGCCGCTACCTGGACGTAGGTCGAGGAGGTACGGGCAGATCTCGACGCTTGAGGAGCTACCGACGAGGGCGAAAGGCCGGCGGACAAGGAAGATGACGGGCAACGGAATTGCGCGGAACCTGCCGTCGTCCAGCAGAAACGCGATGTGGTCGATCTTTGCCTTCAACGCTGCGGCGCAACGGTACAGTTCGGCCCGACTCTGGAGATCCTCCAAAGTCTCGACGTCCTCCGGTACGGGGGTATCGATCACGGTTGGGAGCCCATTTGCGTCCGCCGCGGAGACCACCAGCGCGATGCCACGTCCCTTGAAGGCCGATGCCGAGATCTGCTCCTCGGTGCATTGGGCCGCGGCAGGATCGACTCGGATGGCTGGGACGAGCGCGACCCGCATCATGCGCTTTCCAGCGCCGAGCTCGAACCGGAGGTAGTCGGTGGCGACGACGAAGCATTCGCCGGACGGGACCGCCAGTTCTCGGATCTCGTCGGGATCGAGGATGATCTCGTCGTCGATGTGGTCGCGGCGGACGGGTTCCCAACCATGCTGCGGGTTGTTCAATTGCAGCATGGCAGCGCTATCGAGCCAGTCCGCTAGTTGATCGAGATAACCCGAGAAGCCGCGGGCCTGAATCAGTTCGGAGGGGTAGGCCTGCACGACGCACGGCTGGGGCGGAAGGCCTAGGGACCTAGGCACGGGCAGGAGGTGCGGATGAGACCGGTCGAAATCCTCCCGAAGGAAGGCTCGCGGCGAACCCTGCGGGAAGTCACTCGGGAAGCGGATGGTGACGCTCTCGATGGACCGCACGCCACTCGGACTGACGCCGACGATGCGCCATGCCGACGGCAGTTCCTGCGCTATGTCCAGCTCGGCCCAGACCGAGCCGTCCTCGTGTCGTCCCTGGACGCGCACGGCGCGCACGGTTGGATGGGCTGCGGCGACCCGCAACGCCCTGCGGGTTGCGGGGGAGATCGAGGCATCAACCATGCGCTAGGGCCTCGCTGCCAACGCCGGTCGCAAGGGCCCCCGCCACCCCCGCAACGATGCGAGACGGCCTGACCCCGAAGTAGCCGATGCTGATCTCCAGTGGGTCGTAGCCCGGCTCGTCCGCAACGCACCTGAAGGGGCCAAGAACGGGTTTGAGGATCGCCTCGTACTCCCGCTTCGCGCGGATGCAGGGCGGGTCGCAGTCGTCGTCCAGAATAGAGTTGCTGCTGGAGACGATGATGGCGCCGGACGCTGCCTGAGCGAGCGCCGACCTCGCCCGTTCAGAAACCTTCGCCTTCTCTCGCATCTCGGACCAGCTATCCCAGGACAGGCTGTGCCAGCTACAGTGATGCGGAGCCACCAGGACGTCGTAGGTTAGGTCCTCGTCCTCGTACTCGTCGCGAATCCTTTCCCAGATGGCGACCTCGGCATCGCCGCCGAACAGGATGCGTCCGGCCGTGGGGTTACCCTCGGCCGCTAGGGTCAGTCTCACGATCACGCTCGAATTGTTCTTCGAGAGGACTTCGGCTTCCTCCTCGTCGTCGGCGAGCATCGGCGCCAACAGGAGTCCCGTGAACGTCCCGTCGGTCACGCCGCAGATCGTAGAGAAGGTCGACCCGGCCGAGACGAGAATCGGCAGGAGATCGTCCGTTTTGCCGTCGACGTCCTCACCCAGGATCTGGATGCGGTCGCCGTCGAAGAACCAGCCCTGCGCCCTGAACAGCCTGACCCGGCGGCGCGCCTCGTCGCGCCAGGCCTCCGCGTCCGCGCACAGCGTGTGCCCGGCCGCGGCCGTCTTGCGGTCGGCGCGGCGGAAGACGATCGGGGACGACCACATCTCGCGGATGATGATCTTGTCCTCGGCTTTCGCCCACGAACTGGGCGTACCGAGATGGAAGTGCCGGCGCAGGCCCGCGCAGTGGTCCTGGTCAGGATGCGTGAGCAGGAAGGCGTCGATGTAGAGCCGTCCCTCCGCGTCACGTGTGAGTCGGTCGCGAAGCTGGGAGCCGACATCCGGGGCATCGTCGTTCGGGTCGTCGGCGGCCAACCCGATCTTGCAGTCGATGAGGATGCGACGCCCACTGTCTAGGACCAAGAGGGTCATGTCGCCGTTGCCAACCTTGAAATGGGTAGTCTTGGCGGACATCGCCGTCTCCTTGATCATCGTCTCGGCCACCTCGCAGCGTCGCGGCTCGGCGGGCTCATCGCTCGATGCCGCGCGGTCAGGCGTTCGGCGTATCGCGTCCGTCCGGCTCGCGGGCCACACCCTTGAAGGGAGTGCCGTCTTCCTTGACGCCCATGAGTCGGCCTGTGCGCTCGTCGCGCTTCTGCCAATGCCCGTCAGGACGCTGGAACTGCGTCCTCCCGGTTACCGCCCCACGGCGGAAGCCATCTCCAGTGTTCTTCGCCATCAGTCCCTCTGTTGCCGATGATTCGCGCGGTGCTTTGCGGCGCATCCGCGTCGCTGCCGGCGATGCCCCCATCGAGAAGGCGAAACCTCTTTAACCCTACAAGTAGTATCGCTACTCCGAACAAAGTGGGCTCCTTGTTCTTCGGAGTCAAGGAACATAGGATGCTTCCACAGCGAACATGGGGATGACGCGGATATGGCCATGTTTAGACGACGGCGTCGATGAGCTTCGGCCCCAGGATCAAGGAGCTTCGGACCGCCAAGCGGATGACGCTCGACCAGCTCGCGGCCGCGACCGGGTCGTCTAAAAGCTACGTTTGGGAACTTGAGAACAAGAATCCTCCCAGGCCATCAGCGGAGAAGCTGTCCGCCATCGCTGCGGCCCTCGGGGTCACGGTGGACTACCTCCTCGGGTCCGCCAGCCAGTCCCTCGGGGACGCGCAGGACCAGGCGTTCTTCCGCGAGTACAGCGGCATGCACCCGGACACAAAACGGCAGTTGCGGGAGATCGCCAAGACCCTCAGCGGCAAGCGTCCGACATGACCGGTGTCCCGCCGCGGCCGCTAAGGGAGGCACATAAGCTGACGGCCATGCTGGACGTAGTGCTGGGCCTGGACAGGTTCGAGCAGGGACCCGTCGACGTCGAACGCTTGGCTATCGAGTACTCGGCCCAGACGGCACCAGCGACGCCGATCCACGAGGTCATCGACCGTGACCTCCCCGGCTGTGTCGGTGCCCTCGTCTACTCCGACAACGTTCCGCGGCAATGGGGCATCGTCTGCTCGACCGGGCAGTCCTCGGGGCGCCGCAATTTCACCATTGCCCACGAGTTCGGGCACTACCTTCTCCACCGCGGCATGATCGAGAACGGGGGCGAGTACGAGGGCGGCATCTACTGCAACGAGGGAAGCATCCATCGCGGAAAGGGACCGGACATCGAGCGGCAGGCCGACCAGTTCGCGGCCAATCTCCTCATGCCCCTCAACGACTGCCGGAAGCTGCTTCCGGCCCGGACGCGTCCGGATTTCAAGCTCCTCGGGACACTTGCGGCCCGGTATGGCGTCTCGCTGACCGCGGTGATCCTGCGGTGGCTGGAGTACACCGAGACCCGCGCCGTGATGGTAGTCTCCAACGAGGGCTTCGCGCATTGGGCCAAGGCAAGCGAGGCGGCATTCAAGAGCGGCGCCTATATCGCCACACGGGAGACGGTATTCGAATTGCCTCCTGCGGCAACAGCGGTGACGGGTGACCACTCCGACGAAGCCAAGTCGGGCATCCTACGCCCTGGCGGATGCTGGCTCAGCGAGCCTGTGGTCGAGATGTGCATCCGGTCCGATCGGTACGAGCGGGAGATCACGCTGCTCCACCTTGAGGACGGCGGACCCAGGCATCAAAAGGATGAAGCCGTCGAGGACGTCTGCGACCGTTTTGTTCGCTGAACGAGCAGAATGGCCTCGGCTGATCGGCACATGCGCTCGAGCGATGTCCGCTTACCGGAACTATCGGAAGCACGAAGAACGACCGAGGAGGGCGCGACGCTGAATGCCCACTTCCGGGCCGTAACTCGGAGTCCGCTCCCGGCGCACAACAGACGCAGTGTGGCGTTCCGCGGGATGCGAAACGCCACAGCGCTTCGGATAGCGTGCTGCCTGCAACCACGCGGTAACCACGGGTATCGGCAGACCCTTCCGAAGCGGCTCCGTCGCGCCGGCTTGCCATGGTTCCGAAGGAAGAGAACCTGGCGACCCCGGTAGGGCTCGAACCTACGACCTGCCGCTTAGAAGGCGGCTGCTCTATCCAGCTGAGCTACGGGGCCTCGGCCGCGGCATCGTCTAGCAGAGGGCATGGAGGGAGTCATCCGACACGGATCTCAAGACCCTCCGGGCGACCGTCAGGCTTCCTTCTTCTTGCGAGCGGGACGGCGCTTCGCCTCCGACTCCGGAGCCGGCTCGGCGGCCTCCGAGCTGACGACCTCCTCGGCCACGTCCTTCGCGGCGCTCTTGCGGCGCTGCTGGCCGAGCCCGAGCGCACGCGCCAACTCCGAGCGCTGCTCCGAATAGCTCTGAGAGGTCATCGGGTAGTCAGGCGCCAAGCCCCACTTGGCTCGGTACTGCTCCGGGGTCAGGCCGCGCAAAGTCAGGTGCCGGCGGAGAGTTTTGTACTGCTTTCCATCCTCGAAGCTGACGAGGTAATCCGGATTGATCGACCGGCGGATTTCTTGAGGTGTCGCCTTCGGCTGTCCGGAATCAGCACTGGCGCTCCCGTTCTTCGTGACGACCCGGATCGCCTCATGCACGTCGCTGAGGAGTTTGGGTAGTTCCGCGCTCTGTACGTGATTGTTGCTGACGTAAGCCGAAACGATATCTGCCGCGAGGGTGATCAGGTGGCCCTTGTCGGTGTCGGTCTCGCTCATGATCGTTTTGCCGTACTGTGGTCCGTGGATGATCTTTACGACCGTAAGCTCAGGCTCGGAAATCGGCAAGATGTTTTGCCCGGGACAGCGTCAGCAAATGAGCGATAAATGTGGACGGTTCCGGTGAATTGCAGGCGTCAGGGTTTCAAAGACCGTCGCGGAGCGGATTTCGTGGCGCTTTTCCGCGGCTCTTCGGCTTAGCATCCGCGCGACTTCTACGCAGGACGAGGCGGGGCAAGGTCTTATCAGGATTGAGCAAAAAATCTTCAGAGCCGGGGCGGACGCTTGCGTGTCTGTTGCGCCGCGGATCTCGCGCAGGTGTGTCTCACCACCTGTCCGAACGAGGCCGGGAACGCATTTCCACATACCGATTCGTACGATTCCTCTCGGCCTTTCTGCTCGCCCGGGTTGTGTGTCCGCCTCATGGTGCCGCAGCAGCGCGACCCCTTCCGAAGGAACCGGGATGATTCGGGCGAGCAGGCCGGGATCGTTTGGCAGAGGCCGCGACGCCCGGCTCTGCGGGCGCCGTCATGCGGACGGATGCCGGGAGGAAAAGGTCTCAGTCCAACCCGAGCATCAGCCCGATGTTCTGTACCGCCGCGCCGGACGCACCTTTCCCAAGATTGTCGAGGCGGGCGACGAGAACCGCCTGGCCGTGCACGTCCGAGCCGAACACGCGCAGTTCGAGGAGGTCGGTGTTGTTCAGGTCTTCCGGCTCCAGCCGCTCGTGGTGACTGCCGGTCGCGGCGCCGGGAACCACCTTCACGAGGCCCTCGTCGGCGTACCAGTCCCGCAGCGATGCTTCGAGATCGCCCGCGCTCGGTGCTCCCGGAAGGTCGCTCAGGTGCAGCGGGATGCTGACCAGCATGCCCTGCCGGAAGTTCGCGACCGAGGGCACGAAGATCGGGCGGCGGGTGAGGCCGCTGTAGATCTGCGTCTCGGGAAGATGCTTGTGGGCGAAGCCGAGCCCGTAGAGCTGGAAGGGAGGAGCCGAGCCGCTCTCATAGGACTCGATCATGCTCTTGCCGCCGCCGCTGTAACCGCTCACCGCGTTGATGCTGATGGGGAAATCCGACGGAATCAGCCCGCTTGCCACGAGCGGCCTCAGGAGCGCGATGGCGCCGGTGGGATAGCAACCCGGATTGGCGACCCGGCGGCCCGCGCGGATCGTGTCGGCTTGATCCGGCGCCAACTCGGCGAAGCCGTAGACCCAGCCCGAGGAGACGCGGTGCGCGGTGCTCGCGTCGAGAATGCGGGGGCCTGCGCCCGGCAGGCTATCGGCGAGCGCCACGGTCTCGCGAGCCGCGTCGTCGGGAAGGCAGAGGACCACGAGGTCGACCTCGCCGAGGAGCGCGCGCTTGGCCTCGATATCCTTGCGGCTCTCGTGCGGGATGCTGCGCAGCGCGACGCGCCCGTCGCGCTCCAACCGCTCGCGAATGCCGAGACCGGTCGTGCCCGCCTCGCCGTCGATGAATACCGTGGGCCTGTCCGGGCTCGTCCGGTTCGCCATAGCCTGTCGCTCCTCAGCGCCGCTGCTGCACCGCGAGGTGGAGGGCGGCAGCGCGCGAGTCAATGTTGCCGCATGAACATGACGGACCTTCGCGCGCCGCCACCCGTCCGCGGCCGGTCCCGATGCCGCGGGGCGGATGCGGAACCGCCCTGCCCGCCTCCGGTTGACCGCCCAATCACCTCACATCGGAGATCACGATCATGTCGGAGACTGCGGAGAAGACTGACCCGAAGCTCTGGGAGACCGTCAAGACGCGCGTCACCCGATCCGCGAAAGGCGGAAAGCCCGGTCAATGGTCGGCCCGCAAGGCGCAGATGGCGACCGCCGAGTACAAGAAGGAGGGCGGCGGCTATGCCGGCAAGAAGAGCGCCGACAACCACCTGAAGCAGTGGACCGACGAGGAATGGGGCACGAAATCGGGCGAGAAGAGCGGCGACACGGGTGAGCGCTACCTGCCCAGGAAGGCTCGGAAGGCCGTGAGCGAGGACGAGTACAAGCGCTCGTCGGACAAGAAGCGCGCGGATACCGCGAAGGGCAAGCAGTTCTCAAAGCAGCCGAAGGATGTGGCCAAGAAGGCGGCGACCGCGCGCAAGAGGGCTGCCTCGGGAGGCTCCGGCGCGACGAAGGCCGAGCTGATGCGCAAGGCCCGGGCGAAGAACATTCCTGGACGCTCGAAGATGTCGAAGGGCGAACTCGAGCGCGCAGTGCACGCCTGACTTCCCGCGCGAAGGGCGGTCGGCGGCGGATGCCGGGACCGTGGCGCTCTACCGCGACTCCGTGCGCTCGGCGTTTTTCCTGCGGCACGCCGGTTCGCCGCCCAGGTACTGCCCCTTCCGGAGGGCGGGCTGACCCGCTCCGCCAGCCTCCACACGCCGAGCCAGAACAGGTCCGAACGAGAAGGGGCGGTCCCGGATGGGACCGCCCCTTCTCGCTTGCCGATGCGGCCGATCCCGTCAGCGCTTCGAGAACTGGAAGCTGCGGCGGGCCTTCTTGCGGCCGTACTTCTTGCGCTCGACGACGCGGGAGTCGCGGGTCAGGAAGCCTTCGCGCTTGAGAGACGAACGCAGCTCCGGCTCGTAGTAGGTCAGCGCCTTCGAGAGGCCGTGGCGCACGGCGCCCGCCTGACCCGAGAGGCCGCCGCCCGCCACCGTGACGGTGATGTCGTACTGATCGACGCGGTTGGCCACCTGCAGGGGCTGGCGCAGGATCATGCGCAGCACCGGCCGGGCGAAGTAGGTGTCGACCGGGCGGCTGTTGATGATGACCTTGCCGGAGCCCGGCTTGATCCAGACGCGGGCGACGGCGTCCTTGCGCTTGCCGGTGGCGTAGGCGCGGCCCTGGGCGTCCAGCTTCTGGACGTGGACCGGAGCGTCGCTCTGGGAGTCCGTGGCGGTGTTCGCCCGGTTGAGGTCGGCGAGGGACTGAAGGGTCGCCATGATCAAGCGCTCACGTTCTTGCGGTTGAGGGCGCCGACGTCGAGCGCCTGCGGCTGCTGGGCCTCGTGCGGATGCTCGGTGCCCTTGTAGACCCGCAGGTTGCCCATGATCTGGCGGAAGAGCGGGCCGCGCGGAAGCATGCGCTCCACGGCCTTCTCGACGACGCGCTCCGGGAAGCGGCCCTCGAGGATGAACTTGGCCGAGCGCTCCTTGATGCCGCCCGGATAGCCGGTGTGGTGGTAGTAAACCTTCTGGTTGTACTTCCGCCCGGTGAACTTCACCTTCTCGGCGTTGATGACGATGACGTTGTCGCCGCAATCGACGTGGGGCGTGTAGGCGGCCTTGTGCTTGCCGCGCAGGCGCATCGCGACGATGGAGGCGAGCCGGCCGACGACCAGGCCCTCCGCATCGATCACGACCCACTTCTTGTCGACGTCGGCGGGCTTCAGCGAAGTGGTTTTCATGGCCGAACCCGTGACTTCAGGGGAGTATCGAAAACGAGTGCCGCCGCGTTCGGGGGAACGCAGCGGCGTACGGCGGCTCCAATACGGGGCCTGCCCGCCCGCGTCAAGTGTGCCGGCGTTCGACTCGAGGCCAAAAACCCGAGATTTCTGAGATGGTTCGCAGATGCGGTATCATGATACCGTGTGCCCAGGCGGGATCGAGTAGGTGCCGGTGGCGTGGCAGACGAGTTCGTCGGATCCGGCCGCCGTGATCATCACTTCGCCAACCGCCAAGCGGCGCCCGAGCTTCAGGAGCCGCGCCTCGGCGAGGAGGCCGGTGGTGCCGGGCCTGCGCAGGAAGTTGAAGCTGAGGTTCGTCGTCACCGCGAGGCCGACCGGACCGATCTGCGCGAGGATGGCCGCGTAGAGCACGAGGTCGGCGAGCGCCATCATGGAGGGGCCGGATACCGTCCCGCCCGGGCGCAGGTGGCGCTCATGGTGGTCCATCCGCATGCGGGCCGTGAGAGGCCCCACGGCCTCCAGATGGTAGCTGCGCCCGCCGTGATCGATCTGTGGGAACTCGCGCTCCAGGAAGGCCAGCACCTCGTCCAGGCTCATGCGGGGGGCGGCCCCGTCCACGTCGCGCGCCTCTGACATCGGGCTCCCCTCGTTCCAGGCCTTGCCGCTTGGGCCTCATGCCGGAGCGCCTTGCAGCACGCGCGCAGATGGCGGACAAGTCCCGCCATGATCCCGACTCCCGACGCGCGCCCGGACGGCCTGCCCACACGTCACGACACCTACCCGGACGCGCTGATCCGGCGGATCCTGCGCGAGACCCGCTCGATCGCCCTGGTCGGGGCCTCGGCAAATCCGGCCCGTCCGAGCTGGATCGTCCTGAAGTACCTGCTCGACCGGGGCTACGACGTCACGCCGGTCAATCCGGGATTGGCTGGCCAGGAACTCCTGGGCCGCCGCGTCGCCGCCTCGGTGAGCGAGCTCGGGCGTCGGGTCGACATGGTCGAGATCTTCCGCAACGCCGAGGCAGCGGGTCCCCTCGTCGACGAGGCGCTGGCGCTGCCCGAACCGCCCCGGGTGATCTGGATGCAGCTCGGCGTGCGCAACGACGCGGCCGCCGCCCGGGCCGAGGCGCGGGGTCTCACCGTCATCATGAACCGCTGCCCCAAGATCGAGTACGGCCGTCTCTCGGGCGAGATCGGTTGGACGGGCGTGAACTCGCGCATCATCAGCGCGAAGAAGCCCGTGCTTGCGAGCCGCGGAGTCCAGAAGCTGACGATCGAGAGCCGGGGCGGCGAGGTTTGACGTGAACAAGCGCCGCGGCGCTCGATCAAACCCAGGTCCTGCAAACCCGAGGCTTGTCGGTCGGGCCGCCGCAGAGATCGCTCTGTGACATCGACGGCTCGAATGGTGGGCGCGACAGGGATCGAACCTGTGACCCCTACCATGTCAAGGTAGTGCTCTCCCGCTGAGCTACGCGCCCGTCCGGAGCCGTTCCGCTCCGGTGAGGCCGCGGCTATAGCTTCTGCCGAGTGGGCGCGCAAGTCGAAGATCGGGCCGAATCCGCGAAGTTTCGCGCTCGGCCCGAACCCGGAGGCGGCGCCCGCTGCAACCGCGCGCGAAATGCGCTAAGGCGCTCGCCCGCCCGCCTCGGTGGGACCGGGTCGGACAGGCCACAAACAGCGAGAGGGAATGCGCTTCCTCGTCGATTTCGATCGGGGCGACCTGATCCGGTTCTGGATCACGCCCGACAACCCGACGGCCATCGGCCGCGTCGCGGTGTCTGTGGAAGGACGCCGGGTCGCCGAGGTGCCCGCGACCATCATCGATCCGAACATCCGGGCCTTCGGCTGGCACGCGACCGGCCAGTGCACCTACGAGATCACGCAGGCCGAGGTCCCCGACCTCCAGAGCCTGCCCCAGCTCGAGATCCACGACATCGACACGAATCTACTCATCCATCGGCGGGTGCCGGCGGAGGGGCTCTGTCAGAACAAGGTCCTGCTCCTCAACACCAGCATCAAGCCCGAGACCGTGATCCAGGGGCTGATGCACAGGCACTTCCAGCAGAGCTACTTCGGGTTGGGCAAGCTGACCGAGGACATGCTGCGCTGCATATTCGACAGCACCACCATCGCCTCGTCGTTCCTGTCCGGCTCGATCGTCGTGCCGCGCTACGAGAGCAATCTCCCGCCGGACAGGATCCTGACGTCGACGCTCATCCACGACCCGCATACCGAGATGGCGACCCGCCTGCTCTGGCTGAAGGCGCGGGCCGAGGCCGCGGCGGATCCGGGCCAGGCCTGGCGGTTCGGTCGCCTCGCCGAGGCGGCGACCTTCGTCGCCGAGTACGACCTCCTCGACGTGAAGAGCCTCAAGCGCCTGTTCCGGCTGCTGCCCGAACCGGCCTATCACCTGCTCTACAACCCCCTGACGCGCCAGCTCGGGACGCGCCTGCCGGACGACCGCGTGCATCCCGGCAACTCGATCGTCGCCGTCGAGATCCTGTCGCGGATCGGCATCGTCGGGCATCGGGACTCGTTCGAGGCCTTCGTCACGAGCATGCTCGATCGGCTGGAGATCGCCGATACCGTCCCCGCGCCGGAGCCGATCCCGGCCGACGTGGTCGACCTCGCCGGGAGGCTGCGTCAGGTGCGGGCGGTGGACGGGATGCTGACCTTCGACGTCATCATGTCGGACGCGGTACGCAGCTCGGTCGTGAAAGCGTGGACGTCGTGACGATCTCGCACACGGCCGCGGCGCACGGGGGCGGCCCGTGAGGCGCCTGGTTGGATGGCCCACCCCCCGGTTCCTCGCGAGGCTGCTCGGCGAGGAGCGGCCCGCGCGGGCCGCAGTGACGGAACGCGACACCCCGCACCGCTTCGTCGACACCTATCCGTCGAACCAGAACGTGCTCGACCTCTTCGCCGGGGAATGGTCGACCATGATGCCGCCGGAATCCGGCCTCGTCGCGCATCCCGGTGGCTCCAACCTGATCGGAGACGAGCGGATCCACTGGCTTGCCGAGACCCTCGGCTCCCTCGAGGGTCTCGACATCGTGGAACTCGGCCCGCTCGAGGGCGGACATTCCTGCCTGATGCAGCGACTCGGGGCCCGGTCCGTCACGGCGATCGAGGCCAATGCCCGCGCCTTCCTCAAGTGCCTGTGCCTGAAGGAGGTGTTCGGTCTCGACCGGGTGCACTTCCGGCTCGGCAGCTTCTTCCCCTACCTGGAGCGGAGCGGTCCGACCGACCTCATCGTGGCGAGCGGGGTCCTCTACCACATGACGGACCCTCTCCGGCTTCTTGCCCTGCTCGCGGCCCGCACCGACCGCATCTATCTCTGGACGCACTACTACGATCCCGTGGCGATCGCGGGTCGTGCTGACCGCAACCTGTTCGCGCCGCCCGAGCCGATCGGCGAGAGCTCTCATCGCGGATCGCGCAGGCTTTATCCTGAGGTTGCGCTGTCCTGGCAGGGGTTCAGCGGCGGGTCCGACAGCTACGCGGTCTGGCTGGAGCGCGACGGTCTGCTCGGCTTCCTGGCAGAGGCGGGCTTTGAGATTGCCGTGCACGACGACCGGCCGGATCACGTGAACGGGCCGGCGATCTCGCTCTGCGCCACGCGCTCGCCGACGGCTGGAACGGGCGCAGCGGCGGACTGACGGTTTCCTCGGGGCTGAATCCTCGCTAAGGGTGCGATGCAGCGAAGGGGAGCTCCGGATTTGTCCCGGGGCCGGCGGAGGATCCTGTCCGTGCGCATCGCGATGGTTGGGTCCGGGTATGTGGGCCTCGTGTCGGGCACCTGCTTCGCCGATTTCGGCCACAGCGTCGTCTGCGTCGATCACG
>NZ_BJZU01000137.1 GCF_007992195.1 Methylobacterium oxalidis | reverse complement strand
CAACTCCCGCAGGGACAATCGAGGGACGGGCCCTCGCGCCCGCCCCTTGCCAATCCCGCCAAGGTTTCAGGTCATGAACGGTCAGAACATCCGTATCCGCCTCAAGGCGTTCGATCATCGCATCCTCGATGCGTCGACCCGCGAGATCGTCTCCACCGCCAAGCGTACGGGCGCGCAGATCCGTGGCCCGATCCCGCTGCCGACCCACATCGAGCGCTTCACCGTCAACCGTTCGCCGCACATCGACAAGAAGTCGCGCGAGCAGTTCGAGATGCGCACGCACAAGCGGGTGCTCGATATCGTCGATCCGACCCCCCAGACCGTGGACGCGCTGATGAAGCTCGACCTCGCCGCTGGCGTGGACGTGGAGATCAAGCTCTGAGCCGCTGAGGCTTAGAGCTTACCGTTTCATCGCGCGAGGGAGACACCTATGCGCTCAGGCGTCATCGCACAGAAGGTCGGCATGACCCGCGTCTTCACGGATGCGGGGGAGCATGTCCCCGTCACCGTGCTCAAGATCGATCAATGCCAGGTGGTTGCCCACCGCACCGTCGAGAAGAACGGCTACACCGCGCTGCAGGTCGGCGTCGGCAAGGCCAAGGTCAAGAACGTGTCCCGCGCCGAGCGCGGCCGCTTCTCGGTCGCCAAGGTCGAGCCGAAGCAGAAGCTCGCCGAGTTCCGCGTCACCGAGGATTCGCTGATCCCGGTCGGCGCCGAGATCACGGCCGATCACTTCATCCCCGGCCAGTTCGTGGACGTGACCGGCACCACCACCGGTAAGGGCTTCGCCGGCGGCATGAAGCGCTGGAACTTCGGCGGCCTGCGCGCCACGCACGGCGTGTCGATCTCGCACCGCTCGATCGGTTCGACCGGCGGTCGTCAGGATCCGGGCAAGACCTTCAAGAACAAGAAGATGCCGGGTCATCTCGGCGTCGAGCGCGTGACCACCCAGAACCTGCGCGTCGTGCGCACCGACCCCGAGCGCGGCCTCATCCTCGTCGAGGGTGCGGTGCCGGGCGTCGCCGGCGGCTGGATCCAGGTCCGCGATGCGGTGAAGCGCAAGCTCCCCGCCGATGTTCCGCTGCCGGGCAAGTTCCGTGAGAACGGCGCTGCTCCGGCTCCCGAGGCTCCCGCTTCCGAGGAGAACGCGTGATGAAGCTCGATATCACCACGCTCGAAGGCGAAGGCGCCGGCTCGGTCGAGCTCGACGAGGCCATCTTCGGCCTCGAGCCCCGCGCCGACCTGCTGCAGCGCATGGTCCGCTGGCAGCTCGCCAAGCGCCGGGCCGGGACGCACGCCGTGCAGAACCGCTCTGACGTGAACCGCACCCGCAAGAAGCTCTACAAGCAGAAGGGCACCGGCAACGCCCGTCACGGCGCCGCTTCCGCCCCGCAGTTCCGCGGCGGCGGCCGGGCCTTCGGTCCGGTGGTGCGCGATCACAGTCACGACCTTCCCAAGAAGGTGCGTGCGCTGGCACTGCGTCACGCCCTGTCGTCCAAGGCCAAGGCCGAGACGCTGATCGTCGTCGACGACGTGAAGCTCGCCGAGGGCAAGACAAAGGGGCTCGCCGAGCGCTTCGGCAAGCTCGGCCTGTCGAGCGCGCTCATCATCGGCGGCGCGGAGATCGACGCGAACTTCGGTCGCGCCGCCCGCAACCTGCCGCAGATCGACGTCCTGCCGGTGCAGGGCATCAACGTCTACGACATCCTGCGCCGTGAGAAGCTCGTTCTCACCCGCGCGGCGGTCGATGCGCTGGAGGCGCGTTTCAAATGAGTGCCGATCCGCGCCACTACGACGTGATCGTCTCGCCGGTGATCACCGAGAAGGCGACGAACCTGACCGAGCAGAACAAGGTCGTGTTCCGAGTCGCGCCGAAGGCGACCAAGCCGCAGATCAAGGAAGCGGTCGAGAAGCTGTTCGACGTGAAGGTCACCGCGGTGAACACGCTCGTGACCAAGGGAAAGAAGAAGGTCTTCCGCGGATTGCGCGGACAGCGTTCGGACGTGAAGAAGGCGATCGTCACCCTCGCCGAGGGCGACACGATCGACGTCACGACGGGCCTCTGAGACGACCGGGTTTAGGGAACCAAGCCGATGGCCTTGAAGACATTCAAACCGGTCACGCCGAGCCTGCGCCAGCTCGTGCTGGTCGACCGCCGTGAGCTCTACAAGGGCAAGCCGGTGAAGGCGCTGACCGAGGGCAAGTCGTCCACGGGCGGCCGCAACAACCTCGGCCGCGTGACCGTCCGCTTCCGCGGCGGCGGCCACAAGCGCGCCCTGCGCAACGTCGACTTCAAGCGTCGCGACCAGCTGGGCGTGGCAGCGACGGTCGAGCGGATCGAGTACGATCCGAACCGCACGGCGTTCATCGCGCTGATCAACTACCCGGACGGCAAGCAGAGCTACATCCTGGCTCCCCAGCGCCTTCAGGCGGGGGACAAGGTGGTGGCGGCCGAGCAGGTCGACATCAAGCCGGGCAACGCGGGTCCGATCGGCAACATGCCGGTGGGCACGATCGTCCACAACGTCGAGCTGAAGATCGGCAAGGGCGGCGCGATCGCCCGCTCCGCGGGCAACTACGCCCAGATCGTCGGCCGCGACCAGGGCTACGTGACGCTGCGCCTGAACTCCGGCGAGCAGCGCCTCGTGCACGGCCAGTGCTTCGCGAGCGTGGGCGCGGTCTCGAACCCCGACCACATGAACATCTCGCTGGGCAAGGCCGGCCGCAACCGCTGGCTCGGCAAGCGTCCGCACAACCGCGGCGTCGCCATGAACCCGGTCGACCATCCGCACGGCGGCGGCGAGGGGCGCACCTCGGGCGGCCGCAACCCGGTCACGCCGTGGGGCGTGCCGACCAAGGGGAAGAAGACCCGGTCCAACAAGCGGACCGATACCTTCATCCTGTCCAGCCGCCACAACCGCAAGAAGTAACCATCATGGCACGCTCTCTCTGGAAGGGGCCGTTCGTCGACGGCTACCTCCTCAAGAAGGCTGAGACCGCGCGCGGATCCAGCCGCAACGAAGTCATCAAGATCTGGAGCCGCCGCTCCACGATCCTGCCGCAGTTCGTCGGGCTCACCTTCGGTGTGCACAACGGGCAGAAGCACATCCCGGTCTACGTGTCCGAGGAGATGGTCGGCCACAAGTTCGGCGAGTTCTCGCCGACCCGCACCTTCCACGGTCACGCGGCCGACAAGAAGGCGAAGAGGCGCTGAGATGGGCAAGCAAGCCACCCCCCGCGCGCTCCCCGAGAACGAGGCCAAGGCGGTCGCGCGCATGCTGCGCGTCAGCCCCCAGAAGCTGAATCTCGTCGCGGCGCTCATCCGCGGCAAGAAGGTCGAGACCGCTCTTGCCGATCTGGAATTCTCTCGCAAGCGGATCGCCCGCGAGGTCAAGAAGTGCCTCGAGAGTGCGATTGCCAACGCGGAGAACAACCACGACCTGGATGTCGACGATCTCGTCGTCTCCCAGGCCTTCGTCGGCAAGGCGCTCGTTCTCAAGCGGTTCCACGCCCGTGCGCGCGGCCGCGGCGCCCGCATCCTGAAGCCCTTCTCGAACCTCACCATCGTGGTTCGCGAAGTCCCGTCCGCCGAAGCGGCGTGAGGAGGATCTGATGGGCCAGAAAGTCAATCCGATCGGTCTGCGGCTCGGCATCAACCGGACCTGGGACTCCCGCTGGTTCGCCAACAAGGGCGAGTACGCGAAGCTGATGCACGAGGACGTGGCGATCCGCGCCGCCCTCATGAAGCAGCTCAAGCAGGCCGCGGTCTCGAAGATCGTGATCGAGCGCCCGCACCGAAAGTGCCGCGTCACCATCCACTCGGGCCGTCCGGGCGTGGTGATCGGCAAGAAGGGCGCGGATATCGAGAAGCTGCGCAAGCTCGTCGGCACGATGACCAAGGCCGACGTGACGATCAACATCGTCGAGGTGCGCAAGCCCGAGATCGACGCGACGCTGGTGGCCGACTCGATCGCCCAGCAGCTCGAGCGCCGCGTGGCCTTCCGCCGCGCGATGAAGCGGGCCGTTCAGTCGGCCATGCGTCTCGGCGCAGAAGGCATCCGCATCACCTGCTCGGGCCGTCTCGGCGGCGCCGAGATCGCCCGGACCGAGTGGTACCGCGAGGGCCGGGTTCCGCTGCACACGCTGCGGGCCGACGTCGATTACGGCACGGCCACCGCCTTCACGACCTACGGGACGTGCGGCATCAAGGTGTGGGTGTTCAAGGGCGAGATCCTCGAGCACGACCCGATGGCCCAGGACAAGCGCGCGCAGGACGAGGGTGGCCGGTCCGGCGGCCGTCGCGAGCGCGATGGCGAGGGTGGCCGCGAGCGCGGCCGTCGCGACCACGCCAACGCGTGATCGCGGCGCTCGCGACAGAGAGGTTTGAGAGGCTGCCATGCTGCAACCCAAGAAGACGAAGTTCCGCAAGCAGTTCAAAGGCCGCATCCACGGTGCGGCCAAGGGCGGCTTCGAGCTGAACTTCGGCCAGTTCGGCCTGAAGGCCGTGGAGCCCGAGCGCGTCACCGCGCGGCAGATCGAGGCGGCCCGCCGCGCGATCACCCGCGAGATGAAGCGCCAGGGCCGCGTCTGGATCCGCGTGTTCCCGGACGTGCCGGTCTCCGCCAAGCCCACCGAGGTCCGCATGGGCTCCGGCAAGGGTGCGCCGGATTACTGGGCCGCCCGCGTCCACCCCGGCCGCATCATGTTCGAGGTCGACGGCGTCGCCGAGGACATCGCCCGCGAGGCCCTGCGCCTCGGCGCCGCGAAGCTCCCCGTGCGGACCCGCGTCGTCGCCCGTATCGCAGACTGAGGAGAGGGAGATCATGAAGTCGTCCCAGAGACTGTCTGATCTGAAGGCCCTGTCCCCGGATCAGCTCAATGACGAGTTGCTGAACCTGAAGAAGGAGCAGTTCAACCTGCGCTTCCAGGGAGCCACCGGCCAGCTCGAGAACGTCGCCCGCGTGCGCGAGGTCCGTCGCGACATCGCCCGCGTCCGCACGCTTCAGCGTCAGAAGACGCTCGAAGCGTCGAAGGCTTAAGGAGAGATCGATGCCGAAGCGCGTACTGCAGGGCGTCGTCGTCAGCGACAAGGGCGAGAAGACCATCGTCGTCAAGGTGGAGCGCCGCTTCACCCATCCGGTGATGAAGAAGACCGTCCGCCGCTCGAAGAACTACCACGCGCACGACGAGGCGAACGCCGCCAAGGTCGGGCAGACGGTGTTCATCGAGGAGTGCCGCCCCTACTCGAAGACGAAGACCTGGAAGCTCGTCGAGGGTGGAGCGGAGGTCGCCGCGAGCGCCTGACGCGCTCGCGCCGAGACCCTTGCGCGAATCGCCGGACCGTTGTATGCGACCGGCCTTCGCGAAAGTTCAGAGGGGACGCCTCGCGCCCCCCCGTCGACTGCGGTGACCGCGCCGGCGCTGCCAAGCGCCGATAGCGCGGTCTGTCATATGAGCCGGGGACATCAGATCCCCATCAGGCGTCGTCCGCCGGGCAATACCGCCCGCGTGCGGAAACCCGCCTGAAACAAGGAAAGGTCACTCCCGTGATCCAGATGCAGACGAATCTGGACGTCGCCGACAATTCTGGTGCGCGCCGCGTGATGTGCATCAAGGTGCTCGGCGGGTCGAAGCGCAAGTATGCCGGCGTCGGCGACATCATCGTGGTCTCCGTGAAGGAGGCGATCCCGCGCGGCCGTGTGAAGAAGGGCGACGTCATGAAGGCGGTCGTCGTTCGCACGGCCAAGGACGTGAAGCGTCCCGACGGCTCGGTCATCCGCTTCGACAAGAACGCCGCCGTTCTGATCAACAATCAGAAGGAGCCGATCGGCACCCGCATCTTCGGGCCCGTGCCGCGCGAGCTCCGCGCGCGCAATCACATGAAGATCATCTCGCTGGCTCCTGAGGTGCTGTGATGGCTGCGAAGATCAAGAAGGGCGACACGGTCGTCGTCCTCACCGGCCGCGACGCGGGTCGCTCCGGCGAGGTCATCCAGGTCCTGCCGAAGGAGAACCGCGCGCTCGTCCGCGGCGTCAACCTGGTCAAGCGCCATCAGCGCCAGACGCAGAACCAGGAGGGCGGCATCATCTCGAAGGAAGCCGCCATTCACCTGTCCAACATCGCGGTCGCCGATCCCAAGGACGGTAAGGCGACGCGCGTGGGTTTCCGCATTCTCGAGGACGGCCGCAAGGTTCGGTTCGCCAAGCGCTCGGGGGATCTGATCGATGGCTGAGGCAAACAAGGACGCCTACACCCCGCGTCTGCGCAAGCACTACGACGAGGTGGTTCGGCAGAAGCTGATCGAGGAGTTCGGCTACCAGAACCCCATGCAGGTGCCGCAGATCGAGAAGATCGTCATCAACATGGGTGTTGGCGAGTCGACCGCCGACTCGAAGAAGGCCTCTATCGCCGCGGGCGACCTCGCGCTGATCGCCGGCCAGAAGCCGGTCATCACCCGGGCCCGCAAGGCCATCGCGACCTTCAAGGTCCGCGAGGGCATGCCGATCGGCTGCAAGGTGACGCTGCGCAAGGCGCGCATGTACGAGTTCATGGATCGCCTGATCACGATCGCGCTCCCGCGCGTCCGCGACTTCCGCGGGCTGAACCCGAAGTCGTTCGACGGCCGCGGCAACTACGCGCTGGGCCTCAAGGAGCACCTCGTGTTCCCGGAGATCTCGTACGACAAGGCCGAGCAGATGTGGGGCATGGACATCGTGGTCACCACGACGGCCAAGACCGACGAGGAGGCTCGCGCTCTCCTCAAGCATTTCCGCTTCCCGTTCCGGCAGTAAGGGCCTCGCGCTCTTAGACGCGGACACTGGAGAGAGAAGACATGGCTAAGAAAAGCTCAGTCGAGAAGAACAACCACCGCAAGGCGCTGGTGAAGCGCTTCGCAGAGAAGCGCAAGGCGCTGCTCGCGATCGCGAACAACGAGTCCCTCGAGATGGAGGAGCGCTTCGAGGCGCGCCTCAAGCTCGCGGAGCTGCCCCGCAATTCGTCGGCCACCCGCATCCGCAACCGCTGCGAGATGACCGGCCGCCCGCGCGCCTACTATCGGAAGATGGGCGTCTCGCGCGTCGCGTTGCGTGAGCTCGGCAACCGGGGCCTGATCCCCGGCCTCGTCAAGTCGAGCTGGTAAGGAGGCAGTCACCATGGTCAACGATCCCGTGGGTGATATGCTCACCCGTATCCGCAACGGCCAGCAGCGCCGCCGCAACGTCGTCCAGACGCCCGGCTCCCGCCTGCGCGCCAGCGTGCTCGATGTCCTCAAGTCCGAGGGCTACATCCGCGATTACGCGACCACGGATCTCGGCAACGGCCGGACCGAGTTCGCGATCGAGCTGAAGTACTACGACGGCAAGCCCGTCATCCGCTCGATCCAGCGGGTGTCGAAGCCGGGCCGCCGGGTGTACTCGTCGGTCGGCGAGCTGCCGCGCGTCGCCGACGGCCTCGGCATCACCATCGTGTCCACCCCGCAGGGCGTTATGGCCGACCACGTGGCGCGCGAGCGCAACGTCGGCGGCGAAGTGCTCTGCAAGGTGTTCTGATCGCAGGCGAGAGGAGAAGGCTATGTCTCGCGTAGGCAAGAAGCCCGTTTCCGTCCCGTCCGGCGTGACGGCGACGGTGAACGGCCAGACGGTCAAGATGAAGGGTTCGAAGGGCGAGCTGCAGTTCGTCGTGCCGAGCCTCGTCAACGTGGCCCTGGACAACGGGGCGATCACGGTCGAGCCGAAGAACCAGTCCAAGGAGGCCCGCTCGCTGTGGGGCACCTCCCGTGCTCAGGTGGCGAACCTCGTCGAGGGCGTCGCGAAGGGCTTCGAGAAGCGCCTCGAGATCACCGGCGTCGGCTACCGCGCCGCGATGGCCGGCAAGGCCCTCAAGCTGTCGCTCGGCTACAGCCACGACATCGAGTACGAGATCCCGGCCGGCATCACCATCACGACGCCGAAGCCGACCGAGATCGTGATCGCGGGCATCGACCGGCAGCGCGTCGGTCAGGTCGCCGCGGAGATCCGCGACTATCGCGGTCCCGAGCCCTACAAGGGCAAGGGCGTGAAGTATGCGGGCGAGTTCATCTTCCGCAAGGAAGGCAAGAAGAAGTAAGGACCCGCCACCATGTCACGCAAGAACGAAGCACTCGACCGCCGCAAGGCGCGTGTGCGCCGCGCGCTGCGGGCGGCGGCCAATGGGCGGCCCCGGCTCTCGGTATTCCGCTCCTCCAAGCAGATCTACGTCCAGGTCATCGACGACGCGCAGGGCCGCACCGTGGCCTCCGCCTCGACGCTGGACAAGGATCTCAAGGGCAGCCTGAAGACCGGCGCGGATATCGCGGCGGCCACCGCCGTCGGCAAGCTCGTCGCCGAGCGCGCCAAGGCGGCCGGGGTCACTCAGGTGATCTTCGATCGGTCGGGCTACCTCTTCCACGGGCGCATCAAGGCGCTCGCCGACGCCGCCCGCGAGGGTGGTCTCGATTTCTGATCGGCGGAGAGGGGGCGGTCCGCCGCCCCTGAGACGGACAACATCAAGCGAGCGGGCCCGCCGCCCGCGTCAGTGAGACGGATCGGTACAGATGGCACGTGAACGTGAAGGCGGGGGCCGCGGCCGCCGCGAGGACCGCGAGGAGCGCGACAGCGAGTTCGTGGACAAGCTCGTCCACATCAACCGCGTCGCCAAGGTGGTGAAGGGCGGCCGTCGCTTCGGCTTCGCGGCCCTCGTCGTCGTCGGCGACCAGAAGGGCCGCGTCGGCTTCGGCCACGGCAAGGCCCGCGAGGTTCCTGAGGCGATCCGCAAGGCGACCGAGGCGGCCAAGCGCGGCCTGATCCGCGTCTCGCTCCGCGAGGGTCGGACGCTGCACCACGACGTTCACGGCCGTCACGGCGCCGGCAAGGTCATCCTGCGCGCCGCGCCCCAGGGCACCGGCATCATCGCGGGCGGCCCGATGCGCGCCGTCTTCGAGACGCTCGGCATGCAGGACGTCGTGGCGAAGTCTCTCGGCTCGTCGAACCCCTACAACCTCGTGCGCGCCACCTTCGAGGCGCTCAAGAACGAGGACAGCCCGCGCGCCGTCGCCGCGCGCCGCGGCCTCAAGGTGTCGGCCCTGCAGGCTCGCCGCCGCGACGCCGACCCGACCGACATGTCCGAAGCGGCCGTGGCGTAAGGGGAGGGTGGCATGATGGCACAGACGGCTACCAAGACGCTCCGCGTCCAGCAGATCGGCTCGCCGATCCGCCGCGAGGCTTCCCAGCGCGCGACGCTGATCGGCCTCAAGCTGAACAAGCTGCACCGGATCGCCGAGTTGGAGGACACCCCCTCCGTGCGCGGCATGATCCGCAAGGTGCATCACCTCGTGCGCGTCCTCGACGGCGCGGCTTGAGGAGGGCGAGATGAAGCTCAACGAGATCCGCGACAACGAAGGCGCGACCAAGAACCGGATGCGCGTCGGCCGGGGCATCGGCTCCGGCAAGGGCAAGACCGCGGGACGCGGCGTGAAGGGTCAGAAGGCCCGGACCGGCGTGTCCATCAAGGGCTTCGAGGGCGGTCAGATGCCGCTGCATCGTCGCCTGCCGAAGCGCGGCTTCAACAACATCCACGCCGCCGACCTGAACGAGGTGAACCTCGGCCGCGTCCAGCAGGCGGTGGAGGCCGGCAAGCTCGACAAGGGCGCGACCGTGACGGTCGACGCGCTCGTCCAGGCCGGCATCATCGCCCGTCCCCGCGACGGCGTGAAGCTCCTCGGCGTCGGCGACTTCAGCACGAAGCTCGCCTTCGAGGTGACCCGCGCGTCGAAATCCGCCATCGAGGCGGTGGAGAAGGCCGGCGGCAGCGTCACGGTCGTCTACGCCTCCGGCGTCTCGACCCGCGGCTCCGCCGAGGCGACCGCCTGACAGGCAGTTGCGCCGGGTTTGTACAGCCCTTAAGTCGAAGCGCTGAGCGGCGGCCCGTGCGACCTCGCGCGTGGCCGCCGCTTCGTTTTTCACGGGTGCTTGAAGCCCCGTACACCCGTTCTCAGGATATGGGCCATGGCCTCAGCCGCCGAGCAGCTTGCCGCCAACCTCAATTTCGGGGCGATCGCGAAGGCCGATGAGCTGAAGAAGCGCATCTGGTTCACGCTGGGTGCGCTCGTGGTGTTCCGCCTGGGCACCTACATCCCGATTCCCGGCATCGATCCGGAGCAGTTCGCGCGGAACTTCCAGCAGCAGGCGGGCGGCGTGCTCGGCCTGTTCAACATGTTCTCGGGCGGGGCGGTCGAGCGCATGGCGATCTTCGCGCTCAACATCATGCCCTACATCTCGGCCTCGATCATCATCCAGCTCCTCACCTCGGTGATCCCGAGCCTCGAGGCGCTGAAGAAGGAAGGCGAGTCCGGCCGCAAGGTCATCAACCAGTACACGCGCTATCTCACGGTTCTTCTGGCACTGGTGCAGTCCTGGGGCATCGCGATCGGGCTGCAGAGCTCCAGCGCGGCCATCGATCCCGGGCCGTTCTTCCTGGCATCGACTGTGATCACCCTCACCGGCGGCACGCTCTTCCTGATGTGGATCGGCGAGCAGATCACCTCGCGCGGCATCGGCAACGGTTCCTCGCTCATCATCTTCGCCGGCATCGTGGCGCATCTCCCCACGGCCATCATCGGCGCGCTGGAGCTCGGCCGCACGGGCGCGCTCTCCTCGGCCGTGATCCTCGGCGTCGGCGTGGCGGCGATCGCTCTCGTCTACTTCATCGTCTTCATGGAGCGCGCCCAGCGCCGGCTCCTGATCAACTACCCGAAGCGCCAGGTCGGCAACCGGATGTACGAGGGCCAGACCTCGTTCCTGCCGCTGAAGCTCAACACGTCGGGCGTGATCCCGCCGATCTTCGCCTCCTCGCTGCTGCTGCTGCCGGCCACCGTGGCGAGCTTCTCGGCCAACCAGGGGTCGACCGGCATCCTCGGCACGCTGACGACCTACCTGGGCCATGGGCGGCCGCTCTACATGCTGCTCTACGCGGCCTTGATCATCTTCTTCGCCTTCTTCTACACGGCGGTGGTCTTCAACCCGCAGGAGACGGCCGACAACCTGAAGAAGCATGGCGGGTTCATCCCCGGCATCCGCCCGGGCGAGCGCACCGCCGCCTTCATCGACAAGGTGCTCACCCGCATCACCGCGATCGGCGCGCTCTATCTCACCTTCGTCTGCCTCGTGCCCGAAATCCTGGCCTCCTACGCCTCGGCGAGCCTCGGCTTCGGCGGCACCTCGCTCCTCATCGTCGTTTCCGTGACGATGGACACGGTCGCCCAGATCCACGGGCACCTGATGGCGCACCAGTACGAGGGCCTTGTGAAGAAGGCGAAGCTGCGCGGCGCCTCGACCACGACCCGGCGACGCTGAGCGGCGGGGCCGCTCGGCCCCGCAACAATTCTCGCCGACCCGTCAGGGTTCGACCTTTCGCCGACTCCACGCCGCGTCGAAAATCGCTAGAAGGAGACGGCACGCGGGCGACGCCGGGGAGGCTTCGCCCGGACGCCCTTCAAGCCCGAACACGGGCAATGGACGAGGACAGACGCCATGCGGATCATTCTGCTCGGGCCCCCCGGGGCGGGCAAGGGAACCCAATCCGAGCGGATCGTCGAGCGTTTCGGCATCCCGCAGCTCTCCACCGGCGACATGCTGCGCGCCGCGGTGGCTGCCGGCACGCCGGTCGGCCTCGAGGCGAAGGCGATCATGGAACAGGGTGGCCTCGTGCCGGACACCGTGGTGGTCGGCATCGTCGCCGACAGGATCGAGGAGCCGGATGCCAAGCGCGGCTTCATCCTCGACGGATTCCCGCGCACGGTGCAGCAGGCCGAGGCCCTCGACAGGATGCTCGCCAAGAAGGGCATCGCCCTGTCGACGGTGGTCGAGCTGAAGGTTGATGAGGAAGCCCTCGTCGGGCGCATCGCCAAGCGCGCGGAAGAGACGGCCGCCAAGGGCCTGCCCGTGCGCAAGGACGATACCCCCGAGGTCTTCAAGACACGCTTCGATGCCTATCGCCGCCAGACCGCGCCGCTCTCCGACCACTACGCGAAGGCCGGCATGCTGGAGACGATCGACGGCATGAAGCCGATCGACACGGTGACGCAGGATCTCTTCGCCCTGCTCGAGCGGCACGCGGAGACGGCGGCTTCCTGAGCACGTCACCGCACCGCCATGCGGTTGACAACACGGCCAGCCCGCGCTAGCAGGCCGGTCTTCGTCCAGACGGAAGTTGGTCCGGGGCGTCCCGTACGGGGCGGCCGCGGGCCGATTTGTCGTTAGCGGCGGCGCGCAGGGGCCGGACTCCACCGGACGCGCGTGACACACGAGAGAAGCTCCGGCCATGATGCGCGGGGCATATGGAGCAAGGCCTTGGCCCGTATCGCAGGCGTCAACATCCCGACGAACAAGCGCGTCGTCATCGCGCTCCAGTACATCCACGGCATCGGTTCCAAGAAGGCCGAGGAGATCACCGGCAAGGTCGGCATCCCGGCCGAGCGCCGCGTGAACCAGCTCACCGACGCCGAGGTGCTCCAGATCCGCGAGACCATCGATCGCGATTACCTCGTCGAGGGCGACCTGCGTCGCGAGGTCTCGATGAACATCAAGCGCCTGATGGACCTCGGCTGCTACCGCGGCCTGCGCCATCGCCGCAACCTGCCCGTCCGTGGCCAGCGCACCCACACCAACGCCCGTACCCGCAAGGGCAAGGCGAAGCCGATCGCCGGCAAGAAGAAGTAATTCCCTGTCGGGGGGCCGAGCCGCGCTCGGCCTCCGTTCTGCCGCGCCGAGTGTCCCTCGGTGCCGGCACGGGAGCGGGGCTGCCGATCACGACAGCGCCGCCAAGTCCTAGAATGTCCCGAGCGCCTGGTGTTACGGGCGTGCCTGAAGGAAGAGAGCGAGACCTATGGCCAAGGAACCGACCCGCGTCCGCCGGCGCGAACGCAAGAACATCGTCTCGGGCGTCGCCCACGTGAACGCGTCGTTCAACAACACGATGATCACGATCACGGACGCGCAGGGCAACACGATCTCGTGGTCGTCCGCCGGCGCGATGGGCTTCAAGGGTTCGCGCAAGTCGACGCCCTACGCCGCGCAGGTCGCCGCCGAGGATGCCGGCCGCAAGGCCGCCGAGCACGGCATGCGCACCCTCGAGGTCGAGGTGTCGGGCCCGGGCTCCGGCCGCGAGTCGGCGCTGCGCGCGCTGCAGGCCGCGGGCTTCACCGTGACCTCGATCCGCGACGTCACGGCGATTCCGCACAACGGCTGCCGGCCGCGCAAGCGCCGCCGCGTCTGAGCGGAGGCTTCCGGCGAGGCAGCGGAGACGGAGGCAGACGTGGCGGAAGGTTCGAAGCCACTCCCGGGCGCATTGCGGTGGCAGCTCGGCGATCTGACGGTCACCGTCCTCAACGACGGTTACCTGCAGGGCTCCCTCGATCTCGTCACGGGCATCTCCAAGGCGGAGGCCGGCTCGCTTCAGGCGGCCGGCTTTCGTGCTGAGGCACCCCGCATCACGCTGAACGCCTTCCTGATCACGGGACCGGGCCGCAATCCGGTGCTGATCGACACGGGTTTCGGCGCTTTCGGCGGCGACACTCTCGGCCGCGTGCCCGGCGCGCTCGCGCTCACCGGCGTGAAGCCGGAGGAGATCGAGACGGTGCTCCTGACGCACCTGCACCCGGATCACGCGGGCGGCCTGCTCGCGGGAGACAAGGCGGCCTATCCGAACGCCGAGATCGTGCTCCACGCCGACGAGGCGGCGCACTGGCTCGGCGAGGAGGTGCTGTCCCGGGCGCCGGACGAGGCGAAGCCCTATTTCGAGATCGCCGCCAAGGCGACCGCGCCCTATGCGGGGCGCACGCGGACGATCTCGGGGGGCGAGGAGGTGGTGCCGGGCGTGACGGCCGTGCACCTGCCGGGACACACGCCGGGACACACGGGCTTCCGCATCGTGTCGGGGGACAAGGTGCTGATGATGTGGACGGACGTGGTGCACCTGCCCGCGATCCAGTTCAAGCAGCCCGAGGCTGGCGTCAGCTTCGACGTGGACGGCGATCAGGCCCGCGCCACGCGCAAGCGGATCCTCGACGAGGTGGCGGGGAGCCGCAGCTTCATCGGCGGCTCCCACCTCGAATTTCCGGCGCTCGGCTACGTCGTGCGGGAGAGCGCCGGATACAGCTTCGTGCCGGAGCTCTGGGTCGCGGCACAGTAGGGAACCATCCGGAGGCCGGTCCCCGCGGGGGCGAAGGGGAACCGGCAGCCTGCGCGGGCCACGCGAGCGGACCGCGCCAGTATTGCGAGAGGTAGGATCGTGGTCATTCAGAAGAACTGGCAAGAGCTCATCAAGCCGAACAAGCTCCAGGTGACGACCGGGGACGACCCGAAGCGCGTCGCCACCGTGGTGGCCGAGCCTCTCGAGCGCGGCTTCGGCACGACGCTCGGCAACTCGCTGCGCCGGGTGCTGCTGTCCTCGCTCCAGGGCGCGGCCGTGACCTCGGTGCAGATCGACGGCGTTCTGCACGAGTTCTCCTCGATCCCGGGCGTGCGCGAGGACGTCACCGACATCGTCCTCAACATCAAGACCATCGCGATCCGCTCGCAGACCGACCAGCCCAAGCGCATGACCCTGCGCAAGACCGGTCCGGGAGTCGTCACGGCCGGCGACATCGGTGTCGTCGGCGACATCCAGATCCTGAACCCCGACCTCGTGATCTGCACCCTGGACGACGGGGCGGAGATCCGCATGGAGTTCACGGTCGCCACCGGCAAGGGCTACGTCCCGGCCGAGCGCAACCGCCCTGAGGACGCGCCGATCGGACTGATCCCGGTCGACGCCCTGTTCTCGCCGGTGACCAAGGTCTCCTACCGCGTCGAGACGACCCGCGAGGGCCAGGATCTCGACAAGGACAAGCTGACCATGACGGTCGAGACAAACGGCGCGGTCTCGCCGGAGGATGCGCTGGCCTACGCCGCCCGCATCATCCAGGACCAGCTGCAGGTCTTCGTGAACTTCGAGGAGCCCCGCAAGGAGGAGGCCGCGCCGCTCGCGCCGCAGCTGCCCTTCAACCCGGCGCTGCTCAAGAAGGTGGACGAGCTGGAACTGTCCGTCCGCTCGGCGAACTGCCTGAAGAACGACAACATCGTCTACATCGGCGACCTCATCCAGAAGTCCGAGGGCGAGATGCTGCGCACCCCGAACTTCGGTCGCAAGTCGCTCAACGAGATCAAGGAAGTGCTCGCCGGCATGGGCCTGCACCTCGGCATGGACGTTCCCGGCTGGCCGCCGGAGAACATCGAGGATCTCGCCAAGCGCTTCGAGGAGCATTACTGAGGGCGCCTTCGGCGCTCGCAGGTAGCGAATGGCGGGCAGGGCCTTTCAGTGCCCCGCCCGTTCTAACGACGGTCGACCCTTGGCACGGCGGCCGCAATCATAAGGAGAGCCAAACATGCGTCACGGTTTCCGCGGTCGCCGCTTCAACCGCACGGTCGAGCATCGCAAGGCGATGTTCGCCAACATGTCCGCCGCGCTGATCAAGCACGAGCAGATCATCACAACTCTGCCGAAGGCGAAGGACCTTCGCCCGGTCGTCGAGAAGCTGATCACGCTCGGCAAGACGGACAGCGTCCACGCCCGCCGCCTCGCCATGTCGCAGCTGCGCGACGAGGCGATGGTGAAGAAGCTCTTCGCGGTGCTCGGCCCGCGCTACAACGCGCGTCCCGGCGGCTACTGCCGCATCATGAAGGCCGGCTTCCGCTACGGCGACAACGCCCCGATGGCGGTGATCGAGTTCGTGGACCGGGACGTCGACGCCCGCGGCCAGGATTCGGGCCCGGTGCAGGGCGGCGAGGCCGCTGCGGCCTGAGCCGATCCTCGGACTGGGATGAGACGGAAGGGCGGCCGCAAGGCCGCCCTTTCTCGTTCAGGCTCGGGTATGGATACGCCTCCCCCAAATGGCGGAGGTCAGCCCTCGACGGGCTTCAGGAGCGCCGAGACCCGGGCCGCGAGCTCGGCCGAGCCGAACGGCTTCTTGAGCACCGGCACGTCGTCCGGGATCTGCATCGCCTCGGCGTGGCCGGTCAGGATCAGCACCGGGACGTCCGGCCAGCGGCCGCGCACGGTGGCGGCGAGGTCGGCCCCCGTCATGCCGGGCATGGCGAGGTCGGCGACGATGAGGTCGAAGCGGCTCTCCTCCAACAGGGAGAGCGCGACCGCGCCGTCCGGGGCTTCGGTCTCCCGATAGCCGAAATCGCTGAGGAAGGAGGCGGTGACGTGCCGGACCTCCTCGTCGTCGTCCACCACGAGGATACGGGCGGGCCGCGCGGCGACGGGCGACTCATGCCGGGGTGCGGCCTCGGCCGTTGCCGCACCCTCGGCGCGCGGCAGGACGAGTTCGACCAGGGTGCCGCGGCCGACGGCACTGTCGATGCGCAACCGTCCCTGCGACTGCTGGGCGAGGCCGAACACCATGGCGAGGCCGAGGCCGGTGCCCTGGCCCACCGCCTTGGTGGTGAAGAACGGTTCGCAGACCCGCTGCAGGATCTCGGGCTGGATGCCCGTACCCGTATCGGCGACGCTGACGGCGAGGTAGGAGCCGGACGCGAGCTCGGGATCGTCGGTGATGTCGACGAGGTCGGTGGCGATGGTGATGGCGCCGCCCTCCGGCATCGCGTCGCGGGCGTTGATGCAGAGGTTGAGGATCGCGAGTTCGAGCTGGTCAGGATCCACGAGGGCGGCCGGCAGGTCCGGGCGCAGCCGCGTCGTCACCGTCACGAGGCCGCCGAGGCTGCGGCCGAGCAGCGCGTCCATGCCGGCGATCAGGGCGTTCACGTCCGTCGAGCGGGCCTCCAGGTCGTGCGAGCGGCTGAAGCTGAGGAGGCGCTTCGTGAGCGAGGCGCCGCGCTGGGCGGCCTGGGTGGCGTTGTCGATGAGCCGGCGCACCCGCGGCTGGTCGCCGACCTTCGGCCCGGCCAGTTCCAGGCTGCCCAGGATGGCGGTGAGCAGGTTGTTGAAGTCGTGCGCGATGCCGCCGGCCAGCGTGCCGAGCGCCTGCATCTTGTCCGACTGGCGCAGCCGCGCCTCCAGCGACTTCTGCTCGGTGACGTCGCGCTCGATCGTGGCGAGATGCGCGATCTCGCCGGCGGGGCCCCGGATCGGCACACGGGTCACCTGGCTCCAGCGCTCGGCGCCGGCCGGCCCCTCCGACGCGAGGCTCTCGGCCGCCTCGCCGGAGGCGATCGCGGCGGCGTCCGCGCGCTCGGCGGCCGCGCCGCGCTCGCCCGTGAGGTCGGCCTCCGTCCGCCCGAGGCAGCCGGTGGCGTCGGTGCCGAGGAGCGCGGCCTTGCGCGCGTTGAGGCGCACGAAGCGCGCACCCGCATCCTTGAAGGAGATCGCGTCCTCGGAATGCTCCAGCAGGCCGCGCAACAGGGCGCGTTCCGTCGCGAGCTCGCGCCCGAGGCGATACCGCTCGAACGCGTTGCCGACCGTGTGGCGCAGGAGCGCCGCGTCCCACGGTTTCGTGACGTAGCCGGTGATGCCGCCGCGGTTGAGCGCCGCGATCACCGCGTTGATATCCGCATAGCCCGTGAGCAGGATCGCCTGCGCCTCGTGGAAGCTGCGCGCCTCCGACAGCATCGCGTCGCCGGTCATGCCTGGCATGCGCTGGTCGGAGAGGATCACGGCGATGTCCGGATCCTTGGCGAGGAGGGCGAGCGCCTCCGCCGGTTTCGTCGTGCTGACGACCCGGTAGGTATCCTCGAACAGGTCCTCGAGGGCGATCAGGATGTCCGGCTCGTCGTCGACGGCCAGGATCGTGCCTCTCGTCATGCGCTGTCCGCCTGCCGTGGGATGCCGATCACGAAGCAGGCTCCACCTCCTGGCGCCGTCTCGACGGTGAGCGAGCCGCTATGCGCCTGAACGACGCTGTATGCAATCGCAAGCCCCAGCCCGGTTCCCGAGCCGACTGGCTTCGTCGTGAAGAACGGCTCGAAGATCTTCTCCCGCAGATCCTCCGAGATGCCGGGGCCGGTGTCGCTGATGCGGATGATGTCGGTGTCCCCGGTGCTCTCGGTCACCACCCGGATGGTGCCGCCCTCGGGCATGGCGTCGGCGGCGTTGCCGAGGATGTTCATCACCACCTGGTTGAGCAGGGCGGGGGTGCAGTGGATCTCGGGGCGGCCCGAGAAGTCCCGCTCCACGGCGATGCGCCCGCCGAGCTTGTGTTGGATCAGCGCCAGCACCGTCTCGATCGCGTCCGGCACGTTGACCCGGGAGAGTTCGCCCTCGTCGAGACGGGAGAACTTGCGCAGGTTGAGCACGAGATCCTGGATGCGGGTCAGGCCCATCCGCATCGAGCCGACCCGGTCGCGCGCCTTGGCGAGCGCCCGCTCGGCGACGCCGTCGCCGGGGGGTGCGGGCACCTCCCCGAGGAGCCGCTCCACGGTGCCCTGATGCGCCAGGATGAAGGCCAGGGGATTGTTGATCTCGTGGGCGATGCCAGCGACGAGCTCGCCGAGCGATGCCATCTTGGCGGCCTGTACGAGCTTCGCCTGTGCTTCCGTCAGCTTGCGGTTGGCGTCCGCAAGGTCCCGGTTCGCCTGCTCGAGGGCGCCCGCGAGCTGGGCGCGGGCCTCGGCCGCCTCCGCCTCGGCGCGAGCCCGCTCCAGCGCCCTCTCCCGGTCGCCGAACTCGCCCGCGATGCGCCGGTTGTCCTCCTCGAGGAGGCGCCGGCGGACGAGGCCGCGCACCCGCATCACGAGGACGTCGCCGTCCTCCTTCGAGACGACGTCGTCGGCGCCGGCGGCGAAGGCCGCGACGAGGAAGTCCTTGGCCGGGGCACTTCCGGCGATGCCGACGAGGTGGAAGGGTGCGCCGCTCTCCGCCAAGGCGCGCCGCCGGTCGATCGCCCGGCACAGGTCGAGACCGTCGTAGGCGGGCCCGAGGAGATCGACCGTCACGCAGTCGAAGGCCGCGCCCGGGGCGTCGAGGGCGACGAGCGCCGCCTCCGGCCCGTCCGCGGCGGTGACCGCGTGGCCTTCCTGGCCGAGGACCCCGGCGAGGAAGGTCCGGTAGGTGGCGCTGCCGTCGATCACGAGCACGCGCCCGCGCCGGAAGGCGGCAACGCCCGGCCCCTCCGCGGAGGCACCGCCCTTGCGCTCGCGCAGCAGCGCGCGGATGCGCAGGATCAGGAGGTCGCGGTCGGCGGATTTCGCCACGTAGGCGTCGGCGCCGCTCTCGAGTCCCTGGCGCTCGCCGTCGCGGGCGCCCGTCAGCATCAGCAGGGGCAGGGCGCGCGTGCGCAGCGACAGGCGCAATTGCCGGGTGAACTCGTCCCCGTTCATGCCGGGCAGGTGGTAATCGGCCACCACGAGATCGGGCAGGCGCGTGTTGAGGTGGTCGAGGGCCGCCTCCGCGGTCGCGCAGCGCTCCACCGCGAAGCCGCGCCCCTCGAGGAGCAGGCGCAACTCCAGGGCCTGCGTCTCGGAATCCTCTACCAGGAGAAGGCGAGGGCGGGCCGCCTCGCCGCTCATGCTGGCTGGTCCGGCGAGACGGAGCGCAGGATCTCGCCCGCGACCCGGTCGAGGGGCAGCACGCTGCGGGCGGCGGAGAGGCGGACGGCCGCGGCGGGCATCCCGTAGACGACGGCCGTGCTCTCGTGCTCGGCGATGGTCTGAGCGCCCGCGCGCTGCATGTCGAGGAGGCCGAGCGCCCCGTCCTCCCCCATGCCGGTGAGGAGCACGCCGATGCCGGCGCGGCCCGCCTGCCGGGCGACCGAGCGGAACAGGACGGTGGCGGCGGGCCGCTGGCCACCGACAGGCGCCGAGTCGAGGATGCGCAGGATGCCGCCCGCGCCGATTTCGAGATGGCGGTCGCCCGGCGCCACGTAGACGCGGCCGCCCTCCGCCCGCTCGCCGTCGACGGCGACGGAGACGGGCAGCGCCACGACGCCGTTCAGCCAGGCCGCGAACCCCTCCATGAAGGCCGCGCCCATGTGCTGAACGACGAGGACCGGCAGGGTAAAGTCCTCGGGCAGGGCGCCGATGACGCGGGCGAGCGCCGGCGGTCCGCCGGTCGAGGCCGCGATGGCGAGCACCGTCGGCCGGTCGGAGGGAGCGGCCTCCGGCGCGGCCTCGGACGCGGAGCGCGCGGCGGCCCGGCGGCCGGCCCATTCCGAGCCGATCGGCCGCCGCCGGATCACCGGCACCTGGGCCATGATGCGCAGCTGCGTGCAGATCTCGCCCGCCACCGCGTCGTAGCCCGAATGGGTGGTCGCGACGGGCTTCTCGACCACCGAGAGGGCGCCCGCCCGCAGGGCGTTCATGGAGATCCGCAGGGAGGAATCCTCGACGGCGTCCGCCACCACCACGATCGGCGTCGGGTGCTCGGCCATGATCCGGCGCGTCGCCTCCAGGCCGTCGATGCCGGGCAGGCGGATGTCCATCGAGATCACGTCCGGACGCACCACCGCGATCTGCTCCAGCGCCTCCTCGGCGGAGGCCACCGCCGCGACGAGAGTGAGCCGCGGGTCGCGCCCGACAATGTGCGCGAGGAGCTGGCGCACGACGAGGCTGTCCTCGACGAGCATGACGCGGACCGGCCCGCTCACAGCAGCTGCCCGATCGTGTCGAGCAGCTGGCGCTGGTCGAACTTCTGCTTGGTCAGGTAGGCGTCCGCGCCGAGTTCCAGGCCGCGGTTCACGTCATCGGCCTCGCCGCGGGAGGTCATCAGGATGACGGGGAGCCGCGCGAGGGACTCGTCGGCGCGCAGCGCCTTGAGCAGGCCGAACCCGTCGAGGCGGGGCATCTCGACGTCGGCGACGACCAGATCGACCGTCTCGATGTCGGCGCGCAGACGGTCGAGAGCGTCCTGCCCGTCGACACAGACGACCACGCGGTACCCGGCCGCTTCCAAGATTCCCTTCTCCAAGGTCCGCGTGGTGATGGAATCGTCCACGACGAGAATCGTCGAACGTCGCGCCTGAGCGCCCGTTCCGCGGGGATCGGCGCGCGATTCCGCCGCGCCGCCCGCGATGCCGGCTGATCTGGCCTCGCCGGCCCGGGCGGCAAGTCCCTCCGGGTCGAGAACGAGCGCCGGCACGTCGCCGGGCAGGACCACGGTTCCGGAGACGAGGGCCGGATCGGCGCCGATCGGAGGGGCCGGCAGCACGAGCAGGGTGCGCACGTCGCGCAGGGCGTCGACCGCGAGCACGAAGCCGCCCGCGCTGCGCAGCAGGACCGCGGTCAGGCTCCCCGTCTCGGCGGGCTCGGCGGCCGGGGCGCCGATGAGCTCGGACAGGGCATGGACGGGCAGGGTCCGCTCCGCCCCGTCGCCCTCGATCGACAGGACGGGCCGCCCGAGCGCCCGTCCGAGTCTCCCGCGCTCGTGCCGCAGCAGGCGCTCCACGGCCGGGCCCGGCAGGGCGTAGACCGTGCCGCCCGCCTCCACCAGCAGAACGGAGCGGCGTGAGGCCGAGAGCGGCAGGCTCATCACCAGCGAGGTGCCCCAGGGCTGCCGCGGCTCAAGGCGCACGCTGCCGCGCAAGGAGCGCGCCGCGTCGGCGACCACCGAGAGCCCGAAGCCGCGCCCCGACAGGGTGTCGACGGAGGGCGCCGTCGAGAAGCCGGGCTCGAAGACGAGGCCGAGCAGCGCCTCGGGCTCGGCCGCCTCGCCCGGCCCGAGGAGGCCGCGGCGGCGGGCATTGGCCTCGATCGCGGCGAGGTTCGGCCCGGCCCCGTCGTCGTGCACGGCGATGTGGAGGCGCCCGCCGCGCACGCCGATCTCGAAGCGGATCGCCAGCGCCGGGGGCTTGCCGGCCCGGCGGCGGGCCTCGGGGGCCTCCGCCCCGTGGGCGAGGGCGTTGCGCAGGGCGTGCAGGACGGGGTCCTTGAGGACCTGCAACATGCCGCGATCGAGGGGCAGGTCGAGCCCCGTCACCGTGAGGTCGATCTCGCGGCCCTGCTCGCGGGCGGTCTCGCGCAGGGAGCGCGCGAAGCCGCCGAACACGGTCTCGGCCGGGACGAGGGCGAGGCGCTCGGCCTGGACGCGGACCCGCGCCGCCGCGCCCTCGATGGCGCTCGCCGCGCCGGCCTGCCGGCGGACGAGATCGCTGGCCTCGCGGGCGAGCGCCGCGAGCCCCGCCTCGATGCCGCGCAGCTCCGCGCGGAGAGCGTCGAGGTCGGCTGAGAGCGCGTCCGGATCCGCCGTTCGGCCCGTGCCCGCGAGGCGCCCCGCCTTCCCGCCCGCGCGGCCGGCCTCGGTCCGACGGCGCAGCGCGACGGCGCTGCGGGCGAGCCGCGCCAGGCCGTCGCCGACCATCGCCTCGCCGCCGAGGCTCGCGGTCAGGTCGTAGGTCGCCCGCGTCAGCGCCTCGACCGCGTCCGCGGGCACGCGCAGGAGGGACTGCGCCGCCTCTTCGGGGACGGTCGCCGGCTTCTGTGCGGCGACCGGGTTGGCGGCCGGAGCCTCCACGGTGGCCCGCGGCGGTGCCGGCGGAGGTGGCGCCGCGGGTTCGGGCCCGGCCGGCCCGGTGCCGAGTCGCCGGTCGAGGGCGGCGAGCGCGTCCGCCGGCATCTCGGGCGGCTCCGCCTCTTTCAGGCCGGCGACGTAGGCCTCGATCCGGTCGAGGGCGAGGTGCGTGGCGCTCGTCGCCTCCCGGTCGAGGGCGGTGGCACCCGCCACGATCCGCTCGAACAGCGTCTCCAGCCGGTGGGCCACCGCCTCGACCGCGGGCAGGTCGACGGCGCGGGCGGCCCCCTTCAGGCTGTGGGCGCGGCGGAAGACGTCGTTCCAGTCCGGCTGGCGCCCCTCGGCGCCGCCGGCCAGCGCCGCCCGGATCATGTCGATATGCTCGCGGTGCTCGACCTCGAAGGCCGCGAGGAGCTGCTGGCGGATGTCCATCCGGCGGCGGATCCTAGTGCCGGTAGCGCTCGGCGAGCGTC
>NZ_BJZU01000136.1 GCF_007992195.1 Methylobacterium oxalidis | reverse complement strand
CCCTAGGACGCGGCCCGTCACGAGCCACAGGTCAAACTCTTCGTCGGGCGCCTCGGCTGGCGGCTCGTACGGTGCCGCAACCACATTCGCCTTCTTGTCTGGGTTGCCGTAGAACTCCCAACCAGCGCCTCTCTGGACATACGGATCGAAGCCTTCTCGGAAGCGCCAGAGGGTTTCCTTGCCGTCAACGACGGGCCAGCGTAGTCCGCGCACCTGATGGTAAGTGTTGAACGGCGCAAGGTCATGGCCATGACCGCGCCCGAATGAGGCGTACTCTTCAAAGAGGCCCTTCTGAATATAGAAGCCGAAGTGCTTTGCCTCCCGGTTCTCGTAAGCCCCATCGATCTCGGAGAGCGAGAACTTGTCGGCCTCGCCGTTGGCAAAAAGCACCTGGTAGAGCGTCCTGCCGCGGTACTCTGGAGCATTGGACAGGATCTCCTCCGGCCAGACTTCGTCTGTCGTGAAGCGTTTTGAGAACTCGACAAGTTGCCACAGATCCGAACGGGCCTCGCCTGGCGCGTCCACGAGCTGGTGCCAAAAGTGGGTCCGCCGCTCTGCGTTGCCGTAGGCTCCCTCCTTCTCGACCCACATGGCCGCCGGCAGCACGAGGTCTGCAGCCATGGCCGTGACTGTAGGGTAGGCGTCCGAGACCACGACGAAATTGGCAGGGTTGCGGTAGCCGGGGTAGGTTTCGTTGTTGGTATTGGGCGCCGTCTGCAAATTGTTGTTGCACATGATCCAGTAGGCGTTGAGCTTCCCATCTCTCAACATTCGGTCCTGTTGCACCGCGTGGTAACCAACCTTTCCGGGCAGAAGCCCTTCCGGCAGCTTCCAAGTGTGCTCGGCATGCCGACGGTGCTCTGGATTGTTCACCTGCATGTCAGCTGGAAGGCGATGCGCAAACGTGCCGACCTCACGCGCGGTCCCACAGGCGGATGGTTGGCCGGTGAGCGAGAAGGGACTGTTTCCCGGCTCTGCGATTTTTCCTGTGAGGAGGTGGAGGTTGTAGACCATGTGGTTTGCCCACACGCCACGGACATGTTGGTTGAACCCCATGGTCCAGAGCGACATCACCTTCGTTTGAGGGTCAGCGTAGAGGCGAGCCAGTGCCTCCAGTTGCTGAGGCCTCACGCCGGAGACCTCCGAGGCCTTCTCCAGCGTGTATTCGCTCATGAGCTGTGCATACGCCTCGAGCGTCGAGGGATGAGAGACCTGGGCGTCATGAGCGTGCTGGGCCCGCTGTTCTAGCGTGTGGTCCGGGCGGAGGCCATACCCGATGTCAGTGTTGGCCACGCGGAAGTTGACGTGCTTCTCCAGAAAGTCACTCTTCACGGAGCCGCTCTGGATGATGTGGTTTGCGATGTAGTTCAGGATCGCCAGGTCGCTGCCAGGCTTGAAGATGATGGCCGCGTCGGACAGATCGCTGGTTCGGTGTTCATACGTTGAGAGAGTGTGGATGCGGACGTGCGGAGAGGACAGCCGCCGATCCGTGATCCTGGTCCACAGGATCGGGTGCATCTCGGCCATATTCGAGCCCCAGAGCACAAAGGCATCGGCATGCTCGAAGTCGTCATAGCAGCCCATTGGCTCGTCCATGCCGAATGTTCGGATGAACGTGACAGCCGCCGAGGCCATGCAGTGGCGGGCGTTGGGATCTAGGTTGTTGGTGCGGAAACCGGCCCGCATCAGCTTGGAGGCGGCATAACCTTCCCAGACCGTCCACTGACCCGAGCCGAACATGCCGACGGCATCGGGCCCCTTCTCTTTGAGCACGCGCTTGAACTGGCGCGCCATCTCATCAAAGGCCTGGTCCCACGACACCGGCTCAAGCTCGCCTTCTTTGGCGAACGCACCGTTTTTCATCCGCATGAGCGGTTGTGTGAGCCGGTCAGCACCGTACATGATCTTGGAGAGGAAGTAGCCCTTCACGCAGTTGAGGCCACGATTGACTTCCGCCTTCATGTCGCCGTGGGTAGCGACCACCCTGCCGTCCTTCACGCCGACCATGACTCCGCAGCCGGTGCCGCAGAACCGACACGGCGCCTTCGACCACTGGATCTCAACGGCTTCGCCCACTGCAAAATTTTGCGCTTGAGCAGGCAGAGCTACGTTTGCTGCGGCCGCGGCAGCGCTTGCGGCTTGGGTCTTCAGGAAAGCGCGGCGTGAAAGGTCCATGACGCTCATGCCCTCCCTGCGGCGGAACCGGCGTCCGCTTCAACGTGGTGAAACACGAGGGCCGCCGACATCACCCCATCAAGAAGCGAGATGGCATTGAGGCGGGTGACGATCTCTGCGTCGCTTTCGGTCTCTAGGGTCACGATGAGCTTGCCCGCAGCAGCGGCATGGATTTCGACCCCCGGCATGCATTCCATTGCGACACGTGCGCTTGCGGCCTGCTCGGGGCGCACGTGGACAACGAGACTGGAGACATGCGCCTCCGCGACGACAGGATGATCGGAGAGGCGTCCTGTCAGGATCTCGCGGCGGGAGGGGCATTCGGTGGCAGGCATGGCAGATGACTCAGACCGGCCCCGGAGGACCGGTAAAGAGATAATACATCCAGACGAGGAAGCCCCATCCGGCAACAACACCAACTGCAATGAATGGCCAGATCACGACGGCGAGCAGGAAGAAGAGGATGCGCTCCATCCATCGGCGCTCGCGATTCAGCGGCTCCACGTGCATTCGCGGTCTCCGCTCTTCATAGTATACAGCATCGGGACCTTCGACATGAGCGCGAGGCAGCTTCCATGTTCCCGCTTCTATTTGAACAGCAAGTTGACCCAAGGTGCTTGATCAAAGAGGACAGCCGGTCACGTGCTGGGCGAATTAGCTAACGTTGAACGGCGCTGATTTGGAGACAATCCGACGTCGGAGGGGGTTGCAGGCGCAGAAGGCCAGGCCGCGCGGAACCGGCAGACTCGGTTGTGCTTGCCTCGCTATGTCGGCCTCCGACGATGCGGCCTCCGGATTCTCGCCTGACCTGTGGATGAGCGTCGATCTCATCCTGTCGCGGGCCTATGCTCGCCGCCGACGATTGCGGCCTGGCCGCGTTCCCGGGTCTGGGCCGGGTCGAGAGCCTCCGGGCAAGTTTGAAGGAGTGGCGCGCAGTCCCGACCCGCTACAAAAGGACCGCCACTAGCTTCGCGGGTAAACTCTGCCTTGCTGCAGCACTCGATTCGCTCAAGCCGTAACAGGTCGTAGTAAGCTGCCTGAGCAACGGTTTTGAGCGTGAGTCTGGCGGCTGAGATATGATTAGATGTGAAGATGGGCCGCAGGCTCACCGCTCGGCCTTGGCCAGCTTCAGGAGACTGTGAGCGGTGCAGATCCTGGCCCTACACACAGAACCAGGGAGTTGCTGCGGCCGAAGAGGGGCCGCGACACATTTACAGCGGCTCGCGGTGGGACGCGCCCCGCCCGCGAGCTCGTCATACTTCGCAAACGGTCGAGATCCTCAGTAACCCCAACCGTAGTAGGGCCCGCCATAGTAGCCGACCGGAGCGTACCCGTAACCGTTGCAATACGGATCGTAGACGCTGCAGTAGGGATAGCCGTACCCGTAGCCGAGAGCCGTGCCGGCTGCGAGCCCGAGCCCGAGGCCAGCCAAGCCCCAACCGTAGCCACCACGCCAGCCATAGCCGCGCCAGCCATAGCCGCCGCGCCAGCCGTAGCCGCCACCACGCCAGCCGTAGCCGCGGCCACCGTAGAAGCCGCCGCGGTGCCCCCCGAAGCCGCCCCGGAAGCCTGCCCCGGCAAAGCCGCCGCGGAAGCCGCCGCCAGCGAAGCCACCTCGGAAGCCGCCTCCGCCAAAGCCACCGCCGCGGAACCCACCACCGCCGAAGCCGCCGCCGCGGAATCCGCCGCCGCCGAAGCCGCGTGCATCCGCGGGATCAGGTGCAAAGGCAAGAGCGGCAAGGACCACTCCGGCCGCAATCGCTACACGTTTCATGATTGCACCTCCGAACGAAAACCCTCCCGTGATGAAACGCGGGCGCGGTGAAGCTTGTTCTTGGCAGATTTCGGACGGTTCGACGCTTTGGTCGTCTGGATCTTACCGAGGCGAGCAGGGGAACGCCTGGTCGCGAGGGAAGCTCGCGTCCAGGCGCCGGGTGTTTGTCGGAGATTGCTGTCTCATTGAGACGAGGGATCAACGGGTGCCCACAAAGTGAGTTCCGGGCTGTCCGGAACCGGACCGCACCTGCTCCTGCAAGCGCTTCATCAGGCTCATGAAGTCTTGAGGACGCTGTGATCGTGGACTTCGACGCTGATCTCGTCCCTCAAGTCGTGGCAGGGTTGTGGATGTCGCTCCGGTGCAGCGTGCTATCGCTGGCGTCTTCCGCGCACCTACCGTGCAATAGGTAGGTCGAACGCCATTAGCGTCTCCGACCAGAGCACAATGCAAGCGGCTCTGGGTCAGTCGCAGCCGCTAAATTCGTATGCGCCCAGAAATTCATTGCAGAGCCCCTGGGCGCAGGGCGATACGGTGTAGTAGTAGTATCTCGCCGGGACTGCATTGCACTTCCTGCGGCCGTACTGCCTGTAAACACGGACATTCTGCTGGAGATGCCTTGCGGTCCGGGCTGAACTGCCGCCGATCTTGAGCTGAATAGGTTTTTCGACGGAGCGATCCGGTGCGGCGTAGGCAGGTGCGGTCAATGGGTAGGGTGCCAGACAGACGAGCATGAGAAGGGCCGTATGCCGCGTCATGGATTCCCCTCCTTGGCAAGAGAAGCTGCGGTGGTTCTATCATCTCCGATCGCCTAGTTTCGGTCATTCTAAATAGAGACAATGAGGCGGCCGCAAGCGAACCAATTCGATGTCCGGAGCATACCAGCCTGCTTCCTCCGCCTTCCTTGGCGCCCGCCAGGTGCAGGCTTGGATATGAGCCGCGGAAAAAGCTTTGCTGCTCCGCTTCGCCGCGCGAAATGGGAGGCTACGCCGGAACGCCGTCGGTTGGCCCGGCAGCGCATACGTTCTCTTCAGGCTACAGGGCGGCCCATACTCTGACGTGGTTGCACGGCTCATTCAGCGGCAGCTCATGCAGGCGCATTGCAGCCCGGACCGACAGGAAGCTAGGCTGTTGCAAAGCAGGGAGGTGCCATGTCGTGTCGCCATCAGTCCGACGAGCCACGGGCGGGGCCGATTGAGGCCATTCCGGCACGCTCGCGCAAATGGCTCCGCTGGCCCAGCGAGCTACCTCAGCCTTCCAATGACAATCGCCGTGCAGGCATGGCGCAGGCTGCCAGGATCGCGGCCGTGGGGCTGGCAGGCCTCGGGGGTCTGGCAACCCTCATCGCAGGGCTAGTGGCGTAGAGGTATCAAGCCCTGAACTCGCGTGCTAGGCGCGATGGAGCCGCTCGGTTCGCGGAAGCCGGTTTTAGAATGTGCGCTGCGAAGCCTATGGCCGTGCGGCTCCCTCAGGCCGCGGCCGGCTTTCGTGCGTTTGGCCTCGCATTTGTTAAAGCCAAGCTTCCCGGCCGAAGAGACGATGCTGCGGTCGGCCCCAGTCGACACTGGCCTTGCTAGCGGTCACGTCCTTCACCGGATCGCGCTAGCGAAGCCATCTCGAGACGCACTCGCCACGCAGCCTTACGGGTTGCGGGGTCCTTCTTTCGATAGGACGGCGGGAAGCCGGCATGCGATCAAGCGCTGCGTTGCGCAGGCGAGATCGTGAATTTGCACAACGCCTCGATCGGCGAGGAGCAACCGAACAAAGCTGAAGCAAAATCGGACGGCGTGCGTCGTTGAAGAGAGCTACCTGCGTGCCGCAGGATAAGTCTGAGGTTGCGCGAGTCTCGGCAGCGGCAACATGAAAATCTTCCTCGTCGCGATCGGCAGCCACGGCGATGTTCTGCCCTTCATCGCGCTGGCGGCCGAACTGAAGCAACGCGGTCGCGCCGTCACCCTCGCGGCACCTGCCCCTTTTGCCGCTCTGGCCGCTCGGGCCGGGATACCGTTTCACGCCCTTGGCACACAGGAGGACTTCGACCGGTTCGCAGCCGAGCCCGACCTCTGGCGTCCCTGGCGCGGCGTCGAGGCTGCGTTCCGCTCCATCTCGGCTCTGACGGAACCGACCTACCGATGGCTCGCTGCAAACTGGCAGCCCGGCGCAGGCCTTGTGGTCGCCTCGACGCTCAGCCTCGGTGCACGGGTCGCGCAGGACAGCCTCGGGCTGCCTCTCGTCACCCTCCACGTGATGCCGATGCTCCTGGAGAGCCGCCACGCCCCGCCGGTCCTGCCCGGCTTGCGACTACCCCGCTTCCTTCCGCCCGAGTTTCAACACTGGATCGGACGCGGTGCGGACAAGTACGTCATCAATCCGGCGGCCCTGCCGGCCCTGAACACGTTCCGCGCGAGCCTTGGCCTGCCTCCGGTGCGCCGACTGCGCCACTGGTGGAACAGCCCGCTGCGCGTCCTTCTCACCGTCCCGAGCTGGTACGCTCCGCCTCAACCCGACTGGCCCGATCAGGTTGTGCAGGTCGGCTTTCCCCTCGCCGACCGCTTCGGTGACGCGGCAGATCTCACCCCAGCTGTGGCCAGGTTCCTGGAGCAAGGCGATGCACCGCTCGCCTTCACCTACGGGTCGGCGATGCGGCAGGGGCGCAGCTTCTTCGAGACGGCTGTGCGGGTCTGCATCCGCCTTGGCCGCCGCGGTATTCTCCTCGCGCCGCAGGCGGGGCAGGTGCCGAGCGATCTGCCGCCGCAGGTCCTCCACGTGCCCTACGCGCCCTTCAGCCGATTGCTGCCGCCCTGCAGTGCCCTCATCCATCACGGCGGCGTTGGGACAGTGGCGCAGGCGCTAGCAGCCGGCATCCCGCAGCTTGTGGTACCGGTGGCCTTCGACCACTTCGATGAAGCGGAGCGCCTGACGCGCCTTAACTTTGGCGCCACGCTCAGCCGGCGCCGTTTTACTCCGGCCCGAGCCGCCGAGGAGATTTGTCGGCTGTTGAGCACGCCCGAGATCCAGCAGGCCTGTGTCGCGGCAAAGGACCTGATGAAGGCGGAGGGCGGCGTATCGACCGCGTGCGACGCGATCGAGGCGCTCTGTCCGATCGCAGTATGATGCCCGGGCCGAGCCTCAGCGCACGAGCACTCTAGCACCGACGGGCACGCGGTTGTACAGGTCGACCACATCGATGTTGCGCAGCCGGATGCAACCCGAAGACACGGCTTGGCCAATCTTCTCGGGCTCGTTGGTGCCGTGGATGCGATAGAGCGTATCGCGGCCGTGGTCTGACAGGTAGAGCGCGCGGGCGCCGAGCGGGTTCGCGGGGCCGCCCGCCATGGCGTGGACGTGCGGCCAGCGCCGCACCATCTCGGCCGGTGGGTTCCAGGCTGGCCATTCCGCCTTGCGGGCGACCGCGGCGGTGCCGGTCCAGCCATAGGCCTCGTCCCCGACCGTGACGCCGTAGCGGAGTGCCTTTCCGCCGGGCTGTACGAGGTAGAGCTGGCGCGCCTTGGTGTCGACCACCACGGTGCCAGGCGCCTCCTTGGTCGGATCGTCCACAAGGTAGCGGGCGAAATGCGGGTCGAATTCGGCCTCCGGGACGAGGGCCATGAAAGCCGCATCGCGCGACGACAAGGTCGGATCGGGCACGGACTTGAAGCTGCAGCCGGTGGCCGCGACGGCCAATAGCGCGCCCAGGCAAGCAGCGCGCGCGGAAGGCGAGAAAGGCATGGCACTTCGAGTCCGAGCCCCGATCTGGCGTTCGTGGTGGATGGGGCCGTAGGCAACTTACGGGCGAAGCGCGGGCGTCCGTAGCCCGCAAGGTCGATGCAACGGCACATTCGACGCCCTTGTTGCGCGGGCGCGACAGAGCCGCCGACGCTCACAAGGCAGGTGTTTCATGCTGCGCGCCTGCCAGCATCAGTGAAGCAACTGAAGGAGTGCTTTGACTTGCTCTAGAGAAACTCGTGACGAAGGCCGAGTGTCGGCCGTCTGGCGGCCCGAATTGGAGCTGCACCGGCTGCTCAAGTTGGTGAGACCACGTAAGTCGACGCGAGTCAGGGTGCCGACAAAGGCAAACAAAAGGCCTCAACGTGATAAGCTTAACGCGACAATGCCGGCCAAGCGACCCAATGGATCAAGCACCGCGTTTTGCATTTTGTAACGTTTCGGGTGGAGCGCCCTCCCCACAGGACAGCGCGTGACAACGATGAGGCCAGTGATGCTCACCCAAGCCTTGCCTAGAAACAGGCTACTGATAACAATGACTGGCATGCTGGTCGGCACGATCACCAGCTCCCTTGCAAACGCGCACCCTCTTCTAGTGCCGGTCAGGCCGAGCGCGGCGGGCAGCATCATTTTGACCGGGCATTCGGCGGCGCCCGTTCAGAGCCTCTTCGAATCTGGGCCGCGTTACTCAGCGGCGAATGGACGTCTGCGCGTCGGCGTCGGCAGCGAAGCCCCGAACTGGATGCGGATCGGCGTATTCCAGAACGTCTCTGTACCCGGGCTGAAACCGGCGGTTTCCTACGCATACGTCATCTCGTCCGACGGCAAAGCCGTCATCCTTGACCCTGACACGCACCGGGTTGTGCGAGTGATCAAGCGGCCATGATCTTCGAGGGGTCGTACCGAGCTGATTGGCACGCTGTGCTGTTGCAGCCTGATGGTGCGGGTGTGACCACGTCATAGCTCCGATCAACGGTGCGGCGGCAGCAGGAATCGGCTTCGCGACCGGAGCGGCGCTCGCCTCCGGGTATGGTTACGGCTACCCGTATGGCGGGTACGGCTACGGTTACACCCCGACCGCCTATTCCTACTACGGCTCCGCCTAGGCTACGGCGGCTGCGGCTGGTGAGGCGGATAGACGGGCTGCCGAGGAACCGGCGCCCGTTTGAAAGGCCCCTGGGCGGAGATGCGACTCACCAAACAGACGGCGTCCCTGTCGATCAAGCGCCGCGAGGAGACGTCGTTAGGATGAGGCTGCTGGCTTCCGGGCCGCGGTAGGGCGTCCGTGAGCGAGCGCCGGTATTGCCGCAGTAACTGTAACGGCGGCGACCTCCGACCTCGCAAATGCCGAAGTCCAACCGAATTCAGCACACCGCAAGGCAGACGAGGCTGAGTGTTCCTGGCGTGACGACCGAATCGGGTTTGCTATTACCTCGTGACCGGAGACCGGAACCGTTCCCTCGCTGAACTGAGGAGGCTTCCATGGACATCCGCAAATGCTCCGCCGAGGCGATCGGCACCTTCTGGCTCACCTTCGCAGGATGCGGCAGCGCCGTCGTCGCGGCTGCTTTCCCGCAGGTCGGCATCGGCCTGCTCGGCGTATCCCTCGCCTTCGGCCTGACCGTGGTCACCATGGCCTACGCGGTCGGCCACATCTCAGGCTGCCACCTCAACCCGGCGGTCACCTGCGGGCTCGCGGCCGGCGGGCGCTTCCCGTCGAAGGACATCGCACCCTACGTCATCGCGCAGGTCGTGGGCGGCATCGTCGCCGCGGCGCTCCTCTACGCCATTGCGAGCGGCTCACCAGAGTTCGACCCGGCCAAGGGCTTTGCCGCCAACGGCTACGGTGCCCACTCGCCCGGGCATTACGGCCTCGTCTCGTGCCTTGTCGCCGAGGTGGTGCTCACCATGATGTTCCTGTTCGTCATCATGGGCGCGACCCACGGCAAGGCGCCGGTCGGCTTCGCGCCGCTGGCGATCGGGCTCTGCCTGACGCTGGTGCACCTCGTCGGCATCCCGATCACGAACCTCTCGGTGAACCCAGCGCGCAGCACCGGGCCCGCCCTGTTCGCCGGGGGCTGGGCGATCGCGCAGCTCTGGCTGTTCTGGGTCGCACCCATCCTCGGCGGCGTGCTGGGCGGGATCCTGTACCACTGGATCAGCGCGGAGCCGTCAGCGCAGATCACCGGCATCGCTCCTGCCGCCCCAGCCGAGTGAAGCTGCTCGGAGCCGTCCAACGCTGTGGGAACACTGCCCAGGATCTGCCAAGCCACCTTCAGGTCTGCTTGGTGAGGAAGCTTCTACACCTTCGCGCATACAACTGAGGACGAAGCTCTGTGTTTGAGAGGTCGAGCCGGTGACGATGCACTACATCGAGCGCAGCATTTGGGGGTGAGATTTTACCTGGAGCGGTTTGCCTGAGCGGGCGCTTCCCAGGAGGCGGTAATGGCGGTCACCAGACGAATCTTCGCCGCAGGAACTGCCGCGATATCCTTCATCGGCCTGGGTAGACCCTCTGCCTGGGCACAGAGCATGGCGCAGGGCGTACCGGGCGTCGACAGCCAGGCAGCTACGACTCGCCTCGTGATGGCGGGAGATACCAGACTCTACGGATTTCCGCTTGTCACCATGGACAAGTGCAGCCCGTATCGGCAGGCATATGGCTCCGGCGAGTGCGGCCTCTGCGCGATCGTTGCCGTCGTGGACACGGTTTGTCACAACGTCGATGAGGAGACAGCGGGTCCGCTTCTGTCAGCCCTTGCACAGGCACTTCCGGCTGAGACGGCGGCCGAGTTGGCGCACATCTTGTACGAGCAAGGGACAGACCGGCGTGAGATTGAACTCATGCTAGCAGCGGCTCAAGGCTGGACGCACGCACGCGGCTGGTGTGCGTGGACGTGGGAAGCTGCACATCCACAAGCCGATGAGACGGCGGAGCATTTCTGGGACCGTCTGAGTGACGTTCTGAAGGGCCCCCACACAGCTGCTATCGTCGGCTTTGGTGAGGACACACAATCTAACACCCGCTACGGCGGCCATTGGACTTGTCCTGAGCATATCACCGACCACGAGATCTACTTGCGCGACAGCGATGTGTTTCGCCGTATCCCACGTGCTGAAACAGGTATCCGGCCGGAGCCCCGGTGGGCCATTGAGGACTGCTACATTCTCAGCCGCATGAGCTGACTGCGATCTGCCTTGAACGGGATTCGCGTGCCCGGTGCAAACCGGGCACGTCGCCGAACGCTAGGCCGAAACGGGGGATGTCGGGCCGGTTGCATCGCCTACAGGCTTTGCCCGTTTGCCGGGTGGGAACATACCCTTCTTGGTCAGACGCACAAACCGGAAAATCGTGAAGGAAGCGCTTCTCCACCCTGAACAATGGTCAAGGTTGGAGCGTTGTCTCAGTGGGCCTATCCTGAGGTCTCAGCCATGCTGCGTCTCGTTCTGCTTCTTGCGCTCCTTGCTGTGCCTGGAGCGGTTGTCGCACGTCCTACTCAGGCTCCGAAGGTGGCTAAAGCGGTCACTGCTGCCGCGCCGACACCTGTCTGTGAGCGCGTGCGGAAGAAGTCCTTCCATCAGGCAGAGGGTTGGTCAGTGAAGACGGTCTCACTCGCCTGCAAGACGGTTACAACCGTGGTCAGCCGGCCAGGCGGCAAAAGCTTCACGAGTCTACGCGAGAAGGCCAGCAGCAAAGCCAAGCAGTGAATATCAGCATGTCAATAGATGCGCCACTGCTCTCCCGCAATCGCTCGTGGGGGAGCTACGGTGGTCCTCGCCTCTGTCAATCCTTCGACCTGTCTGTCTCTGCTTGATCGCATGCCTCTCAACATCAATGTGCCAAAAACAGGGGGATAGCACTACGGGCGAGGAGCGAACGGGTCACCCCGCCGAAGAAGTACTCTTGTACGCGGGAGTGATGGTAGGCTCCCATCACGATCATATCGGCCAGGAATAGTGCAGCCTCGGCGCGTAGGGTGTCTGCAACACCGCCCGACACGGATGTGTCATTGACCGTGACATTCACGCCATGCCGCGCGAGGTGGGGCGCCAACTCGGCCCCGAGTGGGGACCCTTGGATCTCCTCTTCCTCGCCAACCGCAACGATCTTGACCGCCTCGGCCGCGCGCAGAAACGGCATCGCGTCGTTGGCGGCTCGTGCAGCCTGCGCGCTGCCGTCCCACGCGACGACAACCCGCTGCGTGGCGAACGCGGCGTAGCCCGGCGGCACGGCGATGACCGGTCGACCGCTCAGGAACAGCGCCTTCTCGATCGTCTTGCGGTCAAGGTCGAAGGTCCGTGGTCCAGCATCCAGGATGGTCAGGTCGTGCAAACGCGCTTGTGCCGCTAGCTGATTGACGACATCCGAGTGGGATAGGCTCGGCGCCTCAATCGCGCACATCACGTCGGCCTGCTCGATGCCTCCGGCTGCGCTGTCCGCTATGGAGTGGGCCAGCGCGTCGAGGCGACGGTAGTCGACCTCTTTGCCCTCGTAATCGAGCTTGCTGAGCCAGACATCGTCGCCCGAGAGGTGCCACGAGCTAGACCGCACCGTCAGATGGGCGCCCGCGGCTTTGGCTAACGTCACGCCATAGCCAACGGCCGACGAAGCCTCCTGGCGTTGGCCTTCCGCGGTAGCGCCAACGAGAACGTCTCGGATGGACGCAAGAGGGGATGAAGATTTCTCAAACATGAGCTGTCTCGGGTCTGAACCGGAGCGATTGGTGGCTCTCACAGTCGAGCATTCTCAATCGAACTCGTACGACGCTCACGGCGCTCAACTCGTGGGGATCCAGTCAGGCAGCGTTCGGCTGGGGCAAGACAAGCTCGGCTTCGGTAGCGGCCCGCACTTCCTCGACGCTCACCCCCTCCGCCGTCTCGACGAGCGTCGCTCGGGCCTCCGGGAACGCGATGACCGCCAACTCGGTCACGATAAGATCGACGGGACGCGTGGAAGTGAGCGGCAGTGAGCACTCGCGAACGATCTTCGGGCGGCCCTTAGCGGTGTGCTGCATGGCCACGATCACGCGCTTGGCGCCAGTCACCAGGTCCATCGCGCCGCCCATGCCCGGGACCATCTTGCCGGGCACCATCCAGTTCGCGAGATGGCCCTGCTGATCGACCTGCAGGCCGCCGAGCACCGTCAGGTCGAGATGCCCGCCCCGGATGAGCGCGAAGGACATCGCGCTGTCGAAGGCCGACGCCCCAGGCAACGCCGTTACCGGCTTGCCGCCCGCATCCGTCAGCCAGCGCATGGCCATGCCTTGCTCTGGAACTGGGCCCGTGCCGATCAAGCCATTCTCCGACTGGAAGAACACGTGCATGCCGGCCGGGACATAGTTGGCGACGAGCGTCGGGATCCCGATGCCGAGGTTCACCAGCATGCCGTCGCGCAGCTCGCGGGCAATCCGCCGTGCGATGATAGTCTGCGGGTCCATGGGGTCAGCACCTCGCGATGACGTAGTCGACGAGGGGAGCCGGCGTGACCACGTGGTCGGGCGCGATCACGCCGACTAGGACAACGTGCTCCGCGCAGACCATGACCGTGCGCGCCGCCATGGCGATGAGCGGATTGAAGTTGCGCCCGGTCAGCGCGTAGGTGAGATTGCCGAGGTAGTCGCAGAGGAAGGCCTGGACGAGGGCGAAGTCCGCCTGGAGTGCTGTCTCCAGCAGGTATTCCCGACCCTCGACCTCAATCTTCCGCTTTCCGTTCTCGACGACCGTGCCGATACCGGTGGGAGTGAGAACGCCGCCCAGTCCGCAGCCGCCGGCGCGGATGCGCTCCACCAGCGTCCCTTGCGGTACCAGTTCCACCTGAAGGCCATCCTCCATCATTTGCTTCTGAGTCTCGGGATTGAGGCCGATATGGCTCGCGACCACCCGCCGGAGAGCCTTGGCTGTCACCAGCTTGCCAATGCCCACGCCAGGCGAGGCGGTGTCATTGGCGACGATCGTCAGTTCACGACGCCCCTGCCGGACCAGTTCGTCCATCAGCGGCTCCGGCGTCCCAACCCCCATGAAGCCGCCGACCATCAGCGTGGCCCCGTCGGGGATTGAGGCGACCGCTTCGTCGAGCGCGATCATCCTCATGTCGCACCTCGGTCCCTCTTCAATCGAGTGCTGCTCGGGACGCGCTAGTAGGCGTAGGAGGCAGGACGGTAGGGACCGAGCGGCTGCCGTCCATATCGCTCGGAAGCCGGCGCCCGCGTCACGACTACAGGAGCGCTCGGGTCGAACGGCAAAAGGGCAGCGCCGGCGGACATGAAGCCGGCCAGCGCCCGCAGGTCATCCGGCTGGCGTGGGTCACGCGAGATGAACTCGGTCTCGCGTTGGAACCGCAGGTTGCAGGCTCGTGAGGGCAGGTGTCCGAGCGGAGCGCAGGCGTCATGCCGAGCGCAGGCGGCATCGAGCGCGTCGATCGGCGGCAGCGGCGCGTTGTTACCCATGCCGCAGTAGTTGCCGTGGATGAGCGCTGCGGGCTCTCGCACGTAACCTGTCGATTGCGCCAGCGCGGGCGAGGTCAGACAAGCCGCAACCACGAAGGGAAGGACGATCCTGACGGTCATGGGGTGAGACCTCTTGTCTGAGGGCACAGACCCTGGAGTGCGTGCGGCCGCCCGGGTCCGTGGCGGCTCAAGGCTTCGCGCAGGACGGCGTCAGTGCGCGCGGGCCTCGCAGGTTGGGGTGTCGTCAATACGGGCGGCAGACACCGGAGTAGGCGTCGTAGTAGCGGTAGGGGCCGCAGCCGCCGTAGGTCGCGCCGTAGCCAACAGCGGCACCGACTGCAGCCGCACCCAATCCATAGCCGTAGGGACGATAGCCATAGCCGTATCCGTAGCGGCCATAGCCGTAACGCCCATAGCGACCATACCCGTAGCCGTAGCGTCCGACCCGACCGTATCCACCGCGATAGCCGCCGACTACGCCGCCGCGATAGCCGCGGAAGCCGCCGGCCACACCCCCGCGATAGCCGCGGAAGCCGCCTGCCCGCACGCCATGGAAGCCACCGCCGCGGAACCCGCCGCCGCGGAAGCCACCTCCATGGAAGCCGCCACCGCCGCGGAAACCGCCACCTCCCCCGCGGAAGCCGCGTGCGTCGGCTGTCACGCTGGTCAGGATCATGGCGGCAAAGGCCGCAGCTCCAATGAGCAAGGTCTTCATGGGCATGTTCCCTCACCGGTGGATTTGATGTTGAGGCGAGACTCCTCCGCTCCAGCCGAGAGTGGGCAGCTCCCGCACCTTCAACATCTGCAGCGGTTGTACGGTAACGCTGAGCCGAAGATGCCGCTTGATCAGAAAGGACGCACGGAGAAGTTCGCGCGGGCCTTCAGTAGGATGTTAACGATCCAGCGATGCGGGGGCTGCTCAGCAATATTCATCTAAGAAGCAGACTTGCAACTCGCTGAAGAGAGGCATCCTCGCGAATGAAGCTGGCATGCGACAGCCGCCCGCTGCTTCCAGAGTCACAATCGTACCGGCGAGACCACCACTCTGCGGGTGCTAGTCGGCCAATCAAGGCATCGACAAGCTGCAAAGCCGTAGTGGGAGCTTGCTAGGAGCCACTTCAAGGCGTTCGCCCAGCCCGCAACGAAGGTCCGCTTCCGCGATCCAGTGGCGGGAAGCGGACAGGCAGCTTACGGCCACGATCAGCCATTCAGCACTGCGCCCATCTCGGCCATTCAGTGACCTTCGGCGGCATCTTCAAAGCGGCAATTCGTCGGCTGAGCGTTACAGAGCTATTGAAGTAACTGGATCGGCTTCTATGATCGGTTGCGCTCACTCTGCCGGGCGGGCTCCTGGTCCGGGAACGTTTCGGTAGCGGCTGCATCTAACGCCTGTTCCTCAGCAGCAGGCAGTCGCGCCATGACCGAGCGCACCCATCAGCAGCTCCCCGCAGACGAGGTCGAGCTCCTCAAACAAGCACGCTGCCACGATCCTGCGGCCATCCGGCTGATCTTCCAGCAACACAACCGCCGCCTGTACCGGATCGCGCGCAGCATCGTCCGGAATGACAGCGAAGCGGAGGACGTGCTGCAGGAAGCCTACGTGCGAGCCTTCACTCGCCTGAGCACCTTCCGGGGCGAGGCTCGCTTCAGCACCTGGCTGACCCGCATCGTCATCAACGAAGCGCTCGGCCGCCTCCGGCACCAGCGCGCAAGCTTAGGTCAGAGGTCTGGCCCAGCGCACAATATCAGCGCCGACATCATTCCGTTTCCGCACCCCATCGCTCCGCTCGACCCGGAGGCCCTCATGGCACAACATCAGATCCGCGCCCTGCTTGAGCGGGCCATCGACCGGCTGCCAGGCGGGTTCCGCTCGGTGCTGATCGCGCGCCTAGTCGAGGGCCTGAGTACCGAGGAAACCGCGGAGTTGCTCGGCCTCAAGCTGGAGACCGTCAAGACCCGCCTCCACCGGGCCCGGCAGCTGCTGAGGCGCGATTTGGAGGAGCGGATTGGTCCGGTGTTGACCGACGCATTCCCGTTTGCCGGCACCCGCTGCCGGCGCCTGACCGATGCGGTGCTGGAGCGGCTCGGCCTCGCGTAAGCGGCGGGAACCTTTTCAAGCATCTCGCATCCGACTGCGCTCAGAAGGGCATCTTCTGAGCGCAATGATGGAGAGACGCGATGCGCATGAGAGGAACCGCAGCTTTAGCCGCGTTGGTGCTGAGCACCATCACAGCTGGCGCGCAAGGCACCAAGCCGAACGACGCGCAGATCGCCCACATCGCCTACACGGCTGGGCAGATCGACATCAAGGCTGCCGAACTGGCGCTGCAGAAGTCCCATAACAAGGAGGTGCGCGCCTTCGCCGAGGACATGATGCGCGACCACAAGGCGGTGAACGACAAGGCCCTCGCGTTGGTCAAGAAGCTCAACGTCACCCCACAGGACAACGACACCAGCAAGGGGCTGGTGAAGCAAGCCGACGAGAAGGAAGCGTCGCTGAAGAAGCTCAACGGTGCCGCCTTCGACAAGGCCTATGCCGAGAACGAGGTCGGCTTCCATAAGACCGTCAACGGAGCCCTTGAGAGCACGCTGATCCCATCGGCGAGCAATCCCGACCTGAAGGACCTGCTGCGCACAGGGCTCAAGATCTTCCAAGGGCACGAGCAGCATGCCGAGCATGTCGTGCAGGCGCTGAAGTGAGGTGGTTGCGCAAGGGGCGGCCGCTGCGCCTGGCTTGGCTTCTCGGTCTGGCGGCCTGTCCCGTGTCCTCAGCGGTGGCGGAGACGATCCAGATCCGAGTTGAGGATCTCGGGTTTGTTCCAGCGCAGGTTTCTGCCCACGTGGGTGACACCGTCGAGTGGGTCAGCCGCGACTTCGTCGCGCATACGGCAACGGCGCGCGACGGGAGGTGGGACGTGGCCATACCAGCAGACGGGAAGGGCCGCATCACCCTCACGCGAGCAGGCGCGGTGGCGTACTATTGTCGGTATCATCCGGGCATGATCGGCAGCATTTCGATCACTGCGCCACCTTAGGCATAATGAGAACCAAAGGCGCTGGGAAAACCCTCATGCGGCGGACAAAAATCGGGCTCGCGTTCGTGGCGAGCCTCCTCCCGGCTCTAACGACCGGTCTCCCGGCCTTTGCCGAGGAGCCCTCGACCGCCGAGCAGACCATCGACGTGATGAACAAGCTGTTCGGCAAGCATCCGGGCTTGCGGGCCAACCACGCCAAGGGCGTCGTGGCGGAGGGCAGCTTCACGCCCTCGCCCGAGGGCGCGAAGCTCAGCAAGGCATCCCTGTTCCAGGGCCCGCCCGTACCCGTGACGATCCGCTTCTCGGATGCGACAGGCGTGCCGACCATCGCGGACGGGGCCGCCAACGCCAACCCGCACGGCATGGCCCTGAAGTTCAAGCTCGCCGACGGCTCCGAGATGGACGTCGTCGTCAACGCGCTGAAGTACTTCCCCGTGGCCACCGGTGAGGAGTTCCGCGACCTTTTGAGAGCGGCCGCTGAGAGCGGCCCGGATGCTGCCCATCCGACGGCGCTGGAGCGCTTCGCCGCCAGCCACCCGGCTGCCGCCACGGCCGGCAAGACCGCCAAGACCCCGTCGAGCTTCGCCCGCCAGACCTACAACGGCGTCAATGCCTTCATCTTCGTGGACAAGGACGGCAAGCGCCAGCCCTTCCGGTTCCGCTTTGTACCGGCAGACGGCGAGGAGATCCTCACCCCTGAGGAGGCGGCCAAGCGCGGACCGAACTATCTCATGGACGAGATCGGCCCCCGCATCGCGCGTGAGCCCGCGAGGTTCCGAGTGCTGGCGCAGCTTGCAGAGCCGGGCGACCCGACGAACGATGCCACGAAGCCATGGCCGGACGACCGCAAGACGGTTGATCTCGGCACCCTGACGGTGACGAAGGCTGTGGCCGACAGCGCCACTGCTGAGAAGGCTCTCCTGTTCATGCCGAACGCGCTGACCGACGGGATCGAGGTCTCCGACGATCCGCTGATCGACGCCCGCGTCCAGGCCTACGCGGTCTCATTCAGCCGTCGCTCGCAGTGAGGTGAGACGCCTGAGCGAACCGCGAACTGGGTGACGAGGCCGGCAGGGTCGCGCGTCGCTTAGCGGGTCGTGCCAGGGGCAGGAGCCGCCGGGCTGCTGCCATGAGACGCGCCTGAGGCCCCATCGCTACCTGTCGTCGAACCGCCAACGCCGGTGCCGGTGCGGGCACCATCCTTCGTGGCTCCAGTGCCGGTCATTCCGCCGGCTCCCATGCTTCCGCTGGAAGTGCCGACATCGCCGCGGCCACCGGCTTGCCCAGCTCCGGCGCTCTTGTTTGCCGCTCCTTCAGCGAGGGCGATCCCTGCGATGCTCGTGAGGATCGCGGTTGCGAGCAGAGGTGCGCGAATGTCCGCTCTCATGGTGCCTCCGGTGCTGCCCTGCCAAACCAACACTCTTTCGGAGGAAAAGGTGCGATCTTTCGTTGAGAGGGTGATCGGGAATGCGCCTTCGAGTGACCGGATGGAGAAGTGAACGGTCGCGGCCTCGCGTGCGCGGCTTGGCCGAGACATGCCGCTGAGGGTCGCTGAGGAGGTCCTACCCGCTTCCTTCCAGTGCCGGTTCGATCTCAGGGGTGGCGAGCCCAGGCGGCTCTACACCGCCGAAGCCAATCTCGGCCATTCGTCCTCAGAACTGCGCGATCAGCTGCACGCGGATCAGCCGCGGTGCGCCCGGCGTGATGTTGTTGTTGCCGTCGGCCGTCGCGATGTAGCGCCTGTCGAACAGGTTCTCGATGTTCACCTGCGCCCGAACTGTCTCGCTCATCCGGTAGAACAGGCCGAGATCGAAGCGGGAGAAGCCTGGCAGTCGCACCGTGTTGTCCGAGGATGCGAAGGTATGGGTCTGGTTGATGTAGCCGATGCCCAGTGAGAAGCGCTCGGTCACATCGAACTTGTTCCAGAGCGTGAAGGTGTTGAACGGGACAAGCCCGACCGTGTTGCCGGGCACGATGGTCGTCGAGGTGGCGCCGGTAATCCGTGCGTCCGTGAAGGCGTAGCCGCCCGCCGCCTGCCACCAGTCAGTGATGTAGCCGTTGATCCCGATCTCGGCGCCCTGCGTCCGCGTCGAGCCGCTCAGGATGAAGAAGCCGGGATTGTTGGGGTCGGCCAAGCGCTGGTTGGTGCGGTCGAGGTTGTACAGCGCACCCGTGAGCTGAAGCGCCGGCGTGACGTCGTACTTCACGCCGATCTCAGAGTTCACGAACTTCTCCGGCTGAGCAATCGCCGTGCCCGGCGTGAGCGTGCTGAACTGGTCGCCGGCCGACGGCAGGTAGGAGACGCTGTAACTGCCGTAGAAGGCGAGGTTCTGCAGCGGCTTCACCACAACACCCGCGCGCGGCGAGACAAGGTCGTCGATGCGGCCGGTGACCACGTTCGTGCGACGATCGCGCGAAGAGAAATCGAAGTGGTCGTAGCGCAAGCCGCCGAGGAACTGCAGGTGCTCGCTCACCTCGATCTGGTCCTGCGCGTAGACCGCGGCGAGGCCGAGGTTGTAGGCGCTGTTCGCGTCGGTCGGGAGGTTGCGGAAGCTGACCGGCACGCGCGAGACGGGGCTCAGCGGATTGACCACGAGCGAGCGTCCCCCGTCACGCGCGAGCGGTGAGTCGAAGAAGCCGGTCTGCCGGTAGGCGAGGCCCTCCTGGTAGCCGAGCTCGAACCCGCCGAGCAGCGTATGGTGCAGCGGACCCGTATCGAACTTGTACGTGAAGTCGTTCTGGCTGAAATAGTTCGTGCGCGGAGTTTCATTGTTGTAGGCCGACAAAGGTACCTGTGTGCCCGCCGCGTTCACGGGCCCGCCCGGGAAGATGTTCTGGTAGAACTTCTGGTAGTCGGCGAAGCGGAGCTGGCTGTGCATCTGCACGCCGGACTCGAACAGGTGGTCGAGCACGGCTGTCGCGATGTTGGCATCGACCTTGGAGTAGCTCAGGTCGGGATTGCCGAAGAAGGTCGAGATGTTCTGGCGATAGCGATACGGCCGCCCGAACTGCGAGGGGATTCCGCGATCCGCCGTACGGTCGTCGTGGAAGTACTCGTAGGAGAGCTTCAGGGTCGTGGCCGGCCCGAGCAGGAAGGTCATCGTCGGGTTCACGCCGTAGCGGCGGATGTCGACGAAGTCGCGGTAGGTGGCGGTGTCCTCGAAGACGCCGTTGAGGCGGAAGAACACGCTGTCGCTGACCCGGTCGCCTGCGTCGATCGCGACGCGTTTGTTCCAGTACTCGCCGCCCTGGACCAGCACCTCGCGGATCGGCACGCCGTCGGCCTCCTTGAGGACGCGGTTGATGATGCCGCCGCCGCCGCCGCGGCCGAAGATCATCGCGTTCGGGCCCTTCAGCACCTCGATGCGCTGGATGTTGTAGAGGTCGCGGAAGTACTGCACGTCGTCACGGATGCCGTTGACGAAGAAGTCCGCGTTCGAGCGCTGACCGCGGATGACGACGTCGTCGCGGTTGCCCTCGCCCTGGTGCGGGATCACGCCCGGCACGTACCGGATCGCCTCGTTGAGGCTCTGGAAGCCCTGGTCGCGGATCTGCTGCTGGGTCACCACGGTGACGGATTGGGGCGTGTCGATGAGCGGCGTGTCGGTCTTGGTCGCGGTGCGAGTGCGGGTTTGCAGGTAGCCGATGGTGCCGCTCTGGGCCGCCCCTGCGCCCTCGACGCTGAGCTGATCGAGCGTCACCGCCTCGGCGTCGGAGGCTGCTGCCACAGCTCCGGGCTTGGGTTGTGCGGCTGCCTCTGAGCATGCAGCGGAGACAAGGAAGGTGGTTGCCAGGAGCGCGCGAAGGCGCTGGGCTGAGACGCGGTTCATCACGAAGTCCTCGATGAGAGAACCGCGGCCTGTGGTTCGGCCAGCAGCCCACTCAGGTGCTGGCGGGCTGCTACGCCTGCTGCCAACGCCCGCGCAACGGCACGTTCGAGGTTACCCAGCAATCCATCTTGTAATTATTCTTAGAAAGCTTCTTACATGTGAGCCAACGCGATGATCTATCGAAGCAACTTTCCTCACTCGGTTGTTTTAGAGCTTCTCTAGCTTGTTTCTTCTTTGTGTCTGCGTGTCGAAAATGTGACAGGTGCTTTGACCCTGCCTGGGCATGCCGAGGAACCATCCGAGTTTGGGCGGATGTGAAGAGGTGGCCTGGATCGAAGGACGCCGGCAGATCTGGAGCGCACGCTTCGACGCGCTGGAGGAGGTCGTCGAGGTCTTAAAGCCGCAGTGCGTTGCGATGTATTCGCTGTCGTTGGAGCACTCGACGAGGGCCGCACGCCCGGTGCCGTCCTTATTCGACAAACTAGGGATCAGCATCCGGCCCGGGAGCGCGTAGGCGCTGTGCGGGCCGGCCGCGCCACCGCTCTTCTCGACGAAGCCCTCGACGCCTGTGATCTTCGCCATGTAGGGCGACTGGCAGGTCTCGTCGGCGAAGGCCGGTCCCGCAAGGAGGAAGGCGGCACCGCCCCAGCGCATCGCGCTGATCCAGCCGGACGGTTTCGAGCGGACCTCTGTGTCATCGACACGTCCTTTCTGCCCCGAAGACCGGCGCCTTCAGCAATGTTTCGCGCTCAGCAAGGCGCAGCCAATACGGCATCCCGTAAGGACCAGCAGCCCGGCGATCCGATACGGGCATTCATGCTTTGCCCAGCAAGAACGGGTATCAATCGGGTGCGCGCATGCTCATGTTCCTCCGAAGCGCGGTCGTACTTGAAATTGGCGATGTTCTGGTCCTGTCAGCCCGGTCCAATTGGTCCGACTCCGGCTACGCCCACATGCGACAGTTCACGCGCGATGCCCTGCCGCTGCAGAGTGCGTCAGTCGGCTGTTGGTGGCCGGAGCTGATCAGCTCTGCCAGCGTGACCTCATGTACCGTAGTAAAATTGCGCAACCGGATGCAGGAGCATGACGATGAGCGTCCCGGTTCTCGTCCTACTTGGCTTCGCTGCTTGGACGCTGTTGACGCTGTTCGGCACCATAGGGGTCTACCGCTGGAGCCGCATCCTGACCGGGCGTGCCTCGATTGCTGAGTGGCGGGCCGACCTACCTCAGGGGAGCGACCGCTATCAGCGCGCCATGCGTGCGCACATGAACTGCGTCGAGAACCTTCCGGTCTATACGGCCCTTGTCGTGGCTCTCGTGGCAACGGGCTTGAAGAGTCCGACTATCGATTGGTTGGCCATCGTCATTCTGGGCGCACGCGTCGGCCAAACCTTGCTTCACATCGTGCTTCCGCCAACCAATGTAGCCGCGAGCCTGCGCTTTGCATTCTTCCTTGCGCAGGCCGCCTGCATGGTCGCCATAGGCATCATCATCGTGTCATTTGGGTCGAGCACGTGATGCCTTTTGCGCAGGCTCATCTATGATGGCCGCGCCCTCACTATTACAGAAGCCATTTTGGAATAGTGGTCATCTCTGCATACGCAGTCGTTCAGAACACCTCCGTGATCGACAAATCCACGACGCGCATATCCCGGAGGCGCAGCTGAACGTCCGGGAGTAGCCAGCGGATCCGCAGGGCTTCTGCTTCACCTCGGAGTAGAGCGTAGCCGCTAAGACCAAACAGGGTTCTGGCCACGAGCAACTCATATCTCACCCTGACGAACTCCAGCTTTGCCGCCAGGAGCTTGCCGTAGCCCTTGCGTGACCTCAGGACCTGCATCTCGGCAGGGGTCGCGAAGGCTGAATAGCTGCAACTCATGAACTCACGCCTTCTGCAGTGCCTCCATTATGCCACACGGCACGGCCTTGCCTATTTATCCCGGCCGTTTTTGCCAACTCCTCCTAGAAAATCCGGGGCTGCGATGCAGCAACTGTTGCCGGATCGTCACGGCAACCGGGATTGGTGGGTCCATCCGGATGAACTGCTGGAAGTCAGGGCCCAGTCCGAGCTCTCGTGATTGCCGAGAATTCAAGCGTGGCCGTAAGACCGACGGTACGAACGCTGGGGGACGGACATGTGGGCGCTGCGCGGCAGCTTGATCGCATCGGTGGCGCTGCTACCCGGCATCGCTCATGCCCAGCAGTCGGTCACGCTGGGTGAGCTCAGCGTCGTCGCGACGACCCCGGTTGGCACCTCTGCCGGCAACGGTGCGCCGGCCGCACCGGTCCTCGATGCTCCCGCAGGGCCCGCCGTCCAAGCGCCCGTCACCGAGCGTCTGCGTGGCGGTGCCCAGCCCCTCTACAAGATCCCCAGCACCGTCGAGGCCGTCACGCGGGCCGAACTGGAATTTGATCGGGCGACCTTCAACCCGGTCGACACGCTGGCTCGGCGCGTGCCGGGCCTGAACGTCTCCGACGCCCAAGGCAGCGCGAACCGCGTCGACATCAACTATCGCGGCTTCCAGGCCTCACCGGTCACCGGCGTGCCGCAGGGCCTCGCCGTCTACCAGAACGGCGTACGCATCAACGAAGCCTTCGGCGACGTGGTCAACCTCGACCTGATCCCGCAGGTCGCCATCAATCGCATCGACGTTGTCACCGGCAACCCCGTGTTCGGCCTCAACGCGCTCGGCGGCGCGATCAACATCCAGATGAAGAACGGCTTCACCTGGCAGGGCACCGAGATCACGGCGCTCGGCGGTTCGGATGGACGTGTCGCCGGCTCGCTCCAGCACGGCCAAGAGATCGGCCCCTGGAGCTTCTACTTCGCGGGTGACGGCCTGAACGACCGCGGCTGGCGCTATGAGAGTCCGAGCACCCTGGGCCGGATCTACAGCGATCTCGGCTACCGCACGCCGGACGCGGAATTCCATGTCATCGGCCAGTTCGCCCGGACCTTCTACGGTGCGACCTCCGCGACGCCGGTCGACTTCACCCGCGTCGATCATCGGGCGATCTTCACCTTCCCGCAGACCGTCACGACCGAACTCGGCACGCTCCAGGTCACCGGCCGCGTCGATCTCTCGCCGACTTGGGATCTCGCCGGCAACGCCTACATGCGTCGCTTCAGCCAGAGCTACGTCGATGGCAACGACGGCAACTTCGAGAACTGCAGCCGGCAGTCTTCCTTCCGCGGTTCGCTCTGCTTCGAGGATGACGGCTTCAGCCCTGCGCCCGGGCAGTCACCACTCGCCTTCCGCAACCAGTTCCTGATCGTCAGCCCGACCACGCCGCGCATCCCGTTCACGCCGGGCGTGCCCTACGGCACCATCGACACCACCAGGATCGAGGCGACGGGCTACGGCGGCTCGCTGCAGGCGGCCAACCGCGACAAGGTCTTAGGG
>NZ_BJZU01000135.1 GCF_007992195.1 Methylobacterium oxalidis | reverse complement strand
GATCGGCGGCAGGATTCGAGGCGAACATCGGTACCGGCGCGGATCTCCGCGCCGGTACCATCTGCTTCGGAGGGAGTACGTCGGCGTGAACAGGGTGTTGCTCTGCCTTCCTGTCCTGGTCTGGTCCGCGGTCACCTCGGCGCCCGCCGCGCAGATCGAGCGAGAGACGTTCGGCTGCAAATCCATGGCGAACGCCGAGCGTCTGACGGCGCTCAGAATGTCGGAGGATGAGGGCGCCTACGAGGATCGCCTCGGCAGGCTGCTTCGTGCCGGCGAGTGCCGTGCGTGGGCGGTGGACGACGCGGTGACGATCGAGGACGAGGCCGACAGCTTCGTCTGTCTGGCTCCGAAGGGCTCACGCGGGCACTGCTTCTGGTCGGCGCGGGCCAGCACCGGGAGCCCCTGAGCGACCGGCTGAACGCCGCTCACCGGTGTGGAGGCCGCGGCGAGCGTGCCGGCGCGGAGGCGTTTCGTCGTGTCCGATCCGGCACGGCCTCCGTGAGACCGCGACGGCGGAGGCGACGGCATCCGCCCCGATCGATCCGGTCAACCAGATCGAGCCTGAGGCCGGCACATCAAGCTTCGAGACCGACCTTCCGGCGGATTCGACCGAACCCTGGGCCCGAGAGTCGGGCGGGGCGCTGCACTTGCGCGCACGGCTTCGGAGGCGCCCGGTCATCCTGGTTCGGGAATACTTGGCAATCGCGTCGGATATTTGAGCAGCCGCGAAGACGATACTTGACCGCGCCATCACCGTCTCCACAACTCACCCTCCACGACCGGCTCGCCGGAAGCGGGGCGGCGCTCGGGGGCTGGCCGATGCGGAGTGGGCGACGGAGCGCGGGCGGACGGACGTGCGCCGCATCGGTCCTGATGGCGCTCGTCGCCGCACCGGTCGGAGCGGCAGAGCGAACCCGCGAGGCAGCGCTCTACCCGCAGGATTCCCGGCGCGAGATGGCGGGCAGCGACCATGTCCGCTTTCCGGGTGCCGGAATCCTCTACTGCCGGCGGCCGGACGGCGTGCCCCAGAAGGCCGCGGCCGCGTGGCTCGTCGGTGCGCCCGACCTCGTCGTGCTGAACGCGCACAATTTCCGCAATCGGCAGCTCGACGTCACGCGACAGGTGGCGGAGTGCTACTTCCAGATCGGCGGCCGCAATTACGACTTCGTGGCCGGCTCGCTGCGGCTCGGCACCGCGCCCGACGCGCGCAGCCTGCACATCACCGACGATTGGGCACTCCTGCGCCTCGCCGAGCCGGTCGAGGGCGCGGCGCCGCAACCGATCCCGCTGGTGCCCGACCTGCCCGTCGGGCCGGCGAGCCTGCCCGTGATCATGGTCTCCCCCGCCGGGCACGAGAACTTCCGCGGCGCGAGCAGCCTCGAAGCCTGCCTGATCCATCAGGTCGACCCGCCCGGGGAGGACGCGATCCGCCGGGTCCGCCACGATTGCAACAACGGCTACGGCGGCTCGGGCTCCGGCCTCTTCGACGCGTCGGGACGCCTGATCGCGCTGCAGAGCGCCTCCCTGTCGATGAACTCGCGCCGCCCCTTCGACGTCGAGTTCCACTACGGGTCCGCCCTGCTGTTCGAGGGCAGCCTGCTCGCCGCGCTCCGCGAGGCCGCGACCGTGAAGGGCGGCCCGTCCCACGGTCAGCCCTGACCCGCGCATGGCAGGGGGGCCGTCTTCCGCGGGGCGGGGCGCGGTCGAGGCGCGCCTCCGACCGGCTCATCCAGGGGCTCGGTGCCGGAGGCCGGGATGCGGCTGAGCCCGCACGACGATTTCGCCTACCAAAGTAGCGGTGCAAAATTGCCGAATTTGCCTGCACATCGAATGACAGATGCCATGAAGACATCGCGCATGAATTGGCCGTAGAAGTGACTGGGAACTGAGGTAGTAATAAGCGGTTTATAAGATAAGAACGAAGGCTTCACTCTTAGAATCGCTGTTTCACTCGGAGAGTGCTCCGAAGCTACTTCAGACTTCCAACGCTTAATGTTCCGCGAGGCCGCGAGGCCGAGAGACGGAATGGCAAGGCTAGGAGACGCGAGAATGAGCAGGCTTCTGGGTTCGGTCTCGGTGCTCGCCGTGATGGCGCTGGGACCGATCGGGATGGCGGGCAGCGCCGCCGCCAACGACAAGCTCGTCGACATGGCGAAGAGCGAAGACAACTGGGTGATGCCCGGGAAGAACTACGACTCCAACAATTACAGCGAGCTGACGCAGATCAACAAGGACAACGTGAAGTCCCTAAAGCCGGCCTGGAGCTTCTCGACCGGGCTGCTCAACGGCCACGAGGGCGCCCCGCTGATCGTGGACGGCAAGATGTTCGTCCACACCTCGTTTCCGAACAACACCTTCGCCCTCGACCTGAACGATCCCGGCAGGATCCTCTGGCAGGACAAGCCGAAGCAGAACCCGGCGGCCCGCGCGGTCGCCTGCTGCGACCTCGTCAACCGCGGCCTCGCCTACTGGCCCGGCGACGGCAAGACGCCGCCGCTGATCCTGAAGACGCAGCTCGACGGCAACGTCGCCGCGCTCAACGCGCAGACCGGCGAGACCGTGTGGAAGGTCGAGAACTCGGACATCAAGGTCGGCTCGACGCTGACGATCGCCCCCTATGTCGTGAAGGACAAGGTGATCATCGGCTCGTCCGGCGCGGAACTCGGCGTGCGCGGCTATCTCACCGCCTACGACGTCAAGACCGGCGAGCAGAAGTGGCGCGCCTACGCGACGGGCCCGGACGCCGACCTGCTGCTCGCCTCCGACTTCAACATCAAGAACGCCCATTACGGCCAGAAGGGCCTCGGCACCTCCACCTGGGAGGGCGACGCCTGGAAGATCGGCGGCGGCACCAACTGGGGCTGGTACGCCTACGACCCGGGCACGAACATGATCTACTTCGGCACCGGCAACCCGGCGCCCTGGAACGAGACCATGCGGCCGGGCGACAACAAGTGGACCATGACGATCTTCGGCCGCGACGCCGACACCGGCGAGGCCAAGTTCGGCTACCAGAAGACGCCCCACGACGAGTGGGACTATGCCGGCGTCAACGTGATGATGCTGTCCGAGCAGAAGGACAAGGACGGGAAGATGAGGAAGCTCCTCACCCACCCGGACCGCAACGGCATCGTCTACACGCTCGACCGCACGGACGGCTCGCTGGTCTCGGCCAACAAGATCGACGACACGGTCAACGTCTTCAAGTCGGTGGACCTGAATAGCGGCCAGCCGGTCCGCGACCCCGAGTACGGCACCCGCATGGACCATCTCGCCAAGGACATCTGCCCCTCGGCGATGGGCTACCACAACCAGGGCCACGATTCGTACGACCCGAAGCGTCAGGCCTTCTTCATGGGCATCAACCACATCTGCATGGATTGGGAGCCCTTCATGCTGCCCTACCGGGCGGGCCAGTTCTTCGTGGGCGCCACGCTGAACATGTATCCGGGCCCGAAGGGTGACCGGCAGAACTACGAGGGACTTGGCCAGATCAAGAGCTACAACGCGATCACCGGCAAGTTCAACTGGGAGAAGATGGAGCGCTTCGCCGTGTGGGGCGGGACGACGGCGACAGCCGGCAACGTCGTGCTGTACGGGACGCTCGACGGCTTCATCAAGGCCCGCGACTCCGACAACGGCGATCTGCTCTGGAAGCACAAGCTGCCGTCCGGCGCGATCGGCTACCCGATCACCTACAGCCACAAGGGCACGCAGTACGTCGCCATCTATTACGGCGTCGGCGGCTGGCCGGGCGTGGGCCTGGTGTTCGACCTCGCCGACCCGACCGCCGGCCTCGGCGCGGTGGGCGCCTTCAAGAAGCTCGCCAACTACACCCAGATGGGCGGCGGCGTGATGGTGTTCTCCCTCGACGGCAAGGGCCCCTACGACGACCCGAACGTCGGCGAGTACGAGCAGCACGCCACGAAGTAAGGCCCCTGGGCCGAGACGGAGCGCTTCGCCGGCCATGCCGGCGGAGCGTCCGCCCCTCCACGCGCGGGACGATGCCGCCAAGCGGGCACGCCATGCCCCGGCCGCCGCGCGACGACGAATCTCAGAGGAAACGAAGTTCCATGGCGCGCGTCACGAGACGATACCGCGCGGCCGCACCGGCCGCCCTCCTCCTCACCCTCGGTCTCGGCGGGCCCGTCGCCGCCCAGGAACCGCGGGCCAAGGAGCAGCAGGCGAAGGAAGGCGCCGCCCCGGCCCCCGATCCGGGCACCCTGCGCATCTGCGCCGCCGAGCAGCCACCGCTCTCGATCAAGGACGGCTCGGGGCTGGAGAGCCGCATCGCCACCGCCGTCGTCGAGGCGATGGGGCGCAAGCCGGTCTTCGTCTGGTCGGGCAAGCCCGCGATCTACCTCGTGCGCGACGGGCTCGACAAGAAGACCTGCGACGTGGTCGTCGGCCTCGACGGCGACGATCCGCGGGTCCTGACCACGAAGCCCTACTACCGGTCCGGCTACGTCTTCCTGACCAAGGCCGACGGCATCGACGTGAAGTCCTGGGCGGATCCGCGCCTCAAGGACGTCGGGCACATGGTGGTCGGCTTCGGCACCCCCGGCGAGGCGATGCTCAAGGACATCGGCCGCTACGAGGAGGACATGGCCTACCTCTACTCGCTGGTGAACTTCCGCGCGCCGCGCAACCAGTACACACAGATCGACCCGGCCCGGATGGTGAGCGAGGTGGCCACGGGCAAGGCCGATGTCGGCGTCGCCTTCGCTCCCGACGTCGCCCGCTACGTGCGTGATTCCCGGACGCCGCTGCGGATGACGCCGGTGCCCGACGACACGGTGCGCAGCGACGGCCAGCGCGTGCCGCAGAGCTTCGACCAGGCGATGGGCGTGCGGCGGGGCGACGAGGCCCTGCGCGATCAGCTCAACGCGGCGCTCGCGAAGGCCAAGCCGCAGATCGACGCCATCCTGAAGGAGGAGGGCGTGCCCGCGCTGCCGCCCTCGAACTGACGCACGCCGCCACGATCAGCCAAGGTCCAGCAGAGTTCCATGAGCATGATGAACACGCGACGGGGCGCCGCCGCCATCCTCGGCCTCGCCATCGCCACGGGCGGACTCGCGGCCCTCGCCCAGCCGAGCGCCGGCCCGCAGACCGGCATCGTCTTCCGCAACACGGTGACCGGCGAGACGCTCGACATCGGCCAGGGCAAGGAGGGCGGGCGCGAGACGGAGGCCGTGAAGACCTTCCTCCAGACGGGGAAGAACCCCTACATCGACGACAAGTCCTGCCTGCGCAACGGCGAGAGCCTGTACGCGACGTCGTGCTCGGGCTGTCACGGGCATCTCGCCGAGGGCAAGCTCGGGCCCGGCCTCAACGACAATTACTGGACCTACCCGGCCAACACCGAGGACACGGGCCTGTTCGCCACGATCTTCGGCGGCGCCAACGGGATGATGGGCCCGCACAACGAGAACCTCAATCCCGACGAGATCCTGCAAGTCGTCACCTGGATCCGGCACCTCTACACCGGCCCGGTCCGCGACGCCGTGTGGCTGAACGACGAACAGAAGAAGACCTACAAGCCCTACAAGGACGGAGAGACCTTTCCCAAGGAGGTAAAGGGCCAGTGCAAGCCGCTGGACAACTGACCGTGGGGAAGTTCGCGCCGCGCCTGACCATTCAGGCCGGCGCCAGAACGGCGCGGGAGCGCCGCAAGACCGGAGGAAACATCATGCGGACATTCGTTTACGCGGCAATTCTCGGCGCGGGCGCACTCGTCGCCCTGCCGGCCCTCGCCTACGACGGCACCAAGTGCAAGGCGCCGGGCAATTGCTGGGAGCCCAAGCCCGGCTTCCCCGAGAAGATCGCCGGCTCGAAATACGACCCGAAGCACGACCCGAAGGAGCTCAACAAGCAGGCCGAGTCGATCAAGGGCATGGAGGAGCGCAACAGGAAGCGCGTCGAGAACGCCAGGAAGACCGGCAAGTTCGAGTACGACGTCAGCAAGATCTCGGCGAACTGACCGCGCCGCCCGAGCCGCCCCCTCCCGGGACGGGAGGGGGCACGCGACCCGAGGCTTTTCCGGCATGAACGACATCCGCAGCGGCGACGCGATACTGACGGACTGGCGCGCGGCGGCCGCCCGCTTCGAGCGGGCGGTGGCCGGTGCGGTCCTCGGCCAGGACCGCGCCATCCGCCTCGTCACCATCGCGATCTTCGCCCGCGGCCACGTGCTGCTCGAAGGCGACGTCGGCGTCGGCAAGACGACGCTGCTGCGCGCGGTCGCCCGCGCGATGGGCGGCGCCTACGAGCGGATCGAGGGCACCGTCGACCTGATGCCGACCGATCTCGTCTACCACACCTACCTCGCCGAGGACGGCCGCCCGCGGGTCGAACCGGGGCCGGTGCTGCGCGCCTCCGAGGACCTCGCGATCTTCTTCTTCAACGAGATCAATCGGGCGAGGCCGCAGGTCCACGCCCTGCTGCTGCGCCTCATGGCCGAGCGGAGCCTCGCCGCCTTCAACCGCGAGTACCGGTTCCCGCATCTCCAAGTCTTCGCCGACCGCAACCGGGTCGAGCGCGAGGAGACCTTCGAGCTGCCGGCCGCCGCCCGGGACCGCTTCCTGATGGAGATCCCGATCGAGGCGCCGCGCGATGCGGAGGCCCGGCGCGCCCTCGTCTTCGACCCCCGCTTCCACGATACCGACGCGCTGATCGCCGAGGTGGAGCCGAACCTCCTCGACCCGTCGGCGCTCGCCGGCATCGCCTCCGCGATCCAGCACGGCGTAAGGGCGAGCGCGGCGATCGAGACCTACGTCGTCGCCCTCTGGGAAGCGCTGCTGCGGCCCCACGCCGCCGGCATCCGGTTGCCCGGCATCGACGACCTCGCCGGTCTCGTGCAGGGCGGCGCCTCGCCCCGCGGCGTCGCGGCGCTGGTGCGCGCCGCGCGCGTGCGCGCCTGGCTCGAGGGCCGCGACTGGCTCGTGCCCGAGGACGTCCGCGCGGTCTTCCCGGAGGTCATGGCCCACCGCGTCTTCCTGGAGCCGGTGCACGAGCTGCGCCGCTCCGAGATCGTGCCGGCGCTGTGCCGGGCGGTGTTCGAGACGGTGCCGGCGCCGTGAGGCAGCACGCATGAGCGCGGACATCATCTACCTGCCCCGCTGGCGCGCCCGGGGGCCCCGGGCCGGCGCGCACCGGGCCCGCGACACCGGCGGGCTCGGCACCTTCAAGGATCAGGTCTCGTTCCTGCGCCTGCCGGACGCGCGTCGCATCGACCTGCGCGCCACCCTGCGCGACCCGTTCGACGGCGTGCACGTGCGCCGGTTCGAGGCGCGGATGGCGGTGGAGGTGTGGGCGCTCGTCGACCTCTCGGCCTCGATGCGCTTCCGCGGCGCCGCCGACCGGATGACGCTCGTCGGTGCCCTCTGCCAGGGGCTCGCCGCCTCCACCACCCGCATCGGCGATTCTTTCGGGCTGATCGCCTGCGACGCCTTCATCCGCGAGGAGCTGTCCCTGATCGCGACGCGGCGCCGGGCGAGCGCCGCCGCCGCCGCGGCGCGCATCGCCGGGGCGCGCCCCGCCGGACGCAGCGCCGCGGGGCTCCTCGCGGCGGCCGCCCGCATCGCCGGCCAGCCGAAGCTCGTCTTCCTGATCTCGGATTTCCGCTGGCCCGAGCCGCTCATGGAGCAGGTCTTCGCCGCGCTGAGCTTCCACGACGTCGTGCCCGTGATCGTCGCCGACAGCCGCGAGACCGGGGATCTGCCCGAATGGGGCCTGCTGGAGCTGGAGGACCTCGAAGGTGCCGGCACGCGGCTCGTCCTGATGCGCCCGTCCCTGCGCGGCCGCTGGCTGGTGCAGGAAGGCGAGCGCATGGCACGGCTCGCCCGTCTCGCCCGCCGCAACGGGCGCGAGCCCTTCCGTCTCGCCGACCGGTTCGATCCGGATGCGCTGAGCCGGCACCTGCTCGGAGCCTGAAGCGCCGTGCGCCGCACCCTCTGCCTGATCGCCTGCCTCATCGCAGCGCCGGCCGCCGCCCAGGTCCGGGCTGTCGAGGTGCGCACGCCCCGGCCCTTCGGCTACTTCCTCGGCGACCTCGTGCAGGCGACCGTCGAGATCGACGTGGATCCGGGATTCGTCCTGCAGGCCGCCTCGCTGCCGAGCCCGGGCCCGGTCGCCTACTGGCTCGATCTGCGCGCGGTCGAGCGCGAGACGGCGGGAACGCGCCAACGCCTGCGCCTGACCTACCAGACCTTCTACGCGGCCATCGATGCCCGCAGCCTCGAGGTGCCGGGCTTCCCCCTCGTGCTCGCGAGCGACGACCGGCACGGCTCCACCACGGCGACCGTGCAAGTGCCGGCCTGGAGCCTCGGCCTCTCGCCGCTGCGCGAGGTCCAGCCGCCGCGCCGCGCCGACCCGGCGGATTATCTGCGGCCGGACGGTTCCGGCCCGCGCCTTCGAAGCGAGCCGATGCGGACGGTGAGCCTCGCCCTCGCGGCTCTGGCGCTCGCGGCGCTCGGGCTTCTCGCCCGCGATCGGGCCTGGTGGCCGTTCCGTGCCCGACCTTCCCGCGCCTTCGCCGGACCGGCGCGCCGCCTCGCCGTCCTGGCGCGGGGGCCGCAGACCGACGAGACCTACCGCGCCGGCCTGACGGCGCTGCACCGCGGCCTCGACGCGGCGGCCGGGCAGCGCCTGCTCGCCGACGACCTGGCGGCCTTCCTCGCCCGCCATACAGCCTACCGGGGGCAGCAGGACGGGCTCGACAGCTTCTTCGCGGCCTCGCGGCTCGCCTTCTTCGGCGGCGCGACCGGGGACGCCCGGGCGCAGCTCCCCCTCGCGGAGGTGGCGGCCACGGCGCGGCGGCTCGCGGCGGCGGAGCGCGCGGCATGAGCCCGCTCCTCGGCCTGATCGGGCGCTACGGGGCGGAACGGCCGGGCCTGCTCTGGCTGCTGCCGCTGGCGCTCCTGCCACTCCTCGCCGCGCCCCGGCGGCGCACACCCCTGCCGAGCCTCGCGGCCGTGCCGACCGACCCGCTCTCGCGCGGCCTCGCCGCGCTTCTCGGGGCGGCGGGGTGCCTCGCCGTCGCCGGCCTCGTCGTCGGGATCGCCGGCCCCTACCGCGAGGGTGCCGAGGTGAAGCGCACCGGGATCGGCGCCGAGATCTCGATGCTGATCGATCGCTCGGGGAGCATGAACGAGACGTTCGCCGGGCGCCAACCCTCCGCCGAGGAATCGAAGGCCGCCGCCTCCCGCAGGATTCTCGGCGAGTTCGTGGGCAGCCGGGCGCACGACCTCTTCGCGGTGACGGGCTTCTCGACGGCGCCGATGCTCGTGCTGCCGATGACCGACCGGCACGACGCGGTGCGTGCCGCGATCCGCGCCATCGACAGGCCGGGCCTCGACTACACGAATGTCGGCCGCGGCCTCGCCATGGCGCTCGCGCAGTTCGGAAGCGGCACGGGTCATGCCTCGCGGGTGCTGCTCCTCGTCTCGGACGGGGCCGCGGTGATCGACCCGCGGGTGCAGGATTCCCTGCGCGCCGCCTTCGCCAAGATGCGCCCGAACCTCTACTGGCTGTTCCTGCGCACCAAGGGCTCGCCGGGCATCGCCGATCGCCCGGCGGGCGAGGACACGCCGCAGGCCGCGCCCGAGCGCCACCTCGATCTGTTCTTCCGCAGCCTCGGCGTGCCCTACCGCGCCTTCGAACCCGAGGGGCCCGAGGCGGTCTCCGCCGCGATCCGCCAGATCGAGGGGCTGGAGCGCGACCCGATCCCCTACATCGAGCGCCGTCCGCGCCGGGATCTGACCGGTGCCGCCTACGCCGCCGCCCTCCTCGGCCTCGTCATCCTCATCGTGGGCAAGCTCGCGGAAGCGGACCTGAGACGCCCTCAGGCCCCGGCGGCTGCGCCCGCTGCCGAGCGGAGGATCGCCGCATGAGCCGCGATCCCGCGCGCGCGCTCGGCGCGGCCTGGGCGCGAGCCCGCTCGCCGCTCCTCCTCGCCCTGCCGGTCGTGCTCGGGGCCGGCGCGGTCGCGGCCGGGCTCGGCGTCTGGCGGATCGAGCGGGCGAATGCCCGGATCGCGGCGATCGAGAGCGGGCACGACCTGCCCGTATCGGCGGATGCGCCCAAGCCCCTGCTTCTCGCCCGCATCCTTCAACTGGCCCGGCGCGGCGCGATCGAGGAGGCCGAGGGCCTGATCGACGCGCTCGCCGACGAGGGCGAGCCGGGCCTCGTCGCCCGCGCCCGCTACGGGCTGGCGAACGCCCGTCTGCGCCGCGCCTTCGCGCATATCGAGCGCGGTGAGCTCGACCCGGCCGGGCCCCTGATCAATCTCGCCCGCCAGGATTACCGGCGCGCGCTGCAGCTCCGCCCCGGATTCTGGGACGCGAAGTTCAACCTCGACGTGGCCTCGCGCCTGATCCGCGACTTCCCCGAGTTCGACCGCGAGATCGGGGACGAGCTGAAGGCGGAGCCGAAGAAGATCTGGACCGACATCCCCGGCCAGCCGCGGGGTGCGCCGTGAGGCACGGCCTGCCCTGGCGCCGGAATCTCGCCGGGCGCCGCTTCCAGGCGCTGGCGCTGGCGCTCGCCCTCGTGCTCGCCACCTTCGCGGTGCCGCCCCTTCCGCTGACCCGTGACGGCGTGCGGCTCCTCGCGGTCGTCGACATCACGGGCAGCATGAACGTGCGGGACTACGCGGCGGCCGGGCGGCCGGAGAGCCGGCTCGAGGCGGCGAAGGCCGCGCTCCTCCGGCTCGTCTCCGGCCTGCCCTGCGGCTCGCAGGTGGCGCTCGGCCTCTTCACCGAGCGTCGCCCCTTCCTCCTGTTCGAGCCGGTCGAGGTCTGCGCCGATTTCGCGCCCCTCGACGGGGCGATCTCCGCCCTCGACTGGCGCATGGCCTGGGAGGCGGACAGCCGCGTCGCGGCCGGTCTCTACCGCTCCGTCGCGATGGCCGGCGACCTCGACGCCGACCTCCTCTTCGTCACGGACGGGCAGGAGGCGCCGCCGCTCCCGCCCTCGGGCACACCTCCCTTCGACGGGCGCGTCGGCGCCGTGCGCGGCCTCATCGTGGGGGCGGGCGGCTACGCGCTCTCGCCGATCCCGAAGTTCAACGATCGCGGTCGCGAGACCGGCTTCTTTAGCGAGACCGACGTGCAGCAGGAGAACCGCTTCGGGCCGCCACCCGCCGACGCCGAGGCGCGCGAGGGCTACAACCCCCGCAACGCGCCCTTCGGGAGCGCCGCGGCGCGCGGGACCGAGCATCTCTCCTCCGTGCGGGAGGCGCACCTGCGCGACCTCGCCGCCCGCACGGGCCTCGCCTACGCGCATCTCGACGGAGCGGATTCCCTCGCGGCGCCGGTCGCCGCCGCCGCGACACCCCGCCCCGTCCCCGGCCGCCTCGACCTGCGGCCGATCCTCGGCGCGGGCGCGCTCCTCCTCGTGCTCGCGGCCTATGCCGCCGGAGGGCTGCGCTCCCGCGGCGGGCCCTTCACCCTCGTTTCCCGAAAGGCCTGATCCCGGATGCGGCGCTTCCTCACGATGTTGCCCCTCGCCCTGGCCGCCACCGCTGCGCTCGCGCACGGCCCGACGCCGCAGAAGGTCGAGCAGACGGTCACCGTCGCGGCGAGCCCCGCCGCCGTCTGGAAGGTTCTCGGCGACTTCTCGGGTATCGGCACCTGGCACCCCGACGTCGCGGGGAGCGAGGGCAGTGGCGGCAACCGGGAAGGCGCGACGCGGAAGGTCACCCTCAGGAACGGCGGCACCCTCGATGAGGGGCTCGACGAGTGGAAGGCCGAGGCCATGACCTACTCCTACCGGATGGGCGAGCCGGACCTGAAGGCGTTGCCGGTCTCCTCCTACTCCGCCACCGTGACGGTGGTGCCGGACGGCGCGGGCGCGAAGGTCTCGTGGATCGGTCGGTTCTACCGCGGAGACACCGGGAACGAGCCGCCGGAGGAGCTGAGCGACGAGGCCGGCCGCCGGGCCATGAACCGCTACTTCGCGGACGGCCTGAAGGGGCTCAAGGCAAAGGTCGAGGGGAAGGCGGCCCCGTGAAGCCGGCGCGTGCCCGGTCGGGGGCCCTCCTCGCTCTCCTGCTCTGCCTCGCGCCCGCGGCCGGTCGCGGCGAGGACGCGATCTTCGTCGCGAGCCAGGAGGCCGGTGCCGTGACCCGCATCGATGCCGATCCGGGGACCGGCCCGGTGCTCCTCGGCGCCGGCCCGGCCGGCCTCGCGGCCGCCGCCGACGGAACGCTCTATCTCACCCATCCGGACGCCGCCGCGATCACCGCGGTCGGGCCGGACGGCCGGATCGCGCGGCGGCTGCAGTTCCGCGGGCAACCGTTCGGGATCGCCGTCTCGGCGGATGGGACCCGCCTGTTCGTCGGCGACTGGCAAGCCGGCACGCTCAGCCGCATCGATGCGCAGAGCGGCGCGGTGGAGGCCGTGGCCGAGATCGGGCGCGAGCCCGCGGGGCTTGTGACCGACGTGGCGGGCCGCGTCTTCGCGGCCGAGCGCGGAGGCGATTCCCTGGCGATCCTGGACGGGGTCACGCTGGAACTGCGCGCCCGCCTGCCCGTGGGCCGCGCGCCCTTCGCCCTGGCGCTGTCGCCCGATGGGGACCGGCTCTACGTCGGCAACGTGCGCAGCAACGACCTCACGGTGATCGACACGCGTCTCCTCACCGTGCTCGCCACGGTGCCGGCCGGCCGCAGTCCCTACGGCATAGCCACGAGCCGCGACGGCGGCGAGATCCTCGTCACGAACCAGGAGGCCGGCAGCGTCTCGGTTCTCGACCGCTCGCTCGCCCTGCGCGGACGGATCCCGGTCGGCCGCTACCCGGAGGGCGTCGCGGTCGCGGGCCATCGCGCCTACGTGGCGAACTGGTTCTCGAACGACGTCTCGGTGATCGATCTCGACGAGCACCGCGAGATCGAACGGCGCCGAGTGCCGGAGGGTCCCCGCGCGGTCGTCGCCGTCCCTGCACCCGTCCGCGCGGAGGCGGCCCGTTGAAGCGGAATGCGGCACCGACTTTCGTCCTCCTCGGCCTCGCCGCGCTCCTCGTCGGCTGCGGCAACGGGGAGGAGGCCGAGCGCGAGCCGGAAGCGGTCGTCGCCACCCAGGACAAGGGCAGCGGCCTGACGGAGACGGTGTGGCTCGCTCCCACGGACCGGACCGAGCCCGCGCTCTGGCTCGTGCAACGCGCCTCGGACGGCACGAAGCCCGACGCGGGCGCGATCGCGAACCTGCGGCGAGCCCTCGGCGAGGCCAAGCCGCATTTCGTGGAAGATCAGCGCATGATCGCCAACCGCACGGCGCAGCTCGAGGCGATGCTCGCCGAGATCGGAGAGCGCGAAGATCCGGCGGCCCTCATCGCGGGCCTGACAGGGGTGGCGGCGGCGGGTGGCCGGCGGCAGCTCTACGGCGAGATGTGCCAGCACTACGTCACCGTGCGCCGCGCAGGGCTCGGCCGGGACGCGACGCTGGCGCGGCTCGTCGAGCGCTACGGCGCGCAGGACCGGTCCCGATGACCGGCGTGCTCATCGTCGACGACCATCCGATCGTCCGCCAGGGTTTCCGTCGCGTCGTCGAGGATGCCGGCGTCGAGGTGATCTTCGAGGCCGAGGATCCCGTTGCGGGCTACCGCCTGTTCCACCGCATCCGGCCACGGGTCTCGGTGGTCGATCTCGCCTTCCGCGGCAGCGGGCTCGCCGGCGTGTCCCTGATCCGCCGCATGCGCACGCTCGAGCCGGAGGCCTGCATCCTCGCCTTCAGCATGCACCACGATCCGGTCATCGCTTCGCGCGTGCTGCAGGCCGGCGCCAGCGGCTACGTCCTCAAGGACTCGCCGGTCCATGAGATCCGCGAGGCGTTCGAGGCCGTGCGCCGTGGTCGCTCCTATCTCCCGCACGCACTCGCGCTCGCGATCACACAACACATCACGTTTTCCAATCGCGCGAAGACAGCGGATCTGAGCGCGAGGGAATTCCAGATTTTGATCCTCCTAGGCGAAGGAAAGAGCTACGGCTTCATAGCGGACACTTTGTCCATGAGTTACAGGAGCGTCGTGAATGCCTGCGCCTCCATCCGGTCGAAACTCGGTGTGAGAGGCCAAGCCCAAGTCCTGTCCGAGGCGCTCAAGCTGACGAGCGTATGAGGCCCGCTGGGATGGCGGCTTTAACGCCGGAGGTTCAATTCGAACTCAGGGGGAAGCGCGAGCATCCCGGAGGCTCGCCGCGATCCTCGCCCGGCGGATCTGAACGGCGCCCGCACCGGTGCCGGCCGCATCCGGGAGCGCGTCGCCAGACGGCGCCGCGCCGTTCGCAGCGACGCGGGCGGCGGGCATTCACGCTCCGACGATCTGGCGGTGCCTCGAGCCCTCGGACTGTGCGGGACTCAATCCGGCATGCCCGCCTCGCGAAGGCCGTCGAGATAGAAGGCCATCGGCTTGGCATGGAAGATGGGGGCGCGCCGTTCGAGGAGGCCGAGGCCGAGGCCGGGCTCCAGGTCCAGGAGATGGTCGATCGTCTCCCGCGCTTCGCGCGAGCGGCCGAGCCGGGCGAGGCAGATCGCGTGGAAGCGGAGCGAGGGCGCGAAGCCCGGCCGCTCCCGCAGGGCGCGGGTCGTCCACTTCAGCCCCTCCTCGAAGCGGCCTGCGATCATGTAGGCGCAGCCGAGGGCGGACATCGCGAAGAACGCCTCGGGATCGAGCGGGCTCAGCCGCAGCGCCTGAAGGAGCGAGGGGATGGCCTCGTCGGACCGCCCGGCCCAGGCGAGCGCCCAGCCGCGGGCCGTGAGCGCCGACGCGCAGTTCGGGTTGATGGCGAGCGAGCGCTCGTAGAGGTCGAGGGCACCGTCGAAATCGACCCGCAGTTGCCACGTCACGAAGCCGACCATCCACAGGACCGACGGATCGTTGCCGCCCTCCGCGAGAGCTTCGCGGCCGAGGCGGACGGCCGTCGCCGTCTCCAGATCCGGCGCCGCAGCCCAGCCCTGCGGGTTGCGCCACGCGTAGCAGCGCGCCACGAACGCCTTGGCGAGCGCGAAGGCCGGATCGACCGCGATCGCCTGTTCGAGCAGGGCGATGGCGCGGTCCATGCCGTCCTGCGTCAGCGTGTAGAAGTGCGGCAGCGCCCGCAGGTAGTGGTCGTAGGCGTCGAGGTGCCCGGTCGGCTTGCCGAGCGCCCGCTCGATCTCGGCTTGGCGCAGGGACGGCTCGACGGCCGCCACGAGGCTCGACGTCACCTGGTCCTGCAGCTCGAAGATGTCCGCGAGCTCGCCGTCGAAGTGGTTCGCCCAGATATGCTGCCCGGTCTCGGCCTGGATGAGCTGCCCGGTGATGCGCATGCGCGTCCCCGCCTTGCGCACGCTGCCCTCGACGACGTAGCGGACGCCGAGCTCGCGCCCCACCTGCCGGATGTCGACGGCCCGCCCCTTGTAGGTGAAGGCCGAGTTGCGCGCGATCACGAACAGCCACTTGATGCGGGAGAGGCGGGTCGTGATGTCCTCGACGATGCCGTCCGCGAAATAGTCCTGCTCGGGGTCGCTGCTCATGTTCTGGAACGGCAGCACCGCGATCGAGGGGCGCGCCGGGACCGCGAGCGGCGAGGCGTGCGCCCCCGGCTTGGCGCCGGCCTCCGGCGACAGCGAGGCGTGGCCGAAGACGCGCAGCGGCCGCGCGATGTTCTTGAGCGCCTGCTCGCCGAGGTCGACGAACGCCTCGGCGATCCTGTCGCGCACCTGCCGGTAGGCGTCCTCCGACAGGACGAGGCCGCCGGGCGCGCACATCCCCTCCAGGCGCGCCGCGACGTTCACGGCATCGCCCATCAGGTCCCCGTCGGTCTCCTCGACCACGTCGCCCACATGGATACCCATGCGGAGCTCGATCCGCCGGTCCTCCGGCACGCCGACATTCCGTTCCAGCATCCCCGTCTGCACCTCCAGGGCGCAGCGCACCGCGTCGACGGTGCTGCGGAACTCGACGAGCGCACCGTCGCCGGTGCGCTTGACGATCCGTCCCCGGTGGACGGAGATCACCGGGTCGATGAGATCGCTGCGCAGCGTGCGGAGCCGCGCGAGCGTACGGTCCTCCTCGCTGCCCGCCAGCCGGGAATAGCCGGCGATGTCGGTGGCAAGGATCGCCGCGATCTTCCGGGCCTCGCCCGCAGCACCCGTATCCGACGCCGCAGACGAGGCGCCCGGCGCCCCGGGCGCCTCGCGGATCGTCCCGACGAAGCGCAGGCCTTTTCGCGGCAGGGTCCGGATCAGGCGCTGCTCGGTGCCGGTATCGCCGATGGCCGAGCGGGCCGCCGAGATGCGGCTGCTCAGGGTCGCGTCGGACACGATCCGCCCCTTCCAGATCGAGCCGAACAGGTCGTCCCGCGTCACGACGCGGTCCCGGTGGTGGATGAGGTATTCGAGGAGATCGAAGACCTGGGGCTCGACGCGCACGAGATCGGCGCCGTCGCGCAGCTCGCGCCGGCCGGTATCGAGGACGAAATTGCTGAAGACGTACAACAAGGTAGCTGAAAGCCCCCGACCGGCGGCAGAGTAGCACACGGCCTCTCAGGGAAAAATCCAGGATTCCTGAAGGTCAAATCGGGACCGCCTCCAAGCGGGCGGCCCGCGTTGCTGGCATCGTCCTCCGCATGGTCACGGCGCCGGTCCCGCAGGGGATCGGCCGGCACAGGAGAGTCCCATGCCGAACCTTTCAACGACGCTCGACATGAAGCTCGAGGTCGTCGTCATCCCCGTCTCGGACGTCGATCGGGCCAAGCACTTCTACGGCCGGCTCGGCTGGCGGCTCGACGCCGACTTCGTCGTCGGCGACGCGTTCCGCGTCGTGCAGTTCACACCCCCCGGCTCGGCCGCCTCGATCCATCTCGGCAAGGGGCTCACCTCCGCCGCTCCTGGCTCGGCGGCCGGGCTCTACCTGATCGTGTCCGACATCGAGGCGGCGCACGCCGATCTCGTCGCGCGCGGCGTCGCGGTGGGCGAGGTGTACCATCGGACGGTCGGCGAGGCGGCCGAGCCGGGCGTCGACCCGGCGCGCCGCAGCTACGCTTCCTTCGCCACCTTCGAGGATCCGGACGGCAACAGCTGGCTGCTTCAGGAGGTCACGACGCGGCTGCCCGGCCGGGTCGAGCCCGACGCCGCCACCTTCGCCTCGCCGATGGCGCTGGCCGCCGCCCTTCGCCGAGCCGCCTCGGCGCACGGCGAGCACGAGGCGCGCGTCGGCGCGCCCGACCCGGACTGGCCGGACTGGTACGCGGAGTACCTCGTCCAGGAGCAGGCCGGCGGTCTGCTGCCGCTGTGAGCGGCGCTGGGCGACGTTCCGCGTCGCCGCCCCCGACGCCGCCGGAGCCTCAGGACGGGCTCCCGCACCGAGACCCATCGAGCATCAGCAATCGCGCATCATCATCGCGGAGGACCGAGACATGCCGGAGACGATCGACAGGGCGCGCCGCCGCTGGATCACGACCGCTGGCGCCTTCCTGGCGGCAGCACCCTTCGTCCGCGCCGGCTCGGCCCGGGCCGAGCCTGCCGCCTCACCCGGCACGCTGCCGACCCTGGCCGCGGGTGCGCAGACGGGCTTTCACCCGCTGAAGCAGGTGGCGGCGGGAGACCTGACCGTCGCCTACGTGGACATGGGCCCCGCGACCGGACGGCCGGTGCTGCTCCTGCACGGATGGCCCTACGACATCCACAGCTACCTCGACGTCGCCCCGGCGCTCGCCGCCGCCGGCTACCGCGTGCTGATCCCCTACCTGCGCGGCTACGGCGAGACGCGCTTCCTCTCGGACGCGACCCCGCGCAACGGGCAGCAGGCGGCGCTCGCGGTCGATGCGCTGAACTTCCTCGATGCGCTCAGGATCGAGACGGCGCTCGTGGCCGGCTACGACTGGGGCGCGCGCACCGCCTGCATCCTCGCCGCGATCTGGCCGGAGCGCTGCAAGGGCCTCGTCTCGGTCAGCGGCTACCTGATCGGCAGCCAGCAGGCGAACGCCATGCCGCTGCCGCCCAGGGCCGAGCTGCAATGGTGGTACCAGTTCTACTTCGCCACCGAGCGGGGCCGCGAGGGCTACGCGCGCAACACACGCGATTTCGTCCGGCTGATCTGGGAGCTCGCCTCTCCGAAGTGGCGGATCGATGACGTCACCTTCGCCCGCTCGGCGCCGGCCTTCGAGAACCCGGACCACGTCGCGATCTCGATCCACAATTACCGCTGGCGGCTCGGCCTCGCCGAGGGCGAGACGAAGTACGATGATCTCGAGCGCAGGCTCGCGGCCTTCCCGAGCATCGCCGTGCCGACGATCACGCTCGAGGGCGACGCCAACGGGGCGCCGCACCCGGAACCCGCAGCCTATGCGAAAAAGTTCACCGGCCGCTACGAGCACCGCCTGATCACGGGCGGCATCGGGCACAACCTTCCGCAGGAGGCACCGCAGGCGTTCGCGCGGGCGGTGATGAACGTCGATGGCTTCTGATCCGCGCCCGATCCGGGCCTCCCTCACCCTTGCCGCCCTGGCCGCGCTCGCCGCAGCGGGGCTCGCCGTCGCGGCGCCCTCCCCCGAACCGGGGGATGCCAAACCCGCCTCGCCGATCTTCGGGGTCACGGTCCCGGACGGCTACCGGGCCTGGCAGCTCATCGCCCCCGCCCTCGAAGGGGAGCCGCTCAACGAGCTGCGCGCGGTCGTCGGCAACGACGTGGCGGTCAAAGCCTACGCGAACGGCACCCTGCCGTTCCCGGACGGCACGGTGCTGGTGAAGCTTGCCTGGAAGCACGTCCCCTCGCCGGAGTTCGAGCCGGCGACCGTGCCGGGGCGGGCGACGACCGTGCAGGTGATGGTGAAGGACGCCAAGCGCTACGCGGCGACGGGCGGCTGGGGCTTCGGCCGCTTCATCGACGGCAGGCCGGTCGACGCGGCGCAGCACGAGACCTGCTTCGCCTGCCACGAGGCCCGGGTGAAGGGTCACGACTTCGTCTTCACCCGCTTCGCGCCCTGACGAGCCCGCCGGCGGAAGACCGTGACGTGAGCGCAATCCCGCCTCACGATCGAAGGGCTGCCAGGACGGCGTGGATGATGGTCGCGCCGCCCACCGGCGCGACCAGCAGAAGCAGCAGGTTCGCGACGATGATCCCGATCAGCACCCGCTCCTCACGCTTCGTGAGGCGCGGCTTCCGCGGCGGCTCCCAGGATGGCTTCCATCCGCCCTCTGCGTACATCGGCGCTCCCGCCCTCGCTTCGGCCTGCCAGCGAGCGGCGAGCCGGTCGCGGCAGAACGTTGGTGCGCCGACCCAGGAGCCGGCGTCGCCCCGCCGTCTCCTCCAGCCCGGTCCGGGGCCCGCTCAGGCCGCCTCCCGGCTGGCATACAGGCGGCAATGCTGAAGGTAGCCGACCTCGTGCCGGCCGGCGAGTTCGACGACGCTCGACCACAGCCAGGACGGCGCCCCCTCGGACCCTCGGGCATCCCGCACGACCTCGGCCCGCCAGGCCGAGCGGACCGCCTCGTCCATCTGCCGCCCGTGCGCCTTGCCGACCACGTAGGCGAGGTAATGGGCCGCCTGCACCGCCTCGACCTGGCTGAACTGGTCGACGTCGAGCTTCAGGTCCTGCGGCAGCAATTCGCGCATGACGACGGGCTTGCCGAGAAGGCGGACTGGCAGCATGCGCTCGCCGAGGTTCGGCGAGAGCGCCCGCGCCCCGGTCACCACGCGGTCGGCTGGGTCCGCGGGCATCTCCGCGCCGGGGGCGACCGGCGCGGCGGGCGCGACCGCTTCCTTCAGGTCCATGAGCGCGAGGCGCCGCTTGCCTCCGGCCTCCTCGATCCGCACGAGCGCCGCGAAACGCAGAAAGCCGAGCGAGCTGCAGCCCTTCATCCAGTAGGCCGCGTCGATCAGGCGGACATCCGCCTTGCGCTCGCGCTGGTCCAGGGCCAGCACGAGGCCGCGGACCGCCTCCTGCTCGAACAGCGCGCCCAGGGCGGAGCGCTCCTCGGGGTCGAGGGCCCAGAACCGACGGCCGAGCGGGATGGAGGGCTCGACATCCTTCAGGCGCTCGCGGGCGAGGTGCTTCCAGTGGCGGCCGAGCGCGCGGCGGCGCACGGTGCGCACGACATCCGGCTCGGGCGGCGCCCGGTCCGCCTGCGGTTCGCCGAGGCCCATCGCGTAGCCGCGGATCATCTCCTCCAGCATCCGGGCCGTGACCACGCCGGGCAGGTCGGAGCCGCGCGCGGCGCTGGCGAGCGACAGGCCGAGGCGGACGAGGTCGTGCGTCGGGTTGCCGACGACCGTCTGGTCGAGATCCCGGACCTGAATGTCGACGCGGCCATCGGCGTCGGCGAGCGGGCCCAGGTTGCCGAGGTGGCAATCGCCACAGATCCAGATCTCCGGCCCTTCAGGCAGGGTGCCGCGCGCGAGACCGTCGAGCCACTCGTAGAACTTCAGGGTGTTGCCGCGGACGTAGGCGTGAGCGGACTTCGACATCTTCAGGGTGCGCTGCCGCTCGAGCACTGCCGCACGCTCCTCGGGACCGTAGGCTCCGTTCTCACGCATCAACGAACCTTCACGCACCTGTTGCCGATCGCCGGCCAGACGCATCCGCATCCCGGCGCGGCACCAACGCGCCAGAGCGGGTTGAGGCTGAGCGGCGTATCGCCTCTGCTGTGGATGAATCGGCAGGCTGACACGTGCGCTGCCTCAGGCGGTCCCAGGCGAGCGAAAACGCCCGCTTCGACACGTCGTTCGCGCGCATCGGCCTCCGTCGACAGCCGCATGCGCGCGAGATCCGGCGGCCTGCCGGAGAACTCACGCCGATCCCGTCGTCGCGATGGGCCGCCCAGGCGTTCCACGGTCGGCCCCGCGTCAATCCCAATCGATGTCGAGAGATCGCTCGAAGGCTGCGGCTGCCTGTACCCGGCCCGAAGGATCGACGACGACGACATCCCGGAAGCCGCGCCGCTGCAGCTCCCAAGTCTTCTCCATCGCCTGCTCGTCCGTCCCGCAGGCGAACACCACGACCCTGCCGGAGGGATCGACACCCTTCACTGTGAACACGACACGCTCTCCGCTCCTGGCGGGAAATATGGGGTCGGTCGGGGGTCGAGCACAGCTCCGTCCAGGGTCCCAGCAGACGAATTGATGGAGCGGGGCGTGTGATCGCGACGGTCAGGAGGCGCCGCCCTGCCCTCGAACCCCGAGCGCCGTACCCACCCGTGCCGGATCTTCGCCGATCCCGTCTGCCAGGTCGCCGTTCAGGCGGCGCGACCAATCCTCGACGCGATGGGTCCGGAGGCGCTTTGCCGCGTAGCCGCGCCAGCTCTCCGGCAGATGGTCGAGCGCCGCCATGGCAGCGAGCTCGTCCCGATTCATCGTATCCACGTAGAGAATTCGCCAGATCCGCGCGATCGTCCAGTCAGGCGATAACCGTTCTTCGAGCAGAAGTTCATCGCCCTCCTCGATGAAACCTTCCTCGATCACCCTGTAGTACCATCCCGTCAGACCGGTCTGCTGCACCTGCACGGCCATGCCCCGGACATCGAAGCGGACGTCCAGCTTCCAGCAGGGCTGGCGACCCTGACTGACCTGGATGACAGACCGGCCAAGCCTGAACGTGTCGCCGATGGCCGCGCAGCTCTCGGACAGGCCGGAGGTCGACAGGTTCTCTCCGAACGCGCCCGGTCGTGTGAGAACCTCCCGCTCCCCGATCGTCCCGATCCAGAATGCATAGTGCTCGAACGCGTAATGGTGCAGCGCCTTGTCGGGGCCGCCGTGATATTTCCGGTCCCCCTGGGCGTCGCCGGTCAGGCCGTCTCTGGAGAGGAAGACGCGCCCGGCCACCGGGCGCTTGTCGATGCCGCTCGGCGCGTTCCTCGATCCGAGCGGAGCGACCTGACCGATCAGGATCTGATCAACGGACGTCATCCAGGTCACCTCGGCGCTCTCTGCCGCGTCGACGCCTACCCGGGCGGGCGTCGGTGTCCAAGCCCCCGCACGATCGACGGCATGTCCAATTCAGGCTGATCGGCGCGGTGCGACAGGCGCCGATGCGCCCGGCCCGAAGATCACCGAGCCGAGTCCGGACCGCGCCGTCGGGTGTCGAGTCCTCGGTGTCAGCCGACCGGTTCCGGCTGTTCGTGCCACTGGGCGAGTTCCACGGTGACGCCCTCCGGCCCGTCGATGAACACGAGCTTCCGCGCGTGGAAATCCATGATCCGGTTGCGGGGCTCGAAGCCGTGCGATCTCAGCTTCGCGACCTCCTCCTCGACGTCATCGACCGAGAAGCAGATGTGGTTCATGCCGAGCTTGTTGAGCTCGCGGACATGCGGGTCGGGCAGCGGATCCGGGTGCCGGTACCGCAGGAGCTGAATCTCGGTCCGGGGCGTCACGCCCTCGAGGACCAGCGTCACGTGGTCCGCCTCGATGTCGGGCACGCCCATATAGCTTGAGAACGGCTCTCCGGTGATCACCACGGAGATGGCCTCGCGGAAGCCCAGGACGCCGAAGAACGCCTTGGCGCGATCGAGGTCGCGCACCACGATGGTCAGATGGTCGAAGTGCCTGAGCATGGTCTCGGCCTCCCTGCGCGACCATCCTGTCGAGCGGCGCGGCATCCGACGAGATCCGCCCAACGGACGCATCCATCCCGTCGCGCCCCGGCAGGGACATCCGTCGAACCGGACTGGTCGTGCGCATCCTGCACGAACCCCGTCGCGCGACAACCGGCGATGCCAACACCGGCCGCGCACCGGCCATCGCCGGCGCGAACGGGATCGTCGCCAACGGGGGCGTCACCCGCGTCGGCGGCAGCGGGCGGCAGCCCTCAATGCCCGCGCGGCGACGTGCGCAGCGCTCGAAGGCAGGCCAGCCCTCCGGCGGACCGGGCACGCCCCAGCAGCGTCAGGACACGGTCGCAGGCCCCTGCCTGGAGTGCCTCGGCCTCGAGATCGGCCAATTGCATCAGAAGGAAGTCGGGCGCCTCTCCGGAGCAGGCCGGCCCGTTCCGGTTGAGGATCTCCATCAGGGTCTCGACGTACTCGTGCGAGAACGGCGGAGTCGCGTCGGGCATGCTCGCATCCTCTGCGGAAGAGAGGGCGCAAGTGTGGTCGGAACGACCTGCGCCGTCGAGGCGCCGCCCGTCGGCCTGTGAGAGATGACGACAGCGGCAAGGCTCCAACCGCCGCTGAAATGAAGAGTTTCTGGCCAAGTCAAAGTATTAAATATAATCTTTCAAGCGTCGACATTCATACTATTTGCGCAGATTAATATTGCCCCTGCCTCGAACACCTTGCCGCAGCCGCGACCCCATAGGGCTCGGCCCCGAGGCGCCTTGGCCGGATCGAATCGGCGTCAGGCTGACCGTTCGGGCCTCCGGGACGAGCGGAGAAGCGGCTCGGCGCGACGAGCGACCAGCACAATCCAGTAGGCGGTCCGCAGATCAGCAGTATAGGCGAACGCCGATTGTCCGCGAAGGCCGCATCGGAATCAGAGATCGAGCGGCGGCTTTCAAGCGTTCCGCGAGGACTCGGCGCCGCCCGGCTCCGACATCTTCCGGTGCCGCTCCGCCTTCATGGATTCCGGCAGGACCCGGTTCAGGACCGCCGCCTCGAAGCGCGTCGCGAGGCCGCCGGCGACGACCTTCTCCCGGCCCTCCATCATCGCCTCGTAGCCGGCCTTGGCCACGTCGGCCGGGTCGCTCTTCGGGCCCGCTCCGATGCAGGTGTCGTCCATGCCCGCGTGGTGGAAGAAGTCGGTCTCGGTCTGCCCCGGCAGGAGTGCCGTCACGGTGACGCCGGTGTCGCGCAGCTCGTTGCGGAGAGCCTCCGCGAAAGAGAGGACGAACGACTTGGACGCGCCGTAGACGGCCTCGAACGGCACGGGCGTCGTGCCCGAGATCGAGGCGGTGAACAGGATGCGCCCGCGTCCCCTGGCGACCATGTCGGGGACGACGAGCTTGGCGAGATGCACGGTCCCGACGACGTTGAGCTGCATGAGGTCGAGTTCGTCCTCCCAGCGGTTCTCCAGGAAGGCGCCGCCGAGACCGACGCCGGCGTTGATGGCGATGGCCTCGAGCGGTCGTTCGCTGGCCCGGATCGCCGCATGCAGCGTCGCGACGCCCTCCTGCGTCGAGAGATCGGTTCGACGGGCCTCAACCGCCGTTCCGGCCTCGCGCATTCGGCGGGCCACCGCCTCGACGCGTTCGCCGCGGGCAGCGATGAGAAGGTCGTAGCCGTCGGCGGCAAACAGCTTCGCCAGTTCCAGCCCGATGCCGCTGGAGCCGCCCGTCACCACCGCCAGTCCCTTGCCATCCCGCGTCGCCATCGCCGCTCCCGTTCCCGCTGCCATCAGGCTCGTGCGAAGGCGCAACGCCCCGTTCGGTCGCGTTGATCCCGCGTGGCCTCGGATGGCCGAACCGTCGGCGCTCGGAAGCGTCCGGCGCGGAATGGGTGGCGGATGCCGCAGAGCCGCGAGACCCGACGGCCGACCCCGAAGGCGCCGGCGCTCGGATCAGAGCGTGGCGCTGGTGCTGCGCGTGACCGGGGGCGGCGACCAGGATCCGTTCAGAACGGCA
>NZ_BJZU01000134.1 GCF_007992195.1 Methylobacterium oxalidis | reverse complement strand
GGGCAGAATGCCTTCCGGCAATTCTGTCATGGCGCCCGATCCCGTTCCCTTGCCCTGAGCGCCAGGGCCCATGTTCCGCTTGCTAGCATTCGCCATGTCTTGCTGCCTTTACTCACGCACGAAGAGGATCGTGCCGTAAATCGGAGTGACGTTCCCTTCGAGTAAATCAAGCTTAGCGGGATGGGAATTTCGCACTCACTTGCTGGGAACCTCCCTGCGCGAGAAAGGTTCTGCGGCGAACAAAGTTGATCTGTCCGAAGACGCGGACTTCTGTGTCCGACATGCGTTTCTGCCGCTAGAATCATCTCACGGGCGAAACGCAGGGCCTTGCGAGAGCGGATCCCGTCACGCCATCGCGGCCGAGTTGCAGTGTCAGGCGGCCAGCTTGGGCGTCTTGCAGGTGCGACCCCCGGGCAAGATCAGCCGAACCGAGTTCGTCCTGCCCGGTCGTTCGAGCGGGTGAATGGCGGAGAGGACTATGGACACTACGCCGCTCTCGGCGTCCGCGTTCAAGGGGCCGGCGATCCTGCTGTCGGGATCTGTCGACTACGACATGTACCGGGACTTCCGGCGCCAGTTCGATCAAGCCTCGCAGCAGAGTTTGGTGGTAATCGAGCTATCCACGCTGGGGGGTGATCCCGAGGTTGCGCGCATGATGGGGGAAGACATCCGCTTCCACAGCGAGCTCGCGCCGGATCGCCGCTTCGTCTTCCTTGGCAAGGCGGTGATCTATTCGGCCGGCACCACCTTCATGAGCTTCTTCGCACGACCCGACCGCTATCTCACTCAGGGAACGCGCCTGATGGTCCACGAGCGCAAGCTCTCGAAGGAATTGAAGCTTGACGGCCCGCTGACGACCTGTGTCGCAAGCGTGAGGGCAGCCCTGAACGAGATCGAGTGCTCGATCGAGATCCAGAATGAGGGCTTCGCGAGCTTGATCCGAGGATCGCGCGTGACGATGGAGGAGGTTCTCAGGCGTGCGCCGGCGAACTGGTACATCGAGGCCGATGAGGCCCGAGAGCTTGGGTTGATCGAGGCGGTGATCTGAGGCGAGGCGTTCGGCGCCCGCCCGACAACAAAGCCGCTAAGAAGCCTCACGAGCGGTCATTTCGCTCGATTTCGTCGAGCACGGCGTCCGGTGCGACATCCTGCTGAAGCTCCTCAACCTCGTCGTCCGCCGCCGTCTCGATGCTGAGGTGGTCCGTGATCGCCGAGACCAGGGTCACCAGCTTGGTTACCTCGTGCTCGGCCAAGAGGCTGATGTGCAGGTCGAGATCGGCCCGCTTGTCAGCGGCGGCCGCCATGCGGTTCTGACTGATCAGCACGAAGGTCGAGAGGAAGATCGCCTCGACGGAAGCCGAGGTGCCGAGAATCACAAACGACTCGTCCCACTTCGGCATGATCGGCAGCAGGCCCGAGTTCACGAGGATCCAGGAGCCGAACAGCACAACGTGCAGGTAGACGAAGGCCATGCTGCCGGTGAAGCGGGTGATCGCCTCCGCAACCCGCTCCTGCAGCGAGGCCTGTCGCTCCTCATGGCTGCGGCGCGCCTGAAGCGCCCGGATGTTGCGTGCGAGCGCCGGCGACAATCCGCTCGGCTGGGGCGGCGGGAAGGTCGGATTCAACACTTGCCGAACCTTCCGCTCAGCTTGGACGTCCATCAGGGTGCAACTCGTCAGGTACTTTTCCGTGCAACCGTCCGGACGCCGGAGGTGATCCCAACTCGGGCCACGCTACGGGGACCTCAGTCGGTCCTAGAGTAGCAGGTCATCAGACGGGCAGAACTGACCGCTGGAGTTTGTCGCACTACAGAGCGCAACGGCGCGCCTTCATGCTGGCTAGCTGTTCTGCTGCGCGATGATCACACCCTCGTGCGGTGCAAGCGTGACCTGCCTTTCGGCGCATTCGCCCTCCCGCTCGCATCCCGTGCCGAGAACGATCCTACCTCGGCCGGGCAAAGGGACGGTTACGTCCGAGGCGCTGAGGTTCAGCGCCACAACCACTCCGGATCGTTCAAGCCACCGCGCGAAGGCGAGCACGCCACCCTCGCTGCTCAGGCGGCGGTAGCGGCCGGCCAGAAGTTCCGGCCGACGGCGGCGCAATTCGATGAGCCGCCGGTAAAGGTTCAGCATCGACCGGGGATCGCGCTCCTGCTCCGTGACACTCGATCCGACCGGCAAGGACGGGGTCGGAAGCCAGGGCTCGCCCGTGGTGAAGCCACCGTTGGGGCCCAATGTCCACCGAAGCGGGACGCGAAAGGGGTCACGGCCCAAGCCGTAGCCGGGAACGCAGCGCTCGAAGGGATCCCGCCCGAGCGAGGGCGGAACTGGCACGTTCGGCATCCCGATCTCATCACCCGCATACAGGATTGGCGTGCCGGGTAGCGTCAGGAGCAGCATGGCCGCGACGCGGGCAGGATCAGCTCCGAGGCGGCTGGCGACCCGAGGCTTGTCGTGGCTCCCCAGCACCCAGTCCGGCCAAGCGTTCTCAGGCAGTGCGTCGAGGAAGGCTTGGACAGCGCATCCGACCGCGTGCGGCTTCCAGGGCACATCAACCAAGCGATAGTTCAAGGGCAGATGAAGGCGTGGTTCGGTGTCGCCGTAGAAGCCCGGCAGTTTATCGGGCGTCGTGTCGACCTCGCCGAGGAGGACGCGATCCGGGAAGGCATCTGCCACGCGGCGCATCTCAGCGAGGTAGTCGAGGGTCACCGATTGGGCATCGGTGCGCGTCCGCCGGAAACGTTCGGGCGGTGGCGTATCGCCGTCGAAATCCGGGTTCGGCGGCTCATCCCGGAGAAGCGCATCCTCCGCCAGAACCGCGGCCGCATCGATCCGGAAGCCGTCGACGCCGCGCTCGAGCCAGAAGCGCATGACTTCGTGCATGGCCGCTCGAACGTCCGGGTTGCGCCAGTTCAGGTCCGGCTGCTCGGGCAGGAAGGCGTGGTAGTAGGACTGGCCCGTCGTCTTGTCGTAGGTCCAAGCGCTGGCTCCGAACCGACTCAACCAGTTGTTGGGCGGAAGCCCACCGGGCGCCGGATCTGCCCAGACGTACCAGTCCCGCTTTGCGCTTTCGCGCGATGACCGGCTCTCGATGAACCAGGGATGCTGAGCCGAGGTGTGGTTCGGCACGAAGTCGAGGATCAGTCGGATTCCGCGTTCGTGCAGGGCCGCGAGCAGCCGATCGAACGTGTTCAGATCACCGAAGCACGAGCCGACGCCCGTGAAGTCGGTGATGTCATAGCCGGCATCGAGAAGCGGGGATGGATAGACCGGCGTGAGCCAGACCGCCCCGATCCCGAGTTGGGCGAGATAGTCGATGCGCGAGAGAATGCCACCGAGATCGCCGATGCCGTCACCGTCCGAGTCTTGGAACGTCGGTGTGAAGATCTGGTAGATGACCTCCCTGCGCCACCATGGCTGACCTGCAGCAGAGACGTTGCCCGATGGGGACTCATCGCCACTACCACTCACCTCTTCCATGACTTCGATCCCTGAACTTGGGGCGCGGAGCAATCCGTACACGAAGACAATCTCCGTGAAGAGGCTTGGTTCAGCGCAGTCCGCTCCACTTCCGCTATTGAGGAGATGGGCCAGAAATTCTTAACATGCATCAAGGGACGGTTTTGAGGATCCGCTTGGATCTTCGATGTCGAAGAACACGTGAGAGTTCGCGCGGCGCGATAACCCTACTTGCCGACGGTGGAATCAGGTCCGCAATGGCTGAAGGCGTCAACAAAGCCGGCTTCCGACTACGCCCATTTCGGCGGCGACCAAGCTGCGATCGTTGAAAGCTCACTCGACCCTGATCTGCCGCTTCAGCCGAGGTGGCATTTCTCGTGGATGGCCGATATCTGAACCGGTCACGTTAAGCTGTTTGCCTTTCCCAAATGAACGTGCGCTTCACCCGGGACAATGCCCCAGAGCTGCCTGTCCTGTGTGGATGGCTCCCGCATTGCAAGTGGCGAGTTGAGCTTCTGACGCGCTGGTCGGGTGCAGTCTTGTGTCCGGCCTCACATGAGGGCGCAGGTGTCAAGCTACGGCATGGCAGGTTCCTCCAGATCTTCGCGCGGCACAGCGGGGTCCGTATCCAAGATGGAGCTCTCTTGAGCGCAGGACTTCCCTGCCAACCTCACATCCGGCGGGACGTGTCCCACCACTGTCCCGCATTCGGGACGGGAGAGCTCCAGGAAGGCGGCACCACTCTATGAGACGGCGTTCGTGCGCCAGGCCGGACAACGGCGACGCCCTCTTGGATCCTGAGGGTCGAGCTGACCGACGGCTCCGACCCGATTTGCGTAGCTGATCAGGATGCAGGTTTCATGACCGCACCTTCCGGCAGAACGCCCTGGGTGGCGAACCGCCACAGGGCGATGAGGAGCTTGCGCGCCAGGGCCACCACCATCACCTTGCGGCTTCGCGCGCCTGCACCGCTGACGCGCGCACGGAACCAGTTCACCGGGGCGGAGCCAGGCTGATAGCGTTGCCAGAGCCAGGCGAGTTCAACCATGACGGTCCGCAGCCGCCGGTTCCCGGCCTTCCCGATGCCCTGCTCGCGCTCCGTGCCGCCGCTGCTATAGGGGGGCGCGGCCAAGCCCGCGTAGGAGCCGAGCGCCTTGGCGTTGGCGAACACGCGCACGAATGCCTCGCGTACCAGGATGGTGGCGCTCTGCACACCGATGCCGCGCAACCCACTCAATTGCTGGATCATCGCGCCAGCTCTGTCCGGCGCCTCCTGTTCCAGGACAGCGTCGCGCTCCCGCTCCAGGGCCGTAATCTGCGCGCACACGAGATCCAGGCGGTCGAGTAGGCGCCCGATCTTGGCGCGGGCATGCGCGGGCAGCGGCGTCCCGAGCGCGGTGCGCAGGGCGTCGAGTCGCTCGCGCCGGTTCCGCAGCAAGGGGTTGTAGTCGCCCACGCCCAACGTCGCCAGCACAGCGCCAATGCGGTTCACCAGGGCGACCCGCTCGGTCACGAGTTCCATCCGTTCGCGCACGCACCGCCGGGCGTCTTCGTCAGCCTCGCTCGGGACGGGCACCATCGAGCACACGCGCGGCTCACCGCGCAGCCAAGCCAGCAGCGTCCGCAGCAGCAGTTCGGCATCGATCCCATCGGACTTGGCGCGCCGCGCCCGGCGATCCACTGGCACGCTCGCGGGCTGCACGACATGCGTCTCGATCCCTCGCATGCCCAGCCAGCGCGCCAGACAGAACCCGGACCAGCCGGCTTCGTAGATCGCGATCACGCGTTCGACATCGCCTCCTGCCGCACGGGCTCGCTCGCGGTAGCCGTCGATGGCCGCCATCAGCGTCTCGGGAGCCGGCTCGACGCTGCGCTTGGCCTTCACGCGTGGCAGACCGGGGATCTGGGCGGCCAACACCCAACTCACGTTGCTCAACTCGATCGCGAGAACGAGCGTGCGCTCGTAATCAGGCGTTGGGAAAGATGGGCCGGGCGTCTGTGCCATGGCTGAGATCCTCAAGGGCGTGCACCGGCGGCCAGACTAACCGCCCGGCGGCGCCCTCATAGGATCTGTTGGTGCAGTCGTTCATGTTGACCGCTGGCCCTAATGGTATCCGCGAGCTGGGTCCCACTCTGCTTTGCGGGCTATGACGCCCTGGACAGACGGCGGGGTGTCCCGGCTCCCGGTCTGACCGGTTCGCCATCAACTCTCATCGTCCTCGCAACCTGGAAAAGTCTCTCCTCCGTGCTGTCAGGCGGCCGTGGCCGCTGGTGCGCGGTAGGTGCCGCCGCGGGTCATGATCGCCCAGGCGACCCGCGCCGTGCGATTGGCCGCCGCAACGGTCACGACGCGCGCCGGCTTGCGCTGGAGCAGCGCCGGCAGCCGCGGGTCGACCGAGGTCGGCGTCCACTTCGCGCGCCGGATCAGAGAGGTCATGCCGACCACGAGCAGGCGGCGCAGGTAGCGGTCGCCCATGCGCGAGATCCGACCCAGGCGCTCCTTGCCGCCACTGCAGTTCTGCAGCGGTGTCAGGCCCAGTGAGGCCGCGAACTGCCGACCGGAGCGAAAGCGCTCGGGCTCGCTCACCGAGGCGGCCAGCGCCGTCGCCGAGACGATGCCGACACCCGGGATCGTCGCCAGGCGCTGCGACAGGTCGCTGTCCCGATGCCAGACCAGCAACTCCTTCTCCAGCCGGGTCAGCTGGATCTGCACGGCGCCGATCTGGTCAGCCAGCCCAGTCACCACGCGCTGGGCCAGGGGTGGCACCTCGGCCGCGTCTCCCGCCGAGAGCCGGGCTGCCAGTTCGAGCGCATGGCGCAGGCCCCGCGCCATCTCGATCCCGAACTCGGCGAGCAGGCCGCGGATCATGTTCACCAGCTGCGTGCGTTGCTTGACCAGCAGGTCGCGCGTCCGGTGCAGCGCCAGCGCCGCCTGCTGCTCGGTCGACTTCACCGGCACGAACCGCATGCTCGGGCGTGTCACCGCCTCGCAGATGGCGGCGGCATCGTTCGCATCGGTTTTGGCCCTCGCTTGACGTATGGCTTCACGTAAGCCGGCGGCATCAGCCGCACGTCATGACCGAGCCTCATGTGCTCCCGGGCCCAGTGGTGCGCCGTGCCGCACGCCTCCATGCCGACCAGGCAGCGCGGCAGCTTGGCGAAGAACGGCACGACCTGGGCTCGCCGTAGCGCCTTGCGAACGACGACCTGCCCAGCTGCATCGACGGCATGAACTTGGAAGATGCTCTTGGCCAGATCGATGCCGACAGTGGTAATCTCCATGGGGATGGCTCCTGCATCTGCGTGGCTGCTTCGACAGCAACCACATCCTGGCACTCAGATGCCGTCAGTCGGAGCGGGAGCCATCCACCCCATCTGCTTTCGGCCATCATCAGCCGATCGGGCTAATGAAACCAGATAGCCCGGAAGTGGACGCTCCGAAGGCTCGGCCTGGGGCAAGTATCGGCCTGAAAAGCGGAGCACCTACATCGGGGCCGCTGCATCAGCGCCTCAAGAAGTTGCGCGGCTCAGAGAAGTGCGCTTACGGCGTTGTCGATGAACAGCTCTCCAGAGCGGATGTATCGGGCGAGCATCGCGTCCGACGCGTGTCCCGTCTGGGTGCGAATTTTCCAGGACGGGACGCCGGCACGCGCCGCGCTCGTCGCCATCCCGGAACGCAGGCTATGGCCAGAGAAGCCTCGCGGGTCGAGACCAGCCGCCGCGGCTCGCTCCTGGACGATGATCGAGACAGCCTCACCGGAGAGCCGCCCGGACGCCACGTGACCGTGCCGGTTAATGGGTCGAAACAGGGGGCCACCCTTGATGCCCGAGTATGACAACCACGCCTCCAACGCCGAGACAGGGCACCAGCGGGTGCGGCCGTGCGGGATGCCGATCTTGCGGCTCTTACCGGCCTGATCGGTCTTGGAGCGGCGCAGGGTCACGACGAGGCCCTCGCGCACGGGTTCAATATCTGCGCGATCAAGCCCCACCAGCTCGGAGCGGCGGAACCCGCCCGCGAAGCCCACCAGTAGGAGCGCGCGGTCACGCCGGTCGCGAAGGGTAGTGTCGAGCGCGTCTACGATCCCCCCTAGGTCCTCCCTGAGCAGCGGGCGGGCCTCACGCTGTGGCGAGCCGCGGGTCCGGCGGATTCCCCGCAGCGTGGCCCGCACCAGCTCGGATCGAACAGGGTTCGGAAGGCCGCGGGCCTCGTGCACCTTGCCGATCGCGGTGACGCGCCGGACCAGCGTCGCGACGCGCAGCCGGTCGGCGTAATCGGCCAGGTAGGCGGCCACTGTAGTGGGCGTGGCCGGGACAACACCACCCCAAGCCTCGAAGTGGGCGAGGTCGGACAGGTAGGCCCGGCGCGTGTTGGCCGACAGGCTTTGCTCGATGAGTCGCCGTACCTCCTCGGGAGGAGATCCATCTGCGCGGGCATTAATTGCAGGGAAAGGTGACATGCCGCCGGAGCTGAGTGTGAACCGCGATAAGTGATGATTATCGGAGGTGAGGTGCGGTCTCACGGCCTCGCCTCCTCGGACGTCGAGCCGTCGCGTAGTGCTCCGAGAAAGCCGGACTGTTGCTCGGGTGAGAGGGCGAGCAGAGCCAGGCGCAGGCTCTCGCAGATCCGGTCCAGCTTCTCCCGCTCTCGGCCTCTCGGCCAAGTGCCCTGATGCCGGTATCCCCGATGGGCGTAGAAGAGCGTCAGCCAGAGATCGAGTGCCGTGGCTGAGCCAGCCCCGCCGTTTCCCATCACCTGCATAGTCGCGGTGTAGATGCAGGAGAGGCGCTCGTGCCCTCCGGTCACGGCGTAGCCGTCGAGCAGCATGGCGAGGTCGTCGGACTGGGCCCAGGTGAAGGGGGCGGGAATGGCTGCGAAGTCGCCAAGCCGCACCCGCTCAACCCAGAGCGGCCTCGGGTCTGTGGGGATGGCCCGCATGTCAGCCCCTCCCCATCGTGCGCCGGAAGATCTCGGCCCGGATCGCGTTCAGGTGACCAAGGTTGGCTCTGACCGCGGCGAGCAGCGGCTCGATAGCGCCCACCGGCACGCCCGCTCGCAGCATGTCGCTCTCGGTGCCCAGCCGCTCGGCCGGAGCAGATCCCTGCCAGCCAAGCCGCCGCGCCACCGGAGCCGCATCGGCGTAGAAGGCGGCCATGCAGGCCGCATCGCGGTGGCGGTACTCCGGGACATGCTCCTCCAGGCAGGCGCGCAACGCCTCGTTCTCGCGAGCCAACCTGCCGATCGCCTGCTTGCCGATGCGGGTGTGCTTGTCGAAGGCGTAGAGGGGCACCTCATCGACCAGCATTGCGGTCGGAACCGGCTCCTCGACGGTGTGGGGGTACTCACCTTCGAACGCGGCCCGCCAGATCAGCGGCACCATGAGGGTGATGGGTTCTCGGGTTCGACGCGCCGCCAGCTGGGTGGCGTGCACCAGGGCGGCAGGTATGCCGAGCTGGAGGAAGGCATCCATGAGCCCGCGGAGATTGCCTCGGCCGAGGCGGCATTCGCCGGGCTGATTGAGACCGGAGGCGAACCAAGCCGCAGTGGCTCCGACCGCCAGTGGAAGATCGAGATTTAGAACCATCGCGAGCCGATCACTCACGGAGCAGCTGCCGCTCTGCTGCCGAGCAGCCTCAAGGCTGGGGTGATCCTTGGCGGCGCAGATCAGGAAGTCAGCGCCTCGATCTTTCGGAACGCCAGCAAGGAAACGGGCGAGCCACGCAGCTGCTGGGCCATCGCCTCCAAGTTGCTCGCGCGGGCCCGGAGCAAGGCACAGCTCGACGGTCTGGATGACCGCCTCGGCTGAGCCAGCCCCGACATCCTCGAAGGCGATGACCATGAAGCGGCGCCAGATCGCGGAGCCGCGCAGAGCGAAAAGGGTCACGGCCGCACGTGCCGCGTCTTCGGCATCTCCGCGCCGAATCGCCTTCTGCAGCAGGCTTCTGGCAGTCCAATGATCGATGGGCAGCAGGGAGGGCACGCCTCCTTGTTCGACGCCGGTGAACGGTGGCTCGCCGCGAATTGAGCTGAGTAGGTCGTGCAAGAGGTCCTCCCTGGATGGCGGGAGGACCAGAGACATGCGGCCCCACGACAGACGTTAGCCGAAGGTCCGAGGGGAGCAATATATTATTCATCCAGAAGTGCTGCCGACATAGATCCCGAAAACTCACAAATCGAGTCTAACGAGGATTTCGAAAATCGAAGCTTCTGTCCAATTCGGGATCTTGAGTCGGGATCTTGAGAACGTCTGCTCCGGATGCTCGGTGCCTTGGTGGAGTGACCGACTCTGGCCGAAGGCGGACCGGCAACTTTCGGACAACCCGCTGGGCTATGCGGACGCTCCATTTGGGACATTACGTCCATGGGCAGGCTTTTGCGACCGGTGTTCCACAAGGGTCTGAACCGTCGGTGCGTCAGCCGCCCCGAAATGCCAGGCGGCCCGCGCGGAACGAGGTCAATCGGCTCGCGGAACGGTCAGCTAAGACACGCCCTCTTGGAACGGTGCCGGCAGGCGCTGGCTCTGGGCTCATCACTCGGAGTGCGGAGGCGGCTTGTCCCTGAAGGGCCCGATCAGGCGCTCGTACTCGGCCTCGGCCGGGCCGTAGCTCTTGCCCGCAAGGTCATAGAGCATCCCGCGATCCCTAACTATGATCAGGGCACGCTGGGCCCGAATGGCTCCGTAGCCCTCAACCGCCTGCACCGCGAGCGTCACGCTGGAGCGCTGGGCTGCCAGCATGATGGCCAGGAAGTCATGCGTGAGCGGCAGCTCATCGCCTTCCAGTCGGTCGTGAGCCATGAGGATCCAGCGTGCCAGCCGCTCCTCGATGGTGTTGGCGGCGTTCGACATGGCCGTCTGGCTCACGCTCATCATCTGTATGTGAGCGTATCGCAGCAGCAGGTCATGGCAGGTGGGGCTGGTCTGGATCGCGCTGCGGAGGGCTCCGACTTTGATCCGCAGCCAAGGACCGCCGACCTGGACCAGGATCTCGTGAGGCGTCCGCTTCGAACCGAGCACAGTGGCGGTGCTGACCATGCCGTCAAAGCCGAAGCAACCCACCTCAATCCTGCGGCCCTCGCTCGTGACCATCAGGTTCGACGACAGCCCGCCTTCCGGGAAGTAGGCGAACTCTAAGGGATTTCCGATCGAAGCGAGGACAGCGCCCTTCTCGACGTCCACGCGCTCGCATTGAGGCAGGAGCTGATCCAGCTCACCCGGAGGCAGTGCCTGCAGCAGGCGGTTGCGTGTTGTCGCTACACTCATTCCGCACTCCAGCCCTTCTCGCCCGGAGGCAAGAGCTGAGCCCGCACCTATCCTGGGAGAAGCCTGCGGCTGGACGCAAGCGTAGCAGGGGTGAGAAGCGGAATGAGCTATGTGGCTGCAACCCGGGTCGGCGAGGCGAGCGCCCACAGCCGAAGAATAGAACGAGGGCTGCAGCCGGCGCGGTACCTAACCGATCGAAATGTGGGGTACCACACCAGCACTCATTGGCACCTTCCACAGCATTGCTCCATGTTTATAACTACGATCACTGAGCCCTCTGTTGACTGGAGGAGTGTCTGGCTCAGGTAGTCGGAGCCTTGCATGAACTCGATCAGCCAGCAGCCCGTAATCCTCTTGACGGAAGCCGATCCCTTAGTCGGCATGGACCTGAGTGACGCCCTAGAGAGGGCGGGCTATCGCGTGCTCGGGCCCGTCGGCACGATGGCGGAGGCCTTGCGCCATCTGGAGCAGGGTACGCCCACCCTGGCGATCATCGACGTGCTCCTGAAGGATGGCCGCTGCACCGCGCTGGCCCGCGGACTGCGCCAACGTGGCGTGCCCTTCCTGGTGCACTCAGGCTGCCGGCAAGATCAGCGGCTGGCTGGCGAGTTCCAGGACGTACCCTGGCTCGGCAAGCCAGCTCTGCCGGAGGACGTGGTCGCGCTCTGTGGCCAGCTGTCCTTGGCAGTCTCTGCGCCTGTGCCCGAGGGGCCGAGCCCTGAGCCGGCCGCACCCCTTCGGCTGGTCAGCCAGACCGCGGACACGGTGAACCCATTCGTGCGCAAGCTGGAGGGCTTCGTTGCGCTGACGGACGCAGAGCGGGCGCTGCTGGAGCAGATCAGCGCCAGCCCGCGCCTCGTCCCGCCGCACACCGACCTCGTGCGCGAGGGCGACAAGCCTGAGGGCGTGTTCCTGGTCATGGGTGGCTTCGCCTGCCGGCATAAGCTCCGGGCCAGTGGCGCCCGCCAGATCATGGCCTACCTGCTGCCGGGCGACCTCTGCGACCACGACGTGGCGCTGCTGAACCAGATGGACCATACACTCACCACGCTCTCGGCCTGCACGGTGGTGCGCCTCGCGCCCGAGACGGTCGCGCAGCTGATGCAGCAGCCGCGGATTGCCCGGGCGCTGCGCATGAGCACGCTGGTGGACGAGGCGACCCTGCGCGAGTGGCTGGTAAATGTCGGCCGCCGCTCAGCGGAGGAGCGGATCGCGCATCTTCTCTGCGAGCTTCTGCTGCGGCTGCGGGCGGTAGGGGCCGCGACCGAGAACAGCTACGAGTTGCCGCTGACGCAGGTGGACTTGGCCGACACCACAGGGCTGACGAATGTGCATGTGAACCGCACGCTGCAGAACCTGAGACGGCAGGGACTGATCGAGCTGCGGGGACAGCGCCTGACGATCCTGAACCTGCCACGGCTGCGGGCGTTGGCCGAGTTTAAGGCGAACTACCTGCATCTCGGAGACCGAGCCGCTGCATGAACTTCCGTCTTCAGCCCGTGCAGGTCGCGACCGGAAGCAACGACGCTGAAAGCCAACTCGTCTTCGTGGACGACTTTCTCGTCGTGGTGCTGGTGCGCCTGTCGGAGGAGCACGGAGATGAGGCCGGGTTGTGGTTTCTGGAGGCTGGGTTCGGGCCAGTTGATCATTCGGACCCGCCCAAGTTCGCCGATCTGGACGAGGCCCAGGCATGGATTGCGAAGCGGCTCTCGTAGCCATCCTTGATGCGGCTTGGCAGGCTGCATGACGCCTAGCCGGCGAATGGCCGCTTTTGAGAAGCTGTCCATCGGTTGAATGGAGACTTTGGGCGCGAAGCTGCCGGCCGGAGATGGCCGGAGGCTGCCGGTCTGTTTTCCACATCAGAAACGCAGAATCGAACGTTCCTGCCAATTCAGACGAACGCCTCAAAGTGATTCGCTGCAGACACTCGAACCCTCTTACCGAAATGTCAGCTTCGAGATCCTCCAGTGGTCCTCATGCCAGCAAACGTGTGCTCGGCGGCTTCAATGCAGCCCGCTTTCCTTTATCGCGTCGCGGTGAAGGTCACGGTTTGAGAGATGGGGCACGTCATTGCTGAGCATAGAGGAAGGCCGCGACGTCCCGCGCCTCCGCTTCCGAGATCCCGGTGAGCGGCATCGCGCTCTTCGCGTTCAGCGCTTTCGGATTGGCGATCCATCGGACAAGGTTCTCGGGTGTGTTTGTTGCGACACCGCCAATGTAAATGCGCTCCCCGATGGAGCGCAGCGGGGGACCAACGCGGCCGCTCGGGCCAGCTAGTCCGGAGATCTCGTGGCAGCCAGCGCATCCATAAGTGATCATCAGCTTCGGCGCTCTCGTAGGATCGCCGCCGGTCAAGTTTCTGGCTAGATCGGTCCTCTCGTTGCGACGCTCAATCTTGAGCGCCGCAAAGCTACCACCAGCCGTCAGTGCGGCGAGCGCGGCGACCAGGATGATCCACCTAAGCCGCATGAGCTTGCCCCGCTGACCGCAGACCGGAGCGCCGGATCCAGAGGCCGGCCAGCGTCAGCGCTGCGGCGGCATAGACCAGCCCGGCCGGAACCCACATCACGAGGCCTGCCAACTGCTGGTCTTCCAGTGGCGTGAGACCCCACTCAGTCGCCCCCGCGACCTGACGCGGATACCAGAGGCGGGGTGATACCGTGAGGAGAAGTCCGAGCAGCCCGGTGTGGAGGCTGGTCAGGAACAGGTAGAAGAATGCCGCGCCGTAACCGCGGCCGCGCGCAGAACCCCGCAGTAGGGCCCACCAGAACAGCAGCGCCGAGAGAAGAAAGCTCAGGTGCTGCAGCCAATGTGCGAGCGGACTGACCAATACGAGGTCGTAGAGTCCTGGCATATGCCAGGCCCAAAGCGCCGCCGCATGCAATACGGTTGCCGTGAGAGGAAGACTTGCAAACCGCCATGTAGCTCCGAGCACGAGGCTGTTGCCAATGCCCCCGACGGGTGCGCGCCAGGACGCCGGCAGCGCCCAGAGCATCGCTGTTCCCGGGCGGGCGAGCACGAGGAGCGGCGCAGCAACTGCCATAAGGAGTTCGTGCTCGATCATGTGCGCGGTGAAAAGTCGTTCGCCGAGCCAGTGCAGGGGCGAAAGGAGCGCGACTGCGAGTACTGTCCAGCCACTCCAGAAGCAGGCGACCTGCCATCGACGGACGCCGCGTCCGTGGCCCGCCCTTCGCCAGATCCGCAGGGTGCCTACAAGGAAAAGGATCGCGCTGGCGTAGAGCGGGATGATGACGCGCAGGTCACTCGTCCAGGCCGGTCCCGTCGCCCACAAATGGCCGAGGTCGCCGCCGTGAGCTTCGGCATCGATCGTTGGGAAGGCGGACAGAGCTGCGCCGATTGCGATGAAGGCTGCTCGCACGGCGACGTTGGCGCGAGGCAGCTGTACGCGGCGTTTCATCGCTCGCATCCGTCGAACACGAGGCCAGCGGTCCCATGCACCGCGATGGCGAGGGCGAAGAGCAGAGCCATCGACACACTGATTAACCCAACGAGGCGATGAGGCCGGCCGGCATCGCGCGAATCGACCGATGCCAAATGGTGGAGACTATCTGGCGTGGGTGCGACCCGTTCGATTGCGGGAGGGTGATTGAGAGCGCGCCACGAGAGAAGGCCGCCCGCGAGGCTGATGAGAATGAGGGGGGCTGCGATGAGCGGAATGATCTGCGCCCTGTGCCCGCAAATCCAGGCTGAGAGCGCGTAATTCGCTTGCGTGCTGATCAGCCAAGCTGTTGGCCCGGCGAAAAGGCCGGCAGATGGCAACCCCTGTTTGAACCAGTTCGCCATCTCGCCCTCACCAGCGGGGGATCCAGTAGACGGCGACGTAGATCGGTAGCCACGACGCCACGACGAAGTACCAGTAGAAGGCGTTGTCGCTGACGTCGCTGAAGCGCTTGCCCGTGGCATGGCGCGTGAACATCAGGACTGTCAGCACGAGGGTGTCGCCCGCGTCCGTGATGAGGTGCGTCAGATGCAGGGCGAGCAGGACCCAGGTGATGGACCCGTAAGCATTCTGGTCCCAGCGCACACCGAGCCCAGTGAACTCGTAGAGGCGCAGGGCGATGGTGGCGAGCGTGATGAGCGACATGATGACGAGATCGCGCCGCACGCGGCCGAGGTCCTGCGCATGAGCATGACGGTCAGTGATCAGGTTCGGCCAGAGGCTCGCGAGTAAAAGCAGGGTGTTGAGCGTTCCGGCCCAGTGATCAGGTGGGATGGGCGCCAGCGGCCAGTGCGGGTTCTGCTGGACGAGGTAGAGGTACGTGCCTAGTGCCAGTGCGAAGCCCATTCCCTCGACGACGAAGAAGCCGAGCGTGCCCCACCACATCGGACTCTTCGGCCCGAAGCCGTAGGTTGGGAGGCCGGAGAGGTCGCGCGTCACGCGAGCCTGATGCGGCTCGAAAGGCTGCGGCTCGGCACGCACAGTGCTCATTCCTCATCCTCCGGCGTGTTCTTGGGCCAGAACCACCCGGTCAGGGCCGCGGCGATCGGCGGAGCGCCCCAAAGCACGGCGTAGGGCGTGAAGATCGAGCCGATGAACGTCGCGCCGACCGTGACCGCCGCGATTAGCGGCCAGATGGAGGGTGCAGGCGAGGACTCGCGCAACTGCGGCTCGGCCTCCGCCACGCTGCTGACGACAAGTTCGCGATGGCGGATGCTCAGGCCGGTCACCACCGGCAGCCCGCCCCGCTCGGCCCAGAGCGGTTCGCGATGCGTGACGACGGGAATGTGGTCGAAGTTCTGCGGCGGGGGCGGCGACGCAGTCGCCCATTCGAGCGTGCCGGCACCCCAGGGGTTCGGCCCAGCCACTGCACCGCTGCGCAGGCTCGCCAGCACGTTCCAAACGAAGACGAGGAAGCTCGCGAACAGCACCAGAGCACCGGCCGTCGAGACGAGCTGCAGGTCACCCCAGCCCATCTCCGGGCCATAGGTGTAGACCCGGCGCGGCATCCCCATCAGGCCGCTGATGTGCATCGGGAAGAAGGCGACGTTGAAGCCGATGAAGGCGAGCCAGAAATTCCAGGCCCCGAGCCTCTCGGACAGCATCCGCCCGGTGAATTTCGGGAACCAGTAGTAGATTGCGGCCAGCAGCGGAAAGACGTTCCCGCCGATCAGAACGTAGTGGAAGTGCGCGACAACGAAGTAGGTGTCGTGGACCTGCGTGTCGATCGGCACCGAGGCGAGCATGATGCCCGAGAGGCCGCCCGCTACGAAGATGAAGAAGAACCCGCACACGAACAGGAGCGGCGTGCGCCAGACCGGTCGTCCGTCCCAGAGGGTCGCGATCCAGCAGAAGATCTGCAGCCCGTTCGGGATGGCGATCAGCATGCTGTTGGCGGTGAAGAAGGCCGCCCCGAGCTGTGGCAGGCCGGTGGTGAACATATGGTGGACCCACAGGCCGAAGGAGAGAAAGCCTGTGGCGATAAGCGAGAGAACGAGGGCGAGATAGCCGAAGATCTCCCGCCTGGCGAAGGTCGGGATGATGGCTGAGACGAAAGCCGTGCCGGGCAGGAAGATGATGTAGACCTCCGGGTGCCCGAAGAACCAGAACAGGTGCTGGAACAGGAGCGCGTCCCCGCCCTCGGCCGGGTTAAAGAGCTGGGTGCCGATAAGCCGGTCGAGGATCAGGAAGGTCGAGGCGACCATCACCGCCGGCAGCGCGAAGATGATGATGAAGGAGTTGACGAACAGCGCCCAGACAAAGAGTGGGATCCGGCTGAGGCTCATGCCCGGAGCGCGCTGCTTGAGCACCGTGACGATGATCTCAATGGCAACGGCCAGACCCGAGAGTTCCGTGAAGGTGATCATTTGCGCCCAAACGTCGGCGCGCTTGCCCGGTGAGTACTCAGGCCCGGACAGAGGCACGTAGGCAAACCAGCCGACATCCGGCCCGATGTTGAGCAGGAACGAGATCCACAGGAACACACCGCCCGACAGGTAGACCCAGTAGCTGAAGGCGTTGAGCCGCGGGAAGGCAATGTTGCGGGTGCCGACCATCAGCGGCACGAGGTAGACAGCCATGGCCTCCCCGATCGGCACGCCGAACAGAAACATCATGGTCGAGCCATGCATCGTGAAGAGCTGGTTGTAGGTGTCGGGCCCAACGAGCTTGCTCTCGGGCTGCGCGAGCTGCAGCCTCATCACGATGGCCGTCAGACCACCCATGAACAGGAACAGGAAGGCGGTGACGATGTAGCGGCGCCCAATCACCTTGTGGTCGACGCTGGAGAGCCAGCCGACGATGCTCCGCTGCGTACCCCAGATGCGGGCGAGACGCGCGCTGAGGGCTGGCCCGTCAAGCTCGGAGTCGCGCAGCTCGCGTGGTGCTGTGGCTGCCTCACTCATTTCAGCCCTTCGAGGTAGGCCGCGATCGTGTTGAGTTCGTCGGGGTCGAGTTTGACGAGGGGCATGTTCACGCCGGGCTTGATGCCGTGCGGATCCACGATCCAGGCGGCAAGGTTGCCGCGGCTCATCGGCAGCGTCCCGGCCGCGAGGGTTCTGCGCGAGCCGACATGTGTGAGTTCCGGGCCGTTGTGCCCCGCCGCTCTGGTGCCACGGACCTGATGGCACATGGAGCAGGGAGCCGCGACGAAGGCCCGCTCGCCGGCTCGCGCCTCGTCGGTTGCGGGCTCTAGGCGGGGCTGGGACTGGACCTCGCGCCAGCGCGCGAAGGTCTCCGGATCCTCAGCGACCACGAGCATGCCCATCTTGGCATGCTGTAGGCCGCAGAACTCGGCGCATTGCCCTCGATAGACGCCGGCGCGCTCAGCTGTGAAGCGAAGCGTGTTCTGACGACCCGGGATCAAATCGACCTTGCCCATCAGGCTCGGCACCCAGAACGAGTGGATCACGTCCGTCGATTCCAGCTTGACGAGAACCGTCTGTCCGACTGGCACGTGGATCTCGTTGGCGGTGTTGAAGCCCTGGCTCGGATCGGCATTCTCGTACTGGAACTCCCACCACCACTGGTGCCCAAGAGCGCGGATCGTCACCGCGGCCGCCTCGTCGGCGAACAGGCGGCGCTGCCCGGCAAAGCTCAGGCCGGTCAGCACTAGCACGGCAAGGCCCGTTGCCACGGCGAGTCCCGCCACGAGGATACCCGCCCGGCTCTCGCGGCGCGGATCGACCGCCAGAGGGTCAGCTCCGAAGGTGCGCCGCGCCCGCAGGCTCATTAGGAGAGCAAGCATCACCGCGAGCCAGATCGCGGCGAGTACCGCAGTGAAGAGCCAGAACAACCACAGAAGATCCCGTGCCTGCGGGCTGACCGGGTTCAGAGGGGATTGCACCAGGTTGCAACTTGCAAGCGGCAAGGCGAGTGCGATGGGTAGGAGGCGCAGAGCCAACGCACCGGTGGTCATTGTGGCAACAGTCCAGAGGGCGGCACGATGCCGCCGGAGACTGGCGGACTCGGGCTGGTGCGGTTCTCGGCCGGATGTGGGTGCAGGCTGTCGCTGCGGGCTGGCGCGGCACTCGCTGGCGCGTTGCCGCTCATCGAACGGACATAGGCCGCGAGTTCCCAGATCTGGTCGTCAGGCACACGCCCGCGGAAGGACGGCATGCCGTTCGGCCGGCCCTCACGGATGGTCTGGACGATGTTCTCGATGGAGCCGCCGTAGATCCAGCGATCGTCTATCAACGCCGGCCCCATGCCCCCTCCGCCGGAAGCGTGGCAGCCGTTGCAATTGTACCAAGTGAACAGCTTCTTGCCCTGGCTCAGGTGGTAGGCGTTGCCTTCGAACTCCTTAGCCTTGCCGCTCGTGTATGTGGTCGGACCCGGCACGCCGGGAGACAGTTTGACGAGGGCGACCTGCTCCTGCGTCTCCGAACCGACCGGGCTCGGGCGCGCCGCGCGCTCCTCGCGCTGACAGGCCCCGAGGGCGAGCATCAGGGTGATCAGTGCAAGTGGATGCCGGGTCATGGCGCGGCCGTCTCGGTGCGGTGCCCAGCCGCGTCGAGGCGCGGCACGTCGTACTGCACGAGGATGGCATCGACCTCGGCCCTGTGACGCTCGAGGGCCGCGCCGACCTCGCGACGCAGTTCCTCGTCCTCCCGCCGGACCCCCATGGCGATGTCGAACACCATAGGCCCCTTCGGGCCATCGAGGGCTGGCATGACGGGCACAACATTGAGCGGTGGATTGGCACGGGCAGCGAAGTAGCCTGCCATCGGCCCCCAGGCGATCGCGAGGTCAATCTCGCCCGTGGCGACGGCATCCACGATCCGGGCCGGCGGGTTCGGCTTCTCGTAATCGCCGGTGAGGAGATACCCGCGCACGTTCTCCGTCATACCCCTTCGGACGAGCGCCTGGGCGGGCGGCGTGCTGGCGGCATCGCTGCCAGCCAGCTGCACGCCCACCCTCAAGCGCGCCAATGCCTCGTCGTCGAGTGAAGTCACCGTGGGCCTATCCCCACGCGAGACGAAGACGAAGGACGACCGGTAGTAGGGCCGCGTCGGCCGAACAGCCTCGAGCCCCACCGGGACGCCAGCGACGAGATCGCAGCGACCGGCCAGCAGCGTGTTGCGCAGGAAGCCGCGGCGCTGGGCCCACCAAGTGTAAGCGACGGTGGCCCCGAGGTCCCGCGCAATGACGTCGACGATTCGGTTCTCGAACCCCTCGCTCCGGTCGTTCGAGAACGGGAGGTTGTTTGGGTCCGCGCAGACTCGGAGTTCTCGCGCCGCGGCGCTCGTGGCCGCGAGGAGGCTCAGGCCGGCGCCGAAGAGCAGCCGGCACCTACGGGAGGACGAAGTCATACAGCATCCCTCCCTTGGTGGTGACATCCTTCAGATCGCGCATGGCGTTGAGGAAGCCGAGAGCGCCCGTGGCGTCGCGTGGATCGAGGTCGGCCGAGACGATCACGCCCGGCCAGCCGCCGACGCCCGACAGGATGGCCACGTGCTGGCGCCCATCCGGACCGCGGTAGGTCGTGGGCTGGCCGATGATCCCGGAGCCGGTCTTGAACTGCCAGAGCACCTCGCCCGTGCGGGCGTTCACAGCTTTGAACCAGCCATCCATGGTGCCGTAGAAGGTGACATCACCAGCGGTCACCAGAGTTCCACTCCAGACCGGAAACTCCTCCTTGATCGACCAGGCGGCGCGCTCGCCCGCCACGTCCCAGGCCGTGTAGACGCCGCGGTGACCGCCGGGTCCTGCCTTCATTCGGACTTCGGAACCGAGGTAGGGCGTGCCCGCGATATAGTTTGCCTGCATGTGCTCTTCGTCCATGCAGAGGTTGGTGTGCGGCAGGTAGAGGAGGCCAGTTCGGGGCGAGTAGGCGGATGGGCTCCAGTCCTTTGCGCCGGAGGCGTTAGGGCAGATGTCCCGCATCACCTTGCCCATCTCGGGCTTCTTCTCTGGGATGTACTGCAGGCGCCCAGTCTTGAGGTCGACGCCCCGTGTCGTGGTGATGGCGTGGAAGGGCTTGGCCGAGAGCACCTCGCCGGTGGTGCGGTCGAGGATGTAGACGTAGCCGTTGCGCTCGGGCCGGACGAGGACCTTCCGGGTCTCTCCCTTCCAATTCATATCGAGCAGGATCTGCTCGTTGATGCCGTCCCAGTCGTAGAGATCGTGCGGGCTCCATTGATAGAACCAGCGGGCCTGCCCCGTGTCGGCATCGCGTGCAAAGATCCCGGAGGTCCACTTGTTGTCGCCAGGGCGCTGATCTGCGTTCCAAGGTCCTGGATTGCCCGTCCCGTAGTAGAGGAGGTTCAGGTCGGGATCGTAGGAGATCCAGCCCCAGACAGTGCCTCCTCCCTGCTCCCACGCATTCGGCGGCCAGGACTTCACCCCGAGATCCTGCCCTTTGTCCGATTCGTAGAACGGCTTGAACTCGGACCCAATCAGGACGTCCTTGTCCGGCCCAGTGCTGAAGGCTTTCCATGCAACCTTGCCGGAGTGCTGATTGAGCGCCTGGATCCAGCCACGCACACCCATTTCGCCGCCGGAGTTCCCGACGAAGACCTTCCCCTTGGCGACTAGGGGGGCCATCGTCATGGTCTCGCCCACGTGGATGTTGCCGACCTTCGTCTTCCAAGCCTCTTGGCCAGTCGCGGCGTCAACGGAGACGACGTTGCCGTCGAGCGTGTTGAAGAAGACGTGTCCGTCCGAGTAGGTCGGCCCGCGATTGACCACGTCGCAGCAGGCCACGCCCTGTGCTGCAGCTTCCGGCTTGGGATTGTATTGCCACTTCAGGGGTGCGCCGGGCTTGGTGAGGTCGAGGGCGTAGAGGATGTTCGGATAGGGCGAGAGCACGTACATCGTGCCACCAACCACGAGCGGTGAGGATTCCTGCCCGCGGTTTACTCCGACCGAGAAGGTGAAGGAGACGTGAAGGTTCTTGACGTTGTCCGGCGTGATCTCGGCAAGCTCGCTATAGCGGGTGCTCGCGACATTCTTGGCCGGCATCGTCCATTGACCATCGTCAGGCGGTGCTGCCGAAGCGGGGGGCTGTGGGGCGCGAGACTGGTCGGAAGCGGTTGTGTCCTGGGCCGACGCAATGGGCACAAGCGGCGCCATGAGAAAGACGAGTGCCGCTGCAACGAGCCTCTTCACGAAGGCCTCTCTGATCGCGCGGGAGTGTCTCCTCGCACCTAATTGATGCGAGGAGACGTCGTTCGCTGCATTTACGCAGGTTATGTTCTGGGAATAGGATCCGAGCGCCTTCCCACTATTCTGGGGAAGCGCTCAGCGCCAGGCGAAGCTAGGCCCATAAAATCAGCGGAAGGTTGTGCCGTTGAATCGCGTCGCTGCTGGAAGGTCCAGCAAGGATGACGCGCCGGTCCCACGCTTACTTCGAGTGCTTGGGCAACACCGGCTGGTGAGAAGACTGAAGCCGCAGGAGCCCCCGCATCCTCTGCGCCGGTGTAGACGAGCGTCACGCATCTGGCCTGGTCGGTAACGTCGTCCCGGTACGCACCTCGCGTGTGCATGGTCACGACGCGTGGCGGCACCGTCTCTGGCAGCCTCACCGTTGCACGGTTGTGCCCCTCCTCCAGCCAGGCGGCTACGGCCGCCCGCGGGTGGAGTGGCTGGACCGCGAACACGACCTCCTTCAGCGCGCAGGTTCGTCATCAGGACAATGACGCCGGTTGTTCTTTGAGGCTGGCGGGCACGAACATCGGGATCTCGTCGGCCGAAGGCGGGATGCGGTCACGGTGAGCCGATGTTCAGTTCAGGCAAACGCCGGCTCGCGCACGTCGAGCACAGTCAGTTGTTTGCCCGCACCGGTGCGCGTCGTCCAGCTGATCGATTGTCCCTTGCTCAGGCCGAGCAGGGCCGCGCCGACCGGGGTGAGCACCGAGATCCTGGCCTGGCCGATATCGGCCTCGCCTGGATAGACAAGGGTCACGATCTTGCCTGAGCGGGGAAGCCGGCTCGACGGCATGACCGTCCACCATCCCTCACTAGACGCAGCCCTGTCCGCTATCGAGCAACGCCTCGGCGGCACATGTGAGTTGATCGGCCGCTCGGAATCGTGACGGGACGTCCCTCTCTTTGCTTACCGTGACGGACCCTGGCGCACGGCAGAGCAGGCGGCGCTGCGTAGTGCCCAACCTGCGGACGGCGGTACGCCCTTATTACATTTCGGACGAGCAAGCTCTAGCGGAACCACGGACTAGGCGAGCATTTTCCCAAGAGCGGCAGGCGAGGCATCTGAAATACTTCACGCCAATGGAAAAGTTTTGCAAACCATGTCGATCTTGCAACGCTGAGTTGCATATCAACACACCCAAAGCGACATGTGATCGACCAGAATGCAGCCCAATGAAATTGCATTGGGGACAATTTGGTGGCGCCGTATGCCTTTTTGCGGAAGCTCGAACTCGCCGGTCCGCTGACCGACGAAGAACGCTCCGAGCTGCAGAACCTGACGCTCGATCCCCGCCCCGTGCCAGCTCGTCAGGACATCACCTCAGGCGACGCCGCGGATCGCGTCTGCCTCGTCCTGAGCGGCTTCGCCTGCCGCTACAAGGTGCTCCAAGCCGGCAACCGCCGGATCGTTTCCTTCGTCCTGCCCGGCGACCTCTGCTACATGCACGACACCGGCGCGTTCGGACGCGACCTACGTGTCGGGGCGCTCACCGCCTGCTCGGTGGTGGACATCCCCCGCTCCAAGCTGATGGATCTGATCGGTGCCTCACCGGGCATCAGCCGCGCGCTCTGGTGGGCCACCCTGCGGGAGCTCAGCCGCGCGCGTGAGTGGATCGTCAACGACACGCGGCCGGCCGAGCAGCGCCTGGCGCACCTCCTCTGCGAGCTGCTGACCTGCCTGCAGCTGATCGATCTCGCCAGCGAGACCGGCTTCAAGTTCCCTGTGTCCCAGAGTGACGTGGCCGATGCACTCGGCATCTCGCCGGTTCACGTGAACCGCGTCCTGCGGGCGCTGCGGACGAGTGAGCTCGCCACCTGGAGCAACCAGCGGATCACGATTCCCGATGTTCAGGCGCTGAAGACGTTCGGCGAGTTCGATCCGGGCTATCTCTGCTTCGAGGGCTGCGGGCCGGACATGTCCATGCCCAGCAGGCAACCGCTCCTAGCCTGCGCGTCATGAAACTTGCCTTGGCAACGGACGTTAGGTGCTGCGAGCTTGGCAGGAAGCCGTGTGCATGGGGGATTGGATGATCAACGTCACGCTGCAGCCGGTGGTGATTGGGACTGGGTCGCCGGATGCCGTGGGGCGTCTCGCATATGCAGACGGGAAGCTGGTGGCTGTGCTGGTGCGTCTCAGCGACGAGTTGCACGCCGCGGATGGGCTGGCTGGACAGTGGTGTGTGGAGGCGGGCTTTGGCGCCTGCGACGTCGGCGTGCTGTCCGTTCAGTTCCCTGGCCTTGAGGCTGCCCGGAACTGGATTGCGGAGCGTATCTCGGTGAAGCCGTTGGCCGCCTGACGCCCATGACCCTCGTCGGCGGACACCTGTGAGCTTCAATCCGGTAGCATACCCTGTCATGCCGACGTAGCGGTTTCGAGGCCAGCGCGCTCGCACGGCTGAGCTACCGTCCTCGGCGGCTTGGAGGAGGGCATCACCCAGGCTCGCCAACTTGGCGGTGGCTGGAAACAAGCGGACATTCTGCCGGGCTCAGGTAATAGCCTCAGCATGTCCTCTGCCGGATCGTGCGCTTGCCTTTGGCTAACGCCCGCTTCGTCGTGCGGTTTGCTCAGTGGGTGTGCCGGCGTCGACCGCAAGGAGCATCGGCTATGTCGTTCAAGGGTGGTCCTGCCCTACTCGCGCTGGTGGCCTCGCTTGCAGCGCCCACCGCAGCTTGGGCGTTTGGCTTTGCCGGATGCCCCAACTTGCCTGAATACAACCGCGCTCTGGGCACTCTACAAGGAATGACGGTCTGCGGCATGACCATCGAACAGGCTCGCCGCGTCGTCGCGGCTCATGATGGCTCCGCTATCGCAGATCGTCAGGTGGCGCCCGTGCCTCAAGCTCATCACCGCCGTCACCAGAGGCCGCCACGCCACGGAGCAGCCCATCACCGCCGACCCGCTGTACGCTAGCTTGTTTGTCGTGACATCCGCCTTGTGCCGCCGGCCTTCGATCGAGTTGCATGAAGAAGTCCGCCGCGGCGGATCGCTCGAGTTGAAGCGAATAGCCCTGCGGATGAGCTTGAGCGACAGGGAGCTGCCGGTCTGACTGCTGGATCCAAGACGCAGAAGCGGATGCGTTCTGCAGCTCAGGTCAACGCCTCAAAAGTCACCACTTACAGGCTTGCGGGATAGGAACGGCATGGTGCCTGTCAGGTGAGCGCGCCAAAGCCGCGCTCGAGGCCAGCGACGAGGTCTTCCTCAGCCTCCAGCCCCACGGACAGGCGCAGCAGGGTATCGCTGATCCCCGCGGCATGGCGGG
>NZ_BJZU01000133.1 GCF_007992195.1 Methylobacterium oxalidis | reverse complement strand
GACGATGCCTACGATGCCGCACATGGTCGTGTCTTCCGAGCCTCGATGATGTCGGCGGAGTCCCGGCCCTGGCCGGGGTGCCTTCGCGCGGTCCGCGTCCCGCAAGAGCCGGGCCCGGCGCCGCGCGCCGCCGAGCTTGACCCCTTGTACCGGATCGGGACGGCGCCGTGCCAGCCCTGACCGCGCTCGCTCAACCCTTGCGCGACCGTGCTTCCTTCTCCGCCCGCATCGCGGCGCGCTTCGGCTCCGCCCAGCCTTCCTTGATCGCCTGCCGTCCGCGGGCGACGGCGAGGGCGTCGGCCGGCACGTCGTCGGTGATGACCGAGCCCGTGGCGACGTAGGCGCCCGCCCCCACGGTCACCGGCGCGACGAGGGCCGAGTTCGAGCCGATGAAGGCGCCCGGGCCGATCGCGGTGCGGTGCTTGTTCACGCCGTCGTAGTTGCAGGTGATGGTGCCCGCCCCGACATTGGCGCCCTCGCCGATCTCGGCGTCGCCCAGGTAGGTCAGGTGGTTGGCCTTGGCGCCGGCCCGGAGCGTCGCGTTCTTGACCTCGACGAAGTTGCCGATGCGCGCGCCCGTCTCCAGCAGGGCGCCCGGCCGCAGGCGGGCGTAGGGCCCGATGCTGACCCCGGCCTCGAGCCGGGCCCCTTCCAGGTGCGAGAAGGCGTGGACGACGGACCCGTCCCCGACCTCGACGCCGGGGCCGAACACCACGTGCGGCTCCACCACCACGTCCCGCCCGAGCACGGTGTCGGCGCTCAGGAAGACCGTCTCGGGGGCGATCAGGGTCGCGCCGCCGAGCTGGGCGGCCCGGCGCAGGCGCGCCTGGATCGCCGCCTCGGCGACGCCGAGCTGGACCCGGTCGTTGACGCCGAGCGCCTCGGCCTCGTCCACCGGCACCACGGCCACCGGCAGGCCGTCGCCGACCGCGAGCGCCACCGCGTCGGGCAGGTAGTACTCACCGGCCGCGTTGTCGTTGCCGATGCGCTCGAGGAGCGCGAGGGCGTGGGCGCCCGCGAGCGCCATCAACCCCGCGTTGCACAGGCGGATCCGGCGCTCGTCCTCGGTGGCGTCCTTCTCCTCGCGGATCGCGAGCACCCGGTCTCCCTCCGTGAGCACCCGGCCGTAACCGGCGGGCTCCGCGGCCTCGAAGGCCAGCACCGCCACCGCCGCGCCCTGCGCGAGCGGCGCGCGCAGGCGCCGCAGGGTGTCGCCCGTGATGAGCGGCGTGTCCCCGAAGGCCACCACCACGTCCTCGTCGCCCTCGGCGAGGGCGGCGCGCGCGGCGAGCACCGCGTGCGCGGTGCCGAGGCGCTCCGCCTGCGGGTAGAGCCGCGCCCCCGGCGCCGCGGCGGCGGCCTCGCGGGCGACGTCCTCGCGCCCGGGCTCCGCCACCACGGCGATGCGGGTGGCCCCCGCCTCCTGCGCCGCGGCGAGAACGTGGGCGAGCATGCTGCGCCCGGCGATCCGGTGCAGCACCTTCGGCAGGTCGGAGCGCATCCGCGTGCCCTTCCCGGCCGCGAGCACGATCGCCGTGAGGCTGCGCCGGCCGGAGGCGGTGTCGGATGTCGTCATGGGTTGCGTCCCGGATCCTGCTCGGTGCGCGAAGAGCGCGTCCGCCCCCCGGCTTAGCCGATCGCGGGGGCGTCGCAAAACCCGCCCGCACGGAGCATTGCCACTTCTGATGGAGTAGATCGGAAGTGTCTTAACCCCCGGTTCAGGCACCGGCGTGGTAGACGCTCTGGCGCGGTCCGCGGCGCGCGCTGCGCCGCACACGGAACGCGATGCCCCCTGCCCATCCGCCGCCGTTGCGTGCATGAAGACGGTATGACGCTGCCGACAGACGCTCGATCCGACCGCCCTTCCCGCCCCCGCGCTCCCGTCCGTCCCGGCGATTCCGCCGGTGCCGGAGACCGCACCCGCCGCGATCTCCTGCGCGCGGCGGGCGGGTTGGCGGGAGCGCTCGCCGCGGGCCCGTTCGCGGCCCCCCTCGCCGCCCAGACCGCGCTCGCCCTCCCCCCGGCCGGCGCGCGCTTCGAGCCGGGCACCGTCGTCGAGATCGCCCGCGCGCTCGCCAAGGCCCCCTACGCCGCCCCTCGCACCGACGACCTGCCGGGCTCGCTGCGGAACCTCAGCCGCGAGCAGTACAACGCCATCGGCACGGCGCCCGGCCGCGCCCTCTGGGCGGAGGCGGGCCTGCGCTTCACCCTGGAGCCGCTCCACCGCGGCTCGATCTTCGCGGACCGGGTCAGCCTCGCGCTGATCGAGGACGGCGCGGTGCGACCCGTCGCCTACGACCGCACCCTGTTCGAGACCGGCGGCTTCGTGCTGCCGGAGTTCCAGGAGGATCCGGGCTTCTCGGGCTTCCGCCTGCGGGCGCGCTTCTCGGGCGCCGAGCTCTCCGACTTCGCGCTGTTCCAGGGCGCCTCGTTCTTCCGCCTGCTGGCGGCGGGCCAGGGCTTCGGCGTCACCGCCCGGGCCCTGACGCTCCGCCCGGCCGACGCACGCGGCGAGGAGTTCCCGCGCTTCCGCGCCTTCTGGATCGAGCGGCCCGCCGCCGGCGAGGACCGGCTCGTCGTCCACGCCCTGATCGATTCCGAATCCGCCTCCGGGGCGCTGCGCCTCGGCCTGCGCCCGGGCGAGGCCTCGATCGCCGACATCGAGGGCACGATCTTCCCGCGCGTCGGCATCGACCATCTCGGCCTCGGCGGCATGCAGGCGAGCTACTTGTTCGGCCCCCACGACCGGCGCGGCAGCGACGACGCCCGGGCCGGCGCCTACGCGGCGGGCGGCCTGCAGATCCGCAACGGCGCCGAGGAGGCGATCTGGCGGCCCGTGCACAACCCGGACACCCTGCAGATCTCCTCCTTCCTCGACGCCGACCCGAAGGGCTTCGGCCTGATGCAGCGGGCGCGCGCCTACGCGGCCTTCGAGGACGACGTGCAGCACTGGGAGTGGCGCCCCTCCCTGTGGCTGGAGCCGCTCGGAACCTGGGGCGAGGGCGCGGTGACCCTCCTCGAGATCCCGAGCGATTCCGAGTTCAACGAGAACATCCTCGCTTACTGGCGGCCGAAGACGGCCCTCGCGGCGGGCGCCGAGACGCGCTTCGCCTACCGGCAGTTCTGGTGCTGGGAGCCGCCGGAACATCCCCCCGTCGCCCGCGTTGCCGGCACCCGCAGCGGGCGCGGCAGCGGCGGCAACCGCCGCCTCTTCCTCGTGGACTTCACGGGCGAAGCCTTCGCGAAGCCGGGACCCGAGGTCGAGACCACCCTGACGGCGAGCCCCGGCACCATCGCCCGGCAGGTGCTCTATCCCTACCCCGAGCGGCGGACGATGCGGGTCGCCTTCGAGCTCGATCCCGGCAGCGAGCGCGCCTGCGAGCTGCGCCTCGCCCTGCGCCGGGACGGGCGCCAGATCACCGAGACCTGGCTCTACCGCTGGACGCCGTGAGAGGGCACGCCATGGACCGAACCGCCGCCCTCGACGACCGCCCGCCGCCCGAGCCCCGGAGCCCGGACCCGGGCGGCTTCGCGCCCGCCATGCCGCCGGAGGCGCCGCTCGCGATGCCGGTGCAGGACCTCGCGCGCTGGAGCCCGGAGCAGGGCCACCGCCCGGCGAAGCCCCTGCGCACGCCCTGGGCCGCCCGCCTGTTCGTGTTCGGCGGCGCGGCCGCGCTGACCGTCTACGGCGGCCTGCAGATGTACGAGACGATCGCGGTCTCGGGCAGCCCGACCGCGCTGCAATGGGCGCTGCTCGTCCTGTTCATCCTGAACTTCTCGTGGATCGCCCTGGCCTTCACCGGCGCCATCCTGGGCTTCGCGGCGCTGATCCGCCGTCCGCGCCCGCCTGAGGCGCCGGCCAGCCTCGCCACCCGCACGGCCGTGCTGATGCCCGTCTACAACGAGGCGACGGCGCGCACCTTCGCGGGGCTCGAGGCCATGCGCGAGGCCGTCGAGGCGACGGGGCTCGGGGCGCATTTCGACTGGTTCGTGCTCTCGGACTCGACGCAAGGGGATGCCTGGATCGCCGAGGAGCGCGCCTTCCTCGACCTGCGCGCCCGCCTCGGGCCGGAGGCCCGGATCTACTATCGCCACCGCCCGAAGAACCACCATCGCAAGGCGGGCAACATCGGCGACTTCGTGAGCCGGTGGGGCGGCGCCTACGACCACATGCTGGTGCTCGACGCCGACAGCCTGATGACCGGCGCGGCCGTGGTGCGGCTCGCGGGCGCCATGGAGGCGGACCCGGACGCCGGCATCATCCAGAGCCTGCCGCTCATCATCAACCGCAACACGCTCTTCGCCCGCGTCCAGCAATTCGCCGCCCGCATCTACGGGCCGGTGATCGCCACGGGCCTGAGCGTGTGGTCGGGCCGCGACGGCAATTACTGGGGCCACAACGCGATCATCCGCACGCGCGCCTTCGCGCAGGCCTGCGGCCTGCCGGACCTGACCGGCCGGCCGCCCTTCGGCGGCCACGTCCTGAGCCACGACTTCGTGGAGGCGGCGCTGATCCGGCGCGCCGGCTGGGCCGTGTACATGTTGCCCACCCTCCCCGGCTCCTACGAGGAGAGCCCGCCCTCCCTCATCGACGTGGCGGTGCGCGACCGGCGCTGGGCGCAGGGCAACCTGCAGCACAGCCGCATCATCGGGACCGCCGGCCTCGCCCTCGCCTCCCGCCAGCACTTCGCCACGGGCATCGCCGGCTACGTCGCCTCTCCGCTCTGGCTGGCGCAGCTCGTGGTCGGTATCGCCCTGGTCCTTCAGACGGCCTACGTGCGACCCGAGTACTTCACGAGCGAGTTCGGGCTCTACGCGGTCTTCCCGCGCTTCGACCCCGTGCGGGCACTCAAGCTGTTCGGCCTCACCATGGGGATCCTGCTCGCGCCGAAGGTCCTCGGCCTGATCCTTGCGCTGAGCGACGGGCCGGTGCGGCGGGCCTGCGGCGGCACCCTCCGGCTCCTCGCCTCGAGCCTCATCGAGATCCTGCTCTCGGCGCTGATCGCCCCGATCGCGATGCTGATCCAGTCGGGCTCGGTGTTCCAGATCCTGGCCGGCCGCGACACCGGCTGGAACCCGCAGCGGCGGGACGACGGCTCGATCCCCTTCAGCGACATCGTGCGCCGCCATCGCTGGCACACGGCACTCGGCCTCATCGCGGGGGTGGCGGCCTTCGCGATCGCCACCTCCCTGTTCCTCTGGATGTCGCCCACGATCCTCGGCCTCGTCCTGGCGATCCCGATCTCCTGGGCCAGCGGCCAGCTCGGCCTCGGTCTCGCTCTGCGGCGCGCCGGCCTCCTGATGACCCCGGAGGAGCGCGAGCCCCCGGCGATCGCCGCGGCCGCCGGGGCGCTCGCCGCCCGCAATGCGGCCCGCGGCCTCGACGAGGCGGACGGCCTGCGCGCGCTCCACGCCGAGCCCGGCCTCGCCCGCGCGCACGTCGCCATGCTGCCCGCCGCCGAGCCACGCCCGCGCGGACGCATCGACCCGGACCGCACGCTGGCCCAGGCGAAGGTGGTGGAGGCCGAGACGATCGCCGAGGCGGCCGGCTGGCTGACCCCGAAGGAGCGCATGGCCCTCCTCCACGACCGCGCCCTCCTCGACCGGCTCAGCCGCCTCGCCCGCTGAGAGGCGGCGCCGCGGGAGATGTTTTCGATGTCCCGCGCGGGCGTTCTCCGCTATCAAGCGCGCTGACCCGCGCTGCCGAGCGCGGGCCCGGAAGGGTGGCCGAGTGGTTTAAGGCAGCGGTCTTGAAAACCGCCGTGGGGGCAACTCCACCGTGGGTTCGAATCCCACCCCTTCCGCCAGTTATGATTATTAAGTGTTTGTATTATTTAATCTATTTCGAAGAGCCGCGCTAGTCACCCCAACAATTACCCCAACAGCGTGCTCGGATCGCTGCGGATGCAGGCGGACGCTTTGTCGTTACTCCCCCCACCTCCTCGTGTGGCAACCATAGCCTGAGCTCCAGCGAATTAGCCGATCGTTAACCGTGCTGGTCGTACGGCTGACCCGAGTGGGACGCCCCTGCTCGTCATTGGGAACCCTGCTGCGATCTCAACACGCGGCGGGGTTTTCCATTTCTGAGCCCTTCATCAGCTGCAGGTTTGATGTCCGCCTCCCCTGCTCTTCAGCTCGTCCCGTCCCAGATCCAGGCGTGGCGCGATGCCTTCTCGCGCCTCAAGCCGTCCTCGCCGCCCTGCCCTGGCCTCTCGCAGTCGGCCTGGCTGCCGATGTACGACAACGCCCTCGACTTCCTCGATCGGTTCGGTGCCGAAGCGCTGGAGATCGGGTGGAGCGTGACGGACCTGTTCGGGGTGCACCCGACCGCCGGCACGATCCGCGCGGACCACTGCGGCGCCCTGATGCTGAGCGGGGCGAAGTGCACCAGCCTCTCGGCGGATCGGATGAAGCACGGCCTCGTCACCTACTACCGCAACGTACCGGGACGGCCGACTGGCATCCCGGTCTGGGAATTCAGGTGGTGAGCGGGTTGTGAACGCGCGCGTGGCCTACTGTGCGTCAGACAGCAGGCGCCGGCAATCTCTTTGCAGTAGGACGCGTCACGCCGCTGCGGGTCGGGGCTCGCGCGGGAAGTCCGCATGTTCGGCAAGGTAGTTGATCTCATCAATGCGGAAGGATTTCCCGCCGCAATCAACTCTCGCTGTCTGCTGATGCTCATCGTTGAGAGCCTTAACGAACGTCACAGCCTGCGCAAGTTCTGCAAATGCGCGAGTGTTTCCCTTCAGTTGAGCATCGTTCTTCTCAGAGAGTACGCTCACCTTCCAATGAACGACGGCATAACGGTTCCACTCAATCACGTTTTCACCACTCTGTTCTCAAGACCTGGCGCACGACTACGCCACCGCTCGCGCGACCGTCGAGGGTGCGCAGCGTATTTCACGCAAATTGCGGCATTGTTCATGAACCGTAACTGTACGAGATCAAATTTCTGCTGCCGGCTCCGATGTGCTTGGCCTACTTCACCCAACCGGCGTCGGCTGGCATCCTGGCTGGGAATTTAGATGGTGAGCCCTATCCTCGGGCCATGACCGAACAGAGCATCCTCGACCTCGTGCTGAGCAACGCTATCCGCTTCCTGATCGAGGGTGGATTGCCGCTTGAGATCGTCGAGGAGGACGGTCAGCTCCGCTATTTCGTTGAGGACAGAGAACTCGACGCCGACCAGATCATGGCATCGGCGCGCCTACTCGGCATGAAGGGACTGACGCCGCATGCCAATGGCTAAACCCAGCAACGATATTCGCGCGGCGGTTGTCGACGTAGACCATCGCAACTAAAGCCTCGTTGATGCAAAAGCTCGAAGCACTCCTTGACCGCCTGAAGGCGCACCAGCGCGAGATCATCCTGGAGGCAGCCGAACGCGATATGCTCCCGCCGGACAGCATGCTGCGCCGGATCGCCGAGCTTGAGAACGTCATTGCCGCCGTAGAGGCTGTGGCGGACGAGGAGCGGCGCGGGGGCTGAGCCGGTCGCGACGCTGACCGACGGCGAGTTGGTCACCTTGGCCGGCCGTGGCATAGCGTGGCCATGAGCAACGACGTACCGCACCCCTACAGCATCGAAGTCGAACCCCTCACCAAACCGGAGGGCCACTTCGGTTGGACGCTCCGCCGAAGCGGAAAGCTGATTGAGAGATCGGACCGGGCCTACCGAAGCGAGGAGAAGGCTCGGGAGGCCGCCTTAGTAGCCGCCGAGCGCGACACGAAGCCAATGCTGGGCATGGGCCGTCGCTGAGGCCAGACCTCAGCACATCGCAAGAGCTTCACCGTCCGGGCCCGTCGGCATTGGCACGAGAGCCAGCCCGGTCCCATTCACGTCCAGAATGGCAACATTCCAGTGCTGGGAATTCCGGCCGCCAGCAGGTCGCTCCTCGATGATCCTGTGCCAGATCTCGATCGCGTGGGTTTGGGCCGCGTCCACATCGGGGAGATCGACGCCCTTATGATCTCGGGTGACATCGTCACCATCGTGCAGCACGTCGAAGAAGACCAGGGCATGAAGTTCTCGCCGGCAGAGGAGTTCTGCCGGCGTCAACGCATGGGATTGCGCGGAGTGCTCGCACCCGCCTGTGACTTCTTCGACTGCGCCGACCCGGCACAGTCCAACGCACCCGCGGACTGTCACGCTGGACGCACCGAGAACAGCGTCAATGGATGTGAACTACTCGACGCACGAGGCGGGAACATCCGCAACCGGAACAGGAACTGTCGCAGGCTGAGGAATGGAAGGAGATATCCGCGTCAATCAACGGGCTGGACGCTAGAGGTTAGGTGACTGCTGACGAGCGGCTTGCGCCATTTCCACGAGTTCATGACCAGCGAGGCCGCCGCCATAGCGTGCGAGATCCTCGACCTTTCGGCCGCGGGCGCTTGGCCGGTAACGAGGGATGTCGCTTCTCTGCGCCCGGTCCAGCAGACGAGCCTGCTGACGCTGAAGGTTGGCCTTGGCGGCTAGGGCTGTCGGCATAACGGCTCCTCTTCCCATCGGCAGCGGGGAGCCTACTAAAGCTTAACCATAAGAAACAGGCTTGACAGTGCCTTTTGTGCGGAAAGTGACTTTGCCCCGCCGCTTGAGGGGGATCGGAGTGGCGGAGCGTGCCGTGGGCGCACGGCAGAGCCGATACGCAACGAGGCTCGTGAGAGGCACCATGGGGCCAAGCGGTTAGCCGAGCATCAACAAGAGGCAGAAAAGACGAACTCCGCCCCGAAGGCTCAAAATGGCTAACACGCCCGACCGCCCTCCTGAGAATTTTCGACCATGCCTGCCAGCGGCCCGCTGGGCTCGTCCGCAGAGCGTCCTTCTCACCGCCGCCCCTTGCCCTTTGCGGGTTCATCGGCAGCATCGCGCGCCAATCGCGCCGCCTTCAAGCGCGCAGTATTTTCATCCGCCGCGCTCACGGCCGGCTCCTTCGAAGCTCCTAGCGTGGCGCGATCCTGTGTTTTGGCAAACTCCGCTTCCGCCTGCTTCCGCTCTTTACTGTAATCGTCGGCCATCCTGCCTCCTTCACGTCCCCTTGCGCGCCCTGCTTAGCCGCCGGCCTGCTCATCGTCTTCAGCCACCTTCGTGAACTGCCGGGCCAGAGCCTCGACCTGATCGGCTGTCGCAATCACCCGCAGCACGTGGCCATCGTCGGCCTCAATCGTGAGTTCGTAGCCGCCGGGAACGTCCGTGATCACCACACGGACCAGCTTCTTCGGGTCAGACATGGACGACAGCCAGCGCAACGGAGTGCCGAGCAGAATGGCTGCGCTCCGACCCGGCAGCAACCTACATGTGCGTCTTGCTCGGATGTCAGCGGGCCTGCCCTCCGGCACCTATCCTGGAGGGCCACAACGAGCCTGCAGTGTCACAGCGGCTAAGGATCTAAGACCACAGCCTCCCGTTCCTCTATCGGCGCCCGCCTCGGCGGTTCGCCCAGCACAGAGAGGAAACGATGACCGACGACAAGCAGAAGCCGTCTGAAGTAGATGCGCAGCCTGGGACAGGCTCCACCAAGCCCCAATCTGCCGAGCCTGACCAATCGCCGAAGCCCTCCGAGGTGGACGCTCAGCCTGACAAGCCGGTGTCGAACGACCGCGGTGCGAATTAGGCGGGGGACAGCGCCGATGTCTGTTCCAGTTCGCTCCCCCGCTGCCGTCAGCGTGGAAGGCCGGCATGCCTTCGATCGAGGCGACCCGATCGAGGCCAATCCCTACCCTGAAGGCTCGGAAGAGCATGCCACATGGAAGCGCGGCTGGCAGGTGCCGGATGGCGAGCGTGGCGACACGTCCGTCTCAGACACCTCAGAGCAGCAGCGCGAGCACCCCATCGGCGACGGTCCTGAATAGCCACAGAGCCAATCACGTGAGCTTTTGCCGACGCGGCCGTCCAAGGTTGAAGCACAGCGGGCAGCACAGTGTCAGAGGATGGGCCTGTGTCACTTCCGCGGGCGTGGGCGCCAAAGTCTGTCTGCCAATCCAGCCGACATTGGCCGTTGCTGGAAGTGTTCGTCCGATAGCTGAAAGAGATTTGTTCGCCATCATCCGCTCGCACCTTGCCTGACAATATCCTTGAGGCGCTGATGCGTCGTCCACCCTTGGCTTCCCGGCCGCGTAGGCTGAGGCGGTAAGGCGTCGAGCATCCGCCAGCGGAAGGAGCTGACTGAGGGAGCGGGTGTGAATACGGAGCGCACTCGGCCAGCATCCGATCTGAAACGGAGACACTGCCAGTCTGTCGGTCGCCTCCTGTGGTACTTTGCGCTCGTAGCCGCGTTCTCCTTCGCAGTGTCAGGAGGATGCCATGAACGCCCGTGTCTATCCCGATGTGAACACAACCTCGGCTAGTAGCGCCCCTGCCAATCAGCCCCACCATCGGCAGGGGCAGGATATCGACAGTGTCGATCAGCTGAGCAGCATCGTGCTTATGGGCCTTGCGATCGCTGGAGGAGTGGTGGCGATTTTGCTCATCGCATTGCTGGTCTGAGTGAGTTTAAATAGCCAGTTCCAAGGTCATGTTTTCGCGTTCAAACGAAAAGCCCCGCGAGGGTGCGGGGCTGAAGATCGGCTGCAGGAATGGGCTGGCTTACTGGCTTCCGCCATGGCCGCCGCTGCCAGCGCTGCCCTGCGGCACGCGCCGAGAGGGCTGGCCCGCGTTGCCTCCAGCCGCCGAATCCGTCGTAATCGTCTCAGCGCCGGTAGCACCCGGCGCGATAATCACGTCGCGGGTGTTGCCGGTGGTGTTGGGCTGACCCGTGATGACAGTGCCAGTGGTATCCGGCGGTCGCGGATAGGGGGAGGTCTGGGCGAAAGCCGGCCAGGCCGACATGATTGCCAGAGCAGTAAACGTTCCAAGCTTCTTCATAGGATCTCCCTGCTGACGAGCGCCAGCGTCGAGCCTACCAACCGCGCTTTGTGCAAGAAGTTTCTCCACCTCTGCCAACATTATTCTCAAACGTTGTTGAGGTTGATCTATGTAAAATGAAGTCCACCGCGGCGAGCCAGGCGGACTTCTTTTTCGATGGCTATGCGTCAGTAGCCGTAACCGTAGTAGCCGGTGCAGTTGCCGTAGGCGTCATACCCGTAGGCGCAACCGCTGCCATAGTAGCTGCCGAGGCCATATGCGGCTCCGAGGCCCAGGCCCAGGCCGACGGCGCCGTACCCAAGACCACGACCATAGTAGCCGCGGCCACGATAGCCGCCAGCAAAGCCTCGTCCTGCGAAGCCGCGACCGGCAATTGCGCCACCACGGAAGCCACCGCCTCCTCCAGCAAACCCACCGCCGCGGAAACCACCGCCGCCAAACCCACCACCACCACGGAAGCCCCCACCTCCGCGGGCGTCAGCGGTGACCGGGATCATGGCAAGGGCGCCGGCCATGACCGCAGAGGCTAATAGGATGCGTGTCATTGAGATCACCAAAGTTTTGGAGGAGCCCACCTCCAGGGCGAACGCGGCCGTGCCTGCAACGTTCGCGCGTCAAATCGTACCGATCGTGATCTCACGGCAGGTCGACTGCTTGCTCCCTCGGCCCCTCGCCATCGTTCAAGGATGCTGCCCAAGGGAAATGGACTGGCGCCAAATTCACGCAACCGTGAGTGGTGTTCGTGATGGCGTGGACGCACGAACGGTCACCGAAATACTCGCCAGCCTTGAACGGATCCGGAGGCGGCTCATGAGCCCGGACATGCGGAGTTTTTGCACGTCCTGGGCGAAGCAGGGCCGCCCGGTATCACCGCGGAAGATCGGCATCGGCTGCACAGTGGCTCAGGGAAAGGCTCGGCAGGATGCTCGGGTTCTTAGCTATGTGACCTATGACGCGGTGGTGCGTGTGTGGGCGATCACTCAGCTTGGGCTGGAGGCTCTCGCGAGGGTGCAGGACCTACCGCTCTGACAAAGAGCCCGCCGCGGCAGAGGGGTGCCGGGCGGGCTCGGGGTGAGAGCGTGTGGGGCGCCCTCGCGGCTTCAAATTGGAATAGTGGCCGAAACAAAAAGCCCCGCGAGCCGAGAGGCTGCGGGGCTGAGTGCTTTGGGAGGAACCGTTGCCCCGCCGGGCGCGCAGGGGGGCTGAAACGATCCGGCGGGGCATGCCGAGAAATGGCTCACTCGACAGGCTTTTCATTCCAGGCGGGGCGCGTCCTGGCAATCATACAAGCGTATGGCTGGGCTTGTGTCGTTGCGCACATCTTCGTTCAGGAATGCGCTTACCGCGGTAGATGCCGGGCTAACCGGCGTGCAGCGGTGAAGCGATGCCGGAATGCTTGTTCTGGTCCGGGGTCTGTCTTGGCGTTGGTGTCGCGATCTGTAATCAGCGGCGCGGCACAGGCTTGTAGGCACGAAAAAGCCCGCCACGGCGGTTGCGGGCGCCGGGCGGGCTCAGGATGAGATCGTCGGGGGACGTTCTCACGGCTAAGGTGCCTCGCGTGGATGATGGACGCAAGACGCAAAGGCTCCGCGCTATAACGCCCACGCGAGGTCGCACCTTTATGCTAGCTGCCGGTTGGAAACGAACGGTTTACCGCGGCCGCATCCAAACAGGCCAAGCGAAATGCCTCAGCGTGCCAGAGGTGGCAGGCAGCTGCTCAGCACTCCGCAGCGTCAACCGCACGTAATGGTCTAGCTTTCCTCTGATCTAGCCTCTAGAATGCCAAGCAAAGCGTGAGAATGTTCCTAAAAATTTAGCAATACCGAAGTCGAAAGCCTTTGTCATGATCATTGCCGGCCTATTATTTCTGATAGGGGCCGGAATTGGCTTTCGTTGCGATGTTGTAGTGCTTATCGCAGTTGCCGCGATTTTGGTGCTCGGTTTGACGATCCTATGGTTTTTACTGGGAGAGCTGGATATTTCCAAGATACTCATAATAGCTGCATATCTATCGGCAATGCAGGCAGGCTATATTTTGGCTGCGTACCTATCGGCGCGCCAGGACCCGAACTGACGGCACGGCAGCCGCTACCAAAGCCAAACAATGCGCCCCGTGACTGCGTAGATAACGAGCCACCACGCGAGTGCGACTATGAGCGATGCGACGACAAGCAGCCATGAAGGACGCAAGCGGAGTTTGCGGCGCAACCTCGCCGTGGGATGATCCAGCAACCTGGCCTCTCGGAGCGTGAGCATCAGTGTGCTCTACGAAGGAGGGTAGCCAAAAGTTTCGAGACCGGCCGCCGCGCTGACTGCGTACTGCTCGGGCGTCCCATCTCAGAGGGCAGAGCGCCTAGCATTTCCGCAGCACAAGCCTGTGTCGCCGGGGGGCATAGCAACTCAGCCGCCCTTCCTTGTATCCCCAGCGCCGTCCTCTCAATCGCTGGTCCGATGCCGCATTTCTTGCCCTTCAACTCGCTTCATCCGAGGTCTAGGCATGGCGCGATGCTTTCTCGCTACACCTCGATCTAGCACAGCATCAGCACCACCTGCTCGGCACACGGCCTCTGTCCTCGCCTCATCTCCAGCTCCTCCGGTCCTGGCTGATCCTCTTAAACAGCCTGGTCCACAACCAGCTGGTCAGGACAGCAGCCGCCTCTGTCTGCACTTGAGCCAGGGTGAACACGACGACCTCAGGCGGTCGGGCTCATCCGCTGGGCTGATGCCCATTTGACGAGGGATCATGCGGCGAGCGCCAGAACCGTGAAAGCGAATGGTTGGTTGATAGGGAGCAATCTTGTTGGAGCAACGGCATGGAGCCGCACGTCTTTCAGCGCGACGACGTTACATTCCGGATCGAGTTCCAGGGGACCGAGTTCGGATGGGAGGGCCGCCTCTTCATTGAAGGCCATCCCACACTGCAGGTTGTGCGGGTGCTGAACGTGTGCGGTCTGAGCCAGAATGAGGCACGCAGCACCATCGTGAGAGGCTGCGAGGCGATGGCCGCAGATATCCAAGCGCCGGATGCGACGAAGCTGTGAGAGGCGCGGTCGTGCGGCTTGCAAACCGCAGCAACTACATTCCTCAGGCGGCAGAGCGTGGTGCGGATCTCGCCCGCATCGAAGACCAGTCGGGCAATCGCGCGATCTGCGGTCGGTCAACAGGTGCCGGCAAGCGGCCAGTTAGTGCACGCCCTGCGAGCGGAGTGGATCTACAGCGAGTGGCGTCACCGGATCTTGACCGCAGACCACCGCAGCGGTGGGCCCTGAGCCCCACGACCAGTGGCTCAGCGGCGACGTTGATAGCTCTGTGGAGGTCAGTTCGTCGGGGGGTTGCTGTGCGTCGGCATATTCCGCCAGCATGTCTTCGAGTTCCGCTGGGCCGATCATATCCGCTCCTCGGCAGCCATGTTGCGCCGCACAAGAGCAACCGGACATCATCTTGATGGTTCCTCGCCTGCGTCGAAGAGGAGGCTTTGAGACGTTCCGTTGGCCAGTGCGAAGGCAGGGCAGTGAGTTGAGATATCCCTTCAGCGGTTGCCGCATTCGATGTTTGTTCCAAGTGTGGTTCGGGCAGCAGAGGAGGCAGTTTGGGACGCAATCGCATTTTCGTCGGCCCTGAGCAGCGCGACTTCCTCGACCGGGCCGAGGGCGGACGGAAGGAGTGCAGCCGCGTCCTGTCCCGTGCCGCGATCAACTCGCCCGTCTACGTGGCCGCGGGCGGCATCGTGGATGCCATCGACGGGTTGGCCGAGGCCGTCCCGGGCGACCGGAAGTATTTCCACCTAGCGGTGCCAACCACGCCCGGCGGGAACCTGACGCCAGCGCCGAAGGGCGACGAGAGGACATGCTCGGACTGAGCCGCTCCCCTGGTCTCTCAGAAGCCTCCCTGCCGCGCGTTCCAGAAGCTCGAAACCACTCTCCCGGAACCGATTTGGAACGTTCCGCTGGGGCATGCCCGAGTGGAACAGCGTCGGCGTGCCTTCCAAGCGCAGCGGAAGAATTATTCTGCTTGCCACGCAGGCTGGCATGCTGAATAATGCATACATCGCACCCTGAACGGTATGCTTCGCCGTAGCCGAACACGGCGTTGCACCAGGGGTGGCCGAACATGACGGAGCCCGAGCATGCTTCGCTACGCGATCCCGATGGCCCTCGTCCTCGCCGCGACCGGCGCCCGCGCCGCCGAGATGGTCGAGGCACCGCTCCCCAGCCGCGCGCCGGCGCTCGTCACGCAGCTCGTCGGCTACGCGATCACCCTGGAGAAGTGCAAGGCGGTCAAGCCCGGCCGCAACGCCCAGGCGCCCTGGCTCGCCATCCGGGCGGCCTACGGCGGCTCGCAGGAGCGCTGGGAGCACGACCAGGGGCGGCTCAAGGCGCTTGTGCGTACCGAGATCAACCGCCGGCGCCTGACCATGCCGGAGCCCGCCGACGGCTGGTGCGAGGAGGCCAAGCGCGCCTACGGCCGCCGCGGCACCGTCTACCCGGACGCGATCTCGATGATCGACGGCTCCTCAAGCGGCGTGTCTCTGCGGGCGGAGGTGCTGTTCACTGCTGACACGCTGGAGGTCTACCAGCACTGATGGCGCGCCGCGCAATGGGTGGCCGGCAGCTCCGGAATGCAGTTACGTGAGCTGGCCGGCTCCACAATGCCCGGCCCGCGAGCGGCGCCGTGGCGACTGGTAGTCGTAAGCCGCAGGGGCAATGGCTCGTGTCATGACGGTGTGCCCCCGGGCTGCTCGACCTGCCCGCGCCGTTGAAGGCGTAGGGCGACGATCCAGCGAAGGATCGCCCAGGCCGAACCCACGCTCCAACCGGCCAAAACGTCCGTCGCGTAGTGGACCCCGACGTAGACCCGGCTCAGCCCGACAGCCACCGTGAGAAAGACTGCGAGGCCCATGAAGTATGCCTTGAGCCGAATGTCTGCGGCGACGCGCGTCATGAGGGCACCGAGCGTCAGGAAGGTCACCGCGGAGAGCATGGCGTGGCTGCTCGGGAAGCTGGCGGTGAACACCTGAATGCCGCCGGGGATGTTGGGACGGGGACGATTGAAGAGCAGCTTCAGCCCGAAGCTGATGAGCGTTCCGCCCAGGATCGATCCTAGTACCAGGGCAGCCGCGCCCTTCTTGCGGATCAGAAGCAGGTAGCCGACCACGGCCGCCAAGAGGAAGCACAGGACGACCATGCTGCCCAAAGCAGTCACGTCGCGGCCCAGCTCGTGCACCCATGCCGGCCCTATTGGGCCATCCGCTCCGAGGGGGCGAAAGAAGCGCGCAACAGCATTGTCGAAGGCCATGGTGTCGCCCTCCATCACCTCGTCGGCCAGCAAGCCGAATGCGAGAAGGAGTGCGGCAACGCAGAACAGCGTGGCCAAGAGGCTGATCTCCCGCCTGCCGAGGCGGGCGATGACGGACGCTTGAGCAGGAAAACTAAACCGGTTCACTCGCCCAACTCCGTTGTTGCCTGGCGTGGTTGATAGAACCCATCAGATTGAAGACCTCCTCGATGTAGGCGCGGATCAACGCCTCGTGCTGGACTGCTGCCATCGTCCTTGCTCCTCACGGCGCGCATCTGACAGCATCGCCCTCTCCTGAATGTTCACGGCGTCTGGCTGGCACGCGTACCTCGATAGCCTCGACCCAGACCGCAATCCCGTGCAAGCGTATCCGTTAGGTCACCAGCACGGAGGCGAGATTGGCAATCACGAAGCATGGGCTCGCTGCCTCCGTCTCGGGTGCTGCCCGCACCCGCGGCCCTGGCGCCAGGGTAATTGCGAGCCCGAACACCAGGGCTGCATCAGTTCGATGATGAGGCAGAAGGCTATAATATGTCGATTTCGCAGAATTCATTGGTGTTGTATGGTTTCTTCTTGGTCGTTGGGGGAATGTTGCTGGCTCTGCGCGCGCGACGAGCGGTTGAAAGCCCGGCGAAAAACAGATCAATGATACTTGCTGGCTCGATTACACTGGCAGGTCTTGGAATTTGGGCAGCTAGCCTAATGGTAAACAGGTAAAACCTGAGGGCCCGCCCGATAAACGATGGGGTCTGGCCCGTTGATGCTCGCCTAACTGTCCAAAGGCGTCCTACGCACAGGCCACGTTGCGTACCGGCCAGGTCAGCCTCGTGTGGACACGACACGCTCCGCCAGCCCGTGATCAGATCGGGCGGCGGGGCAGCCTCATCCCATGCTGAGCTGCTGGCCAATCAGGACGATACGCACGCGAAGGTAGCGCCGCACTTTCCTTGCCTCAGCCGATGTCCAATCCCACCTCCTTGAACAGGGAAGCTGAGATAAGGATCGGCATGACGCGCTTCATTGCAGTCGAACGGGGTACAGGCCGCGTCTACGGCGACACGGCTCAATTTGGATCGGCAGGAAACGTGGTGTCGCCAGCCGACGCAGTTTGCCTGTTCGACAGCCAGGCTGGCCGCGCCGCGCGCGGCTTCGGCTACGTCAAACCCAACAGCAACTCGGCGCACTACGACGTCTATGAGATCCCGCGTTCTGCTCCTGACAAGGCGGCAGCGAGTGATGCGGAGGCGCAGGCTCTGGTCCGCGAGCACGGCTCGTTGGTGACCTCTCTCGTCACCTACAATTCCTAAGCACGCTCAACCTCAATCCTGCGTTGCGCATCAGCATCGCGGGCAGGTGCCTTGGACCCATCCGGAAACAGCCTGGTCTGAGGACGGTTGTTCGGATGCCGGCCGAGGCGATCCTCACACGCTCGGATCGGCTAGACGGCGCGGGGTCCAAATCTCCGACCCGCGCCGTCGAACCCTGCTCTCCGTGTAGGTTGGTGCTGTGCCGCGCAACGAGATCCCGGAGGATGGCGATCAGCGTGCGATCGTGGTGCTGGTGACGGATGAGGATGATACTCCAATCTACTCGGCCAGCCTCAACTACGCGGGCCTCTCGCTTCTCCGGTAAGCAGTGCCACGCGCTCCATATCACCCAATCGGCGAGGGCCATGTGGCCTGCTTAGGATCCGAGCGGAAAAAACTCCAACCCTGCGCTTGGAGTTGATACGCAAGCCCCATTCACGACCTCGCGCGAGGTCTTCCGCCGGTCCTACGCAGAAAAAAGCCCCAGCGCAGGGCCAGGGCTGAAGGTGTCTCTTCGTCACCATCACCGCCACGGCTTCGGGGACCAAACCGAGCCGTCTATGAGGCCAACGTGCCCTCAGATCAGCCGTTCCGCAGCTCTCGCGCAAAGAAAAAAGCCCCGGCCGAAGCCAGGGCTGTAGGAGCGCGACCCATGGGGGCTGAATTGGGCCACTCAATGCAACAACCTGCCAGAAACTCAGCAGTTCCCCGCAGCCGTTGACCCGCAACCGCCGGCCACAATCCGACACGGCTTCGCACAAGATTTCCCGCCGGCCTCGCGCAAAGAAAACCCCGGCGCGAGGCCGGGGCTGCAGTTCAGGAAGGCTGCCTTAGCGGGCCGAGGTCACAGCAGCCTCAGCGACGACGCGCGGGGCCGCCGGGGCATGCGCAACCAAGGACGGCGTGGTCGTCAGCTCCGACGCCGGACGCACGGCGGCGGTGGCGCGAGCCTGCTCGCGGTAGAGCGTCGGGGTGACATCGATGCGATCACCCGCCATCGCAGTGCCGGTCAGAGTGGCGGACGCGACGACGGCAAGAACAAGAGTGCGGATGGTCATGGTAATGATCCCTCTGGAGCTTCAGGGCCTGCGCCCTGTTTCATGAGAGGGATGTGCTCCGCGCTGCACCATCATTCAAACAGATGCCGTCGATAGCCAAAATTGACGTCATCAATATGCGATGGGGCATCTCCTACTTTGGGCTTGCTCCTCTCCTAACCCTCTGAGGTTCGACTAAACGCCGCGCTGCGTCCTATCCGCAGGCCGCCGAGCATACCGGCCCGATAAACGTCGTGTAGACACGATACGCCCCGCCAACCCATGATCAGAACGGGCGGCGGGGCAGCTTCATCTATCGTGGGCCGGCAGATGGGTTGCTCACCTTCGCTACAGGCTCACATGTAGTGCCGATGCCGGTGTCGCATGTGATGATGGTGATGCCGGTGGTGGCGCATGTGATGATGGTGCCGATGATGGCGCATGTGATGATGATGGTGCCTGTACTGCACGTCGATCAGATCGCCGGGGGCCTCAATCGCGCTGGGCAGTGCCGGAGCCGCCGAAGCCGAGCCAACCGAGCTGGCAAGGCCCAAGGCGGCCAGAACGGCTAGGGCGAGGAATGGCTTTCGCATGGGGTTTCCTTCCATCTTGAGGGCCCGCAGTGAGCGGACCTGCATGGCTCTACGCAAGTTGGCCGTGCTGGGTTCAACGCGGAGCCGATGCGGGGAGGCGTGACCTGCAGCGACGGCAGGCTGCGGAGCACTCTGTCGGCCGACGAGCAAGCTTGCTTGATCGAGCAGTCCGCTGCTGCCGTGGCGCAGCGGGATTGGTGACGGATCTCTCAGCTGGTCAGCGAAGCAGTCGCCGACTGGCCGCTCGCTGGCGCATTTGACGTCGTGGGCGCAGCCGAGGTGAGAGCAGCCAACGGTGTCCTCACCCCAGAATTGGGCATCTCAGGCTCGTTCCCGTGTCGCCGATCGCCCACAGGCCAGGCGGTCACTTCCGCTCTGGAACGCCCCTCAGGCAGCCAGGTTGCGGCGGAGCCTACCCCCGGAGCTAAGTCTGGATCGTTTCGATCGGGAGAAAAATGGTCAATAAGCAGGAATTTTATGTAGTCGACAACTACAAACAGGAGCACAAACAGGAGTATCACCCCGATCAGCACACCGATGAAATTAACTTCATTGACAGCGGTTTCTAAAATCAGGTTCATCAACTCGCTATCCGAGCGAACAAAGTCGCAATCGTTCTTGCCACTAACGCCATGATAAAATGCGCAGACAGATCCTACCCAATGCCCGATCTTGGCAAAAAATATCAATTGTGCGACCAATGCGGTGCAGCACGCGATAGACGCGAAAGCTACCCCAAACAAAGTAACGGTTTCCAGCGCTACGACTATGCGGTGCACGTGCGCGATCACCGGGCGAGCTTCCTAGGCATCAATGTCTTCTTACGTACCGTACCCGCATCGGGCTACGTCGCAAGAGGAGATCGCTCGGCATCCTGCTGCTCAGTTAGCCGCTTCTCCGGCCGCGCTTGGATGATCGCCGTTCGCACCGCCGCGCGTCGGGCCGCGGTACCGCAGTTGCGCAGCGTCAGAAGCCTCATCGAGAATTGGTTCGCGGCAACGGCGGCAGCAAGGTCCAGTTCGTCCTCGCGGCCCAGGGGAAACAGTGTCGGCGTTCTTTGGGAGAGGTAGGTTTCCACGGCTGCAGTCACATCGGCCGACGGGATCTCACCCGAGGACAGAAGGCTAACAACGGTCGCAATGCGCATTTTGCAGTTTTACCTCCATGCAATGGCAATCGGCCGCCAATTGCGCGTTCTTTTGTCGGTGCACAAGTCCTACACGGACACCCATGTTGGTTGATCCCTGGCGAAACCATGGCAATCGGCAGAAATGATTGCCGTGATAGTCATCTTCCTGATCGCCACGATCGTTCTCGCAGCGTTTCCACATCGCGAGCCGTGGCTCGACCTTACTCTCGGCTTGGTTTTTGTGTCGGCGCTGATGATGATTGGGGTCGGTCTGTCTTCCCATTCCTTCTGAGGAACGATGGTGCCGGCCGCGCCTCGCAGATCAAGAAGCCGCCGGCTCTCGGCCGTTACTCGCCACGATCCGAGTGGGCGCCCCGCTCCTGTCCGCAAAGCGGGCGTCCATAACGGCGGCCGGCAAAATGGGTTGCTGTGAGCACAGTGACCTGTGGGCCACGGTGCCGGACCTTGGGACATCGCCAAGCCACCAAAGGTTGTCCCGACCCATCGGCAAAGCCTACGCTTGCCAAAGGCGAACCAGCCACGGCGCCCGGCGACACCAGTGAGGCTGAGCATGACCAAACGCGCCCTTTCTGCCTGCGCAGTTGCTCTGACGGTCGCACTCACCGGAGCCGCGAGTGCTCAGGGCACGTCCGCTCAACAGAATGCCTGCATCCCGGACGTGATGCGGCTGTGCAGCGCCTACATTCCTGACGCGGGCCGTATCACGACGTGCCTGCGCAGCCAGCCGCACAACCTCAACACGCAATGCCGTGCGGCAGTCACGCCGGCATCTTCGCAGCGTGCTGCTCGTGAACGCACGAGAACCTGAGCGCCCTGCATTCCCAAATTTTTGCCGAAGCGAAGCATAGCCATCGTAGGCGTTTAGCTGCGGCGCATCCGCAGTGGCGTGGCGTGTAGCGTGCTGTCGCCTCCTCGGCCGGAAGTGGCGGCGACTTCAGGCAGGGCTCTTCCCCACTTCGGGTCTGCGCCTCTTGCAGGCTGTTGACGCTCAGCTAACCGCTTCGCTGCATTCTGCGCGCAGGCCACGTTGCGTACCGGCCCGATCAGCGTCGTGTGGACACGACACGCCCCGCCAGCCCGTGATCAGATCGGGCGGCGGGGTAGATCGTCTTGCTCATCGGCCTGGCTGCAGAACTCCATGCACCGGCCACGTGACAAGGACACCGCAGGGGTCGCTGGCTCTCGGTCATTCACCCCACCTCCGAGTGGGCGAGCCCCTCCTTGCGGAGTTGGATGCCGATGAAAGGCCGCTACGTCCTCGGACCGCTGCGCAAAAATCGCCGCGCGGCCTGCTTCGGCTGAGCTGGTTCCAGGGCAGGCTTCTTCTCCAGCAGACGCTTCACGCGCTCGTTGAAGTCGTTGGCTGAAATAGACTGAGCCGACCCATTGTTGGTTGCATGCGCCATCATGATCTCCGCATCGTCGCCCAAAGCACGGGATTGCGCGGAGGGTGGAGGATCTATGATGCACGAGGGCCGAAAAGGCTAGGACATACGCCAGCGTCGATCTGCTGGCGGCGGTCGGCCTTGGTGTCGGCGAGTGCCTGTGGCACAGGGTCAGGCATGACTGACACGATCCCCAACACCCATCCCTACACGCTGGAGATCCTTCCGCCGAAGGCGGAGGGTGCCTCCTATCAGTGGGCGATCCGCCGAAGCGGCAAACTGGTCCAGCGCTCGGATCGCTCGCTCACGAGCGAGGCGAAGGCGCACGAGAATGGAATGGCGCAGATCGAGAAGCTGCTGTCGGGAGTGGGCGAGCGGTAGGCGTCACGCTCTCTACGCCTCCACCCGACCAGCAGGGTGGCAGCGCCGTTCGCCGGATGGGCGTTAAGGAGCGCCGCCTGCCGCGCCGTGCGCTGGGAAGGCAGCCAGCTTGCGCGTGATCCAGTCCTGCGCCTCATCCAGATCGGCGAACTTGGGAGGGTACGGATCATCAAGCGGCCCGAACCCAGCCTCCAAGAACCACATGCCCGCCTCGTCGCCGTACTCGTCCGAGAGGTGGGTCAGCACCGCGACGAGGGAGCCATTCTCGAAGACGAGCTGGCTCTCAGCGTCGGTGCTGCCTGTCCTGACACGGATGGGCTGCAGTCGAAGGCTCATGCAGCCGCTCGCTTTTCCAGATGCAGGTACGTGGGATCAAACTCCGAGACCTGGCTGAGTTCATCCCACGCCTCGATCACCAGCGTGTGGCCGCGCAGCGTGATCAGGCTCTGCTCGCGCATCTGCTTCAACACGCGGTTGACGTGCACGTTCGTCAGACCCAGCGCGTCGGCGAGATCCACCTGCGTGATCGGCAAGGGGCAGCAGTAGCTCCCAGCCAGCCCCACCGCCTGCAGCTTGAGGTACAGTTCGCAGAAGAGGTGCGCCATGTGCTCGTAGGCCGAGCGCCGGCCCATGCCGATTAGCCACTCGCGGAAGATCGCCGCATCCACCAGCGTGTCGCGCCAGAAGGCCGCCGCGATGCCGGGATGCTGCGCGATCAGCTCCCGCAGATTGTCGTGCGGGATGAAGGCGACGGTGGCCTCGGTCAGCGTGGCGAGGCTGTGGTCCATGGTGTGGATGTGCAGGCTCTGCAGATCCGGGACGTCGCCCGCGATGTGGAACGAGAGGATCTGCCGCTTGCCTTCGCCAATGATCTTGTAGCGGCAGGCCCAGCCCTTGAGGATCAGGCAGCACTGTGAGGGCTTGTCGCCGTCGTGCACGATGTCCTGTCCGGGCTGGAGAACTCGGGTCTTCGCCGGCAGGTTCAGGATGGCCTGCCGCTCCTCGTCTGAGAGGATGGCGATGCTCTCCAGCTTGCGGACGAGCATGGTCAGGGCGTGGGTGTCGGAGGTCGAGGGCATGGCCGCTTCGCCTTGCGTTGCAGGCGGAAGCGCACGGCTCTCCCAGCCATCAGCACCTGTGTCAGAAAAGCTGATGATGGCCTCACGATAAACCGATGTAATTCGGCGGCCATAACCCAGATCAATTTTTACAGATGTTTTTAATGTATGCTGTAGAGCGTCAAATTACCGCGATTTTTTATTCGTCGGGGAACGATTTATTTGGGTTTTAATTCGCGGGCGAGAAACCCAGATTTTTTGGCTGAGCTTCAAGGCCGCTTTCCTGGCAAAGCCCAGGGCGGCGGCAGGTCAGAAGAGGACGCCTTGTACGCGGCCCTGGTCCAGACGCGTGCGCTCGATATCGGCAACTACGGCCAGCAGTGGGCGTAGCAGCAGAAGGCTCTAGCTCTGCAACCTGCTGCCCGCGAAGGTGAGCGTAGCCGAGTAGACGGGATGGTTGTTCTCGTCCCTGACCAGCACGGTGAACGTGCTCTGGTCATCACCCTTGGGGATTTCCTCGCGGGCGATGTCGGGCAGGAGCGACTTGGCCTTTGCACGTGCCTCGTCCCGGCTTGCAAGCTCGGTCCCCGTGTCGTCGGACTGGGGACCACCGTCGTGAACGTCGAAGAAGTAGCGGGGCATGTGGCTCTCGGCATGTTGGGCGGGAGCACACGCATCTCTCAGGCGCCGACGGCCAGGGATCAAGCCAGCGATAGTTCGCTTCTGCACCGATCGGTACGGAAGATGCCACAACGTTTGTGAACCCTCGCAGGAGATAGACCGCATTCCATTAGGGCTTGCTCGTGTGGACCGTTCCAAAGCCGTTCCCGGAGAGCGGTCTTGAGCTTCTGGAAAGTGCTGCAAGGGGAGGTCTAAGAGCCCAGCAGAACGGCCGAGGTTGAGCGTTCTCTCACCGAACCGGCTCTTGGCTGGTTCGAACCAGCCCGCTGGGCGCCTCTAAACCAGAAGCACCCGCTACCGACTTGCTGGCCTTCAAATAAAAATTAGCTCGCATGAAAATCTAATTTCATACGCGCTGGGTGCATATCTCAGGCGGATCCTGCAAGAAGATCTGCGCTCAGGCAGGCGAAATATACGTTCACTAAGCACACGAATACGCACTATGGTGCAATGCAAAATCAGCAGACCGCATCGCACAAATTCCGTCGTTCAATCCCTCATCGGTCGCCTTCGCGGACGGCCACCCTGAACCTGGAGACCTCCCATGCGCACCACTCGCGCTCTCGCCCTGGCTGCTCTCGCATCCGTCACCCTAGCCGGCACCGCGCTCGCGGGTGACCGCATCGATGTCACCCCGACGCTCTACCGCGAGCAGGCCCGCGCCACCGCCGCCGTGCGTCCAGCGGCGGAGCTCACCACCACGCCGTCCCTGACCGCGCGTGCCCCGGCGACCCCGCGCGTCGTTGCTGAGGTCGTTGCAACTTCTGCCCGTTAAGGCGGGTTCCCTGCCCCTGCAGCCCTGGCCTCGCGCCAGGGCTTTTCTTTGGCACCCGCAAGCACGTTGCAGCCACGGCTGAAAGGCCACT
>NZ_BJZU01000132.1 GCF_007992195.1 Methylobacterium oxalidis | reverse complement strand
GAAGGCCCGAGAGGGTCGCCGAGCGGTCGTTCAGGGCGGAGGCGGTGAAGAAGTTCGTCGGGTTGTCCAGCGCGCTCGCGACCTTCTTGCCGGTCGAGAGGTGGTTCTGGGTGACGCTCTGAAGATTCGCCGTGTCCTGCAGAGAGAGCAGGCTGTTGCGGACCGACGAGTTGAGAGAGATGCCAGCGGACATTGTTGATGCTTCCTGTCTGTATGCATCCTCCTTCATGGAGGACATTTCCGTTGTGACTCGGGGCCTCTTGCGGCCGTGTTAAGCGGAACAGTTAAATTTGTACGATCGTCGACTTTTCCGGCGGGTCGGCGCGGGTCAGGCCCGGCGCTCGACCGCCGAGCCGGGCTTCTGCTGCGGGCCGGCCGCCTCGCTGGCCTCGCGGGCGTAGACTCGGGCCCGCAGCACCACCGCGTCCGGGATCTGGATGACGACGTCGCCGCTCGCCGCGTCGACGACCTGGTAGACGAGGGTCTGGCTCTCCGCGTCGCGGGTGTAGCCGCCGCGCTCCGGGCCCTGCTGCGCGGCCTCCGCGGAGGGGCGCGCCTCGGCGTTCTCGCCGATCGACAGCGAGACGGCGGGGGCGAGGGGGGCCTGCTGCGGCTGGGCGCCCTGGCGGGCGGTCTGTGCCGGGGTGACGGCAGGGGCCGGCGCGACCGGCGGCGGCGTTGCGATGGCTCGGATGTCCATGGACCTGCTCCTCGAGTGAAGCAAACGAGCCTCATCAAGTCGCCAACACCGTTAGCGCCGTGTGAAGTTTCGGGCCGCGGATCGGCCGATTTCCGGGAAGCGTTAAAAGAGAGTCAATGAAATCCGGCCAACCTGCAGAAATAGCTGCTGTCCGAGAACCAAATTCGGTCGATTAGAAAGAAAAAAGCCACTCTTTCCGCCGGACCGAGGCTGTTTCCGACAAGCCGAGCGATTTTTCGAAGGGCGCGCGAAGGAGATCGCGGCGGCGAGGCGCGTCTCGACACAACTGTCGATCGCAAAGATAATCGAAATTACGTCCGGAAATCGTCGCCGCGAGAGCAGACGAGGCGGCCGGCGGGCATCAATACGTCAAGCCCGCCGCCCGTTTGTTCCTGGGCGCTCCGGCGTCGGCGCGGGCTCCGGACACCCGGAGCCCGGCCCCCGCTCACTCGGCGGCGTCGACGTAGAGCTTGCCGCCCTCGGCCAGGAACTCCTCGGACTTCGCCCGCATCCCGGCCTCGCGCTCGGCGCTCGACATGACGGGCGCCGTGTGGATCACCTGCCCGGCCTCCTCCATGGCGAGCACCTCGGCGCGCAGGTCCTGCGTGATCTTCATCGAGCAGAATTTCGGCCCGCACATCGAGCAGAAATGGGCGACCTTGTGGGCGTCCTTCGGCAGGGTCTCGTCGTGGTAGCTGCGCGCCGTGTCCGGATCGAGGGAGAGGTTGAACTGGTCCTCCCACCGGAAGTCGAAGCGGGCGCGGGAGAGGGCGTCGTCGCGCAGCTGCGCGGCCGGATGGCCCTTGGCGAGGTCGGCGGCGTGGGCGGCGATCTTGTAGGTGATCACGCCGACCTTCACGTCGTCGCGGTTGGGCAGGCCGAGATGCTCCTTGGGCGTCACGTAGCAGAGCATCGCCGTGCCGAACCAGCCGATCATGGCGGCGCCGATGCCCGACGTGATGTGGTCGTAGCCCGGCGCCACGTCGGTCGTCAGCGGCCCGAGCGTGTAGAACGGCGCCTCGCCGCACTCGCGAAGCTGCTTCTCCATGTTCACCTTGATCTTGTGCATCGGCACGTGGCCGGGGCCCTCGATCATCACCTGGCAGCCCTTGTCCCAGGCGATCTTGGTGAGCTCGCCCAGCGTCTCGAGCTCGGCGAACTGCGCCGCGTCGTTGGCGTCGGCGATGGAGCCCGGCCGCAGGCCGTCGCCCAGCGAGAACGAGACGTCGTAGGCCCGGCAGATGTCGCAGATCTCGTCGAACCGCTCGTAGAGGAACGATTCCCGGTGCCCGGCGAGGCACCAGCGCGCCATGATCGAGCCGCCGCGGGAGACGATGCCGGTGACGCGCCGGGCGGTGAGCGGCACGTGGGCGAGGCGCACGCCGGCGTGGATCGTGAAGTAGTCGATGCCCTGCTCGGCCTGCTCGATGAGCGTGTCCTTGAAGACCTCCCAGTCGAGCTTGAGCGGGTCGCCGCCCACCTTCTCCAGCGCCTGGTAGATCGGCACGGTGCCGATCGGCACGGGCGCGTTGCGCACGATCCACGAGCGGATGTTGTGGATGTTGCGGCCCGTGGAGAGGTCCATCACCGTGTCGGCGCCCCAGCGGATCGACCAGACCAGCTTCTCCACCTCCTCGGCCGCCGAGGAGGTGACGGCCGAGTTGCCGATGTTGGCGTTGATCTTCACGAGGAAGTTGCGGCCGATCGCCATCGGCTCGAGCTCGGTGTGGTTGATGTTGGCCGGGATGATGGCCCGGCCGCGGGCCACCTCCTCGCGCACGAACTCGGGCGTGATGAAGGGGGGCAGCGACGCGCCGAAGCTCTCGCCGTCGGCGAGCTTGGCCTCGGCCTGCTCCAGCATCGCCTCGCGGCAGAGATTCTCGCGGTGGGCGACGTAGATCATCTCCTCGGTGATGATCCCGGCGCGGGCGAACTCGTACTGCGTCACCATCTGGCCCGGCGCGGCCCGGCGCACGAGGCGCTCGGCCGGGCAGGGGGCGACGAGCTTGTCCGCGCCCACGAAGCCGTTGTCCTCGGGCTTCACCGCGCGGGGCTCCACCGTGGCGTAGCCGCGCTTGGCGATCCAGGGCTCGCGCACGCCGGGCAGGCCGGCACCGAGGTCGATGCGCGCGTCCGCCTCCGTGTAGGGTCCCGACGCGTCGTAGACGCGCACCGGCGCCTCGTTCGGGTCGGTCAGCGCGATCTCGCGGAAGGGCACGCGGATGTCGTCGCGGCCGGCGACGGTCGCGTAGACCTTGCGCGAGCCGGTCACCGGCCCGGTCGTCACGCTCTCGGGGCTGCCGCTGGGAAGGTCTTTGGGTCGGACGGGTGCGTTCATCGTGGATCTCTCCTGGCGTTGGAGCGATCCGAACTCGTCACAGGTCAGAATGGGCGCGGCTGCCGAATCGTCCTGCCGCGAGTTCCCGTCCCTCCGCCGGTATGAGCCGGATCAGGTTCAAGGGTCAGGACGTAGCGCCCTATCTCAGCCCCCTGTCTCGGGGCCCCCCTCGGAACGGTTCAAATCTTTACGGGCCGCGGCCCTTTGTCAATGCGCGCATCGCCGCCTTGGCGGCGGCCCCGCCGAGGACCACCTTGCGCCCGACCGGACCGCATGCGCATCCTCAGCCTTCTCCTCGCCGCCGCCGCAGGGCTCTACGTGCTCGCGGTCGGGCTCCTCGCCGCCTTCCAGCGCACCCTCATCTATCCCGGCGCGTTCGCGGCGCCCCGGGCGCTCGCCGTCGCCGGGCCGCCCGCCGGCACCGAGGCGCTGCGCCTGCGCACCGGGGACGGGGAGACGCTGCACGCCCTCTGGCGCCCGCCGCGGCCGGGCTGCGGCGTCGTCCTCACCTTCCACGGCAACGGCTCGCGGCCGGAGCCGCACGCGGCCCGCTTCGCGGGCGGGCCCTGGGCGGAGCACGGCTGGGGCGTCCTCGCCATCGCCTACCGGGGCTACCCCGGCTCGACCGGCAGCCCGAGCGAGGACGGCCTGATCGCGGACGCGGACGCGGCCTACCGCGAGGCGGCCCGGCGGGCGGCCGGGGCGCCGGTGCTGCTGCACGGCCACTCGCTGGGCGCGGCCGTGGCCGCCGCGCTGGCCCGCACGCACGACGCGGTCGGGCTCTATCTCGAATCGCCCTTCGACTCGATGACCGCGATGGTTCGGCTGCGCTTCCCCCTCGCGCCGCCCTTCCTCCTGCAGGACACCTACCGCAGCGACGAGCGCCTCGCGGGCGCGACGACGCCGATCCTGATCGTGCACGGCCTCTCGGACCCGGTGGTGCCGGTGGCGAGCGGCCGCTCGCTCGCGCGGGCCGCCGGCCCGGCCGCCCGCTTCGAGGCGGTGCCGGGGGACCACGTCTCGATCCTCGGGATCCGGGACGCGGAGGCCGAAGCCCTGTTCCGCGCGCGGGTCGACGCGGCCTGCCGGCCCGTACCGGCGCAATGACGCGCCGCCTCCCGCGCCGGCGCTCGCGCCTCATATGAGGGGCTCCGACACGCGATGGAGACGACGACGTGGGACGACGAGCCCGGCTCTGGAAGGACGACGACCCGACGACCCACGGCATCCGCCCGCCCGAACCCGTCATCTGCCCCCTGTGCGAGCGGGCGATCCCGCCCCGCGCCCGCTCCAGCCTGCACCACCTCACGCCGAAGCTGAAGGGCGGCACCCACAAGGGCACGGTCCGGCTCCACCAGATCTGCCACTCCGCCATCCACGCCCGCTACAGCGAGGCCGAGATCGCCCACCGCCTCTCCGACGTCGACGCGCTGCGCCAGGATCCCGAGATCGGCCGGTTCGTCGCCTGGATCCGCACCAAGCCGGACGACTTCCACGCGGCGACGCGCATGACGCGGGACCGGCGCGGGGCGCGGCGCGAGCGCTAGCCCCGTTTACCGGCCGTTTCGCATGCCACGCGAAGGGCCGGCGGCACGCCAGCCTCCGTTAAGGGCCTTCCGCGAAGGCTGAGACCGCCTGAGTGCGGCGGAGCTTCGAGATGCAGGGGCGGGGATCGTTGGCGGGAACGCCCGAGGAGGCGATGCGGCTCGCCTGGGTCGACGTCGCCAAGGGCCTCTGCATCGTGCTCGTGGTGATGATGCACGCGACCCTCGGCACCGGCGAGGCGATGGGCCGGGAGGGCTTCATGCACCCCGTCGTCGCCTTCGCGCGACCCTTCCGCATCCCCGACTTCTTCCTGCTCTCCGGCCTGTTCCTCGGCCGCGTCATCGACCGCGACTGGCGCCTCTTCGCCGACCGGCGGCTCGTCCACTTCGCCTATTTCTACGGGCTCTGGGTGCTCATCCAGTCGGCCGCCAAATACGGGCAGATCGTGGACGGGGGCGGTCCCGAGGCGTTCCTCGCCCATCTCGGGCAGGCCCTCGTCGAGCCGTACTCGACGCTCTGGTTCATCTATCTGCTCGCCGTCTTCTCCGTCGTCACGAAGCTCGTCCGGCCCGTCCCGCCCGCGCTCCTCCTCGGCCTCGCCGCGCTTCTCCAGGTCGTGCCGGTGGCGACCCCCTCCTACCTCGCGGAGGAGTTCTGCGCCCGCTACGTCTACTTCCTGGGCGGCTACCTCCTCGCCGCCCGCATCTTCGCCCTCGCGGACCTCGCCCGCGCGCGGCCGGGCCTCGCGCTCGGTGCGCTCGGCCTCTGGGCCGGGCTCAACGGCTGGCTCGCCTTCGCGCCGTCGCCGCTGCCGGGCTTCCCGACGCTCGCGAGCCTGCCCGGAATCAGCCTCGCCCTCGGCACGGCCGGCGCCCTCGCCATCGTGGCCGCGGCCGCCCTGCTGACGCGGGCGGGCGGTGCGCTGACCGAGGCCCTGCGCGCCTGCGGGCGCCGCTCGATCGTGATCTACCTCGCCTTCTTCCTGCCGATGGCGGCGACGCGCACGCTCCTCGTGAAGACGGGGCTCATCCCCGATGCCGGCCTCGTCAGCCTGATCGTGACCGCGAGCGCCGTCGTGCTGCCGCTCCTGTTCGAGCGGGCGATCCGCGGGACGGCCCTCGACATCCTGTTCCGGCGTCCCGCCGCCCTCCACATCGCGCCGGCGCCCCGCGCCGCCGCGCCGGCCCTCGGCGCGGCCTGAGATCCCGGCAGCCGGCGCCGGGCCGTCCCGCGAGACGCGAGCGCGCTCAGCCGTACGCCCGCGGCCGCACCAGCCGGTCGAGGAAGTTCGCGATCTCGCGGCGGCGGCAGAGCGGGTCGAGCACCTCCGGGCCGATCCCGTGCCGCCAGGCGAGGTCGGCGCGCTCGCGCGGGGCGCGGTGCAGCGCCTCGAGGTCGTCCGCGTAGTCCTCGACCGCCTCCCGGCTCCGGCAGAACCCGGCCTCGACCACGTCGTCGGCCTGGAGGCGGAGCATGGCGCCGAGATCGTCGAGATCGAGCTCGGGATGGTACTGCGTGCCCCAGAACACGCCCGCGCCGCGGCGGATCTCGATGGCCTGAACGTCGAGGAGGCGGTTGCCCGCCAGCACGGCGGCGCCGGGCGGCGGCGTGATCACCGCATCGAGATGCATGGCCGGCGCGTCGTAGCAGGCCGGCCGGTCGGCGAGCAGCGGGTGCCCGGCGCCGGCTTCCGCCCGCACGATGCCCCGGGCGAAGCCGTACTCCGGCCCGCGCGGGTTGCGCGCCGCCTCGCCCCCCGTCACCGCGGCCGCCACCTGCACGCCCCAGCACGAGCCGAACACCGGCAGGCCCGCATCGAGGGCCGCGCGCATCAGCTCGAGCTGGCGCTCCACCTCCGGGCGCGCCTCGGTGACGTGGAGGGCCGAGCCCGTGAAGATCAGCGCGTCGAACCCCGCGAGGTCGGCGCCCCTCGGCAGGGCGGCCTCCGCGTCGGCGGGGCAGATCAGCGTGCAGGCCGCGTCGGTGGCGAGCACCTTGAGCAGGCCCGCGTAGCTCTGCGCCGAGGTGCGGCCCGTGGCACGGACGTGGTCCTGGCGGCCGTCGCGGGCGTTCCCGTCCGCGACGAGACAGTGCAGCATCTTTTCTCAAGTCCGAAGATGAGGGGGGGGCACCGGCGCGGCCTCGGGCCGGCGCGGCGCGATCGGTGTGGCAGAACGGCCGGGCTTGCGCGGCGTTCCGGGGCCGGGGCACGACGCGACGCCGCAGGCGGCCGCCCACCGTTAACGAAACCCGAATCCGACCGGTTAAGGACCCTTAAACCCGCCGTATTTAGCGTGCCGAACCGGGGCCGCTCGGGTGGTCCGACGCCGCGAGGCGGGGCCGCCCAGGATCAGCCCAGGACAATCGACGGAACCCATGGCGAAGGGACGCGGACGGACAGGCCGGGATGAGCCGAACTTCGACGTGCCGGAAGGGCGCGTCGCGGGTGCGGGCTCCCTCGACCTCCGCCTCTCGCGCGACGATCGGGCAGGGGGCGGCGTGGCGGCAAAGCGCGGGACGGGCGGACAGGATCAGCGCGGACGCCGCGCGGCGCCCGCGGGCGGGCGCCAGGCGCCGCGCCAGCCGGCCAAGCGCCGCGGCTCGTTCCTGGGGCGGCTCGCCTACGCGGGAATCGTGCTCGGGCTGTGGGCCGTGATCGGCGTCGCCGGCCTCGTCGCCTACCACGCCTCGCAGCTCCCGCCGATCGACCAGCTCGCGGTGCCCAAGCGCCCGCCCAACATCGCGATCCTGGCGAGCGACGGCTCGCTGCTGGCCAACCGCGGCGAGACGGGCGGGCGCGTCGTCGGCATCAAGGAACTGCCGCCCTACCTGCCGCGGGCCTTCGTGGCGATCGAGGACCGGCGCTTCTACGGCCATCTCGGCGTCGATCCGGTCGGCATCGCCCGCGCCATCACCCAGAACCTGACCCGCCGCGGCGTCGCGCAGGGCGGCTCGACCCTGACGCAGCAGCTCGCCAAGAACCTGTTCCTGACGCCCGAGCGCTCGGCCTCCCGCAAGATCCAGGAGGCGATCCTGGCCCTGTGGCTGGAGCACAAGTACGCGAAGGACGAGATCCTCGAACTCTACCTGAACCGGGTCTATTTCGGCGCCGGCGCCTACGGCGTCGAGGCGGCGGCGCAGCGCTACTTCGGCAAGCCGGCGAAGAGCGTCAGCCTCGCGGAGGCCGCGATGCTCGGCGGCCTCGTGCAGGCGCCCTCGCGGCTCGCGCCGAACCGCAACCTGCCCGCCGCGCAGGCTCGCGCCGCGCAGGTGCTCGCCGCCATGCAGGAGCTCGGCTTCGCCAAGCCGCAGGACGTGAAGGTGGCGCTGGCGCAGCCGGCCCGGCCCGCGGGCAGCCGCGGCGGCGGCTCGGCCAACTACGTCGCCGACCTCGTGATGGACGTGCTCGACGACTACGTGCCGAAGTTCGACACCGACATCGTCGTGCAGACCACCGTCGACACCGGGCTTCAGGCCGCCGCCGAGAAGGCGCTGGTGGACGAGCTGAACACCAAGGGCGGGCGCTACAACGTCGGCCAGGGCGCCCTCGTCTCGATGCGGCCGGACGGGGCGATCCGCGCGCTGATCGGCGGGCGCGACTACGCGCAGAGCCAGTTCAACCGGGCGACGACGGCCAAGCGCCAGCCCGGCTCGTCCTTCAAGCCCTTCGTCTACCTCGCGGCGGTGGAGCGCGGCGCCACGCCCGACACCGTGCGCGAGGACGCGCCGATCCGCATCGGCAACTGGCAGCCGGAGAACTACTCGCACCAGTACGAGGGCGCGGTCTCCCTGCGCCAGGCGCTGGCGCTCTCCCTCAACACGGTGGCGGTGCGCCTCGGCCAGGAGGTCGGCCCGAAGGCCGTGGTGCAGACGGCGCAACGCCTCGGCATCACCTCGCCGCTGCAGGCGAACGGCTCGATCGCGCTCGGCACCTCGGAGGTGACGCCGCTGGAGATGGTGGGGGCCTACGGCGCCTTCGCCAACGGCGGCACGGGGGTCATCCCCTACGTCGTGGCCAGCGTGAAGAGCGTGGACGGCAAGCCCCTCTACAAGCGGGGCGAGGGCGGCCTCGGCCGCGTGATCGACCCGAACGCGGTCGGCATGATGAACGCCATGATGCACGAGACCTTCGTGAGCGGCACCGCCCGCAAGGGCGACATCGCGGGCTGGGACCTCGCCGGCAAGACCGGCACCAGCCAGGATTTCCGCGACGCCTGGTTCATCGGCTACTCGGGCAGCCTCGTCACCGGGGTCTGGCTCGGCAACGACGACGGCGAGCCGACCAAGAAGGCCTCCGGCGGCAACCTGCCCGTCGAGATCTGGAAGACCTACATGAGCGTCGCCCTGAAGGGGCAGGCGCCGGTGCCGCTGCCCGGCATGAACCGCTGGCGCAGGGCGCCGGAGACCACGGCCTCCGTGGCCTCGGCCGGCGGGCCGGTCGGCGGCCTGCTCGGCACCCTCCTCGGCGAGCCGCAGCCGGCGCCGCAGCCGCGGCAGGCCCCGGCCCAGCGCCCGCGGGGCCCGAGCCAGGACGACCGCAACTTCCTGGAGAAGCTGTTCGGCCTCGGCGAGTAGCGCGCCGTTCAGGATGCGTTGAGCATAGCCGAGGCTTTCCCGCGCCCGCCTGGAAACGGTAGCGGTTCGCACATTTCTCGTTGCTTGAATGTCCCGGCACAACGGGAGGTCGAGGCTGGCTCCATGCGAGCGCGTTGGGTCATTGCCGCCACGGCGCATCTGCAGGATCGCGCCTCGCGCCTGATCGCCATCCTCGGCGTCAGCGTCACGGCCGGGCTCTGCGCGCTCGGCCTCTACCTGATCTGCGACCTGCGCGACGGCGCCTGGCACCAGGCCGAGCAGAACGCGCAGAACCTCCTGAGCCTCATCGAGCAGAGCGTCGCCCGCAACGTCGAGATGTACGACCTCTCGCTGCGGGCGGTGGCCGAGGGCGTCCGGAACCCGCGCATCGCGGCGCTCGACCCGGAGATGCGCCGCCTCGTCCTGTTCGACCGGGCCGCGACGGCGCCCGGCCTCGGCAAGATGTTCGTGACGGACGAGACCGGCCGCATCCTGATCGGCTCCGACCCGTCCGCCTCGACGGAGGCGAACCTCTCCGCCAACCCCGATTTCCAGGCGCTCCGGAACGATCCCGATCTCGGCCTCGCCGTCAGCGGCCCGCGGGTCTCGCGGGTGAGCGGCACGCAGATCATGGCGCTGAGCCGCCGCATCACGAAGCCCGACGGCTCCTTCGGCGGCGTCGTCAGCGGCGCAATCCACCTGCCGTACTTCCGGGCGCTGTTCGAGCGGCTCCACATCGGCCAGGGCAGCGCCATCAACCTGTTCCAGGCTGACGGCACGCTCATCGTGCGGCATCCGCACCTCGCCCACATGGTCGGCCGCAACATCGCGCAGGGCGCGACCTTCCAGCGCTTCCGGCAGGCCCGGCGCGGCGTCATCGTCGAGCGCTCGGCGGTGGACCGGGCGCAGCGGCTCTACGCCTTCGCCCACCTCGCCGACCTGCCGCTGCTCGTCGACGTCGCGGTGAGCGCCGAGAGCATCCGGGCGACCTGGTGGCCGCGGGCGCAGATGGTGATCGCCCTGACCCTCGGCCTCAGCGCCGCGACCTTGAGCCTGACGCTCCTCCTGCAGCGCGAGAACGTGCGGCGGGCCGCCGCCGAGGCGAGCTCCCGCGCGGCGACGGCGGAGCTCGCCACCCTCGCGCTCACGGACAGCCTCACCGGCCTGCCGAACCGGCGGCGCTACGACGAGTTCCTCGCCAAGGAGATGCGCCGTTCCCTGCGCACGCGAACGCCGATCTCGCTCCTCCTCATCGATGCCGACCGCTTCAAGCTCTACAACGACCAGTTCGGCCACCAGCACGGCGACGCGGTGCTGAGGGCGGTGGCCGCCTGCCTGACCCAGCTCGTCGATCCCCTCGACGCCCTGGCCTGCCGCATCGGCGGCGAGGAGTTCGCGGTGGTGCTGCCCGGCGCCGGCACGGCCGAGGCGCGCAGCGTCGCCGAGCGCATCCGCCGCGAGATGGTGCTGCGCCAGATCCCGCACGCCGACGAGGTCGGCGGCGCGGTCACGCTCAGCGTCGGCGGGGCGACCCGCGTGCCGGACGCGGACGACAGCCCGGAGCGGCTGTTCCGCGAGGCCGACGCCGCGCTCTACGAGGCGAAGCGGAGCGGGCGCAACCGGGTGCGGTTCGCCGAGCCCGACGCTCTGCCGGAGACGCGCCAGCGCAGCGCCTGAGGCCCGCCGCGAGCCCGCAGCCTCACAGCATCGGCAGGCTGCTCGGGCGGCGGCCGCGGGGGAACTGGGCGTCGAGGGTGGCGATCTCGTCCTCCGTCAGCGCCACGTCCCGGGCGGACGCGTTCTCCAGCGCCCGCAGCGCGCGGCCGGTCTTGGGGATCGAGAAGGTGCCGTCGAGCCGCGTCAGGAAGGCGAGCGCCACCGCGTGCGGGCTCGTTGCGTGCGCCTCGGCGATGCGCGCGAGCACCTGCCCCCCGGGGCTCGCCGGGTTGGGGAAGTCGCCGCTGCCGAAGGGCGAGTAGCCGACGAGCGCCACCCCGTTGGCGGCGCACCAGGGGATCACCGCGTGCTCGATGGAGCGCTCGCGCAAGTGGTAGAGCACCTGGTTGCAGGCGATCCGGTAGGGGCCGGCGATGCGCAGGGCCGCCTCCAGGTCGTCGACGTCGAAGTTGCTGACGCCCCAGGACAGGATCTTGCCGGCCCGCCGCAGGTCCTCGAAGCCGGCGATCGTCTCCTCCAGCGGGTGGCTGCCCGGCCAGTGCAGCAGGTAGCAGTCGAGCCGGTCGGTGCGAAGCCGCCGCAGCGACTGCTCGCAGGAGCGCGCCACGCCGCGGCGCGTGGCATTGCCGGGCACCACCTTCGAGACGAGGAAGACCTCCTCGCGCAGGCCCTCGATCGCCTCCGCGACGATGGCCTCGGCGTCCCCGTACATCTCCGCCGTGTCGATGTGGGTGAGGCCCGCGTCGACGCCGGCCCGCAGGGCCGCCACCGCGTCCGCAGAGGCGCTCCCGTCGATCCGCCACGTGCCCTGACCGATCACCGAGACCCGCTGTCCCGTGGAGCCGAAGCCGCGCGCGTCCATGCCTGTCTCCTCGCCTTCCGATCGGAGCCGCCGGGGGCCGGACGCTCCGGCGACGGGCGTCGCGAAGCGTCCCGCCGGGCGCGCCGCGCTTCATCCCGCGCCTTATTCGCGCCATCATGGGGGAATGAGCAATGGGCATCGGCGCGCGGCGGCGATATCTTTAGGCCAAGGACGTCCCGTGTTCCCCGCCGTCTCTTCGCCAGTCGTCTCGGCCTCGAGCGAGAACCACCAGGGCGCGGGCCGGCCGGGCGCCGGCGCCCCGCGGAGGGCCGGCTGATGCTGCCGCAGCACCGCTGGTTCTGGGTCCTGATGCTGCTCGCCTGCGGCGGGGCGGGCCTCCTCTACAACGTCATCTTCGCGAACGGCGCGACGCCGCTCGCCGGCCTGACCTACGGGCTCTGCGTCGGGGCGGCGGGCCTCGCCTTCGACCGCGGGCTGATCCTTGCGGGCCTCCAGGCCCGGATGCGGCGGCTGCCCGCGATGCTCTACGTGCCGGCCGCCGAGCTCGCCTACGTGCTGATGATCGCGCTCGGCATCGCCTTCGGCGGCCTCGTGGTCTGGGCCTTCGGGCTCACCGACGACTCGCTGCAGACGGCCGTGAAGATCACGCCGCGCGTCCTCGCCTACTCGCTCGCGGTCTCGGCGCTCCTCGTCTTCGTGGTGCGCATGCGCGACCTCATCGGCGGCGAGGTGTTCGTGAACTTCCTCGTCGGGCGCTACCACAAGCCCGTGCGGGAGGAGCGCATCTTCCTGTTCCTCGACGTGGTCGGCTCCACCGCCTTCGCCGAGACGCACGGGGACCTGCGCGCCCAGGCCTATCTCAGCGCGGTCTTCGCCGCGCTCGCGGAGCCCGTGCGCCGGAACGCCGGCTCGACGGACGACTACATCGGCGACCTCGCCATGATCACCTGGCCGATGGCGCGGGGCCTCAAGGACGCGCGCTGCGTCTCCTGCGTGTTCGACGTGCGCGACCGCATCGAGGCCGAGGCCGAGGCGTGGAAGGCGCGCTTCGGCACCGTGCCGCGCCTGCGGGCGGCCCTCCACGGCGGCTCCGTGGTGACGGCGGAAGTCGGCGTCGACCGGCACAAGATCGCGTATTTCGGGGACGCGGTGAACGTCACCGCCCGCATCGAGTCCCTTTGCCGGCCGCTCAACACCGAGATCCTGATCTCGGAGGACCTGCTCGCCCGCCTCGGCTCGCTGCCGCCCGGCATCACGGCGCGCTCGCTCGGCGCGCACCTCGTGCGCGGGCGCGGCCAGCCGCTCTCGGTGGCGACGCTGGAGCGTGCCGCGCCGCCGCAGGCCGACGGCGCGCCGCTTCCGGCGGAGGGCACCGCGCCCCGCCGCCTCGCCTCGGGCGGCCGCTGATGCCGGAGAGTGCGGGCGGGATCACCGGCAGGTCGAACAGCAGGACTTGGCGCACGCCCCTGCGCCTCGCGATCCGCTTCGGCCTGCCCCTCGTCGGGGTCTTCGTGATCGGCCGCGCCGTGGCGGCCTCGATCGGCGGGAACATCGAGCGCGGGCAGTTCGCCCTCGGCATCCTGCTCATCGCTCTCGGCTTCGCCTCGCGCCTCGTGAGCGGGCGCTAGGGATGGCGGAGATCGCGATCTATCTCGATGCCGACGCCTGCCCGGTGAAGGACGAGACCTACCGCGTCGCCGCCCGCTACGGGCTGCACGTCTTCGTCGTCGCCAACAGCTTCCTGAACCTGCCGCGCGAGCCCTGGATCGAGCGGGTGATCGTCGGCGACGCCCTCGACGCCGCGGACGACTGGATCGCCGAGCGGGCCGGCCCCGGCGCGATCGTCGTCACGGCGGACGTGCCGCTGGCGAGCCGCTGCGTGCGCGCTGGCGCGACCGTGCTCGCCCCGACCGGCAAGCCCTTCACCGACGCCTCGGTGGGCATGGCGCTGGCGACCCGGAACCTGATGCAGGACCTGCGCGAGAGCGCTCTCGTCACTGGCGGCCCGAAGCCGTTCTCCCAGCGCGACCGCTCGGCCTTTCTCGGCGCGCTCGATCAGGCGGTGAACCGGCTGCGCCGGGCCGGCGGGCGATGACCGGCGGTCCGGCCGCGACCGGCCTCAGACGCCCGCGAGCTTCTTCAGCGCCGCGTTGATGCGGTCCTGCCAGCCGGGGCCGTCCTTCTGGAAATGCTCCAGCACGGCGCTGTCGAGGCGCAGCGTCACGCTCTCGCGGACCCCGGGGGCCGCGCGCGGCGCGGCCGGTGCCGGCGCCGGGGCGGGCGCGGCGGGCTTCGTCGTCACCGAGCGGAAGGCGGCCTCGGCGGCCTTGCGCGGATCGCTGGTCCGGCGGCTGCGGTCCATGGCCATCGCCTCACTTGCTCTTGCGTTTCTTGGCGGGCGGGGGCGCTGCGGCGCGCGCCTCGGCGTCGGCCGCTTCCTTGGCGAGGCGCAGGGCGCGCAGCTTGGCGGTGCGCTCATCGACGGCCTTGATCGCGGCGAGGTGCTCGGCCATCGCCTGCGCGCCTTCCTTGGCCATGCGCTGGGCGCGCTCGGCGCGCTCCTCGGCCTTGGTCCGGACGTCCGTGTCCTCGCTCATCGATGTCCTTTCTCGGCGCCTCGTCGGGCGGTGCGGCCGAGCGCGGCCGCGGGGACGAGGCTTCGATCATACCCGCCGGCTGAGGGGGAGGGGGGATGGTGCCGGCGTCCTGCTGTCCGCACACCCGTCCTGCGCTTGCAGGCGGGCGGGATCGGCCCTGTGTAGCACGGACGCTGCGGCCAAGGCGAACGGAGCGCGAAACCGTTCACCATGAATCGCGCGCGGGCCCGTCTCCCGGCTCAGGCCGCGGCCGGGCTCGGCAGGGCGGGCCCGGCGCCGTCCTCGGGCCGCGCCGGCCGCTCGAAGCCCCGGCTCTCCGGCATCAGGACGAGGTAGACGGCGAAGCCGAGCGCCGCGATGCCGGCGAGCGCCAGGAAGGCCGCCGAGAAGCCCGCCGCCACGATGATCACGCCCGCGAGCGAGGCGCTGAACGAGGCGCCGAGCCCCTGCGCGGTCGCCACCGCGCCCTGCGCGACGTTGAAGCGGCCGCTGCCGCGCGTGAGGTCGGCGACGACGATGGGGAACAGCGCGCCGTAGATGCCGGCCCCGATCCCGTCGAGGCACTGGACGGCCACCAGCCAGAACGGGTTGTCGGACAGCGTGTAGAGCACGCCGCGAACGGCGAGCACGCCGAACGCCACGAGGAAGATCGGCTTGCGCCCGATCGCGTCGGCCCTTGCCCCGACGAAGACGGCCACCGGCACCATCACGCACTGCGCGGCCACGATGCAGACGGCGATGAGCGAGGTCGCGTGGTCCTTGCCCGAGATCTTGGTCAGGAGCTGGCCCACCGAGGGCAGCATCGCGGCGTTGGCGAGGTGGAAGGCCGCGCAGAGCCCCGCGAAGAGCAGGAGGTACCTGTTCTGCAGGAGCGTGGCGAGGCCGGAGGGCTGCTCGCAATTCGCGTCCTCGGGGCAGTCGAGGCCGCGGGCGAGGTCGTCGTCGATGGCCTTGGCCGGGATCATCAGCATGGCGCCGATCGAGGCCGCCGCCAGGATCGCCATCAGCCAGAATACCACGATCGGCCCGAAGAAGTAGGCGGTGGAGCCCGCGACCGCTGCCGAGACGGCGTTGCCGGCGTGGTTGAAGCCCTCGTTCCGCCCGATCCGCTTCGAGAACATCTTCGGCCCGACGACGCCGAGCGTGATCGCCGCGAGCGCCGGCGGGAAGATCGCGCCCGCGATGCCGGCGAGCGACTGCGTCGCCGCCACGAGGTAGAAGTTCGAGACGAAGGGCAGGACGAGGCAGCTCAGAGTGACCGCGACCGCCGCCGCGATCACGATCGCGGGCTTCCGCCGCGTCCGGTCGATCAGGGCGCCCGCCGGCGTCTGCGCGATCAGGCCGGCGATGCCCGCGATCGTCATCACGACGCCGATCGTCGCCTCGTTCCAGCCCTGCTCCGGCCCGCGCACGGCGAGCAGGTAGATGGCGAGGTAGGGGCCGAGGCCGTCCCGCACGTCGGCGAGGAAGAAGTTCAGCGCGTCGAGCCCGCGCAGGGCGCGCGCGGAGGGCTCGCGCAGGGGACCGGCCGACGCAGCGGCGGCACTGACATCGGGCATGGTCCGGTCCTCGGGTCGCGGGAAGAGGCCGCGGCCGAGAGGGCCGCAGGCTTCCGAACGCGGCAATGGGCGCGCGGCCCGTCCCGTTCCGCAGACCGGATTAAACTCTTCGTGAGGGCGTGGCCGTTCGCCCGCAGGCCGGGGGCCGCGTCGGCGAGCCCCCGGCCGGTGCGGCATGCCGCGACTACCGGCCCGGGCTGAACCGCAGCGGCACCGTGACCGACAGGGACGAGACGGTGACCCCGGCGGGAGCGGGCGGAAGCGAGCCGCGCACCGCGGCGAGCGCCGCGCTGTCGATCGGGCCGACGCCGCTGCTGCTGGCGAGGCTGGCGCTCGTCACGGCGCCCGCTCGCGTGACCGTGAAGCGCACCACCGCGAGGCCGCCGTCGGTGCCGGCCGCCGCGTTGCGGTTCATGCGGCCGTGGATCGCCGAGCTCAGCATGCCCTGCCACTGGCGCATCGCGTTCGGGTCGTTGCCCTGGGCGGCGCGGCCACCGGAATTCTGCGCCGACGACGAGGCCGAGCTGCGCTGGGCCTGGCCGGCGCTGGCCTGCGCGGCCCGGGCCTTGGCGTCGCGGGCCGCCTTCTCGCGGGCCTCGCGGACGGCCTCGCGGCGCGCCTCCTCGATCTCGGCCTTGCGCTTCGCCTCGCGGATCGCCTTCAGCCGGGCCTCGCGCTCGGCCGCGATCTTGGCGAGATCGGGCTTCGGCTTCGCCTGCTCGACGGGCTTCGCCTGCTCGACGGGCTTCGGCGGCTCGGGCGACTGCGCCAGGAGCGGGGGCGGGGGCGCCAGCGGCTCGGCCTGGGGCGCCGTCGAGGTGATGACCTGGCTCTCGGGCTCCATCGGCACGGCGTCCGGCGGCGGCTCCGTCTGCGCGGTGACCGGCGGCTGCTCGGCGACCTCCGGCGGCTTCTCGGGCACCGTCTCCTCGGGCACGACCTCGGTCACGTCCGGCGGCTTCACCGGCTCGGTCACGTCGGGCGTCTCGACGGGCGTCGGCGGGGGCGGCGCGACCTCGCTCGCCTGCGTCTCGCTCGGCGCCTGGACGTCGGCCTCGGTCATCTGCGGCGCGAGGTCGATCGAGATCTGCTGCTCGCCGGGCGGGGCGGGCGGGTTGAGGCGGTAGAGGGCGATGCCGACGAGCGCGGCGAGGTGAAGCGCCAGCGCGACGAGGAAGGCCGGGACGAGCGGGGACCGCCCGCCCTCGGGATCACCATGGGAGACGAGGGCGCTCATGGGACTAGCGGGCCGCCCCGTTCGCCGGAGCCGCGGGCGCGGCGGGCGCCGCGGCGCCGGGGGCGGAGGGCAGGGCCCCGCCGGGGGACTGCGCGATCAGCGAGACCTTGGTGAAGCCGGCCTGCCCGACGAGGCCCATCACCTCCATGATCTTGCCGTAGGGCACGTCGCGGTCGCCGCGCACCAGCACGACCTGGCTCGGGTCCTCGGCCGCCATCGCGCGCAGGCGCGGCATCAGGCTCTCCTGCGTGAAGATCTCCTTGGCGATCGAGGGGCTTCCGTCCTTGTCGATCGTCACCTCCAGCGGCTTCTTCGCCTGCGCCACCTTGGCGGCCGAGGTCTTCGGCAGCTGCACCGGCACGCCGGTCGTCATCAGCGGCGCGGCCACCATGAAGATGATGAGCAGCACCAGCATCACGTCCACCATGGGCGTGACGTTGATCTCCGACATCGGCGTCGTGTCGAGGCCGTCCTCGTCGTCGCCGCCGCTCGCGCGGATCGAACCCATGCCCATGACTCAGCCCTCCGGGGCTCGGGCGGCGGGTGCTGGCTCACGGCCGCCGCAATACTGCACGTCTCGGCCCGGCCGCGCAGGTGCGGCGGCCGGCCCGTCATCTCGGTGGTGTCGGGTGGCGCCCCGGCGTTACTCGGCGGCGGCGGCCCGGCCGTGCACGCCGCGGTCGCGGGCGAGGCGGTTGCCGAGCACGCCGATGCAGGAGACGAACGCCCCCTGGATGCGGCCCACGTCGTTCGTCAGCTTGTTGTAGGCCATCACCGCGGGGATCGCGACGACGAGGCCGATCGCGGTGGCGAACAGCGCCTCGGCGATGCCCGGCGCCACGACCGCCAGCGAGGTGTCCTGGCTCTTCGCGATCGACGAGAACGAGTTCATGATGCCCCAGACGGTGCCGAACAGGCCGACGAAGGGCGCCGTCGAGCCGGCGGTGGCCAGGAGCGGCAGGCCGCCCTGCAGGCGCTTGATCTCGAGGCCGAGGGCGGCGCGCATGGCGCGCTCGATGCGGTCGCGCCGCTCGGCGCGGGTCTCGGTCGGGTCCTGGTCTCGCCACGCGTCGAGGGCGGCGTTCACGATGTGCGAGGCGATGCCCTTGCGCTCGGCCTCCAGCGCCCCGCCGGACCGCACCAGGGTCTCGAACGCCTTGGCCTGACGCTTGGCGGCGGCGAGCCGCACGAGCTTCTCGAAGACGACGGTCCAGCAGGCGATCGAGGCGACCACCAGAAGGATCATGACGCCCTTCACGATCGGGTCGGCCTGCAGGAAGAGGCCGACGAAGGAGAAATCGTGCACCGCCTCGGCGGCTGCGGGTGTGGGATCCATCACGGGCTCCTCGAACTCTCAAAGGTCTCGCTGCGGGCTTCAGCCCGCGGGCCGCCCGGCCGCGGCCGGACGGAAACGGCGTCCAGGCTCAGCGGTCGAAGGGAACGCTCGCCTTGCTCTCGGTCTCGGTGCGCTCCAGGCAGCCCTCCCGGCTCGCCTCGCCGCCCTCGCAGGAGAGGACGTCGTTGAGCAGCACGCGCCCGATCTTCGGGCAGGCGATCCCCGCGAAATCGAAGATCTTGACGCTGGTCTTCTTCTCCGCGAGCGGGCCGAGCTCGACCGCCACGCGCTTCTGGGCCACGCCCTCCGTGTCGAAGGCGAACAGGTCGACCTTCAGGGATTTGAGGGCGCCCCCGCGGCTGTTGTCCACGAGGACGTAGGTGCGGCAGGCATCGCCCGCCGGCTCCAGCCGGTTGAGCTGGAGCTTGATCGGCGAACCCTTCGCGCCCTCGCCCTCGCCCTGCGCCGAGGCCGGTCCGGCGCCGGGCAGGGCGAGGGTGGCCGCGAGGGCTGCGGCGACGGCGAGACCCGCCGCAGCCCGCATCGGGCGTCGCCCGTTCCGCTCTCCGCCCGCGTCCCCACAACCCATCGCCACCTGCCCGTTACCCGTCACGCTCGGCTCCCCCGCTCCCCGGGCGGCCCGACGCCGCCCTCGCATCGACGAGCGGCCTGGCGCCGCCCTCGCATTCCAGATCGCCGCCCCTCAGTGGAGCGGCGCGCCCCGCGGCCTCTCCGCGTCGGCCGGCTGCAGGCGCAGGGCCGCAGCGTTGATCGTCTCCGCGGCCTCGCGCACCGCCGCGGCGAGGCGCGGCGCCTCGGCCCGTCCGGTGAGCGCGGCCGCCTCACGGCCCAGCGCCTCCCAGTGCCGGCACCGGCCGCGCCGGATCAGCGCGACCAGGGCGCACTCGTTCGCCGTCACCCGGCAGCAGGTGGCCGGCATGAAACTCCAGTCCCCGTCCCGCTCCGCCCTGAGGGCGCGCAGGATGCCGACCACGCCGGCCACGAGCCGTCCGCCCTCCGCCGAGCCGAGCAGCCGCTCCGCCCCATCGAACGCCGCGTCCCAGCAGGCGACGTCGCTCGTCATGTAGCCCGAGGCCACGAACCGGGCGACCGAGAGGGCGAGCACGTCCGCGTCGTCCGCGCAGACCTCCGCCACCTTCAGCATCCTGTCGTTCACGGACGGGATCGACGACCCGCTCATGCGGCCTCCGGTCAAGCGCAAGCCTGCCGGCACGGCCATCGCTGAGGACGCCGGACAACGCTCGTCGCGGAAGTATCCGACGAGACGGGTCGGGATCAAGGTCTGCACTGAATTTCAGAGCAGTTCCAAACTGTTACCGCGGGATTGTGATTCGGTGACTTCAGTCGTTGCCGATTTATCCCGCAGTCGCCTGCGCAAACCTCCCGTTCGCGTGCACCGTGCGCGTGCGGCGGATCGTCCGGCCGCGCCCCGGCCGCGCGGCAACGTCGTGGAGGAGTGCCGCCGGCCCGGCTCGGCCGTGCCCAGAACCCTTGATGCCCGTCCCGCCGCCCTCCATATCGGGGAGGCCGGCGGAGACCCGCCGGTCGGAGCGCTGCAGCCGCGGGCTCCAACGACGAAGTGCCCGCACGGCCGAGAGGCTGGGGCTTCGCAAAGGACTACGACCGACGATGACGCGTCCCTCTCCGTTCGGACACCCGTTCCTTCTCGGCTTCGACGAGATCGAGCAGGCCCTCGACCGGGTCTCGAAGGCGGCGAACGACGGGTATCCGCCCTACAACATCGAGCGCCTTCCGCGCACGGACCAGGAGCCGGAGCGGCTCCGCATCACGCTTGCGGTCGCGGGGTTCACCCACGACCAGCTCGACGTGATGCTGGAGGAGAACCAGCTCGTGGTGCGCGGCCGGCAGGTCGACGAGCGCGAGCGCCAGTTCCTCCACCGCGGCATCGCCGCGCGCCAGTTCCAGCGGGCCTTCCTGCTGGCCGACGGCATGGAGGTGCTCGGCGCGGATCTCTCGAACGGACTCCTCTCGATCGACCTCGTCCGGCCGGAGCCGGAGCGGGTCATCCGCAAGATCGCCATCGCGTCCCGCGACTGACGCGAGGTGCTGTCCAACCCCGGTCGGATGTCGCCTCGGGACTACCGGACCGACCGCTCGCTCTGCCTCTGAAGGAGGGCATGACATGACCGAACTGAACCAGAACCCCCTGACCGCCGCCGATCTCGACCCGGCCGAGTTCAACGCCGCCGACCTGGCGGCCCTCGGCGAGGGCCACATCGCCTACGTCCGGCCGATCCGCTCGGACGACGTGCGGCGATTCTTCCCGCAGGCGCCCGAGCTGACCCCGGGCCTGGAGCTCTTCGCGCTCCTGTCGGCCAGCGGCGCGCCGATCCTGCTCGCCGACTCGCGCGACGTCGTGGTGGCGAACGCGATGGCGCACGACCTGCACACCGTCAGCCTGCACTGAGGCGGCGGACCCGCGGCCCGGCGCGTCCGGGCCGCCGATCGCCTCACGCCGTCTCGGCCACCGCCGCCACCAGCCTGCGGATGTCCTGCGGGCGGGACAGGCGGTGATCCCCGTCCGCGATCAGGGTCAGCACGGTGCCGGCCCTCGGCAGCCGCTCGACGAGGCGGAAGGCGTGCGCGGGCGGCACGTCCGGATCCTCCATCCCCTGCAGGATGTGGACGGGACAGCCGAGATCGATCGGCCCGTCGAGCATGCCGTGGCGGCGCCCGTCCTCGATCAGGTCGAGGGTGATCGGGTCCGGCTCCGGCGCGTAGTCGGTCGGCCGGTACCAGACCCGGTCGCGCGTGAGCGTCTCGCGGACCTCCGGCGGGAACCGGTCCCACATCAGGGTCTCGGTGAAGTCGAGGGCGGGCGCGATCAGGACGAGTCCCGCCGGCGGCGCCTCGCCGCGCTGCCGCCGCGCGCGGGCCGCGAGGCAGGCGATCCAGCCGCCCATCGAGGAGCCGATCAGCACCGGCCGCTCGGCCGCGTAGGCGGCGATCACGGCCTCGGCGTCGGCGAGCCAGGCGGAAATCGTGCCTTCCGCGAAGGTGCCGTCAGAGGCGCCGTGGCCCGAATAGTCGAACCGCACCAGCCGGCGGCCGGCCGTCTCGGCCCAGGAATCCACCGCCATCGCCTTGGTGGCGCCCATGTCGGAGCGGAAGCCCCCGAGCCAGACGACCGGCGGCCCGGCGCCCTCGCGCACCCGCACGGCGATGCGCCGGGGCGGGCCCGCGATCTCGACGGTGATGAAGGCGGTCTCGGCCGAAGGGTCGCGCGCGTCTGCCATGATCTCCTCGCCGTCGGGGTCGCCGGCCGCCTTCGTCAGGGGTCGCGAAGGTGACCTGTTGATTGCGGGCATCCACCAATGTCGATGCGGTGCGCAAGGGTTTCGTTTACCCGGACGTTAAGGGGTACAGCGATCCTTGAACCCATGACCGGACATCCCGAGGGCGGCCGCGCCCCGCTACGCCATCCTCCCGTCCCGCCCGGGACGCCCGCACGATGAGCGGCGAGACGCGCCCCGGCCGGACCTTCCCGGCGGAGGTCGGCCCGCTCGCGGGCGCCTGCATCCTCCAGATCATCCCCGAGCTGGAGGCCGGCGGCGCCGAGCGGACCGCGGTCGACGTGGCGGCGGGCCTCGCGGCCGCGGGCGCGCGGCCCCTCGTGGCGACGGAGGGCGGCCGGCTCGTCGGCGAGCTGCAGGCCAAGGGCGGCATCTGGGTGCCGTTCCCGGCCGCCTCGAAGAACCCGCTGGCCATGGCCCTCAACGTCCGCCGCCTGATGGCGGTCTGCCGCCGGGAGGGAGTGAAGCTCATCCACGCCCGCTCGCGGGCGCCCGCCTGGGTGGCGCTCGGCGCGGCGCGCCGCCTCAGGATCCCGTTCGTCACGACCTATCACGGCAGCTATTCGGGCCGGACCGGCGTGAAGGTGCTCTACAACTCGGTGATGGCGCGCGGCGACGCGGTCATCGCCAACTCGCACTACACGGCCGAGCGGATCCGCTCCCTCCACGCCGAGCAGGCGGGCGACCGGGTGGCGGTCATCCACCGCGGCACCGACCTCGCGAGCTTCAACCCCGTTGCGGTCGGCGCGCCGCGGGTCGAGGCCCTGCGCCGGGCCTGGGGCGTCGCCCCGCACGAGCGCGTCATCCTGCTGGCCGCCCGGCTCACCGCCTGGAAGGGGCAGCGGGTGCTGATCGAGGCCGCCGCGCTGATGCGCGCGCGCGGCATCGGCGATTTCGCCGTGGTGCTGGCGGGCGACCCGCAGGGCCGGACGGGCTACGAGCGGGAACTCGACGCGCTGGTCGAGGCGCGCGGCCTCGGCGGCGTCGTGCGCCGGGTCGGCCACTGCCTCGACATGCCGGCGGCCTTCCGGGCCGCCTCGGTGGTGGCCGTGCCCTCGGTCGAGCCGGAGGCGTTCGGGCGCTCGGCGGTGGAGGCGCAGGCGCTCGGCACCCCGGTCGTGGTCTCGGACCTCGGCGCCGTGCCCGAGACGGTGCTGAGCCCGCCCGACGTCGCGCCCGGCCAGCGCACCGGCTGGCGCGTGGCGCCCGGCGACCCGGCGGCGCTCGCGGACGCGCTGGCGGAGGCGATCTCGCTCGGCGCCAGCGCCCGGGACGCGATGGCGCGGCGGGCGCGCGCCCACGTCGAGGCGCATTTCTCGCTGGAGCGCATGGTCGCCGACACGCTCGCCATCTACGCGCGCCTCTTGCAGGCGTGACGGATCGTGCCGATCTCAGGAGTAGACGGCACCGTACAGACGCGGATCGAGGTCGCGCGAGGACTTGCCGAGCGCGCCTGACAGGCGGTCACCGCCTGTGAACCGAGAAAAGCCTCGCGTGTTGACTTGTGAGGCGGATCGGCCAAGGTGTCGCATCCGGGAAAGGCCGGAGCGTTCGGCGGTCAGGGCACCCACTCTCGGTTGCCGCAGGCTGCCGTTTCGTCGTTGCTTGAGGAGAATACAGCCATTCGTAGACCTATGAGAGCCATGCCGGCCCCGCAGAAGGACGGGCCGCGCGCGAACCGGGACATCCGCGGCGTCCGCGAAGTGCAGCTCATCGATGACACCGGCCAGAACCGTGGCATCGTGCCCTTCTTCGACGCCCTGCAGCTTGCCGAAGAGGCTGGCCTCGATCTCGTCGAGATCGCTCCGAATTCCACGCCTCCCGTCTGCAAGTTCCTCGATTACGGGCGCTTCCGCTTCAACGAACAGAAGAAGCAGAACGAGGCCCGCAAGCGGCAGAAGACGGTCGAGGTGAAGGAGATCAAGCTCCGCCCCGGCATCGACAAGCACGATTACGACGTGAAGATGAAGGCCGTGCAGCGCTTCTTCGAGGAGGGCGACAAGGTCAAGATCACGCTGCGCTTCCGCGGCCGCGAGATGGCGCACCAGGATCTCGGCCTGCGCCTCCTGGAGCGCGTCAAGATCGAGACCGCCGAGGTCGCCAAGGTGGAGAGCGAGCCGATGCTCGAAGGCCGCCAGATGATCATGGTGCTCGCCCCGCGCTGAGCGCGGCTCCGCCCGCCTCGCCCGCCGCGTTTTGCCAGCGCGCCGCCTCCACCCGGGGGCGGCGCCTTTTCCTGCGATGGACCCGTTGGCCACCGAGACCACGACCGAAGCGTTCCTGTCCCGGCGGGTGCCGGTCGCCGGCCGGATGCGCCTGATCCACGCGCCGCTCGGCGACGACGCCTTCTCCCGCTACTCGGGCGGCCGCTTCCGACATTTCCGGCAATTCTGCGAGGCGGTGCTGGATCCCGACTCGGTGATGCTCGACGTCGGCGCCAATATCGGCCTCACCGCCCTCGTGGCCGCGGAGACGGCGCGGCGGGGCCGGATCTACGCGATCGAGGCGGCGCCTCGGAACTTCGCGGCGCTCACCCGCAACGTCTACGAGCACGGCGCCTCGGTGATCCGCCCGCTCCACTGCGCGGTGGGCCCCGAGACCGGCACCGTGCCGTTCTTCGATCATTCCGCCTTCGGCTACGTGGTGGCCGACGCCAACATGGCCGCGGTGCCGAGCACGCCGGTGCCGATGCGCCGGCTCGACGACATCGCCGCCGAGGTCGGGCTCGCGCGGCTCGACGCGATCAAAATCGACATCGAGGGGTTCGAGCAGGAGGCGCTCACGGGCGCGGCCGGCACCCTCGCCCGGTTCCAGCCGGTGGTGATGCTGGAGTTCAACTCCTGGTGCCAGATCGCGTCCTACGACAAGAGCCCGCGCCGCTTCCTCGAGTGGCTGCTCGACACCTTCCCGCTTCTCTACATCTGGCGCGACGGGCGCCTGACCGACGTGCGCCGCCTCGGCGTCTACGAGTTCCTGCACCTCAACCTGACGCGCCACCGCTGCAACACGGACCTGATCGCCGCCTACGCGCCCGACCGCCTGGCCCGGCTGGAGGCCCTCTCGGCGCAGGGCGGCCTCGCGGGGATCCGGCGCAGGCTCGGCTTCTAGGGTCACGGACGCCCACCTCTCCCGTCCGGGATGAGGGACCGAGCTTCATCATTTCAGCGCCGCGCAGGCGAAGCCGGCGCTCCACCTCTCCCG
>NZ_BJZU01000131.1 GCF_007992195.1 Methylobacterium oxalidis | reverse complement strand
CGGGAGAGGTGGGGCGCCGGCGCCGCCTGCGCCGACCTGAAACGACCGGGCGCGGGCCCCCTCCCCCATCCCGGAGAGGCGGGCGCTCAGGCCGCCAGGGAGCGCAGCACGTAGGGCAGGATGCCGCCGTTGCGGAAGTACTCGAGCTCGTCGAGCGTATCGATCCGGCAGGTCAGCGGCACCTCCTGCCTCGTGCCGTCGGCGGAGGTGATCTCCGCGACGAGCGTCTGGCGCGGCTTGAGCTCGCCCGCGAGCCCCCGGATCGTGACGGTCTCGTCGCCCTTGAGCCCGAGCGAGGCCCAGCTCGTGTCGCCCTGGAAGACCAGCGGCACCACGCCCATGCCCACGAGGTTCGAGCGGTGGATGCGCTCGAAGCTCTCGGCGACGACGGCGCGCACGCCGAGCAGCTTCGTGCCCTTGGCCGCCCAGTCGCGCGACGAGCCGGTGCCGTACTCCTTGCCGGCGAAGACCACGAGCGGCGTGCCGGCCTCGGCGTACTTCTGCGCGGCGTCGTAGATGAACATCCGCTCGCCCGAGGGCTGCAGCAGCGTCCAGCCGCCCTCGACCACGGTGCCGCCCTCGTCCCGCACCATCTGGTTCTTGATGCGGATGTTGGCGAAGGTGCCCCGCATCATCACCTCGTGGTTGCCGCGGCGCGTGCCGTACTGGTTGAAGTCCTGCACCCGGACCTGATGGTCCTGCAGGTACTTGCCGGCCGGCGAGGCCGCCCGGATGTTGCCGGCGGGCGAGATGTGGTCCGTCGTGATCGAGTCGAGGAAGAGCCCCAGGATGCGGGCGTCCTCGATGTCGGTGACGGGCGCCGGCACCTTCTCCATGCCCTCGAAGTAGGGCGGGTTCTGCACGTAGGTGGAGCCCGAATCCCAGGCGAAGGTCTCGGCCTCCGTCACCTCGACGGCCTTCCAGTACGCGTCGCCGCCGAACACGTCGGCGTAGCGCGACTTGAACAGGGCGGAGGTGATGTTCTTCTCGATGAACGCCTGCACCTCGGTCGAGGACGGCCAGATGTCGGCGAGGTAGACGGGCTTGCCGTCCGAGCCCGTGCCGAGCGGGTCCCGAGTGAGGTCGATCTGCATCGAGCCGGCCAGCGCGTAGGCGACGACGAGCGGCGGCGAGGCGAGGTAGTTCGCCCGCACGTCGGGGTTCACGCGGCCCTCGAAGTTGCGGTTGCCCGAGAGCACGGCCGCCGCCACCACGTCGTTGTCGTTGATCGCCTTCGAGATCGGCGCCGGCAGCGGCCCCGAATTGCCGATGCAGGTGGTGCAGCCGAAGCCGACGAGGTTGAAGCCCAGCGCGTCGAGCGGCTTCTGCAGGCCGGCGCTCTCCAGGTACTCGGCCACCACCTGGGAGCCCGGCGCCAGCGAGGTCTTCACCCAGGGCTTCGAGGTGAGGCCCTTGGCGACCGCGTTGCGGGCGAGCAGCCCCGCGCCGATCATCACGCTCGGATTCGAGGTGTTGGTGCAGCTCGTGATGGCGGCGATCACCACGTCGCCGTGGCCGATGTCGAAGTTCGCGCCCTCCACGGGATAGCGCTTGGCGATGTCGGCGGCCTTGCGGAACTCGCTCTCCATCGACTGCGCGAAGCCGGGCTTGGCGGCGTCGAGCAGCACCCGGTCCTGCGGCCGCTTCGGGCCGGCGAGCGAGGGGCGCACGTCGCCCATGTCGAGCGCGAGCGTGTCGGTGAAGACGGGATCGGGCGTGTCGGCGTCGCGCCACATCCCCTGCGCCTTGGCGTAGGCCTCGACCAGCGCGATGCGCTCGTCCGAGCGGCCGGTGACGCGCAGGAAGTCGATGGTCTTGCGGTCGACGGGGAAGAAGCCGCAGGTGGCGCCGTACTCGGGCGCCATGTTGGAGATCGTGGCGCGGTCGGCCACCGCCATGTCGTCGAGGCCGGGGCCGTAGAACTCCACGAACTTGCCCACCACGCCCTTCTTGCGCAGCATCTGCGTGACGGTGAGCACGAGGTCGGTCGCCGTGGTGCCCTCGGGCAGACGCCCCGAGAGCTTGAAGCCGACGACCTCGGGGATCAGCATCGAGAGCGGCTGGCCGAGCATCGCGGCCTCGGCCTCGATGCCGCCGACGCCCCAGCCGAGCACGGCCAGCCCGTTGACCATGGTGGTGTGCGAGTCGGTGCCGACGAGGCTGTCCGGGTAGGCGACCTCGGAGCCGTCCGAGGAATCGGGGTCCGTCCGCGTCCAGACGGTCTGCGACAGGTATTCCAGGTTCACCTGGTGGCAGATGCCCGTGCCGGGCGGCACCACGGAGAAATTGTCGAAGGCCGTCTGGCCCCACTTCAGGAAGGTGTAGCGCTCGCCGTTGCGCTGGTACTCGAGAGCCACGTTGTCGGCGAGCGCCTTCGGGGTGCCGAACTCGTCGACGATGACCGAGTGGTCGATCACGAGGTCGACCGGCACCAGCGGGTTGATCTTCTGCGGGTCGCCGCCGAGCGCCACCATGGCGTCGCGCATGGCGGCGAGGTCGACCACGGCCGGCACGCCGGTGAAGTCCTGCATCAGCACCCGCGCGGGGCGGAAGGCGATCTCGGTCTCGTCCTTGCCGCGGTTGCCGAGCCAGGCCACCGCCGCCTCGATGTCCGCGCGCCGGACGGAGCGGTCGTCCTCGTAGCGGAGCAGGTTCTCGAGGAGCACCTTCATGGAGAAGGGCAGCGCCGCGGCGTCGGCGAGCCCGTTCCGCGAGGCCTCGGGGATGGAGTAGTAGGTGTAGGTCCTGCCCCCGACGTCGAGCGTCTGGCGGGACTTGAAGCTGTCGAGCGATGCCACGGCTAGTCTGATCCTCGCTGGCGTTTGTCGAACACGCGCAGGCATAACCTGCGCCACGAACAGTGTTCGGCTGAACTCGCGCCGTTGCCGGCGCGCGCCGCCCCGGGGGTGCCCGGGCAGGATGATGCGCGAGGGGCGAATTGGACGCCCGATGGGTCGCGCGGCGCAGCCTGCGGCCCGTATAGAACAGTTCGAAACTCGCCGCTACGGGGCCCCGATGACACTGGCGCGCGGGTGTCGGCGGCGGGCGCGGGGCGCGAGGGTCTCGGTCATAAGCCCCTCGCATGGACGCTGGGCCGCTGCGGCCTTATGAGGGCAGCGCCTCCCCTCGCTTCGGCTGACCCCGTGCGGCTCTCCGTCACCAACCTCGCCGTCCGCCGCTCCGGGCGCCGCATCTTCGCGGGGCTCTCCTTCGCGCTCGGGCCGGGCGAGGCGCTGATGGTCACGGGGCGCAACGGGGCCGGCAAGTCGACGCTGCTCGCCGTGCTCGCCGGCCGGCTGAAGCCCGACGCGGGCGAGGTCCGGGTGGCGGAGGTCGGCGAGGCGAGCCTGCCCGAGTGCCTGCACGTGGTCGGCCACCGGGACGGCTTGAAGAGCGCGCTGACGGCCGAGGAGAACCTCGCCTTCGCCCGCGACCTCCTCGGCGCCCCGGCGCTCGCGCCCGCCGAGGCGCTCGCCGAGATGGGCCTCGCCCACGCGCTGCGGCTGCCCGTGGCCTACCTCTCGGCCGGGCAGCGGCGGCGCGTGGCGCTCGCCCGCCTCCTCGTCTGCCGCCGGCCCCTCTGGCTCCTCGACGAGCCGACCGCCGCCCTCGACACGGCCTCGCAGGCGGTGCTCGCCCATCTCATGGCCCGGCACCGGGCGGGCGGCGGCCTCGTCGTGGCGGCGACCCACCAGGGGCTCGGCCTCGCGGACGCGCGGGAACTGCGCATCGAGCGCCCGGTCCCGCCGGCGGCGGGCGGGCCGGGGGACGCGGCCTGGGACGCCGCGGAGACCGTCGCGTGATCTCCGCCTTCCGGGCCCTCGTCGCCCGCGACCTGACGCTCGCCGCACGGGTCGGCGGCTCGGGCGCGCTCTCGCTCGTCTTCTTCCTGATGATCGTGGCGCTGGTGCCCTTCGCCCTCGGGCCCGACCTCAACCTGCTGTCGCGGATCGGGCCCGCCATCCTCTGGCTCGCGGCGGTGCTCGCCACGCTCATCGGCCTCGACCGGCTGTTCCAGGCCGACGAGGAGGACGGCTCCCTCGACCTGATGACGGGCGCCCCGGCACCCCTGGAGGTCGTGGTGCTCGCCAAGGTCGCGGCGCACTGGCTCACCACCGGCCTGCCGCTCGCGCTGGCCTCGCCGCTGTTCGGCCTGCTGGTCGCCCTCGACGGCACGGCCATGGCCGCGACCGCCCTCACCCTCCTCGTCGGCACCCCGGCGCTCACCTTCGTCGGCGCGGTGGGCGCCGCGCTCACCGCCTCGATCCGCCGCGGCGGGCTGATCCTCGCCGTGCTGGTCCTGCCCCTGATGATCCCGACCCTGATCTTCGGCGTCTCGGCGGCGCAGTCGGCGATCGGCGGCACCGTGCCCTTCGCCACGCCGCTGACGATCCTGGCCGCGCTCAGCCTGATCGCGGCGGTGGTCGGCACCCTCGCGGCGGCGGCGGCCCTGCGCTGGTCGGAGTAGGACGAACCGGGCGGCGGGCCCGGCTGCGCCGCTGCCCCGCATTGCCGCTGCACCGCACCCCGCGCTAAAGCGGAGGACATGACTGCCTCGCTCTGGACCCGCCTGTCCAATCCCGGCCACTTCCTGCGCTGGTCCGGCGCCGCCGGGCCGTGGCTGGCCGGCCTGTCGGCGCTGACGCTCGGGCTCGGCCTCTACCTGTCCTGGTTCGTGGCACCGCCCGACTACCAGCAGGGCGAGACGGTCAGGATCATGTTCATCCACGTGCCGGCGGCCTGGCTCGGCGTGTTCTTCTACGGCTCGATGACGCTGTCGGCGATCGGCACGCTGGTCTGGCGCCACCCGCTGGCGGACGTCGCCCAGCGCGCGGCGGCGCCGATCGGGGCGGCCTTCACCCTCGTCTGCCTCGTCACCGGCTCGCTCTGGGGCAAGCCGATGTGGGGCACCTACTGGGTCTGGGACGCGCGGCTGACCTCGATGCTCGTGCTGCTCCTGATCTACTGCGGCATCATCGCCCTGTGGCGCACCATGGAGGATCCGAACCGGGCCGCCCGCGCCGTGGCGATCCTCACCCTCGTCGGCGCCGTGAACCTGCCGATCATCAAGTTCTCGGTGAACTGGTGGTCGACGCTCCACCAGCCCGCCTCGATCCTGCGCATGGGCGGGCCGACCATCGACCCCTCGATGCTCTACCCGCTCCTGACCATGATCCTGGCCGCCACGATCCTCGGCGTCACGCTCCACCTCTACGCCATGCGCACCGAGATCCTGCGCCGCCGCGTGCGCACGCTCACGATCCGCGAGGCCGAGCGGCTCGACGCCGGCGCCCCCACCCTCGTGCCGGCGCCGGCGGGCGCCGCGCCCCTCGGCCAGGCCCTGTGAGGCGCCCCATGCTCGGCTTCGAAACCCACCTCGGCCCCCATGCCGGCTTCATCCTCGGAGCCTACGCCTTCACGGGGCTCGTGATGGGCGGCCTCGTCCTCAACGCGATCCGCGACCGCCGGGCGCAGGAGCGCGCGCTCGAAGACCTGCAGCGGCGGGGCCGGCCGTGAGCGAGCCGCGTTCCCTCCCCCCTGCCCACCCCCCTGCCCAGACCCCCGCGCCGACGCCCGCCCCGGAGCCGGTGCGCCGCTCGCTGCTCCTCGTCGTCCCGCTCGTCGCCTTCGCGGTGCTGGCCGGCCTGTTCTTCCTGCGCCTGCGCTCCGGGGTTGACCCGGCCGCGATCCCCTCGGCGATGATCGGCAAGCCGGTGCCGTCCTTCGAGCTGCCGGGCGTCCCCGGGCTCGAGGCCGAGGGCCGGCCGGTGCCCGGCCTCTCCAGCGCCGACCTCAGGGGGGGCGTCACGCTCGTGAACGTCTGGGCCTCGTGGTGCGCCCCCTGCCAGGTCGAGCACCCCATGCTGATGCGGCTCGCGAAGGAGCCCGGCCTGCGGCTCGTGGGCATCGACTACAAGGACGCGCCGGAGAACGGGCGCCGCTTCCTGGCCCGCAACGGCGTGCCGTTCTCGGCGGTCGGCCTCGACGCGAGCGGGCGCGTGGGCATCGATTTCGGCGTCTACGGCGTGCCCGAGACCTTCATCGTCGGGCCGGACGGCGTCATCCGCGACAAGCTCGTGGGCATCGTCACGCCCGAGAACCTCGCCGACGTGCTGGCCAAGGTCCGCCGGGCGGCGCAGGCGGGGGGGCAAGCGGGCGGCCAGGCGGGCGGCCAGGCGGGCGGCCAAGCGGGCGGCCAAGCGGGTGGGCAGGCGTCGGCGCGCTGAAGTCTCGGCGGCGAAGGTTCAGGCGGCCTTCGCCGGGTCCTCGGCGCCCGGCTCCTTGCGCTCGTGGCGGGCAAGCAGCGGGGTCTGGGCGAGCGCGAACAGGATCGTCAGCGGCATGATGCCGAAGACCTTGAAGCTGACCCAGAAATCCTCGGTCTGGGTGCGCCAGACGATCTCGTTGAGCGCCGCCAGCGCCAGGAAGAACAGCCCCCAGCGGAAGGTGAGCTTGCGCCAGCCCTCGTCGGTGAGCGCGAACACGCTGTCGAGCACCACCGAGAGCAGCGACTTGCCGAAGGCGAGGCCGCCGAGCAGCACGAGGCCGAACAGGGTGTTCACGATGGTCGGCTTGACCATGATGAAGGTCTTGTCCTGCAGCACCAGGGTCAGCCCGCCGAACACCACCACCACCACGCCGGAGACCAGCGGCATGATCGGCAGGCGCCGCATGAGCGCGTAGTGGATCGAGAGCGCCACCACGGTGGCGACGATGAACAGGCCCGTGGCCGCGAACAGCTTCTGGTCGGCGGCCACGCCGAAGCGCTCCGCGTAGGCGTTGCCGAGGAAGAACAGCACCAGCGGCCCGAGCTCGAGGACGAGCTTCGGCAGCGGCGCGAGGTGGCGTTGCGGGGGGACGGATTCGATCTGCATCAACGGGTCCGGCTTGCGGGGCGCGGCGGTGGCGAGGGCGCGTTCCTGGCGCCGCCGCGGACCCCGATGTAAGCTATGACCCCGCGCTTTCCTATCCGAGCCCGACGCCCCATGACGATCCGGATCGACCACGAGGAGATCGAGGCGCTCATCGCCGACCTCGCGGCCCGCACCGGCCGCGACCGCGACGCCCTCATCCTCGACGCCCTGCGGCGCGAGCGCGAGCGGCTGGAGGGAGACCGCGCGCGGGCGGCGGAGGGGCTGGCGGCCGACGCGGAGCTGCGCGCGCGCTGGCACGCCCGTCCGCTTGCCGATCCCCGGCCGGTCGACGCGATCCTGGCCTACGACGAGAACGGCCTGCCGGTGTGATCGTCGTCGACACATCCGCCTTCGTTGCCATCCTCGCCGAGGAGCCCGAGGCGACGATCTTCTCGGAGCTCCTGTCCCTGGCGGGCCGGCGCGTGATGTCGGCCGGAACGTACCTCGAATGCGCGATCGTCGCGGCCGGACGGTTCGGTGGCGGGGTCGACCTTGATCGCTGGCTCGAACGGCGCTCGATCGAGGTCCTGCCCGTCGATCACGCTCTCGCCCGCCGCGCGGCCGACGCCTTCGCCCGGTACGGCAAGGGCCGCCACCCGGCGGCCCTCAACTTCGGTGACTGCTTCGCCTACGCCCTCGCGACGGCTCTCGACGCGCCGCTCCTCTTCAAGGGCGAGGACTTCGCCCGCACCGACGTGGCGCGGGCGGGCCCTTGAGCCGGCCTCAGTCCTTCTCCAGCCCCGCGATCGCCCGCGCGAAGTCTCGGGCGGCGAAGGGCTCCAGGTCCTCGACGCCCTCGCCGACCCCGATGAAGTGCACCGGCAGCCCGAACTTCGCGGCGAGCGCCACGAGGATGCCGCCGCGGGCCGTGCCGTCGAGCTTCGTCATCACGAGGCCGCTCACGGGGGCGGCCTGCGAGAACAGCTCCACCTGGCTCAGGGCGTTCTGGCCGACGGTGGCGTCGAGGACGAGGATCGTGGCGTGGGGCGCGTCCGGGTCGAGCTTGCGCATCACCCGCACGATCTTCTCCAGTTCGGCCATCAGCCCGGCCTTGTTCTGCAGGCGGCCGGCCGTGTCGATGAGGAGCACGTCGGTGCCCTGGCGCCCGGCCTCCTGCAGCGCGTCGAAGGCGAGGCCCGCCGCGTCCGCGCCCTGGCCGCGGGTGACGACCGGCGTGCCCGTGCGCTCGCCCCAGACCTTGAGCTGCTCCACGGCCGCGGCGCGGAACGTGTCGCCGGCCGCCAGCATCACGCTGCGCCCCTCCGCCCGCAGCTTCAGGGCGAGCTTGCCGATCGTCGTGGTCTTGCCGGCCCCGTTCACGCCCACCATCAGCACGACGTAGGGCTTGCGCGCGGCGTCGATCCGCAGGGGCTCGGCCACGGGGTCGAGGGCGCGCTCGACCTCCGCGGCGAGGATCGCCCGCACCTCGTCGGGCGAGATGCCCTTCTCGTAGCGGCCCTTGCCCACCGCCTCCGAGACCCGCGTCGCGGTCTCGACGCCGAAATCGGCCTGGATCAGGGCGTCCTCCAGATCCTCCAGCGTGGTCGCGTCGAGCTTGCGCTTGGTGAACAGGCCCGTCACCCGCTCGGAGAGCGAGGACGAGGTGCGCTTCATGCCGGCGGTGAGCCGGCCCCACCAGCCGCGCTTCTCCGGCGCCTCGGCGAGGTCGAAGTCCTTGGCGGCGTCGTTGGCCAGAGCGGCCGCGGTGTCGACGGGCTGGATGTCGGGATCGGGCGCCGCGGTGCCCGGCTCCAGGCCGGCGGCGGTGATCGGGCGCTGCGCCGTCCCGGACGTCTCGGACCCGTGATCCGCGGGCGGGGTCCCGTCGGGCCCGTCTTCCGCCCGCAGGGGCTCGAAGGCCTGCGAGGTCGTGTCGGCGGGCTCCGCCCCGCGCGCGGGCGCGTCGCCGGCCGTGCCGGCGGGCGGACGCTCGGTGTCGCCCTCGATCGGCTGCAGGTCGGCGCCCTCGATCTCGTCGGGCACGGCGTTCCGGTCCGGCTCGTCCGGCGCGGGCTCGGAGGGCGGCAGCGGCACGTGGCTGACGTCGTCGGCGCCGGTGGCGAAGTCGGGCTCGCCCTCGGAGGGCGAGGCCGGGGAGTCCGGGGCCGGGGATTCCGGGGCCGGGGATTCCGGGGCCGGCTCCGGCGCCTCCTCGGCGGCCGGCGCGCCCTTGCGTCCGAACAGGCGGCCGAACCAGCCGGGCTTCTCGTCTTGACTCATGCGTCCCTGCTCCCGCAGGCCGGCCCCTATCCGCCGACCCGAAATTCCGTGCCACCGATGATCCTGCCTGACATAGGGGCCCGCCTCCTCTACCGCGATGCCCTGCTGCTCGTCATCGACAAGCCGGCGGGCCTGCCCGTGCATCCGGGCCCGAAGGGCGGCGAGACCCTGACCGACCATCTTGACGCCCTGCGCTTCGGCCTGCCGCGCCGCCCCGAGGCGGTGCACCGGCTCGACCGCGACACCTCGGGCTGCCTCGCGCTCGGGCGCCACGCCAAGGCCCTCGCCCGGCTCGGCCGCCTGTTCGCGTCAGCCGCCGCCGAGAAGGTCTACTGGGCGCTGGTCGAGGGCGGGCCGGAGGCGGACGCCCTGACGATCGATCTGCCCCTCGCCCGCCGCTCGGACGACCCGCGCAGCTGGTGGATGAAGGCGGACCCGGCGGGCGAGCCGGCCCTGACGCAGGTCCGGGTGCTCGGCCGCACGCCCGACGGGGCGCGCAGCGTCCTGGAGCTGCGGCCGGTCACGGGCCGCACGCACCAATTGCGGGTCCACTGCGCGGCGACGGGGTTCCCCATCGTCGGGGACGCGATCTACGGCTCGGCCCCCCGCTCCGGCGGCCCGGGCCTGCAGCTCCACGCCCGCGCGCTCACCCTGCCGCTCTACCCGAAGCGGGAGCCGGTCCGGGCCGAGGCGCCGGTGCCGGAGCACATGCGGGCAGGCCTCGAAGCCTGCGGCTGGCCGGCCTGAATCGATCG
>NZ_BJZU01000130.1 GCF_007992195.1 Methylobacterium oxalidis | reverse complement strand
CGGGAGAGGTGGACGCCTCACGCGGGCTCGACCTCTCCCGGTCGGGAGAGGTCGGGCGCCTCCGCGATCAGCGCGCGCCCGTCGTGACCCGCGATGCGCACGTCGCGGATCTCGCCGGGCTCGGCGGCGAGGCGCACCGGGGTGAAGGCCTCCGTGCGGCCGCTGCCGCCGCGCTCGGCCAGAACCCGGCGGGTCTGGCCCACCTCCGCGTCGAGATGGCGCGCGAGCGCCGCAGCGCCCGCCGCGCGCAGCCGCGCGGCGCGCTCGCGCACGAGGCCCGGATCGACCGCCGGCATCCGGGCGGCGGGGGTGCCGGGACGGGGCGAGTAGGGGAAGACGTGCAGGTGCGTCAGCCCGCACGCCTCGACGAGGTCGAGGCTCATGGCGAACTGCGCCTCGGTCTCGGTGGGGAAGCCCGCGATCAGGTCCGCGCCGAAGACCGTGCCGGGGCGCAGACGGCGGATCTCCGCGCAGAAGCGGATCGCGTCGGCGCGGGCGTGGCGGCGGCGCATCCGCTTCAGGATGAGGTCGTCGCCCGCCTGCAGCGAGAGGTGGAGATGCGGCATCAGCCGCGCCTCCTCGGCGAAGGCCGCCACGAGCTCGGCATCCGCCTCGATCGAGTCGATCGAGGAGAGGCGCAGCCGCGCGAGGCCGGGCACGCCGGCGAGGATCGCCCGGACGAGCCGGCCGAGGCCGCCGCTGCCCGCAAGGTCGCGCCCGTAGGCGGTGAGGTCGACCCCGGTCAGCACCACCTCCCGCCCGCCATGCTCCACGATGCGGGCGACCTGCTCCACCACGGCCGCCGCCGGCACCGAGCGCGAGCGCCCGCGGCCGGACGGTATGACGCAGAAGGTGCAGGCGTGGTCGCAGCCGTTCTGCACCGGCACGAAGGCGCGGGTGTGCCCGGCGACCCCGGTGATCGCGGTCGGCGCGAGGGTTCGCGCCTCCATCACGGCGCCTGGCGGGGACGGCTCCCGCCAGGCGCGGGCCGAGAGCTTGTCGGCGTTGCCGACGAGGCGGGCCACTTCCGGCATCGCGGCGTAGAGGCCGGTCTCGACCTCGGCGCCGCAGCCCGTCACCACGATCTCGGCCCCGGGGCGCTCCCGGGCGAGGCGGCGGATCGCCTTGCGGGCCTGCCGCCCGGCCTCGGCCGTGACCGCGCAGGTGTTCACGACGACGCGCTCCCGCGCCCCGGCTGCGGCGGCCTCGCGCATCACCTCCGACTCGACGATGTTCAGCCGGCAGCCGAAGGTCAGCGTCTCGACGCTCATGGCCAAGTCAGCGTCCCGACGCTCATGGCAGAGTCCGCGTCCCGGCGCTCATGGGAAGGTCCGCGTCCCGACGCTCATGGGGGCGCGGGCTCGAACAGCTCCGGCGCGAGGGTGCCCTCCCCCTCCAGGAAGACCGGGCCCGTCATCAGGACGTGGTCGTCGGCCCGCCACTCGATCGCGAGGTCGCCGCCCGGCAGGCTGACGGTGGCGCCCCGCCCGATCATGCGCAGGCGCGAGGCCGCCACCACGGTGGCGCAGGCGGCGGTGCCGCAGGCGAGCGTCAGGCCGGCGCCCCGCTCCCAGACCCGGAGCTTGATCGCCTCGCGCCCCGTCACCTGGGCGACCGAGATGTTCGCCCGCTCCGGGAAGATCGGGTGGTTCTCCAGCATCGGCCCGATCCGGGCGAGGTCGAACCCGTCCGGGTCGCGGTCGACGAAGAAGATCGCGTGCGGGTTGCCCATGCTGACGGCGGCGGGCGAGTGCAGGATCGGATCGTCGATCGGCCCGATCTGCAGCTCGATGCGGCGCGTGTCGGGGAAGGGGTCGCGCAGCGGGATCTCGTCCCAGGCGAGGCGCGGCTGGCCCATGTCGACGGTGAAGGAGCGGTCGGCCACCCGCTTCACCTCCACGAGCCCGGACCGCGTCTCCAGCGTCAGCCGGCCGCTCTCGGCGGGCCGCGCCATGGCGGGGTCGTCGAGCATGGCGTAGGCGACGCAGCGGGTGCCGTTGCCGCAGGCGCCCGATTCCGAGCCGTCGGTGTTGTAGATCCGCAGGAAGGCGTCGGTGCCGGGGCTCGCGGGATCGTGCACGACCATGAGCTGGTCGAAGCGCGAGTGCGGATCGCCCGCGATCGCCCGCGCCTCCCCGGCGGCGACGCGGTGGCCGGTGCCGCGCAGGTCGAGCACCAGAATCGCGTTGCCCGCGCCGTGCATCTTCAGGAATCGTCTGTGGGCGAGTGCGCTCATGCTGTCCGGCGGCTGGCGGCCCCTCCCGGGCCTTCCGACCGCTATATGGCAAAGAGCGGACCCGGGCGCGAGCCCGCCCGGCGCCGGGCTGCCCCGCCGCGGGCCGCCCGGGCCCTCGCGGGGCGGCCGGATCGTCACCACCTTGCCGAAGCCCTACCTTACCGTGGCCCTCACGGCCGGGTGCCCGATTCGGCGCCGGCCTCGTCCCTGCCGGAGCGACACCGTGTCCCGCTATCGTTGCCTGCTGCTCGCCGGACTCCTCGTCGGACCCGTCGTCGGACCCGTCTTCCTTGCCGCCGGCCCGGTCCTCGCCCAGGACCGCGCCCAGGACCGCGCCCCCGACCGCCCTCAGGAGGCGCCCCCGCCGCCCGCCTCGACCGCGCCGCCGCCCGCGGTGACGAACCCGCTGCCGACCACCACGACCCCCGACACCGGCAAGCCCGACCCCAACCGGACGACGGCGCCCCAGCCCGAGAAGGCGCTCACCCCGCCGGTCGGTTCGCCGGCGCCGGCCGCCGCCCCGGCCGCGCGCAAAACCCTCGTCGAGACGCCCGGCGACGCCAACGACGTCGACGAGGTCTCCCTGCCCCCGAAGCCCGCCGCGATCCTCACCGGCAAGGCGAAGTGGGAGGAGGCGGTGCCGAGCCTCAAGGCGGCCTTCGCCCGCATCGAGGCCGAGCTCGCCAAGCTCGGCGTCGCGCCCACCGGCCGCCCGATCGCGGTCTTCGCCAAGACGGACGACGACGGCTTCCAGTACGAGGCGATGGTGCCGGTGGCCGAGATGCCGGCGGGCAAGCCGCCGGAGGGCGACGGGATCCGCTTCGGCACCACGCCGAGCGGCAAGGCCCTGCGCTTCCCGCACAAGGGCTCCTACGACGAGATCGACGGCACCTACGAGACCCTGACCGCCTACCTCGACGCCAAGGACATCGTGGTGCAGGACCGCTTCATCGAGGAGTACGTCACGGACCTCAACGACCGCGCCGACGAGAAGCTCGACGTCAACATCTACGCCCTGGTGAAGTGAGGGGCGCCGGCTCCCGCGCGCCGGACACTCCGGCGCCGCTGCAGGCGCCACCGGGATAGGCCGCCGCGAAACCATTGATTTCGGCAGCGGCGACGGGCCTCATCCAGCCGCTCCGTCGCCGGCCCCCTGGAACAGCCATGACGCTGACCGTCACCGTCCGCCACCATCCCGACGAGCGCGTCTGGTACGTGCACGAATCCGAAGTGCCCGGCCTCCATGCCGAGGCACCGACCCTCGACGCGCTCGTCGCCGTCATCGGGGACCTGGCGCCCGAACTCGCGGCGGCCAACCTGCCCTCCGCAGATTCGGAGAGCAATGCCGGGATCGCGGTTCGCCAGAGCCTCTAGCGGCGTTCTGATCCGGCCCCTGTCCGGAACCCGCGCCCCGCCTCGCGGATTCGCGCCTCATGCCGATCGAACCCGGACATGAGCGACCCGCCCCGCGCCCCCGCCGAGCCCGCCCCGACACGCCGCCGGCCGATCCCGACCTCGCGGCGCGGGCGCTCGAGATCCACCGGCGGCTCTGCCCGGTCTACGGCTGCCCGATCCCCTACTTCCACAGCCTCGACCCCCTGAGCGAGCTCGTCTCCTCGCTCCTCTCGCACCGGACCCGCAACGCCGATTCGGGCCGCGCCTTCAAGGCGCTGCGGGCGCGCTACCCGGACTGGCGGCAGGTGCTCGACGCGGACACGGCCGAGATCGAGGCGACGATCGCCGGCGTCACCTGGCCGGAGCTGAAGGCGCCGCGCATCCAGGCCGTGCTGCGGGCGGTCGCCGAGCGGCGGGGCGCCCTCGACCTCGGCTTCCTGAGGGACATGACGGTCGAGGCCGCCCGCGCCTGGCTCGAGGCGATTCCCGGCATCGGCCCGAAGACCAGTGCGGCGGTGCTCTCCTTCTCGGTCCTGCGGATGCCGGCGCTGCCGGTCGACAGCCACCACCACCGGGTGGCCCAGCGCCTCGGCCTCGTGGGGCCGCGCATCGACGTCGGCCCCGCCCACCCGGTCCTGCGGGCGCAGCTGCCCGCCGACTGGAGCGCACAGGACCTCTACGACAACCACGAGGTCCTGATGCTGCACGGCCAGCAGGTCTGCCACCACCGCAGCCCGGCCTGCGGCGCCTGCGTCCTCCTCGATCTCTGCCCGACCGGCCAAGCCCGGTGCGCATCCCCGTGAGGGTCACGGCGCTCCCTTGACCGGCCCCGGCCGCCGGTCCAGAACCCGCGCCTGCGCGGAAGGGCCGCTCCGGCGCGGGACCGCCCAGTCGGGCCATCATCAGATCAGGCAAGTCGTCGGGAGAGACGGGGGCGATGGCCGCGTTCAAGGAACTGGTGTTCTCGGGCGTCCAGCCCACCGGAAACCTGCATCTCGGAAACTATCTCGGCGCCATCAAGCGCTTCGTGGAGATGCAGGAGCGGGCGGAGTGCCTCTACTGCGTCGTCGATCTCCACGCGATCACGCTGTGGCAGAACCCGGCCGAGCTGCGCACCCAGATCCGCGAGGTGACGGCGGCCTTCATCGCGGCCGGCATCGACCCGAGGCGCTCCATCGTCTTCAACCAGAGCCAGGTGCCGCAGCACGCCGAGCTCGCCTGGATCTTCAACTGCGTCGCCCGCCTCGGCTGGCTCAACCGCATGACGCAGTTCAAGGACAAGGCCGGCAAGGACCGCGAGAACGCCAGCGTCGGCCTCTACGACTACCCGGTCCTGATGGCGGCCGACATCCTGGCCTACCGGGCGACCCACGTGCCGGTGGGCGAGGACCAGAAGCAGCACCTGGAGCTGACCCGCGACATCGCGCAGAAGTTCAACAACGACTTCGCGGAGTCGATCCTCGCCCACGGCCACGGCGAGGGCTTCTTCCCCGTCACCGAGCCGCTGATCGGCGGCCCGGCCGCCCGCGTCATGTCGCTCCGGGACGGCACCAAGAAGATGTCGAAGTCCGACCCCTCGGACTACTCGCGCATCAACCTCACGGACGACGCCGACGCCATCGCCCAGAAGGTGCGCAAGGCCAAGACCGACCCGGAGCCCCTCCCATCGGAGGCCGCGGGCCTCGCCGGGCGGGCGGAGGCCGACAACCTCGTCGGCATCTTCGCGGCGCTGCAGGGCTCGACCCGCGAGGCGGTGCTCGCCGAGTACGGCGGGGCGCAGTTCTCGGCCTTCAAGGGCGCGCTGGTGGAGCTCGCCGTCGAGTCGCTGGCGCCGCTCAGCGCCGAGATGAAGCAGCTGGTGGCCGACCCCGCCCATATCGACGCGATCCTGGCGGACGGCGCCGAACGGGCGGAGGCGATCGCCGCGCCGACCCTCGACGCGGTCAAGGACATCGTCGGCTTCGTGCGGCGCGGGCCGACGCTGAGGGCCGTCTGAGACGCCACCCCGCCCGGCGCCCGTGAGCGCCGGGCATCATCCTTCGCAAACGGGGCGGCGCGTGAGCGCCGACCATCAGGTTTCTCGATCCCGATCCGGGCGGGCGGCGCCGCTCAGGCCTCGCCGCGGGCGACGAGCGTCTCGTACTCGGAGACCTCCAGGCGGCCCTCCCTGGCCACCCGCGCCCGGTCCTCGTCGCTGATCACGTCGTGGGCGAGGTCGAGGCGCTTCCAGGCGGCGAGCGGGGTCTCCCGGTCGGGCTGGGGCACGTACTTGTTCTGCCCGAGCTTCCGGTACTTGTGGATGTAGCGCGGGCAGTTGACCCAGATCTTCGTCACCTCGACGCGCACGAGGTACTTGGCCTCGGTGTACTCGGCCATGAGGGGGTCGTCGCGCAGGAGCCGCGCGTGGCCCTGCACCCGGACCCGGTGCGGCGTCTCGAAGTCGATGAAGAGCAGGCCGACCTTGGCCTGTCCCTCGATGTTGCCCATCGAGTAGAACATGCCGTTGCCGTCGAAGCCGGGGAAGACGAGGGCGCTCTCGCCGACCACCTTCACGAAGCCGGGGGCGCCGCCCTTGTAGGAGACGGTGGGCATGCCGTCCGGGTCGACGGTGGAGAGGAAGAACATGTCGCGGCTGCCGATGAAGGCGGCCTCGTCCTCGCGGATCGTCTCGTGGACCCAGTCGGTGTCGAGCCGGTCGGCGAGCTTCACCGTCCCGAACTCTTCCTGCAGCGCGCGGTGCGCGTCGAAATAGAGCGATGCCATGCGTCTCCTCCGCCGGCAGCCTTCTGGCGGGCGCCGGGGGCGCATCTGTCCCGCAAATCGAGCGTGGCCGCAACTCCCCGGGGCGCGGGCTGCGCGCCGGCCCCGCCGCGCCGCCGGAACACGGCCCGCAACGGCGCGGCGCGGCGTGATCGCCGACCATCACGGTCCCCGCGCCGCACGCCGAGCGGTCGCGCCTCGCACGGGCCCGGATGCGGATCGGCCCCGCGGCGGCGCGAAAGAAGAGGCCGGCCCGCGGGGTTGCGGACCGGCCTCATGAAGCGCGACGGCGCGGGCCGAGCGAGGCCCGGCCCGCCCTCCGGATAAAGATCAGTTGCGGGACTTGTCGACCAGCGCCTTCTCGGAGATCCAGGGCATCATGCCGCGCAGCCGCCCGCCGACCTCCTCGATCGGGTGGGCGGCGAGCTTGGCGCGGGTGGCCTTGAAGGAGGTCTGGCCGACCTTGTTCTCCAGCATCCAGTCGCGGGTGAACTTGCCCGACTGGATGTCGTCGAGGACGCGCTTCATCTCGGCCTTGGTCTGCGGCGTCACGATGCGCGGGCCGGTGACGTACTCGCCGTACTCGGCGGTGTTGGAGATCGAGTAGTTCATGTTGGCGATGCCGCCCTCGTAGATGAGGTCGACGATCAGCTTCACCTCGTGCAGGCACTCGAAATAGGCCATCTCGGGGGCGTAGCCCGCCTCGACGAGCGTCTCGAAGCCGGCCTTGATCAGCTCGACGAGGCCGCCGCAGAGCACGGCCTGCTCGCCGAAGAGGTCGGTCTCGCACTCCTCCTTGAAGGTCGTCTCGATGATGCCCGCGCGGCCGCCGCCGTTGGCCGAGGCGTAGGACAGGCCAAGGTCGTGCGCGTTGCCGGAGGCGTCCTGTGCGATGGCGATGAGGGTCGGCACGCCGCCGCCCTTGAGGTACTCGCCGCGCACCGTGTGGCCGGGGCCCTTCGGGGCGACCATCAGCACGTCAAGGTCCTTGCGCGGCTCGATCAGGTTGAAGTGGACGTTGAGGCCGTGGGCGAACAGGAGCGCGGCGCCCTCCTTCATGTTCGTCTCGAGGGACTCCTTGTAGATGTCGCCCTGCAGCTCGTCGGGGGTGAGCATCATCACCACGTCGCCCCACTTGGCGGCGTCGGCGACGTTCATCACCCGGAAGCCCTCGCCCTCCGCCTTCTTGGCGGTGGCGGAGCCCTCGCGGAGCGCGATCACGATCTCCTTGCACCCCGAGTCGCGCAGGTTCAGCGCGTGGGCGTGGCCCTGGCTGCCGTAGCCGACGATGACGACCTTCTTGCCCTTGATCAGGTTCAGGTCTGCGTCGCGATCGTAATAGACCCGCATGGCGGCTTGTCCCTTCGTTCCGTGTCGGTGAGTGCGCTCCGGCGCCCTCGTTCGCGCGGCCGTGCGATGGCGGCGCTTTTAGCGAGGCGATCCCCTTGACGAAAGGGGCAATCGCCACATGGCAGCCCTCAGGGGCCGACAGTCCCGCGTCGGCGTCAGGCCGGCAGCGGCAGCCCCTCGCGCGCGAAGACCCGCTGCACGGCCGGCCGCTCGGCCATGGCGCGCGCGTGCTTCGTCCAGGCCGGGAAGCGCTCGGCCATGTCGAAGCCCAGCGCCGGGCCGCGGCCCCAGGTCCAGAACAGGAGCAGGTAGGGATCGACCACGCTGTAGCGGCCGCCCACCGCCCAGCCGCCGTTCGAGAGGCGCACCTCCGTCATGGTGCAGAGGTCCCCGAAGGTGTCGGCGCCCTTGTCGCGGATGCCGGGATGGGCCGCCTCGTCGGCGGAGTAGCGCTCCGCCCGGCGGATATGGGCGAAGGCCGGATGGTGGTTGGTGGAGAGCCAGCCGAGCCACTCGTCGGCCACCGCCTGGTCGCGCAGGTCCTCGGGCCAGAGCCTCGCCTCCGGGTGCGCGCGGGCGATGTGGCGCAGGAGTGCCGTGTTCTCCGTTAGCACCCAGCCGTCCTCGTAGAGGGCCGGCACGCGGCCGCGCTCGTTGACCGCGAGGTATTCCGGCGCGCGCTGGTCGCCGGCCTGCAGGTTGAGCCGCACGGTCTCGTAGGGCGCGCCGGTCTCCTCCAGCGCGATGTGCGAGGCGAGCGAGCAGGCGCCGGGGGCGTAGTAGAGGGTGCGGGCGGTCATGCCTGATCCTGGGTGAAGGAACGACCCTACAACGGCTCCGCGCCACGCCCCATCGCGGCGATGCCCGTGCGGCAGATCTCGACGAGGCCGATCACGCTCATGAGGCGGATGAAGCGGTCGATCTCCTCGGTCGAGCCAGTCAGCTCGAACACGAAGGAGTTCAGCGTCGCGTCGAGCGTCTTGGCGCCGAAGGCGGCGGCGAGGCGCAGCGCCTCGCTGCGGTGCTCGCCCTGGCCCACCACCTTCACGAGGCAGATCTCCCGCTCCAGCGCGTTGCCCTGGAGGGTGAGGTCCACCACCCGGTGCACGGGCACGAGCCGGTCGAGCTGCGCCTTGATCTGCTCGATCACGGCGTTGGTGCCCGTCGTCACGATGGTGATGCGGGAGAGGTGGCGCGCCTCCTCCGTCTCGGACACCGTCAGGCTCTCGATGTTGTAGCCCCGTCCCGAGAACATGCCCGAGATCCGGGCGAGCGCGCCCGGCTCGTTGTCCACGATCACGGCGAGCGTGTGCCGGTTGACGGTCTCGACCCGGACCGGCTCGGGGTAGTGCGTGTTCATCGCGTTCATGGTCCTGCTCCTCCCCGCGTCCCTCAGACCAGCATCTTGCCTTCCTCGGAGATCACGTCCCCGAGCTCCACGCCGGTCTCGCCGAGGTAGTCGGAGAGCAGCATCTCGTTGTGCGCCTTGCCCGACGGGATCATCGGGAAGCAGTTCTCGGTCTTGTCGACGACGCAGTCGAAGATGACCGGCCCGTCGTAGTCGAGCATCTCCTTGATGGCCGCGTCGAGGTCGCCCGGCTTCTCGCAGCGGATGCCCTTGGCCCCGTAGGCCTCGGCGAGCTTCACGAAGTCCGGCAGGCTCTCCGAGTAGCTCTGCGAGTAGCGCGAGCCGTGCAGCAGCTCCTGCCACTGGCGGACCATGCCCATGTACTCGTTGTTGAGGATGAAGATCTTGACCGGCAGGCGGTACTGCACCGCGGTCGAGAGCTCCTGGATGTTCATCAGGATCGAGGCCTCGCCCGCGATGTCGATGACGAGCCCGTCCCGGTGGGCGAGCTGCACGCCGATGGCGGCGGGCAGGCCGTAGCCCATCGTGCCGAGGCCGCCCGAGGTCATCCAGCGGTTCGGCTCCTCGAACTTGAAGTACTGGGCCGCCCACATCTGGTGCTGGCCGACCTCGGTCGTGATGTAGGTCTCGCGATCCTTGCAGGCCTCGTAGAGGCGCTGCACCGCGTATTGCGGCTTGATGATCGTGCCCGAGGGCCAGTAGGCGAGGCACTCGCGCGCCCGCCACGTGCGGATCTTGCCGAACCAGGCCTCCAGGCGGCCCTTGTCGGGGTCGGCCGCGAGGCCGCGCCACGCCTCCAGCATGTCGGCGAGCACCGAGCCGCAATCGCCGAGGATGCCGACATCGACCTTGACGACCTTGTTGATCGAGGAGGCGTCGACGTCGATGTGGATCTTCTTCGAGAAGGGCGCGAAAGCGTCGAGGCGGCCCGTGATGCGGTCGTCGAAGCGGGCTCCGACGCAGATCATCACGTCGCACTCGTGCATCGCGAGGTTGGCCTCGTAGGTCCCGTGCATGCCCAGCATGCCGAGGAACTTGTCGTCCGAGGCCGGGAAGGCGCCGAGCCCCATCAGCGTCGAGGTGACGGGGAAGCCCGTGGCCGCGACGAGCTCGCGCAGGAGCCGCGAGGCCTCGGGGCCGGAATTGATGACGCCGCCGCCCGTGTAGAAGACCGGCCGGCGCGCCGAGGCCATCAGCTCGATGGCCGCGCGGATCTTGTCGGCGTCGCCCTTCACGACAGGGCGGTAGGTCTTGTGCCCGTCGAAGCTCGGGCGCTCGTAGAGCCCGCTCGCGAACTGGATGTCCTTCGGCAGGTCGACGACGACGGGGCCGGGGCGCCCGTGGCTCGCCACGTAGAACGCCTCGTGCAGGATGCGCGGCAGGTCGTCGATCGATTTGACGAGGTAGTTGTGCTTCGTGCAGTGGCGCGTGATGCCGACCGTGTCGCATTCCTGGAAGGCGTCGGTGCCGATCAGGTGGGTCGGAACCTGCCCCGTGATGCAGACGAGCGGGATCGAGTCCATCATCGCGTCGGTCAGGCCGGTGATGATGTTGGTCGCGCCGGGGCCCGATGTGACGAGGACGCAGCCGACCTTGCCGGAGGAGCGGGCGTAGCCTTCCGCCGCGTGGACGGCGCCCTGCTCGTGGCGCACGAGCACGTGCTGGATCGCGTCCTGATGGAAGAGCGCGTCGTAGATCGGCAGCACCGCGCCGCCCGGATACCCGAACAGCGTATCGACACCCTGATCCCGGAACGCCCGGATGACCATTTCGGCCCCGGTCATGACCTCGCCGCTCATCGTCTTCCTCCTTGAACCCGTTCTCGAACTCCGTCGCGCTTCGACCCGGACGCAGGCAACAAAAAAGGGCCCCGATCGGGACCCTGCATGCGCCACCGCCCGGATCGCGGCCCTGGCTTCAGGGCCGCCCCGTCAGTGGCGCTTCCGTTACGATAAGGATGTGACGCATCGGGGTGACGTCTCGGCCCTGTCCGACCCGCCGCGCGGGCGAGTCGCGTAAAAGTGTCGGGTCTCATAGCGGAGGGGGCCGGCAGGGTCAACGGCGCGCGCACCGAATCCCGCGTTCGTGCGTTGCAGGGTCTCGGGGCGCGCCCTATGGGGTGCGTTCCGCGTATCCCGCATCGCAACTCCTGCTGAACGTGAGCCCGCCCGTGGCGCTGCCCGAGACGGCCCCCTCCCGGGCCGCGGCCTACCTCCTCCTCGACGTCGCCGGGCAGACCTGCGCCCTCCCCCGCGAGGCGGTGCGCGAGGTGCTGCCGCTGCCCGACCTGTTCCAGCCGCCGACCGGCGGCTCCTGGCTCGCCGGCTTCCTCAATCTCGGCGGCGCGCCGGTTCCGGTCATCGACCTCGCGCGGCTGTTCAGCCTGCGGGCCGGGCGGTCCGAGCCGGGCCCCTACGCGCATCTCGTCCTGGTGGCGGAGGGCGCGCGCGCCCTCCTCGTCGACCGGGCGAGCGATCTCGTGAGCGTTCCGCCCGAGGCGGTCCGTCCCGTCGAGCCGGGCCAGACCCTCAACGGCTGCGTCGCGGCGGAGGTCACGGTCCGGGGGCGCCTCGTTCACGCCCTCAGCCTCGCGCGCATCCTCACGCAGGAGGAGAGCGGCCGGCTCGACGCCCTCGCCCGTGCAGCCCGAGCCCGCCTCGCCGACCTGCCGACGGCCTGATCCTCCGTGGCCCGCGACCCGTCCCGAGAGCAGGCCGCCGCCCGGCGCGCGGAGCGGCGCGACCCCTTCGCCGATCCCGGCTACGCGGCGCTGAAGGCCGAGATCGTCGCGCGCACGGGCCACCACTACTACGTCGACAAGGACGGCCTGCTGTTCGAGCGGCTCTGCCGGCGCTTCCGCGCGACGGGAGCCGCCGACGCGACGGCCTACCGCGCCCTCCTCGGCCAGGGTCAGGACGGCGCTCGTGAATGGGCGGCGCTCGAGGCCGAGATCACCATCGGCGAGACATTCTTCTTCCGCTATGCCGAGCAGTTCGACGCCCTTCGCGACACCATCCTGCCGGGGCTCGTGGCCGCGCGCGAGCCGGAGCGCAGCCTGAAGATCTGGAGCGGGGGCTGCTCGACGGGCGCGGAGCCCTACTCGGTGGCAATCCTCGTTCACGAGATCCTGGGCGAGGCGCTGCCCGACTGGCACGTGGCGATCACCGGCACCGACATCAGCGTCGCGGCGCTCGCCACCGCCCGAGCCGCGGAGTACGGGCGCTGGGCGCTGCGAACCCTGCCGGCCGAGGCGCGCAACCTCTACTTCCGGCGCACGTCCCCGGAGCCCGGAACCAACCGCGAGGGCGGCTACGCCCTGCGCCCGGAATTCCGCCGCATGGTCCGCTTCGAGCAGCGGAACCTGCTCGGTCTCCTGGACGGGACAGCCCCGGCTCATCTCGCGGAGTTCGACCTCATCCTCTGCCGCAACGTGCTGATCTACTTCAGCGCCGAGACCGTGGCGGGGATCGTGCGGGCGCTGGGTCGGCGCCTGCGGCCCGGCGGCTGGCTGCTGATCGGCCACGCCGAGCCGAACCCGGCATTCGCGGACTGGCTGACCCCGGTGAGCCTGCCCGGTACCGTCGCCTACCGTCGCCTGGACGAGGCCGCGCCGGCCCTGGGCACCGAGACGCCGCCGCAAGCTGGGCAGGCGCCGCAGGCTGGGCAAGCGCCGCAGGTCACCGTGACGACCGTGCCCGCGGCCGATGATCGATCCGAGTCGTCCAGCATCCCTCCCGCATCATCCCGGGAGCCGCGGCAAATTCCCGACGAACCGGCCGAGGAGCCGAGGGCCGAGGGCCGGATCCTGCCGGCCGGGACGCCGCCCGGTGCGAGCCCGGCGCCTGAGGACCTGCTTCCCGACGACGCGACGCCCGACGACGTGCTCGCGCGGGTCCGGGAACTCGCCGATGCCGGCGAGACCGCCGTGGCCTGGCGCGGCGTCCGCGCGGCCCTGGAGGCTGGCCTGCGGGATCCGCGGCTCCTGTTCTATGAGGGCCTGCTCGGCGTGAGCCTCGGGCGGGAGGCGGAGGCCGAGCGGGCGCTGCGGGGCGCGCTCTACCTCGACCCCGGCTTCGTGATGGCGCACTACCATCTCGGCCTGCTCCTGGCCGGTCTCGGCCGGGCGCGTCCGGCGCGCCGGGCCCTCGACAACGCGGCCCGGCTGAGCGAAGCGCTTCGGCCGGACACGGTCCTGCCCGAGAGTGACGGCGCGACCGCCCGCGAGATCGCCGAGAGCGCGAGGCTCGCGCAGGGCCGCATCGGCGGCAGAGCCTAGTTGAGCGGCGACCGCGTCATGCAGGAGGGAGGCCTCGTGGGCACGAACGGACCGAGGGCGGACGAGGCCGGCCGGATCCGCGCCCTGCGCCGGGAGCGGACGGAGGCGCTGGCCGGACGCGGCCAGGCGGCCCGCGCCGCGGGGGGCGGGCGCGCCTTCCTCGTCTGCGCCTGCGGCGCCGAGCGCTACGGGCTCCCGCTCGCCGAAGTCGCCCAAGTGCTGCCCGCCCGCCCCTGCACCCGTCTGCCCGGCGCCCCGCCGGCCCTGCTCGGGCTCGTCGCGCTCTCGGGCGGCATCGTCAGCGTGCTCGATCTCGCCCGGGCGCTCGGCCGCGGCGGCACGCCCGCCGAGGACGGCCATCTCGTCGTCCTGCGCGGCACCGCCGTGCCCGTGGCGCTCGCCGTCGACCGGGTGCTCGGCACCGCCCGCCTCGACGGGGAGGCACTGCGGCCGGGCGAATCCTCCGGCGAGCCATCCGCTGTCGGCCTCGGCTTGGGCAGCGAGGCCGTTTCGGGCTATGCCCCCGCCGGTCCCGGCGGAACCGGGGCCGGGGATTTCGCCCTCGTCGACCTGCCGCGCCTGCTGCGGCGCTACCTGCCCTGAGCGCGGAAGGCCGGGACCTGTGCCCGGACAGCCGCCGGTTTCGGAGCCTGAACGCGTGTCGCTCTCGATCGGAAAACGGATCCTCCTCGGCTTCGTCGCCGTCACGCTGGTGCTCGTCGCGCTCGGGCTCTATGCGCTCGGCCAGATCGGTGCAGTGAAGGACACCACGGACGCCATCGTCGCCCGCGACCTCTCGGTCGCCCGCAAACTCGACGACCTCGCCAACCGGGCCCGCGACATGGGCATCCTGCGCCGCAATGCGGTCATCGCGGCGATCACCGGCAAGCGGGCCTCGGACCTCGAGGACCCGACGCAGGCCTGGCGCCGCGCCGCCGCCGAGACCGAGGCCGTCCTGACCGGCCTCGCCCGCTCGACCGAGGAGTTCCGCGCCACCTCGATCTCGCCGGAGCGCTCCGCCGTCTGGAAGCGGATGAGCGAGTCGGCGCTCGATGCCGGGGCCGCGTTCCGGCAGCTGCGCGCCGGCAGCGAGGCGCAGCTCACCGCCGTCGCCGAGAAGAACATCGAGGCTGTCGAGGCCCGCAACGACGACCTGAACCGCACCCAGGACGTCTTCCTGCGGGGCATCGACCGGACCCGCGACATCCTCGACGAGGGCATCGCGGCGGGCCAGCGCGGCGTGCGCGACATCTACGAGCGCAGCCGTATCTCGATCGCCCTGACGCTCGCGGCCGCCGTCCTGCTCTCGATCCTCGTGACCGTCCTGATCAGCCGCGCCGTCGTGCGTCCGCTGGAAAAGGTGATGGACTTCGCCGAGCGGGTCGGCTCGGGCGACCTTTCCCACACCGTCGACGCGCGCGGCAACGACGAGATCGGGCGCCTCGGCCGCACCCTCAACGGCATGGTGGCGGGGCTCGCCGACCTCGCCCGCACCAACCGCGCGGCCACCGCCGACCTCAACGCGGCGGCGGCCGAGATCCGAGCCTCCGCCCAGGAGCAGGCGGCCTCCGTCGAGGAGCAGTTCGCCGCCGTGCAGGAGACGGCCGCCACCGTCGACGAGATCACCCATTCGGGCGCCCAGATCGGCAAGCGCGCGGGCGAGGTCATCGCCTCCGCGCAGGCCACGGCCCAGACATCGAAGGCGGGCCTCCGGGCGGTCGCCGACACGGCCCGCGCCATGGACGCGATCCGCGAGCAGGCGGAGGCCG
>NZ_BJZU01000129.1 GCF_007992195.1 Methylobacterium oxalidis | reverse complement strand
ACTTCATCCTCATGGCTCAGGCCGCGCAGCGGCTTGCCCAGCGTCAGGCGCCACTGACAGAATGAGCAGACGGCCAGCCTCAGAACTTCGTCACCAGCATCACGAGGCTGAACAGCGTACGACACGCACGGCGGACCATAGTCGCCAGTCCCAGCGCGTTGGCAGGCCCACCGTCCACCTAGTGGGCAAGACAACTTGAGTGCAAGCAAGTGGGCAGGTTCATAGGCATCGCGTCATCAGATGGATTGCGACGAGGACCGCCGCCGTGAGAACGTTGCCTTTGGCAGCCCCGTGCCCGACGCGAGCGAGCAGATCCCGGTGTACCCGTCGTAGTCCGCCGATCCTGAGGACGATGGCAGGAGGGCCGAGTGCAAGCGCAGCTCGCATGGTCAAACGGGTCTTCGTCTTCGCAAGTCCTCTGGGTTCGGGCGGGCACTGATGCTGTTCGAAGGAGCGCCTGTACTGGTGATTGTGGGCGCAGCCTGCCTTGTCATGGGGATTGCTGTGGTTGCGACGGCTTCACATCGGCCGCCACGTCAGGCTCGGTTCTGGCTCATCGGAGGTGGCTTGTTCCTGCTGGGTGTCAGCCTGCTCGGGAGCCGATACCTACTCCTAGGCTGACAGCTCGCCGCCGCCGTCGGTCCGCGCAGCCCGACGATCTGGCGCGCGAGATCTTCCGAACACCTCAAAGCGGGATTGAATGCGGTTCCATACAGCGACTTACGTGAAGGGGAGCAGGCGCGTTGTCTCGTTACACGGCTGCATGGGTTTAGAACGACAGCCGTGCTGAGCCTCAATGGGGAGCAAGCGTCACCGTTGCCTGCTCAGGTCGCTCAACCAGACAGCGCGAAAGGGTGTCTCTTTCGTGTTGCGCCCAGCCGGTTTGCCGTCGACTTCGAAGGGGTAATCGTAAGACGGGCACACGCATAGGTGTGGGGCCAGCTGCCTGAGCTACTTCTTCTCGTTCTTTTGCGCTGCAGGGAGCTTCTTGAGGATCAAACGGACATGCTGGCGAATGCGTTCTCGGCGTGCCTCGGTTGTGGCCGGGCTCTCTTCGTCACCTTGTCTGCCGGTAGCAGCCATGAGAACCGTCCTGCGGTGGTAAGCGGGCGCAAAACTCAAGCGGCAGTACACCGGAAGAGTTGACCCCGATACCCCGCTTTAGAACTAGTATGGATTGATGTCTCAAAGCAACAGCTGCAGAAAGGCATAAAATCCATCCTGTTACGTTATGTAAACATTAACCTCAACAAGGGATGAACTCGTCCCGCAGTGTTCCCGGGAGTTCGGCACCCGTTCACTCATCTCACGAGCCGAGAAGCACGAGGAGCAATCTTTTGCTCAAGCGGTTCTACTTTGATCTCGTGAAGCGAGACACGGTCCTCGTGGACGAGGCGGGGATTGAGGCCGCGGATCTGGATGAGGCGCAGGAGCAGGCCGAAGTGGCACTGCAGGAGTTTTACGACAGCGGCGAAGCAGTCGACTTCGGCGAGGGCTGGCAGTTGGTCATACGAGACGGAACAGGCGCTGTCCTCAAGAAGCTGCCTGTTCGGTGACGCGCTTACCTTCGGTCAGGCTACGGACGCTGCAGAGCGGACGCCGTGTTGGTGAGCCACGATCGCAGCCTGTTTCCGGTTCTGCGTCTTCAGCTTGTTTAGGACCTTCTTGACGTGGGCCTTTACCGCAGCGGCGGTGAAGGTGAGGTTCGACGGTTCCGTGAGCGCAAGCGCAGACCGGATCGCACGTCGCGTTTGCTCATCCGCGCCCTCATCTATGGCTTCTGCCAAGAGCGCAGAGACCTTCAGGAACAGGTCTGACCGCTGAAGGGGCTCATCCGTCAGCAGAGCAATGAGCCGATCTATGATCGAAGGTACCGGTTCTATCGGCATCTTTCATGCGCCTTACGCGGATATCGACAAAGGATGCATAGCTTAATTTGAAATGGCAGGAAATCGCGGTATCGTTCTAGTACGTTGTATTTAACCGGAGACCCATTAGACATGTGAAGGCGCTACTCATTAGCCTCAGCAGCGTCAGGTTCCTGCCGGGCGTGGTGGGCACCGTCAGGTAGAACTGCTTGGGATCGCCCGTGACGGCCTCCGCGAGCTTGTGAAGAGCAGCGGCTCAGGCCGCACAGCGCCGCCGAATTCGACATCGGCAGCTGGGCTTGGCCTCTGCGGACATTTTGCTCTTGGTAAAAAGCGTCACGCCACGCGCCGATTGGGTGTTACGAAACCGATGATCGGTGTCGCAGCGCCTCGACCAGCACGGCAAAGGCGCGGGAATGCTGGCGCTGGCTTGGATAGTAGAGGTGGTAGCCCGGGAAGGGCTCGCACCAAGCGTCGAGAACCCGTACCAGCCGCCCTTCGGCCACGTCAGCCTCGACCTGATCCTCGGGCAGGTAGGCGAGCCCGAGCCCGGCGAGCGCCGCCCGCCGGATCAGCGCGAGGCTGGTGAAGACGAGCTGGCCCTCCACCCGAACGTTGACCTCGCGGCCGCTCTTCTCGAACTCCCACGGGTAGAAGCCGCCTCGCGTCGGCCGGCGCAGGTTGATGCAGCGATGGGCGGTCAGGTCCTCCGGCTGCCTCGGCCTCAGCCGGGCCGCGAAGTAGGCGGGGGTGCCGATGACGGCCATGCGCACGTCCGGGCCGATCCGCACCGCCACCATATCTTTCTCGATGTGCTCGCCGAACCGCACGCCCGCGTCGAAGCGCTCGGTGACGATGTTCGTCAGGCTGCCTTCGGTGACCACCTCCACGTTGATGTCAGGGTAGTCCGGCAGCAGCTTCTCCAGAGCCGGCCAGAGGACCGTCTCGGCCGCGTGCTCGGGCGCCGTGATGCGTACGCTTCCTGCCGGCTTGTCCCGCAACTCGGTCAGCGCAGCCAGATTGGCTTCGATCCCGTCGAAGTGAGGTCCGATACTGCGGAGCAAGCGCTCGCCGGCCTCGGTTGGGGCGACGCTGCGGGTGGTGCGGCTCAGCAGACGTAACCCGAGCCGCGCCTCAAGATCCCTGACCGTTTGGCTCAGCGCCGGCTGGGACACACCCAACTGCGCGGCGGCGCGAGTGAAGCTGCGCTCCCGGGCGACGGCCAAGAAGGCCATCAGGTCGTTCATGTTGCCCCGCGCCATTCATAACTCTGACTTATAGCCCCGTGCGAGTTTTAGCATCTAATCGCGCGCTGCCGCAGAGGCTAAGTCCGTCATGGAAGCTGTTGATCAAGCTATCGAATTCGAACGAGGGAGATCTAGCCATGACGACAAATCGGAGTGGGAGTTGCGCGGGGAAGGTCGCCTTCGTGACTGGGGCGACGAGCGGCATCGGCCGCGCTACGGCACTGGCGTTCGCCCATGCGGGTGCCAGGGTGGTGGTTGCTGACGTTGTGGAGCAGGGTAGTCAGGAGACGGCCCGCATGATCGAGGAGATCGGCGGGAAGGCACTCGCCGTCCGGTGCGACGTGACCCGAGCCGAGGACGTGAAGGCTGCGTTGGACAAGACGGTCGACACGTTCGGACGCCTCGACTTCGCCTTCAACAACGCCGGCATCGAGCAGCCGGTCACGCCGATGGCCGACCTCGCCGAGGCGGAATGGGACCGGATCGCCAGCGTGAACCTGCGCGGCGTGTTCCTGTGCATGAAGTACCAGATCCCGCTGATGCTCAAGCAGGGCGGCGGCGCCATCGTGAACACCTCCTCGGGCGCAGGGGTGAAGGGCATCGCGGGGCAGGCCGCGTACTGCGCCGCCAAGTTCGGCGTGATCGGTCTGACGAAGGCCGCCGCCCTAGACTACGCGGCACGGAACATCCGGGTGAATGCCGTGTGCCCTGGGATCATCGACACGCCGATGATGCAGCGGTTCACCGGAGGCACCCCCGAGGGTGTGGCGCGGGTCATTGCGCAGGAGCCAGTCGGGCGGATGGGCAAGCCCGAGGAGATTGCGGCTGCCGTTCTCTGGCTGTGTTCGGACCCGGCCGCCTTCGTCATCGGCCACGCCATGGTCATCGATGGTGGCCAGACGGTGTAGTGCCCCCGCAGGCGCAAGGCGCACACTTTGGTCATTCGAAGCAAACGCGGTGTTCCAATCGGGCTTGTCCTAACGGAACGCTTCAAGACCACCGAGAGCCTGCTGTAGACGAGCGGCCTCGAACGCGGGCGCGCTCCGCATCTAAGGCCCTTCCGGAACGGTCATGCACCTCGTGCATGCTCCAGCTTGTCCGTTGGGGCATACCCCAACGGGCAAGCAGAGGCATGCGCTAGCCGCATGATCGTTCCAGCGGTGCCTGAGCCGCCGGACAAGCCCGTGTTCCTGACGGCTTAGAACGTCACAGCACGATCCCACCGTAGTCGCCGCCATGGAAGCGGAAGGCGGCTTCAGTAAGGGTGCTGACGCCTTCCAGATGGATGACCGCGTCGGCCTCGCCGTTGTGATTGGCATCTACGTAGAGGTTGCTTTTCGACGAGTCGAAGACAGCGAAGGCGACGTCCGATCCTACCAACTCAACACCGTGTGCCATGTACACCAGAGCGGCGTTCTCATTCGGTATGACACTGAGATGGATTGCGTTCACCTTGCCGGCGAACAGCGCCGTGAAGTCGAGCACGTCGCCATTGTAGCTGGACGTGAGTTGGCCGGCGCCTTGGTTAGCCGGCGCGCCCGGCGTGCCGATGGTGTTGGGGTGGAAGTCGGTGATCGTGTCCATGTGGGCTGCCGTCGACTGCTTGGCGTCAACGAACGCGAACAGGTCGTTGCCCGCACCGCCCGTGAGCATGTCGGCGCCGTAGCCGCCGACGAACACGTCGCTGCCTGCCCCACCCTTCATCACCAGACCCTGCGCCGCGTCGTGATGCGACGACCCATCGAAGAAGACGGCGCCGGCCGCCCCCGTCCCGGTCACGCCGGACGCGTCGAACGTGGTCACGTTAGGCAGGGCACTCTCGTCGAAGATCACGCCGTGGCTGCCTCTGACCGTGAGGGTGGTGGCGGCCGCATCGGTCAGGTTCACGACCAGGGTGGTGCCTCCCGAGCTGACCGAGGTGTCGATGTTGATGGTCTCCACGCCCGCGACGTTCACCGGCGCCCCGTCGTTGCTGCCGTGGACGATCAGGTTCAGCGTGTCGGAGCCGCCCTGGTCCTGGATCGTGTCGCCAGCGGTCAGGGTCGCGTCGAAGCCGGCACCGACAACGCCGTTGTAGGTGTCGTTGCCGCCGGTACCGGTCAGCGTGTCTGTGCCGCCGGTCAGCGTGAAGAAGTGCTCGGACCCGCTCAGGAGCGGATGTGCACCGTACACGTCCTGGCCCTGCGCGGCCTTGAACAGAAAGTCGTTCACCGCGGCATCCGAGCGAGCGATGAACTCGGCCGATTGCGCGAAGCCGTTGAGCACGTCGGCCCGTGTCGCGACGCCGGAGCCCGGCGTATTGGCCGCCTCAAGCCAGGAATGCAGTTCGACGGCCGAGGCGCTCCGGCCGAGCACGTTCGCGTAGAGTGATTGCAGGTAGCTCTCCGTGACGGTCTCGGCTGTGCCATAGAGGGTCGTGAATTCCGCGGAGTGCGTGAAGGTCTCGGCGATCGCTTTGATGTTATGGCCGGACGCCTCGAAGGCGTTGACGTTGCCGTACAAGCCGCCTTTGTCTGGCACGCGGCCGAACGCGCCTTGGTAGAGGCGCACGATCGGATCGACGTTGCCGTTGGCCTCCGGCGAGTTGACGATCGTCTCGTACAGCTGTGCGTCGGTGAAGAAGCCGGATTGCGAGGCGGCCATGAAGGCGTTCACGTCGCCGGCGCTCGGGGCGCGCTGCAGGACGTTCTCGAACGCCGTGGTGATCTGCGCAGCCGTCAGAGCCATGAACGCCTCCTCATCAAGGTGATGGGTCACCGAGCGATGAGGGGTTGTGGCAAGAGCGTGCTGGGCGAACTGTGATCGCGATCACGGTTCTCGGTCAGCCATCCTTTCATAAGAGCTCCACGTGCCGAGACAGTCGGCCGAATGATGGAGATTCTTATGGCTCGTTCAGTTCGTGTTCTGGCCGCCGCTCTCGTGGTTGGTGTTGCCGCTCTGGGTGCCACCGAGGCGTCCGCCCGCGGCTTCGGCGGCGGTGGTTTCGGCGGCCGCGGTGGCTTTGGCCATCACGGCGGCTTCGGCGGCTTTGGCCACCATCATCACGGTGGCTTCGGGCGCCATTGGGGCTGGGGCACCCGCGTCGTCGGCTTCGTGCCGGCCTATGTCGGCGCCTGCTACGTCAAGCGCTTCATTGATGAGGACGGGGATATGGTGGTTCGGAAGATCTGCAACTGAGTTGCGATCTCCGACACGGAAGCGCGCGGCTTGCTGTGACTCCGGCCGCGCGCTTCCACTTCCGCAGAACGAAGACTTAATGGTCCGTATCAGGACGTCTCGCTGCGCCCCTGCTTTGGGGCAGCTCTGAGGCTCCATAACGCCCAGCTCACGTAACCGGTATTATGGAGCTGCCGGCCGGCGGTGTGGTATTCACGGCAACCGGCTAGCGGGCATACCTCGACAGCCTCGACCTCGACCGCGGTCCTGTGCAAGCGTAGCCGTTAGGGCAGCAGCATAGGGAGGGGGAGATTGTCGGTCACGAAGGATCAGCTCGCCGGCTCCATCCTGAGCGCCGAGCACATCGCTGATCGTCGACTGATCGCGGACTTCATCCTCGACGCCGCGACCGAGTTCGGCACCAACCCATTTGCCGACACGAGCGCCGCAGCCGTAGGGCATATCTGGGGCGCACAGGCCTTCGAGTTTCGCGTCCTTGGGGTTCAGGCCGCTGGCCTGCCCTGCCTGCTCAAGGCGGTAACCGCGCTGCCTGGAGGCGAGCCGCTGGTGCAGGAGATTCTCCGATCAGGCCCGCACACCCTCAACCTCTTCCATCACGGCGATGAATGCCGGATCGTCGGCGCAGTTCTCTACCGCAAGCCGAACGTGCCGCTGCCGGTCTTCGAGAGCCCACCAGCGCCACCTGGTGGTCGCAAGCGGGCGCACTCGGCGCAGCTCGACCTGTTTGCTGCGCTTTGATCCTAAGCCAGCAACGCCATCGGGAGACAGCACCGTTTATCGGGCAAGGCAGACCTACCGCGGTAGCCGCTGCGTCTGGCGGATCCGCTCGGCGGCCCGGAGAAACGCCGCGTAGTTCTGTGCGTCATCGGGACTGAGACGGGCGGCAACGATCTCCTTGCCGTGGGTGACCGCGTGCGTGCCGTCGCGCGCTGCCTGCACCCGGATCTTCTGCATGGCGTCTCCTCCAGTCCTGCGCCTGTAGAGCCGAAAGCGGGCTCCAAGCATCTTGCATTGGTAACGCCAACGGCTCAGCCACAGCTCCGGTACCGTTCAAGATGTCGGTGGATAGAGCCTGACAGGTGTCAGATCGGTGCCGCAGCACGTGCCCGTGCAGCCTGCGCCATCAGGATGAAGTCGCGCGTCGTCGGGTGCTGTGTGCTGCAAGAGACCCTGGAGCGAGAGGTCTCATCAGGAACCGCGCTGCGCTCACGTGGGAACTCGTCGTCAGAACGGAAGCCGAGCAGCCGGAGCAAGCTCTGCGAGCGGATGGCCCGTGTCAGTTCTGACAGCATCACCGCACCCCGCAAATCGCGCTGGAAAACCGATCCTGCCACAGGGCAGAGGCGGAGCCCTTAGTCATTTGTTAGGACACACCGCAACCGCGATCGGCAGGGTAGGCTGGCATGACGCGCCATCCCATTCTCCTCGCGCCGCTTTTCGGCGTGCTCGCCGCGCTGACGTTTCTGGCAGTCGGCGAGCTCCTGGAGCTGTTCGGTACGAACTAGGAAGTGGTCTCCGCTGCCTTCGGGAGGTGTGGCGGCAATACAATCCCGTTAACGAAGCCGCGGTCCGGTAACGACCCGTTAACCCTACGCTCGCTTTGTGGATCGTATTCGATGTGCGGGCGACGCTGTGACCTACACCGGCCTGACTGCTCCCGACGATCTCGACACGTCCTGCCCAGTGCCGCTGGAGATGCTCGGCCGGATCTACCGCGCCGATGCTGAAGCTATCTCAGAGCTTGTTGGTGCTCTGCCCGAGCGGACCCGAGCGCGGCTCGCGGTCTACCTCTATGGCCGCAGCCATACATTCGCACTCGGGGTCTGGATCGCAGCGACCTGCGAAGGCTCTACCCTGCGTCGCGTTGCCGGGCCTATCGGCGATGCCCTCTACGACCTCTCCCGGCAGACAGACATGCTGCCAGCCCACCAGAGTTCACGATCGGCCACCCCGAAGCGGATCAGCCTCGGTGGCCCTCAGCTGCGCGCGTAAGAGACCTCGATGAGACTGACCCTCGCCCGGATGAAGGCCCAGCGCCTGGAGCCTGCTGTACGCGAGTTGCAGGCGAATGGCGTCACGTCCCTCGTCGGCCTTGCAGAAGGGCTCAGCGAGCATGGCGTTCCGTGTGTGAAGGGCAACGGGGCTTGGACGGTGGTTGAGGTGGCTCGGCTGCTGGCGCGGCTCATACCGCTTAAGGAAGCGGCCTGAGACGGTCGTCGCTTCTCCAGTCGCGCCGTCAAGATGACCTTGTTCAAGGCCGCCTTCTTGGCCGCGGACGACTCTCGAAAGCAACTTTCGTAGGTCGCGCGTGCCCCCTCGCGTAAGTCGCTTTTATGGAACGGGAAACCGGCCTTCCAGGCAGTGTTCGGAAGCTCTCGCGCGGGCTGCGGAAGGGGCGCCAGTAGAGACATAGAAAAGCCGCCCGCGAAGGGGGTGACGCGGGCGGCTTCTATACTCGCGGCAGCTGTCGAAAGCGGTGCACCGCGCGTATGCCCCTGTGATGCGCCTCGGAGGCGGTTCTGTCCACGGTCGCGAGCGCACCGAAATAGGTGCCCGCCGCGCTCGTGTGGTGGCAGGTAATGCCTGACGGTTTGGTGCTTTCACTCTATGTGCGGCCCGCTTTGGTCCCCCCGCGGGTCGTCCTTCACGAGGCGTTCCCTGCCCCGGCTCCGGCTGGGGCTTTCTTTGTGCTCATTTGGCATGCGCGGATGTCGCGAAAGCCCGATATGGGAGGGCAGGCTGGCTCGTCAGAGATGGATGGGCCTGTAGCCTCGTCTGCGGCTCAGGATTGGCCACCAGCGCCGGTTCTCCGGCACCGGTGGGGGAGCGGGCGCAGGAGCCACTTCTGCCGCTAAGCGGTCGCCGTAGACCGTCATCCGGAATTGGATGTGCAGCATCGCCTTCAGGGTCGTAGCTGCCATCAGCCGGTGCCCCTCACACGCACCGGCTTCGTTCATCCGGCTTGCGCATTCCTCCGCCCAGCGGATAAGGCGGGCGCCTTCAACCAGATAGGCATCGATCTCGGCACGCGTGGACATCAGCTGGCTCCGCGATGCTCCAGGATTGCCAACGCCCTGCTGCCAGAACCCTACCCGCCATCCAGACGGCTTGCACGAACTCGGACCGCTTCTAGTCCTCCGTCACGAGGTTGTGATTGAGCGTGATCGGCGATCTGGCTTTGGCGCGTGCTAGCCAAGGGGTGTTCGGTAGGTTCCACAGCCGCCGGGCGTATTACCTCCAACTCCTTCAGCCCGCCTCACCCCCACGGCGGGCTTCTTCTTGCCTTTTTGGATTATTGTCCTTTCCGCTGACCCTCATCCTATCCGCTGGGGTATACATCTGTGGACTCAGAGATGGCGAGTGAGGAGCGATTTAGTGGGGGAGAGCTGCACTCAAGCTCTTGTCGGAAAGGCAAAATGATCCAGCTTGGCGCTCGGCCGCAAGGCCACGCACAACCAACTTTCGCGCAAGGAAACGCTGGATGAAGACGCTCACCTTTTCCGCTGTGGCTCTCGCCGCGGTGGCGGTTGCCCCTGCCTCAGCCCTTGAGGTCTCCAAGTCTGTCGACGTCGCGGCTCCGCCTGCAAAGGTCTGGCAGACCATCCGGGACTTCTGCGGCATCGGTAACTGGCACCCCGCCGTCGAGAAGTGCGAACCCTCCACGAAGGAGGGCAAAGCGGTACGGACCCTCAGCCTGAAGGGTGGCGGCACCATCGTCGAGGAGCAACTCGCCCGCGACGACAAGAAGATGGACTACAGCTACACGATCCTGCAGAGCCCGCTGCCGGTCTCCGACTACAAGTCCACGATCATGGTGATGCCGAGCGGCTCGGGCTCAAAGGTCCAATGGCAGGGCACTTTCAAGGCCAAGGGTGCGGACGACGCCAAGGCCAAGGAAGTCATCACCGGCATCTACGATGCGGGCCTGAGCGCCATCGCCAGCAAGGCCAAGTAGCAGGCTAACCGCGAGCCTCGATGGGAGGCTCGCGTTGACCTACCACGTTAGGAATGACGTGCGTGGGCGGACGGGGGTTGATTACCGGACGCCGGTCATGGCGTAAGCTCGCATCCTTCCGTCGATTGGACCGAGACCAAAGCGGGAGGCCAACGCGCGTTCAGCCGCTGAGGTCACCTCCTCAAGCTGGCTCATGCCACGTGCCTCAATCTCGCTTCGCAGGGGAGTGCCTTGGCAGAAGCCGACGGCAGCTTCGCGCGGGGATGCGGATCGGCTGCGCAATTCCACGCTCTCGATCGAGACAGCTGAGAAGCCGGCCTGCTGTAAATCTTTGCTGATCGCGTCCGCGTCGTGGAAGCCATACGGGATCTGAGCGAGAAAGGCAGGCGGATCATCGGGAAAGCGAGCGGCAACCGCCGCGCTCACGACCTGTGCAAACTCGTTCTCCTCGAGCCTATCCCAGACATTGAACACGAAGCGCCCGCCAGACTTCAGCACCCGATGCGCCTCACGAAAGCCCCTCTTCTTGTCGGGCAGGAACATGAGGCCGAACTGGCAGACCAAAGCATCGAACGTCTGATCGGTAAACGGGAGGCGGAGGGCATCCGCCTGTTGCCACATGACGTTAACCGGCAGCTGCTTGGCTGCAGCAAAATCGAGCATGGATTGGTTGATGTCGGTGGCGACGATCTCGACAGCGCTTGACAGCGTACGCGCGAGGAGCCGCGTCACGACGCCGGTGCCGGCAGCGGTCTCTAGGACGCGATCTGCCTCCACGTCGGCCAAGCGAGCGACCAGATCGAGCGCATATGGCTCGAACAGCAAGGGTCCGAGATAGCGCTCATACAGGGCGGGTATTGAGCCTGAGAACGCGGTGTCGAAGTCTGTCATGGCCGGGGGCTCAGCCGCGGTTGGCCCAACGGGAGTGTCGCCTCGACCGCATCTAGTTTCAACAGCAGCACCGCCCTGGTTACGGATACCGGGAACAGCCCTCCTGGGCCGTCGCTGATGCGTTCTACTCGTAGGCCCGCGCAGTCGCTGTGGATGACGCGTTCGTTCTTCAGGTCGGCCATTGGGGTATACCCAAATTGGACTGGTCTGGGGCATAGATCGCCGAGCTACGTCAGCGGCGTTCGCGAAGGTCGGCATGAAGTTCAGGCCGACGACGGAGCCGTCCTTCATCCCTTGATTTCGGCGATGCTCCGCCTACCCCTGAGAGAGTTCAAATTTATCCCTTGAGGTTGTGATGTCGTCCAAGGCCCGCATGCGTCCGTCCTGGCGCAAGAACCGCCAGCGGTCGAAACTACCCACGCCGCCCGGCTGCAAATTCATGACGATTGCGCAGCGCCGCGCATCCGAGCGTTCAGCCGTCGGCGAGACGGTGACCGCCGTGAAGCGGGTGGCCAAGCGCGCCACCAAAGCTGTTACCGCGACCGCTTCCGCAGCCGGCTCGGCGGTGAAAAAGGCGGCGAAGCGGGGTCGAAACCAGACGGCGGAAGCCTAGGCGTATGCCCATTTCAGACTGGCGGACAGTCGATCCGATAAGCGCCGTTTGACAGTTCAAAACAGAGCGGCATCATACGGACCATCCAAAGCGGACTGGGGCCCGCCATGTCGTTCGTCCGTGCCTACCTCCGCGCCTCGACCGACGAGCAGGACGCCAGCCGAGCCCGCGCGCAACTCGAAGCCTTTGCGTCTGAGCGTGGGCTCAGGATCGCCAGTTGGTACGTGGAGAATGAGTCCGGCTCGAAGCTCGTCCGCCCCGATCTGTTCCGGCTCCTGCGCGACGCTCAGCCTGACGACATCCTCCTGGTAGAGCAGGTGGACCGCCTCTCGCGCCTGACCTCTGCCGATTGGGAGAAGCTGAAGGCCGAGATCGCTGCGCGCCACATCCGCGTGGTGGCGCTCGATCTGCCGACCTCCTGGATAATGGCGACACAAAGCGCCGACGAGTTCACCGGCCGCATGTTTGAGGCCATCAACGGGATGCTCCTCGACATGCTCGCGGCTGTGGCGCGCAAGGACTACGAGGATCGTCGTCGCCGGCAGGCGCAGGGTCAGGCCCGCGCCAAGGCTGAAGGCAAGTACCGGGGCCGTCCAGCAGATCTGAAGCGGCACAAAGCCATCGCCGACATGCTCAACCGCGGCATGTCTTGGCAGGCGGTGATGGATGCGGCCGGGTGCTCTCGCACGATGGTAGCCGCTGTCTCGAAGACCCTGAGCCCAGTCGACTGAACAGCACAGCGAGTGGCTCGGCGGCCCCATTTCGGCCATGGCGAGTGGCGACGTTAATGGTCCCTTACTGCCCAGCTTGCCTAAGGCCGAGATGACTGTCCTCTCCTTCAAGGCGCGCCCGGTGCAGGAGCGCATCGTCGACGTGATGCTGTTCCTGCTCGCGCAGAACGACCGGCCAGGCTACCGCGACTGGTACGAGGCCGTGGACGACATGTTCGGCGAGTTCGATGAGGACGAGAAGCACCGCATGGTTCAGGCCGGCATCAGCCTGCTGGAGCGTCGACTGAACCCTGCACCCGTGCTCCAGCTCCGCGCCGCCTGACTTGTAGTGTGGCGGCCTCGTGCTGAATGCTGGCAGCTACCACTCGAAGAACGAGTCGAGCCGAGGCCGCATGTAGACCAGTGTCACGCCTGCTCCGAGCACGCCCGCCATCATGACCGCCGCTTCCATGCCAACGTCCTTCCCGGTCGATTGCGCACAATGAACATAGGAAGGCACCGCAAGGTTTCATCCCAGGACGCTCACCAGCGCAGAAAGCGATCCGCCGCTGGTCGCGCGGCAACCGTGATGAGGATGGCGCCCAGTGCTCCGGCGAGCATGATGACGAGAAACTCGGGCATAGCTTCGGACCCCCGTCCTGCTGACGTTCAGTGTACAAAACTAAACGATGCAGGACGAGGTGTGTGCCTTGCGGCAATTGGGCTTCTACGCCGGCCGCGCCTCGAAGGTCTGGTGAGGCCGCTGGCTCTCCGTGTTTCGGGTTACTGCCGAGTGGGCGCGGTCTGCCGATGTTCGAAGCAGTCCGATGGCTCAACCGCATGGGTCCTAGGATCGTTCAGGAGGGCCGCACAGACTCGTGGCCACGCTTTCGCACAACTTACACCCGCCTGACGTTCTCGGCCGGCTGTGAGGCTCCTGGTGCATCCTGTGGGCCAAACTGGAAAACCCCACCACGTGGAGGCCGTGGCAGGGTTCCCAATGACGAGAGGGTCGGAGGCGCCCCGCTCATCCTCGATACTGCACTGTTATGGTTAATGGCCGGTAAACAGTGGAGCATTCCAAGTTAAGCCCGCAGGGCGCCACCGCAGGATACTGCTTCACCGCCGCATCGGCTTACCTGAAAGCCGGCCCTACTCGCATCGAGGTCATCCGCAGCCCTCCGCGATCCTGCATCAGCGCGTCGATCAGAAGGCGCAGCGCCTCCGTCAAGACCTCCACCTTGTCCGGCACAGCGTCGGCGTCCATCGCCTGTCTGTGAGTTCGCGCTCGACGCGCCGGCGATCCCAAGGGTGGTCTCGACGAACTGATGGCGAACGGCCGCTTTAGTTGGACCCGGCGTCGGCCAGCTTGCCCGACATGCCCCGCAGGAGCGGGATGATCGCCTCGATCTCCTCACGGAGCTTCTGAATCGGTGCTTCCGATCCACCAAGCGCACGCTGGTAGAAGGCCTGCCCAAGCGGGCACTCGCAGCTCTGAAGGGCGCCACAGGTACATTTGGCGGCCGCCGATGCGGACGAACATCTCGTCCAAGTGCCAGCGCCCATGCGGTTTAGGGCGCCGCGCCCGCAGGCTGCGGGCGATCAGCGGCCCGAAGACACGCACCCAGCGGCGGATGCTCCCGTAGGCGACGCTGATGCCGCGCTCGGCCAGAAGCTCCTCAACGTCCTGGAAACTGAGCGTGGACCGGAGATACATCCACACGGCCCGCTGGATGACGTCGCGGGGAAAGCGGTAGCCGGAGTACGAGAGCAGCCTCATGCGGCCCGGCTGGGACGCTCCGTTGGCTCCGGCAAAGCTGCGGCCAGCCAACGTGACAAGCCCCTCGGGTCCTGGCTGATCCTCGCAAGCAGCCCAGTTCAAAGCCAGCCGGTCAGGTCAGACCTACCGCTCAAAAGTCAGTCCTGCACCAGCCCGAGGTGACTATGTGCTTGAAGGGGCGTCATCGAACGGATCTCCTCGGCCGAGAAGCCGCGGTCGCGAAGCAGCGCCCTCTGCCGCTGCGTGATCATCAGCGACACGGCCACCGGAGTTGCAGACGGCGTACCTGCAACGTCGGTGTGACTGTCCTGCAAACCTACTGAGAGTTTGGAGGATGCCTTGCCGTCATCGGGGGTTAGTACCGAGATGAGCGCATTGCCGTATCGGGATGCGGGCTTCACCTTCGCCGTGTGCTCGATCCGGGCGATGATCTGTGACCCGTCGCCGTTGCAGAAGGTCTCTACAAAATCCTCAGGCCGGAGGCCAAGATCCCGCCCGAGCAGGTCATGCACGGAGGCAAGATTCTCGTCGGTGTCGATGGTGAAGCCAAAGGACTGGTGAGGCTTGTAGAACAGCACCCGGTCGCCAGACCGCAGGAATGTCTTGATCGTATCAAAGTCGTAGATTGGCTCCCCACCGAACACGCGACACCCCTTTGTTTCTTCGCTCGCCCCGTTTGTTGCCGTAGCGTGCACGTCGGTCAATTTGAGGGCGAGCATGTCGGCGCCCACCGCTTTGCACCCATGGGGTGGGACCGCGCACTCGGTCGTTCCTGCCCCGCTCGCCTACCCCGGTCAGTGGGGCTTTTCTTTGCCCGAAGACTGCCGTCCTATCCGCTAGGGTATACCCTAGCAGACATACTCCTCCTGGGAGGGCGCGCTGCAGAGCGCTTGACCCCCGCAGTACGCCGCAAGCATCGTCCCGATGCCCAAACGGCATTATCTTCTCGATCCTGCCGCGCCGATGATCGGATCCAGAAGCAAGGAAATGGTTTCCGCGCTTCTCTTCAGAGAGGATCACGATCATGCGCAGCCTTCTTCTTGCCGGCACCGTCGTCGTTGCCTTCGCCTCCTCGGCCCAGGCCTGGACCCAGTCGATCCTGCACCCTGAAGGACAGGGCAGCGCGGTGACGCTGAACGGCGTCACGCCCCGCTACACGATCTACGGTTCGGAAGTGGGTCGCTCGGTTCAACCGGCTCGGCCAGCCAAGTCGGTGCGGATCGCCCCCGCCCCGGGACCGTTCGCTGACGACAGCGAGATGCTGCACCACCACTCCCACAACTGAAGCGGTTGGCGCCGCTTTCCGGAGCCCACGACGGCCAATGCCCCGCACGGGGGGCCCCGATGCCCCCCCGAGAGCGTGAGCCGCGTCACGGCCAGCTTCCGAGAGACGTGCGATCCTCACGCCACGATGGATGAATAGGAGGCGATCATGGTCCTCACGGTGTTCGATCCCCGCGCCGGCACTCAGGTTAGGATCTGGGTCCCGGCAGTGCCCACCACCATCCGGCCGGCTCCGGCGGTCGTTGTCCACCATCCCCGGTTCATGCGCTCGGCAAGCCGGGCTGCCTGATCTCCTTCTCTGACCCGCACCGAGCCCGTCGAGACCGGCGATGGCGTCAGAGGACCATTGTCAGGAGGCAGCGATGAAGCGTTCCCATGAACGACGCGCCAAATGCATCGTCCTGCGCGAGCTCGACCGGATGCTCGCGCACCGAGCGCTGGTCACGCCAGCCCAGCCCGGTCACCTCGGCTGAGTTGAGTGGCAGCCTAGGCGTAGGGCCTGCGGAACAAGTCTCCGAGCGCCTTCCGCCGGAACAGCGTGAGCCAGCGTCGCCGCCGATGTTCAGGCCGGTCGTGCAGCATGTGACACCGCTGGCAGAAGGCAGCGAGGTTCGCGTCCGTGTGCCTCGGCGGACATTCCGCTCCCAGTGGGAAATGTCACGGTTCTCGCAGTTTGGATGTTATGGAGCGTCCCGCGACGTGCAGCGGCCTCTCCAAGCCATACCTGTATGATCCCGCTCCTGGATCTCAGGCCGCCGCGGCAGAGAACGTGAGCCGCGTGCCCGTGTAAGCCCGAACCAGCTTCGTCGGCATCTCGGCCTTGGCCATCTCGTAGAAGGCCTCGCCGGAGCAGTGCAGGGGGACAATGTGGTCCGGTCCCATCTCCTTCAGCGCAGCAAGGGTCTCACGCAGGTACTCCGGCTGATACGGCGCTAGGTGGAAGCCGCCGATCACCGCGTGCACCTTGCTGACCCCGGAGACCGCTTGCGCCTGTCGGATGGCGTTCACCACGCCGCGATGGCTGCACGAGGTCAGGATAACGAGCCCGCGTCCCTTCACGTTGAAGGCTGTGGCGATCTCGTGCTGGAACTGGTCCGGAACGGGACCCTGCTGCGGATCGGCCTTGGCGAAGCTCCGGGGATCGCAGCCGACCCCATCCCTGACACCGATCCGCATGGCGCTCGGCGACAGGATCTTCTCGAAGCTGCGCTGTCCGATCTGGCCCGAGGTGAAGCCGTGACCCGCGATGAGAGAGGGCCGCTCCGTCGAGGTCACAGTGAGCCTGGCCTCTTCCAGCCCCTTGCGGTCGATGACGCCGAAGTCGCCCTTCACCGGCGGCGCAGTCCATTCACGGGCGCAGAAGCAATCCTCGCCGCCGACGTAGAGGGGGAGCTTGGATTTCAGCTTGCCCTTGTTCGCCGCCAGGAAGCCTGCAAGGCCGCCGAAATGATCGTAGTGGCCGTGGCTGAGCACGAGAGCGTCGAGGTCACTGGGCTGCATCTCCAGCAAGGCGAGATTGTTGTTCAGTGCCTGCGGCGTGAACCCGAAGTCCACCAGCGTCCTTCGCGTTTCCTCCCCACGCCGAGAGGTGGCGTGCATGGACAGACCGAACTCGCTGACCATCGTCGGGCCGGGCGGTCGATCCGGGCTGACGCCCCACCCGAAATGCTCGATCAGCAGGCTCTCCGCCTTGCGGGTTTTTGGCGCGACAGCGAACTGGTAGCTGTCTGTGACGATCCGGACCGTGACCTCGTCAAGTTCGGGAACTGGTCCGGCGAGGGCTTGGGCTCGGGCTGGACGCGATCCGCCGAGCAGACCTGCCAGCAGCAAGCTCATGGCGAGTGCTCCGCCCCCGCAGAGCAGATCTCTGCGGTCAGGGTCGTCGCAGGTGATGAACCGGCGGCTGACGGCCTCGTTGGCGCGCGTCCATGGCATCGAGGACGGGTTGAGCGTGACAGTCATGGCAACCTCCTGCCGTTGACCGAGATGGCCAGGGGAAGCGGAGGCGCGAGACAGGGCGGTCAGCGAGATCGCCGCATCGGGCGTCTTCAAGTTTGAAGGGTGTCATAGATAAAGATCTTCGGCAAATGTATTCGATATAAGACGCGATTGCTGCCAATTACCGCAACTTAGCGTACGGTATACATAATAAGGCAGCTCATAGCTGCGCCATTTACACGATCTCTTTCTTTATCGGCGCACCTGCCACAGCTGACGCAATCTCGGAGTGCCAGCGTTCCAATAGGGCTTGCCCGTGTGGAGTTTTCCAGGACCACCGAGGACCCGATCCAAACGAGTACTCCTACGGTTCGGAACGTGAATTTGGTCGGCCTCTAAGATCCTACTGGAACGCTCATGCGGCTGGCGCATGTCTCGGCTAGTCCGTTGAGGTATGCCCCAACGGACGGCGAGACGGCGGCGGGAAAGCGTGTCCGTTAGGGCTGCTTCACGTTTGCAGCGAAGCGCACCTTCGAACAACACCTCTGCGGACGAACTTCGGCCCGGTGTGAAGTGTCCCTTCGACCACGTCTTGATCGTGGAGCAGAGCTTGGCTGGCAGCAAGCTTCCGCCTCCCGGATCGGCGCAACCCTTCGGCCGTGGCATCCAGAGTGAGTGTTCAGCGGCAGAAGCAGTTGCCGCAATACGCTGCGAGCTCCGTGGCTGGCGTGGGCTGCACCAAGCCTACCGACGAGACTCAGCATCTCGCCTTTCCGCTGTTGGTTGACCGACCAAGCCGTCTTCAACGTGCATAGCCGGAGCGGAGCGCAGCAGGTTGGGTGGTCAGCGGCATCTCACGACATTGCGTGCTTTCCCGGCAGCTGTTTCGTGCGAGGGGGCAGCGGGACCGAGCTCGCGGCAGATCTGCCTCTAAGCCTTTTGAGGTGACGGGTGGGCGCACCGGGGTTCGAACCTAGGACCCGCTGATGCAGCCTCAGCTGCTCTGAGGCTGTCGCTCACATCGGTGTGGCGTGGGCAATCTCGCCGTTGCATTGCTGCTTCCAACTCAGGGGCGCGTTCGTCAGCGCGGTGATTCCTTTTCCCTCTGGCAGCGTGCCGGCAACCGCAGCTTGAACTAAGTCAGGAGCCAGAAACGCCAGGTTCAGCGTCATCCGAACCGAGCGCTCGCTACAACCCTCCTGCCGCGCAATCTCGGCCGTGTCCGGCACGCGGCCACACAGCAGATCGTCCAACCACAGCCGAGCCTTGGCGATGCCCTCCACAAGCCGCGCCCGCGTCTCCGAGCGCATCACCGTCATAGCCTCATCGCTGCCGCCCATTGAAATCACCTCCCGCCGGCGGCGGCCTGCCTTGGCTGACCAGGGCACGACGAGGGCCTCGGGCGGAGGCTGATCCCGGCGGTCCGGTCCACGCTGGAGGATCAGCCGATCCGGATGCACAACTACGCGCTCAATGCGCGCAATCAGGTCCTTTGCATCAAGGACCACCTGCTCATTGCCCTCCCCGGCTCCAGCGACTGCGCTCAGCACCGCCTGCTCGATCTCCGGCGCAGGCACCCGCGCAACGGAGCCAGCTTCCTCACGCCGGCCCTCTTCCACCGCACGCGAGACGTAGTAGCGGTAGCGCACCGCGCCCTTCCTCGCGCTGCTCGGCGTCATCCGGTTGCCCCGGTCATCGTAGAGCAAACCCTTCAGCAGCGAGCCGGTGTTCGCCCGCCCCGCCCCAGCTGCCTGTGCCTTGGCCGAGAGCGCCGCCTGCACCGCCTCGAACAGCTCGAGCGAGACGATCGGCTCGTGCTCACCCCGGTAGTGCTGATCCTTGTGCACCACTTCGCCGATGTAGACGCGGTTGCGTAGAAGATAGGCGAGCGGGCCCTTGCTGAAGGGGATGCCGCCGCGGCTCGTGCCGTCCCGCCGCCGCGACACCTTCGTCAGCACACCACGCTCGCGCAGGTCCGCTGCCAGCGCCGACAGGCAGCCGAGCTCGAGATAGCGCGCGAAGATCCCCCTCACCTGCTCGGCCTCGGCTGGATCGATGACGAGCTTCTTGTCGCGCGCCGCGTAGCCGAGCGGCACAGGTCCGCCCATGCGCAGGCCCTTCCGCTTGGAGGCCGCGATCTTGTCGCGGATGCGCTCGGCCGTGACCTCCCGCTCGAACTGCGCGAGCGACAACAGCACGTTGAGCGTCAGCCGGCCCATGCTCGTCGTGGTGTTGAAGGCCTGTGTCACCGAGACGAACGAGACGCCGTGCTGGTCGAACAGCTCGACGAGCTTGGCAAAGTCCGACAGTGCCCGGGTGAGCCGGTCGACCTTGTAGACCACGATCACGTCGACCCGGCCGGCCTGTACCTCGGCGAGCAGCCGCTGGAGGGCGGGCCGCTGCAAACTGCCACCGGAGTAGCCGCCGTCGTCGTAGGTCTCGGGCAGGAGCCGCCAGCCCTCGTGCGCCTGGCTCTTGATGTAGGCTTCGGCCGCCTCGCGCTGGTTGTCGAGGGAGTTGAACGCCTGCTCGAGCCCCTGCTCGGTCGATTTGCGGGTGTAGATGGCGCAGCGCAGGAGCTTGGGAGTGGGTGAGCTCTTCATCACTGCCCTCCCCCGCTGCTCACGGCAGGTTTGTCGCGCAGGCCGAAGAAGCGCGGTCCGTTCCAGCGCGTGCCGGTGATGGTGCGGGCCACCTCGGACAAGCTGGTAAACGTGCGGCCCTGCCAGGCGAAGCCGTCAGCTTGCACAGTGACGGTGTGCATCTGACCGGCGTGCTCGCGCACCAGCAGCGTGCCCGGCCTGAGTCCTGGGCTGGGTGGGGGCGGGATGGGAGGCGCTGCCTTGGACCTTCGGCCTCTCGCCTCGGTAGCGCGCCGGCGCAGCCTCTCGCGGGCGAGGCGCTCGAGCAGGCGGGCTGTGTCGCGGTCGAGGTCGCCCAGAGCCTTGGCCTGCAGCCGGTAGGCGAGCAGCCGCAGCAGTAGGGTACGGGAGAACTGCGGTGGAGGCGCGCTGCGCAGCCGCTGCCGCCAGCGGCTGCGTAGACCAGCGAGGTCGAGAGCGCCGAGGGCGGCGATCTCCCGATCGACATCTGATTCGGCGTGCGCAAGGGCGCTGCCAGCAGCGGCGGAGGTGGGCATGTGCTCCTCCGTCTTAGGCAGCAGTGAGGGTAGTTGCAGCGGCAGCTGCGGGCTCGGTGCTGAGCCGGTAAATGCTCTCGCCCTCTGCACTGAGGGTGCGCGTCAGGCCGTAGCCGCGCTTGCGCAAGCCGGTGAGAGCGGCCCGTGTGGAGTGCGGCAGCCATCCGGTGGCGCCGATCAGATCCTCCAGCGTGGCGCCCTGCTCCCGCCGCAGCAGGCTCAGCACCCGGGCCAGCTTACTGCCGGATCGCGGCTCCGCGATGCGAGCGGCGACTTGGTCGTCGCTCGCCAGCGGAGCTGCTGACGCTGCAGCTTCGGAGCCGATCTCGGTCAACCCGGCTGACGTGATTCGCAAGCCGGCAGGGCCGCTGGCAATCTCTCCCCAGCTTGGCTGATCCGCTGTCGCCTCCACCTGCGTGACGAGGTCAGCGCGAATCAACTTGGCCGCGAGCGTTCTGGCTGCTCGGGTGCTGAGCCCTTCGGGGCAGGTGAGCAGCAAGTCCTGGCGTTCGGCCGCGGCGCGGAGGAGGCTGAGGTATGTCTCGCTGAGGGTCATGGTTCAACCTGCGGTGCTCTGGGCAGCGTGTGCTGCCACCACCGCAACCCTGCGGACCGGCGGGGGTCGGCAGGGGATCCGAGCGGCCTCAGGGGGCCTGCTCGGGACGGGAGCATGTCCGCTCCGTTCGCAGCAGAAGTCCAGTCGCGAATGCGGGCTGTGGAGAACGAGCTAATTCGCCTCAGCGCGGCGAACAGCGTCTCTCTGGGCCAGCGAACCGGTCTCCTGGCATGACGGTCCAGCGGATGCGGAAGCTGCTTCGAGAGAACGCGAGAATAGGCTTGCGAACGGGGGTCAGCAGGCCTCTGCGGAACGGCCGGAGAATGGGCGTCAGAATGCCCGCAGTTCGCTAAGTGTCTGAGATCTCGACGATCTCTGGTGTGCTCGGAAACGGCGCGGTTCGCGTGGAGTGCGTGGTGGGCCCGGCAGGACTCGAACCTGCAACCAGACCGTTATGAGCGGCCGGCTCTAACCATTGAGCTACGGGCCCGGGGAAGGCGCCCGCCTCTGTAGCGGGAAGCGTTCGCCGCGTCATCTCTGCGGGGCGGTCGGACGCGAGGCTTGCCACCTCAGGCCGGTTGGAGGGCGGTGTCGAACAGGAAGCCGTCGACGGCCGGGATCGTCACCGAGAGGCCGCCGCCGTAGGCGGCCTTGCTCAGGCGCCAGGGCCGCTCGGGGCGGGCGCGGATGGCCTCGGAGGGCCGCAGGCGGCGGGTGCTGCCGTCCTCGCCCACCTCCTCGATCGTCAGGAAGCCGTAGACCTGAAGTCGCGAGGCCGTCAGCTTGGTCTCACGATCCCCCGCGGCCACCGCGAGGCTGCCGGTGGCGTAGACCGCGTCCATGAGGGCGCGCTGCTCGCTCCGGCGCTTGGCCTGACCCTCGCGCAGGCCCGACGCGTGATGCCCCGCCCCGCCCGCCGGCGGCTTGCGCCGGAAGGGCACGACATTGTCCATCGCCGTCGATACGCGACCCATACGCACACACCCTCGTGCCCGGCCTCACCTGCGCCGGGCGGTGGCACGCGTTGTTCGCTGTCCCGGCGATCGGGAGCATTCGGGCATTCGGCTTAATCTTCGCTTAGCCCTGTCCGGAGCCAGCCCGGCGGAAACGTCCCGAAACGGGGCGCACCGCCGGGCTGCGGGTCAGTCCAGGGCCACCGTGTAGGCGGCCTCGGTCCTGGCGCGGATCTCCGCCTCGGTGACCCCGTCCGCGAGCTCGATCAGGCGCATGCCCCCCTCGCCCTTCTTGTCGATCGTGAACACGCCGAGATCGGTGATCACGAGGTCGACCACGTGGGTGCCGGTGAGCGGGAGGTCGCAGGCCTTCAGGAGCTTGGGACTCTCCGTGCCGTCCTTGTTCCTGGCGACGTGCTCCATCACCACGACGACGCGCTTGACGCCCGCCACGAGGTCCATGGCCCCGCCCATGCCCTTCACCATCTTGCCGGGGATCATCCAGTTGGCGAGGTCCCCGTTCTCGGCCACCTGCATCGCGCCGAGGATCGACAGGTCGATGTGCCCGCCGCGGATCATCCCGAAGGAATCGGCGGAGGAGAAGTAGCTCGTCGTCGGCAGCGCCGTGATCGTCTGCTTGCCGGCGTTGATGAGGTCCGGGTCCTCCTCGCCCTCATAGGGGAAGGGCCCCATGCCGAGCATGCCGTTCTCCGACTGGAGCTGCACCGACATGCCCTCGGGGATGAAGTTCGACACCAGCGTCGGGATGCCGATGCCGAGATTCACGTAGAAGCCGTCCTCAAGCTCGCGCGCGGCGCGCGCCGCCATCTGGTCGCGGGTCCAGGCCATGATCCGTCTCTCCTCCCCTGTGCCTCAGACGGCGCCGCCGCCGGCCGCCGCCTGAGCGGCCTCGGCGCGCTTGCGCGTGGTGCGCTGCTCGATGCGCTTCTCGCGCACCGGCACGTGGACGATGCGGCCGATATAGATGCCCGGCGTGTGGATATGGTCGGGCTCGATCTCGCCGGGCCTGACGAGGTGCTCCACCTGCGCCACCGTCACGGCGGCGGCGGTCGCCATCATCGGGTTGAAGTTGCGCGCCGTCATCCGGTAGGCGAGGTTTCCCTCGGTGTCGCCCCGATGGGCGTGGACGAGGGCGAGGTCGGCGAAGAGGCCGCGCTCCATCACGTAGGCCTCGCCGTCGAAGTCCCGCACCTCCTTGCCCTCGGCGACCTTGGTGCCGACGCCCGTCTTCGTGAAGAAGGCCGGGATGCCGGCACCGCCCGCCCGGATGCGTTCGGCGAGCGTGCCCTGCGGATTGAACTCGATCTCGAGCTCCCCCGCCAGGAACTGCCGCGCGAACTCCTTGTTCTCGCCGACGTAGGACGAGATCATCTTGGCCACCTGCCGGGTCTCGAGGAGCTTGCCGAGGCCGACGCCGTCGATGCCCGCGTTGTTCGAGATCACGGTCAGCCCCTTCACCCCGGAGGCGCGCACCGCGTCGATGAGTTCGTCCGGGATGCCGCAGAGGCCGAAGCCGCCGCACATGATCGTCATGTCGTCGCGCAGGAGATCGGCCAGGGCGGCCGTCGCGTCCGAGTAGACCTTCTTCATCGAAACCGTCCTTCCCCAAGCGGCGCCCCTTCGGCCGGGCGCCGCGCCGCCCCCGCCGCGAGGCGATGAGCGCGCGAGTCACAGCTTTGCGCTAGCAGGAAGCGCGCCTTGGAGACAAACCCTGCCGAAGCGTTTAAGGAAATCTCCCGAGCGGACCGAAGGTTTACGGCTGGGGCGGCCTGAAACATTCGGCTTCGACGACGGTTCGGCGCGCGCAGGCGCTCCGGCCGCCCGCAACGGCCCATCCGCACGGAGTGCAATGACGCCGCGCCGTCTCCTCCCCGCCCTCGGCCTCGGAAGTCTCGCTGCCGCCGGTCTCGTCGCGGCCTGCAACCCCTGGCCGGTGGGAACCGCCACCGCCGCCCGCTTCGTGAGCCGGGGTCTCGCCCCCTACGGGCTCGCCCTCGGCGCCGAGGGGCGGACCGAGATGTCGCTCCTGCCCCTGCCCCATCTGCGCTTCAGCCGCGCCCGTATCGCGGCCGGGGGAAGTGCAGGGCCCGCCCTCGCCGAGGGCGGCCGCCTGACGATCGAGCTGAGCCTGCTCGCCCTGCTCTCCGGCCAGGCCGAGATCGGCGCGCTCGCCCTCGACGGGGCCACGATCCACCTCGACCCCGCCGATCCGCGCTGGACGGAACCGTTCCGCCTCCTCGGCGCGCGCCTCGCGCAGGGGCCGGCCAGCCACCCGCGCCGCCTCGCGATCAGCCGGGCCCGCGTCGAGGGGCCGGTGAGCGCGAGCGACCTCGACCTCGTCGTGTCCTGGCCCGTCTGGAGCGCCAGCCTCGACTGTGCCGGCAGCCTCACGGTTCGGGACGTGCCGGCCCGCTTCGCGCTGGCGGGCCTGCGCCCGGCCGCCCTCGTGGCGGGCGGGGAATCGCCCGTCACCCTCAACGCGTCCTGGGATGGCGGCAGCCTCGCCGCCGAGGGCACCGGAACCTGGCGGGACGGGCCCCACCTCTCCGGCAGCGGCAGCTTCGAGACCGCCTCCCTGCCCCGGACGCTCGCCTGGGTGGGCACCGACGTCGCCCTTGCGCCGTTCCTCGACAGCTTCACCCTCGACGGCACCTTCGAGGCGAGCCGCGCCGGCCTGATGCTGCCCGACGTGCGGGTCAGCGTCGGCGGCAACGCTCTCGAGGGCGCGGTCTCGGCGAGCTTCGGCGAGGCGCGCAGCGCCGTGCAGGCGACGCTCGCCGCCGACAGCCTCAACCTGGGGCCCCTGCTCGCCGGCTTCGTGCGCCTGTTCGGCCTGCCGGAGGACAGCGAGGCCGCGGGCCCGCGGAGCGTCGCCCTGAAGCCACTCACTGGGGGCGACCTCGACCTGCGCCTCTCGGCGGCCACGAGCCGCCTCGGCCCGGTGCTGCTGCAGGACCTCGCCGCGAGCGTGCTGGTGCGCGGCGACACGGTGGAGGCTTCCCTCAGCCGGGCGGGCCTCCAGGGCGGCACGCTGAAGGGCCGCGTGGCGCTGGCGCCCGCGGGCGCCGACGGCGCCGAGACCGAGGTGAAGGCGCAGGGGAGCTTCGACCGGCTCGATCTCGGCGCCCTCCTGATCGACCTCGGCCAGTACCGCTGGGTGCTGGGCGGCACGCAGGGCCAGTTCGCGCTGGAGAGCGTCGGCCGCGACGTCGCCTCGCTGACCGAGCATGTCAGCGGGCGGGCCACGGTCGCCATCGACGACGGCGCCATCGCCGGACTCGACCTTGCCGACGTGATCCAGCGCAACGGCGCCGTGGCGCAGGGCGCCCTCGCCCGCCGCAACGGCCGCACCGCCTTCGAGCGCGCCGCGTTGTCGCTGCGCTTCTCCGACGGCGTCGGCGAGATCGGCGAGGGGTTCCTGCGGTCGGCCGCCCTGACTGCCTCGCTGCGCGGCCAGGTCTTCCTCGCCGAGCGCCGCTTCCGGGCCCGCGCCGAGCTGACGCCGCGGGTGGCGGGCGGGGCTGAGGCGCCGCGGGCCGGGAACCTGTTCGAGATCGCCGGGCCCTGGGGCGCCGTGACCGTCCGCCCCGCCAGCCACGACGAGCCCTCCGCCCTGCCGGACCACCGGGACGGGAGGACCCCGCTGCAGGGCCCGCTGCGCCAGCCCGCCTCCGTCGGCCTGCCGCCCGCCGCCCGCGCCTACGCGCCCTGAGGATACCCCCGAAGGAGAGGGGTCACACCGATGCGCCCTGGCG
>NZ_BJZU01000128.1 GCF_007992195.1 Methylobacterium oxalidis | reverse complement strand
ATCCGTCGCCTTTTCAGCCCAGGCTCCCTGCTGAGCCTCTTCCTTCGAACTGGCGCTCTCGGCTGCGGCTTAACGCGCACTGTGAACCGGGCTGAGAGCAAGCTTCGGAAAATGGCACGCTGAGGCACTCATCCTGGCCGCGCAGAACGTCGCTTGGACGAAAATTGAGCTCGAAGCGGATAGGCCGCTTCCGGCTATCTGTGGGCGGCTGCTTCGCGCCCATTCCGGCCGTTCGACGAACTCCGGTGGCCTCTCCGAAGCGGTCATTCGCCGGCTGGACATTATGGAGCGCCTCCAGCCGCCGGCACGGCGCCGTATCTGCTGATCCCCTTTGGAACGCGCGTCGATCGTCTCGGTATTAGTGGCCCTTCGTCTCCGGTCGGTTTGCTCGCCGCCACGCGCTCGGCGTCGTGCCAGACCAGCGCCGGAAGGCGTGCGTGAACCCGGCGGGCTCGGAGAAGTCGAGGCAGTCGGAGATCTGCGCCAAGCTCATGCCGGTGTCGGCGAGCAACTGCTTGGCCACGCGGAACTGCGCCTCGTTGGCGAGGCGCTTGAAGCTTGTGCCTTCAGCCTTCAGCCGTCGGCTCAAGGTGCGGCGGGTCACCAGCTTCTGACGCGCCACGCGCTCGGCTTTGCAGCGCTGCCGGGTCACAGCGGTCTGGAGGTACTCGCGAAGCTTGTCCTTCAGCGTGGAGGGTTGAGCCCCCTCAAGCTCGCGGATTTGGTCCTCCGCCCCCTGGCGCAGCGCCGGATCCGCCCCCGCGATCGGCTGCTCCAGGAGCGCGGCCGGGAATACCAGGGCGGCCGCTTCTTGATCGAAGCGGACAGGGGCCCTGAAGAACCCGATGTAGGGGACCGTGTCGCGGGGCGCAGAGCGCGGCAGCAGCACCTCCAGCGGCGCCCAGTCAGGCCCACACAGCCCGCGCAGGATGTTGGTCACCGTGGCGAGCGCCCGCTCCAGATGCAGGGCAGCACCCGCAGCCTCGGGCTCGTGCGGGGCGTAGCTGAGGACGACGATGTCGTCGTGGACACAGAGGCCGACCACGGCCCCCCGGTCGCGCACGCACGCATGCGCTTCCAGGGCCCGCAGGGCGTCACCCACCGAGGCGCAGTGGCGGAGCATCACCCCAAGGAGGCCGAGCGAGGCCAGGGTGGTTCGCTTCCCGACCAGCAGTCCGAGATGGTGGCAGCGCGTACGGTCGGCGGCCAGGCCGATCAGGCGTCCGATGGCCGTGTAAGGAACGGGCTTGCTGCTGCCGTCAAAGAGACGGGGCTCGAGGCGCGCCTCGGCGATGAGGCCGTCAAGGTCGGCGCCGAGTTCCACCAGGACGGTGTGGATCGCCCGCACGACATCGGGATGGATGAAGCCAACAGACGGCGCCTTCTCGGCCCCGTCGGAACTCTCGTCCGTGACCGCCCCGTCCGAGCCATCGTTCGTGTGTGGTTCGACAGAGGAAAGCATGGCCGTACCCTCCCGTCGTCAGATGATCCTACGCAGAGTTCCGCGCTTGATCAAACGGGACAGGAAAATTCATTCTTTGCGTACAATCCCCTCGCAGTTTGTCTGCGGCTGTACGCTCTGACGTCTCGCAGCTGAGCGCCGATGCCGACCGCACGCGGACGACACGCTCAGGCTGCAGCGTCAGTGCTTTCCGTCAGGGATAACATTGTTGAGGGTGGTGAGGTCTGCGCCCGGCGCGGCCGGCGCCTCCCCGTCGAAGATGGTCTTGATGACCCGGGCGACGCTGGCGCCGACCTGTGGCGGCTGGATCGACAGAGCCCGCTCGACAGCCTCTGCCCTCAGGGTGTCGGTGTCCACGAAGCCGAGACGCTCCAGCTCGTGCATGAGAAGCGCGTTCATCACCAATCCAGCGATGGCCTGATGAGCCGTCGCGGCCAGCGCCTTTCCGGCCTGCGCCGTGTTCTCCGCCTGCATCAGCGCCAGCTCGGTCAGCTGCTCGTTGGTGAAGGGATCGTCGATGTCGCTCATGCCGTACCCGCGCTGCGGAGGCGCTTGAACCTCGAAGGTGCCGACCGGCAGCGGATTAACAATTGGCCAGCTCAGGAACGGAACGGCCAACTCATTCTGGCAGTTCCGGCGTGCCCTGCTTGATCGGACAGGGCGCCACCACGCGGCCATTGCGGCCATGCAGCGAGGACCACGCGCCTCGTGCTTGAGGTCGGACGGACGCTGCAGTCGCTGTGCTTGGAGCTACCGGAAGCTTGTGTTCTACGTGGTGCCTCCGAGCGCCGGGATTAACGTCTTACCGCGGCCATGGATTGAGCGATGCGCAATCCAGATCGAGCGCCCTTGACTGCCTGTCTATGTGCTTACGGTCACATCCACTTTCCTTTCGTTTCGGACCATCGGCATAGGTACCAAGCGTCATCTGTGGACGCCCCTGCGGGTCCGCGCCCGTATCGCCAGATCCGAGGTTTGCAGATCGCGCCGAACAATGAATTCGCAAAGGAGGCTGAGGAAGCACACAGCCCAGAGGCAGTTGGTCCAGGCAGAGACTAGGGGGGCGTCTGCAGACTGCTGTGGGGACGCATCAACGTCCCAAACTGCACGATCGTTTGCATCCGTGTTTGCGGACTTGGCACGCCATGATCGTGCCAAGGATCGTGCAGACAACTGTAAGCCGCGCCGGAGCTGAGTGCGCGGTCAACGCGAACCGCCGGCGCCGCATCGGACTAAGGAGCAGGACGTTGGCTTCAAACCCGTACACAGGGCTCCCGGCCGAGAGGTTCTGGCGCAAGGCCGTCACCAACGTCGCGCCCTTCGCCGTCAACCCACACCCGAAGAATACCTTTGCGATCGCGCCCAGTGATCGGGTCGCCACCGGCGGCTCCTGCTTCGCGCAGCGCGTCGCCGAGGCTCTGCGCAACGCGGGGTTCAACTACTATCTCACCGAGGCGGCCCCGCCGGGCATGAGCGCGGAGGAGGCGTACGAGCGCCAGTTCGGCACCTTCTCGGCGCGCTACGGCAACCTCTACTACACGCGCCAATTCGTGCAGTTGTTCGATCGCGCTTACGGCCGGTTCGAGCCGGAGCTCAAGGCGTGGCTGCGGGAGGACGGGCGCTACGTCGACCCGTTCCGCCCGACGGTCGAGCCAGCAGGATTTGCGAGCGAGGCGGAGGTCGTGGCCGCGCGCGACGCGCACCTCGCCGCGGTGCGGCAGCTGTTCGAGACGCTCGACGTGTTCGTGCTTACCCTCGGCTTGACCGAGGGCTGGCGCTGGCGGTCCGACGGGGCGGCGCTGCCGCTGGCGCCAGGCGTGGCGGGCGGGACCTTCGACCCGGATCTCTACACCTGCGTCAACGCCGGCGCGGCGGAGGTGCTGGGCGACCTGCAGGGCTTCCTCGAGCGGCTCTGGAGCGTGAACCCGGCGGCGCGGGTGATCTTCACGGTCTCACCGGTGCCGATGATCGCGACCTACATGGACCGGCACGTCATGGAGTCGAACAGCTACTCCAAATCGGTGCTGCGGGTTGCGGCCGGTGAGGTCTGCGCGGGGGGCGATCCGCGGGCGGTGTATTTTCCAGCCTACGACCTCGTCACCAGCAACGTGAACGCGAACCGCTACTACAACGACGACATGCGCACGATCAACGACGCGGGCGTGCGCCACGTGATGCGCCTGTTCCTGGCGACTTTCACTCAGGGCCACGCTGCCCCAGCGCCATGCCAGGGAGCCGTAGGGACGAGCGCCGAGTTCGAGGGCACAGCGGGCGTGATCTGCGACGAGGAGCAGATCGATCGGAGCGCAGCGTGACAGGAATATGATTCGTGCTAATGCCCCCGGAACGCTCCACGAACCGACCAGTCTCGTTCCGCACCCGTCGTTCGACATTCTGAAACGGCAAGCGCTCAGAAGTATTAGATTTTATTGGAAGATCGCTCGTCATAGCCGGCCCACGGGCGTCACTGGCCAAACTTGGACGTTCGCTTAGCCGAGTGGCTCGCCCGAATGCCGCCGTTCTGCCTTCGACGAAAGTCTGCCATTCGGCATCGCGCCCATTGCGGCCGCTCAGCTGACTCTGGCAGGTTCTCCGAAGCGGACGTCGCAGCGGCTCAGCTTGCCGGTCTGAGTAGCGCCAATCACGAACATTTCCTCCGGGCCAGCGGAGAGCCGTTCGTCACTCGGCAGCTGCTGTTGATATAGGGTGCATTCTAAGGCCATCACTCGCGCACGGTCGGGCTCTCAAGGGGGCAAAGAGGCAGGCCGACCGCTATCGCGGGCTGCAGGAAGGAGCAGCTACGCAATTCCTGCTGAGTGGCCCTAGGAGTTGTTGGCGCAGTCTGTAACCCTGCCACCGCGGTTGGGTAGGCCTATGCGCCGGTCCAAGCGGTGCGCTCCTCGTTCCACTGGAACTGAGACTGCACATGTGCGGCAGGTCCGCGGGTCGGAAAATTTGCACAGCTTCGATATCGCACTTGCAACATACCTTTTGGTTGGTATGTTGCGCGGATGTCGTTCTGAGCACCATTACATGCCCAATCCCACCGCCGCCTACGTCGCCCTCGTCATCGCCATCGCATGCGAGGTCGCCGGCACGACCCTGCTGCAGATGTCCGAGCAGTTCACGAGGCTCGTGCCCACCCTCGCCATGGCGGTCTTCTACGCCGCAGCCTTCTACTTCCTCACGCACGCCCTGAAGACCATGCCCCTCGGCGTCGTTTACGCGCTCTGGAGCGGCGTCGGCGTCGTGCTGACCGCGGTCGTCGGCAGCACGCTGTTCAAGCAGGTCCTTGACCTGCCGGCGCTGATCGGCATCGGCATGATCGTCGGCGGCATCGTGGTGATGCAGGCATTCTCGACCGTGACGGGGCACAGGCCATGAAGACCGCCTCCCAACGCAAGAAGGATCCCGAGCTGGTCCGCCGCACGCTTCTCGATTGCGCCATGCGCCTGGCCTTGGAGCATGGACCGGCCGGCCTCACGGTGCAGGCCGTCGCCGAGGCGGCCGGCGTCACCAAGGGCGGCCTCTTCCATCACTTTCCGAGCAAGCAGGCCCTGGTCGAGGGCCTCTTCGCCGACCTGGTGGAGAAGCTCGATGCCGACATCGAGGCGGCCATGGCCAAGGATCCGCAGCCACGCGGCAGCTTCACCCGAGCCTATGTCAGAGCGACGTTCGACGACTTGCCCCAAGGCCAGGGGAACCCGGCGGCGGCCCTCTACGTGTCCGCTCTCGCGGAGCCGAGTGTGCTCCGCATGTGGGCGGATTGGTTCACGGCGCGGCTGGAGCGTCACCGAGCGACCGACGACGAGCCGAGCCTTGAGATCGTGCGCATGGCCGCCGACGGCGCTTGGCTTGCCCACCTCATGCGGGCAGACGGCGCCGCCGTTCCTGATGCGGCGGGGCTGCGAGAGCGGCTCATCGCGATGACGCTTACGGACTGACGCCGGCCCCGCGCCCCCATTCCCAATCCAGAAGCAAGGACCCGCTGATCCATGCGACAGCGCGAACGAGAACGCATGTCCGTCATCCCGATCCTCTCACCGATCCTCCTCGGGCTGCTGCTGCTGGCAGGTGCCTGGGCCCGGCATGCCCCGCTGGATCTGACGAGGGCGCCCGCGCCGGCCGGCTCGATCCCCTATCACGCGTCGGAGCCGAGCAAGGAGCCCAGCCGATGACCCCGTCATTTGATGCCCGCCCGGCCGTTGCGGCACTCGCGCTCACGCTCGCGCTCACGCCGGTTCAGGCAGGCTCGGAGCCGGGCTCGGGCGAGGGGTCCAGGTCCCCGCCCGTCGTCAGCGTGGTCGGTGCCGTCAAGCGCGAGATCGCCGAGACCGCCATCGTGACCGGAACGCTCGTGGCCCGCGACGAGGTCCTGATCGCTCCCGAGGTCGATGGCTATCGCGTCACGGAAGTGCTCGCCGAGGAGGGCGCAAGGGTCGAGCGCGGGCAGGTGCTGGCCCGGCTCTCGCGCGACCTGATCGAGCGACAGATCGCGCAGCAGCAGGCGGTGGTCGCGAAGGCGGCGACCGCCGTGCCGCAGGCGAGGAGCGGGATCGAGCAGGCCGAGGCCGTGGAAGTCGAGGCGCGGCTCGCATTCGAGCGTGCTCGCCAGCTCATGCAGACCGGGAACACCACTGCCGTGGTGATGGAGGGGCGGACGGCCATCCTGCGCCAGGCCGAAAGTCGTCTCGCCTCCGCCCGGAACGGGGTCGCGGCCGCCGAGGCGGACTTGGACCAGGCCCGGGCGATGCTGTCCGAGCTGGAGCTGCGTCGCGCCCGCACCGAGATCCGCGCGCCTGACGCCGGCATCGTGAGCCGGCGCAGCGCGCGTGTCGGCATGACGGCTTCCGCCTCCGCGGAGCCGCTGTTCCGGCTGATCGCCCGCGGCGAGATCGAGCTGGAGGGCGAGGTCACAGAGACCGTGCTGCCACGGCTGCGCGAAGGGGCACCTGCGTTCGTCGAGCTCGGAGGCGAACGCGTCGCCGGCAGCGTCCGCGCCGTCTATCCCGAGGTCGACCGGACGACCCGCCTCGGCAAGGTGCGCGTGCGGCTCACGCCCGATCCGCGCCTTCGCATCGGAACCTTCGTCCGCGGCGAAGTCGAGATTACGCGCGCCGCCGGCGTGGTGATCCCGCTGGCCTCCATCCGCTACGGCGGCTCGGCCCGCGGCACGGTCCTCGTCGTAACGGGCGACACCGTCGAGGCATGCGAAGTCCGCACCGGTCTCGCGGAGGACGAGACCGTCGAGATCCGCTCCGGTCTCGGCGAGGGGGAGCAGGTCATCGCGAAGGCCCAGAGCTTCCTCCGCAACGGTGACCGCGTGCGCGTCACCGCGGCCTCCCAACCGGCTCCGACCGGCGCCCCCCAGCTTCCGAAGGCCGGCTGGGAGGCTGCCGCCGGAACGCCCTGACCGCCACCGTCTCTCGACTGGACACCCGTCATCCCATGCACCTGAACGTCTCCGCCTGGGCGATCCGCAAGCCCATCCCGCCGCTCGTGCTGTTCCTGGTGCTGGTGGTGCTCGGCCTCGTCAGCTTCCACAGGCTGCCGGTGACGCTGATGCCGAACGTCGACGTGCCGGTTGTCTCGGTCACGATCACGCAATCGGGCGCAGCCCCGGCCGAGCTGCAGACCCAGGTCACCAAGTGGGTCGAGGACTCGATCGCGGGCGTGCGCGGGGTCAAGCACATCACCTCGGCGATCACCGAGGGGACGTCGGTCACGACGGTGGAGTTCCGCCTGGAGGTGAACACCGACCGGGCCGTCAACGACGTAAAGGACGCGGTCTCGAAGGTCCGCATCAACCTGCCGCGCACCATCGACGAGCCGGTCATCCAGCGCGTCGACATCGCCGGGCTGCCCATCCTGATCTACGGGGTGACGGCACCCACGATGGCGCCGACCGATCTCTCCTGGTTCGTCGAGGACACGGTGGCACGCGCCCTCCAGGGCCTGAAGGGTGTCGGGGGCGTGACCCGCGTGGGCGGCGTCGCCCGCGAAGTCCGGGTGACGCTGGACCCGGATCGGCTGCTGGCGCTCGGTATCACGGCGGCGGATGTGAACCGGCAGCTGCGCCTGACCTCCGCCGACATGGCCGGCGGGCGGGGCGAGGTCGGCGGGCGCGAGCAGTCGATCCGCGCGCTCGCCGCCTCGCGCACGGTGCACGACCTCAAGGAGACCAGCATCGTCCTGCCGGGGGACCGCAAGGTCCGACTGGAAGAGCTGGCGGCGATCGAGGACTCGATCGAGGAACCGCGCTCCTTCGCCAGCGTGAACGGCGAAGCCGTCGTCGCCTTCGCGGTCTCGCGGGCGAACGGCGCGAGCGACACCGAGGTCGCGGCGGTGGTCGATGCCAAGGTCGCCGAGTTCCAGGCGAGCTACCCGGACGTCCGGTTCGAGAAGATCGACTCCTCGGTGGCGATGACGCTCGGCAGCTACGATTCGGCCATGCACACCCTCCTGGAGGGAGCGGCCCTCGCGGTCGCGGTGGTGTTCATCTTCCTGCGCGACTGGCGGGCGACGATCATCACGGCGACCGCCCTTCCACTCTCGGTCCTGCCGACCTTCTGGGCGTTGGACGCGATGGGCTTCTCGCTCAACATGATCAGCCTGCTGGCCATCACCCTGGTGACCGGCATCCTGGTGGACGACGCGATCGTCGAGATCGAGAACGTCGTCCGGCACATGAGGATGGGCAAGTCGCCCTACCGCGCCGCCCTGGAGGGCGCCGACGAGATCGGGCTCGCCGTCATCGCCATCACCGCGACCTTGATCGCGGTGTTCGCCCCCGTTTCCTTCATGAGCGGCATCGCGGGCCGCTACTTCATCCAGTTCGGGCTGACCATCGCGGTCTCGGTGTTCATGTCGCTGCTGGTGGCGCGACTGATCACGCCGTTGTTCGCGGCCTACTTCCTGCGCGAGCATGGCCACCACGAGGAGCGCGAGGGGCCGGTGATGCGCGCCTATGCGCGCCTCGTGGGCTGGTCGGTGCGCCACCGCGTCGCGACGTTGCTGGTCGGTCTCGCGCTGTTTGCCGCGTCGCTTGCCTCGGCGGGGCTTCTGCCGGCGGGCTTCATCCCGAAGCAGGACAACGCCCGCACGATGTTCAAGGTCGAGCTCGCCCCCGGCGCCCGGCTCGCCGACACCATCTCCGTCACCGACCGGCTGACTGCCCGCATCCGGACCCTCCCGGAAGTCGCTTCGGTCTTCGTGGATGGCGGCCGGCAGGCAAGCGGCGGGCAGGAGACCCGGTTCGCCACGCTCACGGTGAACCTCACGCCGAAGGGGGAGCGGTCCCGCAATCAGGAGGCCATGGAGATCGCCATCTCCCGCATGCTGTCCGAGGAACCCGACATCCGTTCCTGGACGCTGCGGGACAGCGGCCAGCGCGATCTCGCCCTGGTGGTGAGCGGACCGGACGTGGACGTCGTCACGGAGATCGCCGCGCGGCTCCAGCGCGACATGGCGGCGATCCCCCACCTCGTCTCGGTGATGTCGACGGCTCCCCTCGACCGGACCGAGGTGCGCATCCGCCCGAAATCAGGCGTCGCCGCGGACCTCGGGGTATCGACCGACACCATCGCCGAGACGGTGCGGGTCGCCACGATCGGCGACGCAGGGATGAACCTTCCCAAGTTCAACGCGAAGGACCGGCAGGTGCCGATCCGGGTGATGCTCCCGGAGAGCGCCCGAGGTGCGGTCTCGCGCCTGGAGACCCTGAAGGTCCCGGCCAAGAACGGGGCGGCGGTGCCGCTGACGGCGGTGGCCGAGATCGAGCTCGGCCAGGGTCCCGGGGCGATCGAGCGCTACGACCGCGCGGTGCGCCTGGCGGTGGAGGCCAACATGGAGGGGTCCGACGCGCTGGGCTCCCTGATCGAGCAGGCGCTCGCCACGCCGACCGCCAGGAACCTGCCGCCCGGCGTCACCATCAAGCAGACGGGCGACGCCGAGATCATGGGTGAGGTCTTCTCGGGCTTCCTGATGGCGATGGCCGCCGGTATCATGATGGTCTACGCGGTCCTCGTGCTGCTGTTCGGCTCCTTCCTGCAGCCGCTGACGATCCTGTTCTCGCTGCCGCTCTCCGTCGGGGGCGCGATCCTCGGCCTGCTGCTCGCCGACATGTCGATCTCCCTGCCCGTCGTCATCGGCATCCTGATGCTGATGGGCCTGGTGACGAAGAACGCCATCATGCTGGTCGACTTCGCCGTCGAGGAGATGCGCGCCGGGATCGATCCAGTCACGGCGATCGTGGATGCCGGGCGCAAGCGGGCGCGGCCGATCGTGATGACGACGATCGCCATGGCGGCCGGAATGGTGCCTTCCGCGCTCGCTCTCGGAGAGGGCGGCGAGTTCCGCGCGCCGATGGCGGTGGCGGTGATCGCGGGCCTGATCGTCTCGACTCTGCTCTCGCTGGTTTTCGTGCCGGCGGTGTTCCTGCTGATGGACGGCCTCGGGCGCGTGCTCGGCGGCCTGCTCGGCCGCTTCGTAGGCCCTCGGGACGACCCTCAGGTCACTCGGGTGTGAGGGCTAAGCGTGTCATGCACACCATGCCGTCGCGTGCATGAAGAGCCGCGCCTTCATCCATACCGTCGCTGCCTCCGGGCCTGCCACATGCACTCTGCCCAGACGGGGACTATGACCTGGCGGTTTGTCGCCGCCGGTTCGTGAGCGTCTCCATGATGATGGCGCGGCCGAGGCGTCAACGGCAGTCAGCTTGGATCGATTGGGGATCCTCGACGACGCTGTCTCCATCGAACGCGCCGACAGGGCTGTCATTGTCGTGGCCGGCCCGAGACCTGCTCCTGTATGTAGGCTTGCGGGCTGCTCCCGAGCTCGGTGCGGAACGCGTACACGAACGCAGAGGTCGAGCCGTAGCCGAGCTGCATCGCGGTCTCGGTCACGCTCAAGCCCCCACCCATCAGCTCGACGACCCGGAACAGGCGCAGGCGTCGCCGCCAGGAGCGCAGGCTCATGCCCATGTCGGTCTCGAAGCGCCGCGCCAGGGTCCGCGCCGACAGCCCGAGTTCACGTCCCCATTCCTCCGGCCCGCGGGCATCGGCCGGATCGGCGTAGAGCGCTTCGCACAGCCCGACCAAAGGACCCTCCCGAGGCCAGGGGAGTGCCCCCGGCAGCGGACGGGCTCTCCGGAACTGGTCCAGGATCAGGGTCGCGACGCGGCCGGAATAGCCGTCGTCACTCTCCCTTCCCGCGATCGCTACCGCCTCCAGGATCAGGGCGCGCAGCAGCGGTTGCACGGCGAACACTGTCGGGTGTTCCGCCACGTCGCGTCCGGCCTCATCGGCGACCCACAGGCTGCGGAACTGGGCGCCGAGCAGCGATCCGACCCGGTGTCGGACACCGGTCGGCAGCCACACGGCCTGCTCCGGCGAGATCACGAAGGAACGCCCCTCCACGGCCACGGTGAGCACCCCGGAGGTGGCGTAGACGATCTGATGCCAGCGGTGGGCGTGCTCGGCGAAGTACCCGCGCGCTGGGATGGTCTGGGCACGTACGGTGATCGGCCGGGGCGGCACCAGCCCCGGCGGCACCGCAATCGGCTCCCACATCGTCTCTGGTCTCCAAGTTGGCAGCCATTCTACACAACTTGGCATCTCGTCGAGATACGGACGGTCGCCTCGCGGCTATATCACTCGGCCTGCCGAACCCGAGCGACCCGGTTCGATCCCTCATGCCGGCCGAGCCGTGGGCACGAGGGAGCTGCCTGTCGAAACCTGAGTTTCCGATGCCGCACGCCTCCCCGGTGACCGCCGAACGCGCGCCCGCCCCCGCTGCCAAAACTGGAACGGCCAACGTCGTGCGGCTGGCGATCGCGCAGGCGCTCGCCGGGGCGAACTCGGTCGTCGTGTTCTCGACCGGCGCGATCGTCGGCAATATGCTGGCGCCGAGCAAGATCCTAGCGACCCTGCCGATCTCGATTTTCGTCGTCGGGATGGCCGCCTGCTCGCTGCCGGCCGGTAGCATCGCCCGGCGTTACGGCCGGAACGCGGCCTTCATGACCGGAACAGCATGCGGCGTGCTCGTCGGGCTCTTGTCGGCCTTGGCTATCCTGACAGCCAACTTCTGGCTGTTCAGCGCGGCCATGTTCTTCGGTGGCGCCTACGCCGCTGTGGTCTTCTCCTTCCGCTTCGCAGCGGCGGAGTGCGTCCCGGCGGAGCGACGACCGCGCGCGCTGTCCACCGTGATGGCAGGTGGAGTCTTCGCGGGTGTGATCGGCCCGCAACTCGTCACCTACACCATGAACCTGTGGCCACCCTACCTGTTCGCCGCCACCTTTCTGGCTCAGGCCGCAGTCGCTGCCCTAGCGGCCGTCGTCCTCGCCGGCGTCCGCCTGCCGCGACCCACCACGGAGGATCTCGACGGCGGGCGGCCCCTGGCCGTGATCCTGGCTCAGCCGCGCTTCATCATCGCGGTGGTCTGCGGGGCTGTCTCCTACCTGCTGATGAACTTCGTCATGACGGCCGCACCGCTGGCCATGCACCTGTGCGGCCACGCTCAGGAGAACGCCAATCTTGGTCTCCAGTGGCACGTGATCGCCATGTACGGTCCGAGCTTCTTCACCGGGCGGCTGATCACGCGCTTCGGTGCCTCCAGCGTCGTGGCGGCCGGTCTTGCCTTGACGGGCGCGGCCGCCATCGTCGGGTTGGCCGGCGTGGACGTCGCCCATTTCTGGCTGTCGTTGATCCTGCTCGGCGTCGGCTGGAACTTCGGCTTCGTGGGCGCCTCGGCACTCGTGTTGGATTGTCACCGCCCCGAGGAACGGACGCGGGTGCAGTCGGTCAACGACTTCATCGTGTTTGGGATGGTAGCCCTGGGCTCGTTCTCGTCCGGAGGCCTGCTGACCAGCTACGGCTGGAACACGGTGCTCTGGGTCTCGTTCGTGCCCCTGGCGCTGGCAGCATCGGCGCTGGCGTTCACGGCCGTGCGAGGCGCGGGCCGGATGGCTTAAATCGGCTAAACAGGGGGCCCTTCGATTCCACAGGGAACGTCTGCAATCCACCCCAGGCGGCCCCGCCTTTTAGGCCAGCGGATGCCTTGCAAGTTTGTCCTCGTGGGCCGGTTCCGCTCTCCTCAGGAGGCTCACCTTGTCCCGAGCTTGGCGGGCTTCCCGGAGGGCGACATACAGCTTCTCGACGAGGACGTGACCGTCCCAATCATCGGCGATCCGAATAACGGTGTCGCCGTGCTCGACTTCGAAGAGGCATGGGGCACAAGGCTCAACCTCATGGTCGGTGAGCGAATGGATGGACGCGGATCGCTTGGAAGTCATCGTGATCTCTCGTCGGCAGTGGACGTGCCGTCCCCGGAGACCTGTCTCGAAATGAAAGCGCCGCCGGGATGCGGCGGCTTGGTATGATCGTCGATCGTGATCGAACGCAGCCGCCCTATGGTAGGGGCGGGCGATAGCTCACGGTGTTGCTGGCGCGACGGATCATTGGGGCTGCTTACGCCAGCGTCCCGGTTCCCGTCAACGAGACACACAGCCGTCTGCCTTCCACCCGAAGCGTGCTTCGAGCCGTCCTCGATAATCGCGACGGTCGCAAGACGCAGCCTTGCTACGGGTTCGCCGGCGCGGCGTGCTCACCGAGCATCAGGCGCAGCCTGCGCACCGCATCTTCGATCTGCGCTTCGGTCAGCGACGAGTAGCCGAACACTAGCATGTCGTCGTTCGCCTCGGCGTCGAAGTCGAAGGCCGCCCCACTCGACAGGGCGTAGATCCCGATGCCCTGCTCCCGCGCCATGACCTGGATCTGCCGGGCGGGAGGAAAGCCCGGCGGTAGCTTCCAGACCAGGTGCAGCCCGCTCTCCCCGCCGAGGATGGTGGCTCCCTCGAAGGCCGCCCGCAACGCCGCGACGAGGCGGTCGCGACGCGCCTTGTAGACCTGCCGCAGCCGGCGCAGGTGCCGGTCGAAGTGCCCCTCGTCGATGAAGGCGGCCAGCGCGGCCTGTTCCAGCCAGGCTTGGCCGTTGCTCATCCGCGCCTTCAGCATCCGCGCCTCGTCCCAGAACAGGCGCGGGACCGTGGCGAAGCCGATGCGCAGGCCGGCGCCCACGGACTTGGAGAAGGTCCCGGCGTAGAAGACGCGCCTGCCCCCGTCGAGACCCGCGAGGGCCGTCAGCGGCGGCCCGTCGTACCGGAAGTCGCTGTCGTAGTCGTCTTCGACGATGTAGCTGTCGGTCTCTTCTGCCCATTGCAGCAAGGCCAGGCGCCGCGTCAGCGTCATGGTGGCCCCGGTTGGGAACTGGTGCGAGGGCGTGACGTACAGCAGGCTGCCCCTTTCCGCCGGGAGCAGGTCGGTCCGCAAGCCCTCGCCGTCGACTGGGGTCGGATGGATGGTCAGGCCGGCGCTCCTGAAGATCAACGAGGCCCCAAGGTAGCAGGGGTTCTCGATGCAGAGCTGTCGGGTGTGCGATTTGAGTAGGTTGAACACCAGGTTGAGCGCGTCCTGCCCGCCCGTGGTCACGATGACCTGGTCCTCGGTCACCGCCACGGCGCGGGCCCGCCGCAGGTGCGTGCCGATGGCGGCGCGAAGCTCCGGCAGCCCTGCGGGATCACAGTAGTCGGTGAGATAGGCGGTCTCCTTCGCCAGGAGTCGGTTCACGATCCTCCGCCAGACGCGAAGGGGGAACCCTGCGGGGTCCGAGCGTCCGACCCAGAAGTCGAGCTCCGGCCGGTCGCTGCCTCCGCCGGGCGAGCCCGCGAAGCAGAGCAGGGGCTCGCTTGAGGCGTCCGGGATCGGCCCGTTCGTTTGGTAGAGGCCGCCGCGCTGGATCAGCAGGAGGCTGTCCGGCGGGATCGGCTCGACGTACAGCCCAGCCGTGCCGCGCGCCCTGACGTAGCCCTCGGCCGCGAGGCGCTCGTAGGCCATCATCACGGTGTTTCGCGACACCCGCAGGCGTTCCGCCAGCACCCGGCTCGGCGGCAACGCCGTGCCGGCCTTGAGCTGGCCGTCGAGGATGATCTCCCGCACTTGGTCGAAGACCTGGGCCTGCAGGGGCTTGGTGGACTTCGCGTCTAGCGCGAGCGTCAGTTCCACGGCTCCTCCCGTCGGCGCATTATCGGCCGTTCACGACCGGCCCACCCAAGCGCGACAAATCGGTTGGTACCATGAACACCGCCCGATTTGGCTCTTTCACCGGACCAAAAATTGGAATTGTTTGTGCTTTAGTGCATCCTGGGATCGCACCGAGCACGCCTCCCCGCCAGTCAACGAGGGCCGGGCGCTCGACCGCGGAGGAAACATGAACGAGATCGTCAAACCGGACTCCCTGATCGTCGCCGAGGCCGAGAGCCTGACGGAAACGTTCTTCGGCGGCTGCCCGCACGATTGCCCCGACACCTGCTCGATGCTGTTCGACGTCAAGGACGGCCAGCTCCAGGGCGTGCGCGGCAACCCGGATCATCCGATGACCCGCGGCGGCCTCTGCGTGAAGCTGAAGGATTATGAGAAGCGCCACTACCATCCCGACCGGCTGCTCTACCCGATGAAGCGGGTCGGCCCGAAGGGCTCGAAGCAGTTCGAGCGGATCACCTGGGATGAGGCACTGGACACCATCGTCACCCGCTGGAAAGCGATCATCGACCAGTACGGCCCGCAGGCCATCGCGCCCTACAGCTATCTCGGCAACCAGGGCCTCGTGCACGGGCTGAATGGGGGCGACGCGTTCTTCAACCGCATGGGCGCCACCGTCACCGAGCGCACCTTCTGCGGCGAGGGCTCGTGCACGGCATGGCTGCTCACCGTCGGCCCGACGGCGGGGCTCGACCCGGACAGCTACATCCACTCCAAGTACATCGTCATCTGGGCCTGCAACTCGGTCAGCACGAACCTGCACCACTGGGCCATCGTGAAGGATGCCCAGAAGAAGGGCGCCAAGGTCGTCGTGATCGACACCTACGCTTCGCGCACCGCCAAGGCTGCCGACTGGCACATCGCGCCGAAGCCCGGCACCGACGGCGCCCTCGCCATGGCGCTGATCAACTCGATCATCGAGCAGGGGTTCGTCGACCAGGACTACGTCGACAACTACACGGTCGGCTTCGAGGAGCTGAAGGAGCGGGCGAGCACGCGGACCCCGGAATGGGCCGCCGAGATCACCGGCGTCCCCGCCGATGACATCCGTAAGCTCGCCCGAGAGATGGCGACCGAGCAGCCAGTGGGCATCCGCATCGGCGTGGCGCTGGAGCGGCACTACGGCGGCGGCCAGACCATCCGGGCGGTCGCCTGCATCCCGGCGCTGACCGGCGCATGGCGCCATGTCGGCGGCGGCATCACCCAGTTCGGCGTCTGGGAGCACCCCTACCGGTTCGACGTCATCTGCCGTCCGGACCTGATCCCGGAGGGCACCCGCGTCGTCTCGAACCTCCAGATCGGCCGGGCGCTCACCGGTGAGATGCAGCTCGACCCGCCGATTATGTCGATGATGTGCTGGAACTCGAACCCCGTCACGCAGGCGCCCGAGACGGACAAGATCGTCGAAGGGCTGATGCGCGAGGACCTGTTCATGGTCTCGGCCGAGCACTTCATCTCAGACACCGCGTCCTACGCCGACATCCTGCTGCCGGCGACGATGGGCGCGGAGATGGAGGACATGATCCTGTCCTGGGGCCACCTCTATCTCACCTACAACACCAAGTGCGCCGAGGCGCCGGGCGAGGCGATCCCCAACAACGAGATCTTCCGGCGGCTCGCCGCGCGGCTCGGCTTCGAGGAGGAGAATTTCAAGTGGACCGACAGCGAGTGCCTTGAGCACTACGTCGACTGGTCCGCGCCGGCCTGCGAGGGGATCGACCTCGCCTACATGCGCGAGCACGGCTTCGCCCGCCTCAAGGTCGGCACGCCGGACGACCGCGCCCCGCACCGGGAGGGCAACTTCCCGACGCCGACCGGCAAGTGCATGCTCAAGGTCGAGGGCGCCACGAACTTCGTCGCCCCGCCGTTTCGGCAGATGTATGAGGGTTTCCAACCCGGCGAGGCGCTCGACCCGCTGCCCGACTACCTGGGCCCGCGCGAATCCCACACGAACGACCCGGAGTTGGCGAAGCGCTACCCGCTCAACATCGTCTCGCCGAAGAGCCACTACTTCCTGAACTCCTGCTACGCGAACATGGAGGACAAGCAGAAGGGCCAGGGCGAGCAGTTCGTGATGATCAGCCAAGCCGACGCCGACGCGCGGAGCATCCGCGATGGCGACCGGGTTCAGGTCGCGAACGACCGCGGCGCCTTCAAGGGCGTGGCGCGGATCACCGACGACGTGAAGGCTGGCATCGTGGTGGCGACGCTCGGCTACTGGCGCCAGCTCAACGAGGGCACGGTCAACAGCATCTCGTCGGGCGCCTTCACGGACATGGGTCACGCCCCGTCCTTCTCGGACAACCTCGTCGAGGTCTCGCGCGCGAACTGAGCCGCCCCGCTCCGACGTTCAGGCGCTCCCCTGCGGGGCGCTTGTTCGTTCTCGCGTACCAAGCGCCGACAGGAGGGGTGAGGTCATTTTCAGGGAAACCTGTGCCGCCTGTCACGGCGAGCAACTCCAGGGGACATGTCACCCGGGGTCGGAGCAGACAAGCTGATCGGCGGTCGCGGCAGCCTTGCCACGAACAATCCGGTCAAGACCACCGAGAGTTACTGGCCGTATGCAACAACGCTGTTTGACTACGTCAAGCGTGCGATGCCCTTCAACGCTCCCGGCTCACTGAGCGATGACAAGGTTTACAGTGTTGTGGCGTATGTCCTTGCACAGGGCAAAATTATAAAAAAGGATGAAAAAATAGACGCGACGACGCTGCCGAAATTGCAGATGCCAAATCGCGATGGTTTTGTTTCCGACCCAAGACCTGAGCTGAGCCTGTATCGATAGCGTTTTTGGCGCCTTCTCGCGGCATCGGCGCTGTGTAGTTACGTTGCGATGGCTCGCAAACGATCATCGCTTGCGATCGGCTCAGCAAGAATCAGCTCTCCGCCCACGATCTGGCCTCTGGGTTCAGAGCCCGAGCGGTCCGCGAACTCGTTGAAGGCTTGCACGCAGGTACGCGGCGTTGGGAGGCTCAACTACCATTGACTGGAAGGCTCTTGCAGCGCCTCAAGCGGAGCCGAGAGCGTAGATGAGGGCTAGGCTGATGGCGATCAGCACGACGAGGGAGGCTGTGACGGCAGCCGTCACGCGTCCGCCGACTCGAGCAAGGACTCGCACGTCCACGCCGAGCCCAAGAGCTGCCATCGACACAACCGTCAAGTAGCTCGCGACCTGCTTCAGCGGCCCAGCAGCTCCATCCGGTATCAGCCCGAGCGAACGCAGACCCGCGAGCGTCATGAAGCCAAGGATGAACCAGGGCACCAGCCTGAAGAAGCTGAGCTGGGTCGGTCGGCCCTCCGCCGTCGCGCCTTCGGGCAGCAGCGGGGCGATCAGCGAGAGCACCACCACAACGGGCCCCAGCATCAGCACCCGAACGAGCTTGACGAGCGTGCCGACCTGCGTGGCGATCAGCCCGACCGGCACAGTCGCGGCCAAGACCTGCGGCACGGCGTAGACGGTCAGGCCCGCCAGGACGCCGTACTGGTTCTGCGACAGCCCGACGAGTGGGATGAACAGCGGCAAGCCGAGCACCAGGAGGACGCCCAGCACCGCCGTGAAGGCGATCGCCGCGGCGACATCCTTGCTGTCGGCGCCGATCACGGGCGCCACCGCGGCGATGGCCGAGTTGCCGCAGATCGCGTTCCCGCAGGCCACGAGCAGTGCCATGCGGGCCGGCAGGCCGAAGGCCCGGCAGAGCCCGTAGCCCGCTGCGATCGCCAGGATGACGATCGCCACGATGCCGGCGAGAAGCGCGGGACCGGAAGCCAGGATCGCGCCGAAGCTCAACGAGGCGCCGAGCAGCGCAACGGCCACCTCAAGCAATTGCTTGGCACTGAACGCGATGCCGGCATGAAAGCGGGGACTTGGCTGCCAGGCGCTGCGGATGCCGAGGCCGATCAGAATGGCGAGGACAATTGCTTCGATATAGGGGTGACCGAGGCTCCATTCCTGGATGTTCTGGATACCCGCCGCGACAACGGCGATGGTCAGGCACAGCATGATGCCCGGCAGCAGGCTCGATATCTCGCCCGCCTTCACCTGCAGATTCGCGGGTGCGTCTCGCGCCGAGCTCCTCAGGCCCATGTCATCCGTCCTGCCTCAGGTCTCGCCCCCTCGGGGCACGTTCCGTGACTGACGACGCCCAGGCAGGATCGCTCCCCCCGGGCGTCGTCGAACCCGTGCGAGCCACTCGGCTCGCACGGCTTGAGCGGAGGATCAGGCGAGGCTGGCGGACGGAGCCGACCGCCGCGCGATGTGCGCGTTGCGATAGAGCGTCAGCGCGCCCACGATCGAGAACAGCGCGGCGCAGGCGAGCCAGAGGCCGGGCATCGCCTTGTTGCCCGAGGCGTGGATCAGATAGGTGCAGATCGCCGGCGTGAACCCGCCGAAGATCGCCTGGGCCAGGCTGTAGGCGAGCGAGAAGCCGGTGGCGCGCACCTCGGCGGGCATGATCTCGGTCAGCGTGACGACCATGACGCCCTGGTAGCCGCCGTAGAGGAATGACATCCACATCAGCGTGGCCAGAAGCCGGCCGAACGACGGGTCGGAAACAAGCCACGCCATGATCGGGTAGGCGGTGATGCCGATGAGCACCGAGAACACGAGAAGGACCGGCAGGCGGCCGACGCGGTCCGACACCGCGCCCATGACGGGAACCCAGACGAAGTTCGCGAGGCCGACGCAGACCGTGACGATGAAGCTGTCCTGATCGCTCAGGCCGAGCACCTGCCGCGCGTAGGTCGGCGTGTAGGCCGTGATCATGTAGAAGAACACGCTCGTCAGCGTCACGAGCAGGACGGCCTTCAGGACGATGACCCAGTTCTGGATGAGCGAGCCGTAGATCTCGCCGAGCGTCGCGCGGCGGTGCTTGGCGCGCTGGGCGAAGTCCTCGCTCTCCTGCATCGAGCGCCGGATCCAGAACAGCACCGGGATGATCAGGCAGCCGATCAGGAACGGGATGCGCCAGCCCCAGGTCATCATCTGCTCCTCGGTAAGGAGCCCTCGCAGCGTCACGCCGATGACGGCGGCGAAGACGACGGCGACCTGCTGGCTCGCCGACTGCCAGCTCACGTAGAAGCCGCGGTTCCCAGGCGTGGCGATCTCCGACAGATAGACCGAGACGCCCCCCGATTCGGCGCCCGCCGAGAAACCCTGGAGCAGGCGCCCGATCAGCACGAGGATCGGAGCGGCGATGCCGATCGAGGCGTAGGTCGGCGTGAAGGCGATCAGGGCGACGCCGACCGACATGATCGCGAGGCTCATGACGAGGCCGGCGCGCCGTCCGTGCCGATCGATGTAGGCGCCGAGCACGATGGCGCCGAGCGGGCGCATCAGGAAGCCGACGCCGAATGTGACGAGCGACAGCATCAGCGAGACGAACTCGTTGTCGTTTGGGAACACGGCCTTCGCCACAGCGGCGGCATAGAAGCCGTAGACCATGAAGTCGAACATCTCGAGGAAGTTGCCGCTGACGACGCGGAAGACGTCCTTCTTCGTCGGCGGCCTTTTCACTGTGGCGTCCATGTTCCCTCTCCCAACTACGGGGGCGGCCCTTCATCCGGGAGTCCCCGGAGTCGACTGACAGCGCCAAGTTGTTCTATTATTCAGAACGCCGTTTCATCTGACACTACGCTAGTGAATGCTTCGCCTCCTCGTCAATCGAAAAAATGCAGCATAACAGGCGTGCTTGCATCCGTTACATTGAAGGTATTGGAAGCATTTTGCCACTTTCCCGGTTAGTGGCCTTGACGGGTCTCGCCACTCAGACCTAACATAATCCAGAACGCTGTATCGGATATTAGAACGATGGACAGCACGCTTCTCAAAGGCCTGATGGTTCTCGAGCAACTCGCCGGTAGCGAAATGCCTCGCGGCGTCAGCGAACTGGCGCGCTCTCTGAACCTGACAAAGAGCAACGTGCACCGCACGCTGCAGACGCTGGTCTCGGCTGGCTATGCGCGCACCACCCCTGCCGGCACTTACGAGTGCACGCTGAAGCTGTTCGAGTTGGCGAGTTCTGTCCTTGCCCGCATCGATGTGCGGCAGGTGGCGGAGCCCTACATGCGGGCGCTGGCCGAGCAGACGCAGGAGACGATCCACCTGTCGGTTCTCGACAAGGCCGAGGTCATCTACCTGCACAAGATCGAGAGCCCGCATCCGGTGCGGGCTTATTCCTCGATCGGCGGCCGTGCTCCGGCCTACTGCGTGGCTTCTGGCAAGGCGCTGCTCGCCTATCAGGAAGAGGCGCTGGCGCACCTGCCCGAGACGCTGACCGCCCACACCTCCCGCACGATCTCGAGCCTGGACCTCCTGCGACGTGAACTCGAGCAGGTCCGGATCCAGGGATTTGCGGTCAACCGCGGCGAGTGGCGTGAGGGTGTCTGCGGGCTCGCCGCCATCGTCCATGATGCGATGGGGCGCCCCGGCGCCGCGATCGGCATCTCCGGCCCTGCCGACCGCCTGAACCCGGCAGCCCTGCGCCGCTACAGCGACGTCGTCGTCGACGCGGCCCGCAGCCTGTCCAGGGCGCTCGGCTACAACCCCATCACCCTCTCGTCACACCACGCGCCGCGGGCCGCCCAGGGTCACGCGCCATCGGGCGCGACCGCCGAGTTCGCCTGATCGAAGGAGTAAGCCATTGCGACCGCTTTCCGGCATCCGGGTCATCGAGTTCTGCAGCGTCGCTGCCGGTCCGTTCTGCGCCATGCTCCTCGCCGACATGGGCGCGGACGTCATCAAGGTGGAGAACCCTGACGGCGGCGACACGATGCGGGCGTGGCCGCCGATGAGCGGGGACTACAGCGAGAACTTCGCCTCGCTGAACCGCAACAAGCGCTCGGTCACGCTCGACCTCAAGGATCCGACCGACAAGTCTCGCGCCCGCGAGCTGATCCGCTCCGCCGACGTCGTGCTGGAGAACAACCGCCCAGGCGTCATGCAGCGCCTCGGCCTCGACTACGCGACGGTCAGCGCCGATCGACCTGCGCTCGTCTACTGCTCGATCTCCGCCTACGGCCAGGAGGGACCGCGTTCAAAGGAAGCTGGCTTCGACTTGACCCTACAGGCGATGAGCGGCGTGATGAGCGTCACCGGCGAGCCGGGAGCACCGCCGGTCAAGTGTGGCGTACCGATTTCGGATTTCGGCACCGGCCTCTATGCGGCCTACGCCATCGCGGCCGCCCTGTTCCAGGCCCGCGCCACCGGCAAGGGCACGCATATCGACGCCTCGATGTTCGGCGCCACGCTGGCGATGGGCGCGCTCCAGACGAGCGAGTATTTCGGCAGCGGTCGCGATCCGCGCCGCCTCGGCTCCGCGCATCCGCGCAACGCGCCCTACCAGGCGTTCCGCGCCCAGGACGGCTACTTCGCGATGGCGGCAGGCAACAACGCGCTCTATCGCTCGGCCTGCAACGCGATCGAACGCCCGGACCTGTTCGGGGATCCGCGCTTCGCTTCGACCGCCCTGCGGGCGCAGCATCAGGGCGAGCTTCTCGATATCCTGGAGCGGATCTTCGCGGACTTCACGTGCGAGAACCTTCTGGCGCGCTTCCGCGCGGCCGGCGTGCCCTGCTCGCCGATCAACAGCTACTCCGAGGCGCTCGCCGACCCGCAGGTCGAACACATGGGCTGGGTGCAGCCGGTGCGGCTGCCGTCAGGCGTCGAGACCCGCACCTTCGTCTCGCCCCTGAGGTTCTCCGGCGAAGGTTTCCCGATCTACCGGGACCCACCGGCCCTCGGCGAGCACAACGAGGAAGTGTTCGGCGTCGGGGAGCCGGCGCCCGCCCTGGCCCGCACGGCCTGAGGAGGAAGCACGATGAGCGAGCTACTCGTCGAGCGTGACAGTACGACCCTGACCCTGACACTGAATCGGCCGGACAAGATGAACGCGCTCTCGGCCGCACTGGTCGAAGCCCTTCTCCAGCAGGTCGCCGAAGCAGGCAACTCCGGGATCCGCCTGCTCGTGCTCAAGGGCAGCGGCCGCAACTTCAGCGCCGGCTTCGACTTCGGCGGCTACGAGGATCAATCCGAGGGCGATCTCGTCCTGCGCTTCATTCGGATCGAGCAGCTGCTGCAGGCTATCCGCCACGCACCCTTCGACACGCTGGCGCTGGCGCATGGGCGCAACTTCGGCGCCGGCGTCGATCTGATCTGCTCCTGCGGGCGTCGCATCGCCGACCCCGGCGCGACCTTCCGGATGCCGGGGCTCGCCTTCGGCCTCGTGCTCGGCACCCGCCGCTACGCCGAGCGCGTCGGCGGATCCCGCGCCCGCATCGTCCTGGGCGACGTCATTGTCTTCGACGCGGAGGAGGCGCTGGCGGACGGCTTCCTGACGGCGCGCGTCCCGACCGCGGAATGGCCGGAGGCTATCGCGAACGCTGCGGAGGCGGCCAACCGACTCTCGCCCGAGGCGGCCGCAGCCCTCCACGGTGCGACCGCGGCCGATACGCGGGCGCAGGACCTCGCCGATCTCGTGACCTCCGCCGCCCGTCCAGGGCTGAAGGAGCGCATCCGCGCCTACCGCGCCTGAACACTGTTGCATCGGGAGAAGCGCCCGTGAGTCTCGGCACATCGAAAATCGTCCCCCTCGAGGAACTCGCCGCCCGCGTGGCCGACGGCAGCTCCCTCGCCCTCGGCGGCAGCTTCCTGCACCGCGGCCCCTTCGCCCTCGTGCGCGAGTTGATCCGCCAGGGGCGGAAGGACCTCGAGGTGATCAAGCAGTCGCCCGGCTACGACATCGACATTCTCTGCCGGGCCGGGGCCCTGAGCCGGGCGCGCGCCGGCATCGTCGCGATGGAGGGCAATTTCGGTCTCGCGCCCTGGTATCGGCGCGCGGTCGAGACCGGCCGGATCCGCCTGGAAGAGCACGCCTGCGCGAGCCTCACCGCGGGGCTGCGGGCGGCGGCCTTCGGCGTGCCCTTCATGCCCTGCGGCGGCATCCACGGCTCGGACCTGCCCGCGCTGAACGGCTGGAAAACGGTCGAGGATCCCTACGGCGGCGGCGAGACGGTCTACGTCATCCCGCGGATCACCCCAGACTTCGCCGTCATCCAGGCCAACGAGGTCAGCGAGGAGGGGGACGTGCGCGTCTACGGCACCTCGCATTGGGACCGCATCATGACCCGGTCCGCCAAGCGGGTCCTCGTCGTCGCCGAGCGGGTCGCGTCGAGCGCGTCGTTTCGCGATCAGCCCGAACTGACGCTGGTGCCCCACTTCCTTGTCGAGGCGGTCAGCATCGTCCCGAACGGTGCCTGGCCCGGCTCCTGCTGGCCGCACTACGAAGTCGATTACCTAGCCGTCGAGGCCTACATGGAGGACGCCGCCGGCGTGCTCCGGGCCCATCTCGATGCAGCCCCCGAGGCCCGGGAGGCCGCCCATGTCTGAGTGGTCCGGCTTCTCCTACATCGTCACGAACCTCGCTCGGTTCGTCCGGCCGAACGAGATCACTTTCAGCGGTGTCAACTCGGCGCTGCCGATGCTGGCCTGCCTGCTGGCCAAGCGCGCCTATCCGTTCGCCTTCACCTACATCAACGTGGCAGGCGGCGTGGATCCGAGCCCCTCGAAGGTGCCGATCTCATCGTCCGACCCGGTGCTGGCGGAAGGGTCGCGTTCGATCTTCGCCAACGAAGATTTCTACGACCTCTGCACCCGCGGGCAGATGGACCTCTGCTTCCTCGGCGCGGCGCAGGTCGACGGGCTCGGGCGCACCAACGTCTCCTGCATCGGCGACTGGCACGCCCCAAAGGTGCGCCTGCCGGGCGGCGGCGGCGGCGCCGTGATGCTTCCGACCGCGCGCCGCGCGGTCACGTGGCGGACCGAGCATTCCCGCCGGACCCTGGTCGAGACCCTCGACTTCGTCACCGCCTCTGGCGGCATGCACGGCGTGGTGACGCCGATCGCGGTCTTCACGAAGCGCGACGGGCGCCTCGTCCTCGCCTCCTGGCACCCTGCGGCAAGCCTCGACGAGGTGCGGGCGCGGACCGGATTCGCCTTCGAGGCTGACGGCGCAGAGCCGACGACGGCACCGATCCCGGCCGAGGCGGAGGCGCTCGCCGCCCTCGATCCCGACGGCCAGTTCGAACGCGACGCGGCGATCCGCCTGCGCTGACACAAACGCAGAATGGGAGGAGCGAGGCCATGACGACGTCGATCAGCGCACACCTGCGAGAGGCGATCGCGCAGCATGCGCAGGCCGGCCGGACGGCCATCTTCGGTCCCGCGACCTTGACCTATGCGGAACTTGGCCGCCTGATCGATGGCTACGCTGCTGGGTGCCACGATTGGGGCATCGCGCGCGGAGCAAAGGTCGGCATCATCGCACCGAAGACCGTTGCCGCGATCGCCGCCTACTTCGGCGCGATGCAGGCCGGAGCCTGCGTCTGCTTCATCGAGCCCGGGCTCGCGTCCGAGGCCGTTACCGAGCAGGCGGAGACGGTCGGGATGCGCTACCTCGTCGTCGATGAGAGCCTGATCGACCGCTTCGCAGATCAGTCACCCCACAGCCTCGCAGTGCGGGGTCTGGACACCCTGAACAGCGGCGGCGTCTTCATCGATGACGGCCTCGACAGCAACGACACCGCGATGCTGCTGTTCACCTCGGGCAGCACCGGCCGGCCGAAGGGTGTCGTTCTGCGGCACGGCAGCCTGATCTGCAACGCGGGCGGGGTTCTGCGCCACACCGGCACGAGCCCGCAGGACAGGCTCCTTCACGTCATGCCGCTCTATCACACGAACGGTGTCAACAATCAGCTGATCGTCCCTTTCCTCGCCGGCGCCAGCGTGATCCTCCACGACCGCTTCCGACCGGAGGCCGCGATCGAGGCGCTTCGCAACGATGCGCCGACCTACATGACCGGCGTTCCGACGATCTACGCGCGCATGCTCCCGCACCTCACACCTGGCGAGCGCTTCCCCGCGCTCCGCTTTCTTCGCTGTGGTTCGGCACCGATCACCCCAACGCTTCATCAGCAGATCGAGGACGCCTTCGGCGTGCCGCTGGTCGTTTCCTACGGCCTGTCGGAGGCAACCTGCACCTCCACGATGAACCCGCCCGATCATCGCAAGATCGGCACGATCGGCACGGTGCTGTTCGGCCAGGTCGTCCGCCTGTTCGATCCTGCCACCAACGCGGAAGCAGAGAGAGGGAGCGAGGGCGAGATCCGGATCTCGGGGCCCGCCCTCATGGCCGGATATCTCGGGAGCACGGAGCAGCCAATCGTCGATGGCTGGCTGCGGACAGGCGATTTGGGGCGCTTCGACGAGGAGGGCTTCCTCTCGATAACGGGTCGCATCAAGGACGTGATCATTCGCGGCGGCGAGAACATCTCGCCCGCTCTGATCGAGCGGCATCTTGCAACGCATCCAGCTGTCCGCGACTGCTGCGTGGTCGGCGCTCCCGATGCCGATCTCGGTGAGGTGCCGGTCGCCTTCGTGGTCCTGAAGAAGGGCGCGCAACTCGACGAGCCCGCTCTCAAGGCCTTCGTGAAGGGCTCGCTCGCGCGCATCTACGTGCCTGCCGAGATCCGCTATATCGAGGTCTTGCCTACGAACAACGTGGGCAAGACCGACCGGAAGGCTCTGCGGACCGCACTGGCGACTGAACCGCATAGCTGACCACACCAAGTGGCCAGCCCGCGCTCTGAGATCTCCGCCTCAGCCAAGCGAGAGCCAGGCTCTTGCCCGGCGCCATCTGCACCTCGATTTGGCACAGCCTCAGCACGACCTACTCCGCGCTCAGCCTCTGTCGTTCTCTCATCTCCAGCTCCTCCGGTCCTGGCTGATCCTCTCATTCTGCCCGGTCCAAAGCTAGCCGGTTTGTTCGGTCGGCTCGGTCAGCCAAGCAACCCTTGGAGTAGCGACCCACTCTGCTCTAACTTCGAAAGCGGACCCCCTCGTGCGGGCCGATCAGAGGTCCGGCACAGCTCGACTCAGGCAGTATCTCTGCAGTCGATGAAGGATGGCGACTGTGGGTTCTGTCTACTCGGCGCTCCAAGCCGACGTTCAACTCGGCGCAGCACTCGCGATCC